>DKTZ01000007.1:5538-47246 GCA_002490425.1 Ruminococcaceae bacterium UBA7217
ATTGATTTTTTGCTTTTATGACTGTATAATAAAAGCATAAAAGAATTTCGGAGGAAAATATGGAGCGTACAGTTTACGAAAAATTAAGAGAAAAGCATCCATCATTTATATATAAGGATTACTCTTTGACACAAAGTGACGGTGAAATTTTAATAAGGTACGATTTTTCCTTGGAAAACGGTGCTGAATTTCACCCTGAAATAAGAATACCTACAAAGAATCTTAATATTGTAAACGATTACAATTCCGAATGTGCAAGAAGGATAATATTTTCTCTCGGTATGGTTGAGCTTGTTTCATATTGGAAATGTGCCTGTCCGCCTAAGGTTTATGTTGACTGCGGTTACCTTGACACATTTGACATTCGCTGGTGGAAAAGGCTCTATTTCGGGGGACTCGGCGAATTTCACTATATAAACGGAATAAACACTGATGAAGAGCGGTTTATGGACATTGTCTGCCGATTTGAGCATAAGCCTTACCCTGCGTTTGAATACAACAGTAAGGGTAAAAACTTAATTGCAGTAGGCGGCGGCAAGGATTCCGCAGTTACTGCCGATTTGCTTAAAGACTTTAAAGACGATAATATATTCTTCACGGTAAATGACCAAGAGGCGAGAACACAAACTGTGCTGAAAGCGGGCTACAGCGAGGACAGAATAGTCAAGACTTACAGAACAATTGATAAAAAATTGTTGGAGTTAAATGCAAAAGGCTATCTTAACGGGCACACGCCGTTTTCGGCTATTGTTGCATTTTTGTCCCTTTACTGTGCTTACCTTACGGGAGCAGAGAACATTGTGCTGTCAAATGAGAGCAGTGCAAACGAGTCAAATATTAAAGGGTCAAGAGTTAATCATCAGTATTCTAAATCTTTCCTGTTTGAAGAAGATTTTAGAAAATATGTTGAAAAAAATATAATGAATGAGATAAATTATTTTTCACTTCTCAGACCTTTTAATGAATTGCAGATAGCAAAATATTTTGCAAAATGCGAGGAGTTTTTGCCGGTATTCAGAAGCTGTAACAGGGGCAGTAAGAAAAATATATGGTGCGGAAAATGCGCAAAATGCCTTTTTGTGTTCATAATGCTGTCGCCGTTTATTGAGTACGAAAAATTAGTCAAGGTTTTCGGCAACGATATGCTGAACGACGAAGAAATGACAAAAGATTTTGACGGGCTTGTAGGCATCAGCGGAATAAAGCCCTTTGAATGTGTCGGCACGCCTGAGGAAATAAAGCTTGCACTTTTCCTGCTTGATAAAAAAACAGACGGCGAAAAGCCGTTGCTCTTAAAACGCTTTAACGAAAAAGCGGACAAAAACGGAATTGATTTGGGACTACTCAAAAGCTACAACGCCGCACACAATATTCCTGATAAATTTTTACCGCAGATGATGGAGATGTATTCTTATGTTGCCGAAGATAATTGAATTTTTAAAGGACAAAAAAATACTGATTTTAGGCTTCGGCAGAGAGGGTAAGTCAAGTTTTTCGTATATCCGCAAATATCTGCCGGAAAAAGAACTGACAATAGCTGACGGCAGGGAGCAAATTTTACCGGACGGTTTTACAAAGGGTATTTTCGGTGAGAACTATCTTGATTTTCTCGGCGAATTTGACGTTGTGCTTAAATCCCCGGGAATCCCGTTCAGAGATGTAGAGATTCCCGAAAATGTGCTTATCACCTGCCAGCTTGACCTGTTTTTAAAATATGCTCCATGCAAGAAACTAGGCGTTACAGGTTCAAAGGGCAAAACAACAACGTCTACTCTCTGCTACAAAATGCTCGAAAAATCGGGTATTGACGCGGTGTTAATGGGCAATATGGGGCTTCCTGTGCTCGATTACATTGAAGATGTCGAGGGCAAAATTGCCGTAATTGAAATGTCGAGCCATCAGCTTGAATTTACACGCTCCTCGCCCGATGTTGCGGTTATTACCAATATATATGAGGAGCACCTTGAACATTACAAGGGCGGAATGGCAGGCTATGTGGGCGCAAAGCTCAATATTGTGAAGCATCAAAACGAGGGTGACACGTTTGTTTATAACGGCACGCAGGGACTCTCAGAGTATATAGATGTAAATTCGCTCAAAACGAATGTTATTGCTGTTAAGGAAAATGATGAAATTCCGTTTAACGCTGAAAATCCCCATTTAATAGGCGTGCATAACAGGCATGATATTCTGCTCAGCTTTAAGGCATCTTCCGTTTTGGGAGCAACAGCTGAGGGTGCAGAAAAAGCAATAGCCGATTTTGAGGGAATAGAGCACAGAATGGAGTGCGTCGGCACATTTAAGGGCATAACCTTTTACAATGACTGCATAGCGACAATTCCCCACGCAGTAATGTGTGCAGTTTCGGCTCTCGACGCTAAAACGCTTATTTTCGGCGGAATGGACAGGGGCATTGACTACACTGAATTTGCCCGTGATTTGGAAAATAGCTCGCTTATGTGTTTAATCGGCACAAAAACTACGGGGCATAAAATAATTGATATGATGCAGGAAAACGGCACGCAGAAAAAGCTTTTTAAGGCGGAAAATGTTGAAGAAGCAGTGAAGCTTGCTTATGAAAATACAGGTAAAGGTGAAATTTGTATTCTTTCGCCTGCCGCGCCGAGCTATAACGAATATAAAAACTTTGAAGAAAAAGGCAGATTTTACAAGATATGCGTAAGGAAGTACGGTGAATAAAAAATGGATTTGACGGAAAAGCAGTTAAAGGCTGAATATGTTTTTAAAGGAAGAATATTCAACGCCCGTGTTGACGAGGCGCTAATGCCGGACGGAAGAACTGCTGTCAGAGAGGTTGTGGAGCATAACGGCGGTGTTATGGTAGCACCTTTGGACAGCGACGGAAATCTTTATTTTGTTGACCAGTTTCGTTATCCGTATTTTGAGGTTGTAACGGAATTGCCCGCAGGTAAGCTTGAAAAGGGCGAAGACCCTTATGAAGCAGGTATTCGTGAGCTTCGCGAGGAAACGGGAGCAACAGCTCAGAAAATCGTAAGTCTTGGAAAGCTTTATCCCACACCCGGCTACTGCGGTGAAATTATTCACCTTTATTTGGCGACGGGTCTTTCATTCGGCGAGCAAGACCCCGATGACGATGAATTTTTAGAGGTTAAGAAAATTCATATCTCAAAAGCAGTCGAAATGGTGATGAACGGGGACTTACCCGACAGCAAAACACAGGTGGGAATACTTAAAATCGCAAGGCTTTTAGATGAAGGTAAAATATGAATAACGGAAGAATAATTTTAGCGTCAAAATCGCCTAGAAGAAAAGAAATCCTTGAAAAAGCGGGCTATGACATCGAGATAAGAATACAGGATGCGGACGAAACGCTCCCAAACGGAATTTCACCCGAAAAAGCTGTGGAAATGCTTGCCGAAATAAAAGCTTCGGCAGTAAAAAGAGAAAAAGGTGAAACCGTTGTGGGCGCAGACACGGTAGTTGCGGTTGACGGTGAAATTCTCGGAAAACCGAAGGACGAAAACGATGCTTTTTCAATGCTTAGAAGGCTTTCGGGAAGAGAGCACGAAGTGTTTACGGGCGTCTGTATTTTAACGGACAACGGTAAAATGGTGTTTTCGGAACGCTCGGACGTGCGGTTTAGAAATCTTTCCGATGAAGAAATATATGCTTACATAAAAAGCGGCGAGCCGATGGACAAGGCGGGAGCATACGGAATTCAAGGCCTCGGAGGCGAATTTGCAAGCGTTGCTTCGGGCAGCTTCTTCAATGTAATGGGCTTTCCGATAGAAACTTTTAATAAAAAATTTTTGGAAATTTCAAAAATCGGTTGACATTTTGTTAAATTTATTGTAAATTTAATGTGTATATGTTAGATATTTGTGCAGGTTACGTTTATCTTCACATTATCTTAAAATGAAAGGGGAGCCACAAATATGGCGAAAAAGGTTAAAACACCCGAAGAATATCAGGCATCTATGGAAAAAAAGGTTGCCAAAAGAACACTTTTCTTCGGTACATTCAGAAAAGCACTTGCCCTGTTTTTGGGAATAGCTTTTACCTTTGCAATGGTTCAGATTGCATTTACTAAGAATGCAGGCGTTGCAACGACAGGCGGAACAGGTTCTTCTGATTCTCCTGCACCGAAAGCAACTGAACAGGCAACTGTTGACCTTGCAGGTGATGAAGAAACGGTAAAAGAAGGCGAAACTGTTAAGGACAAAGACGGTAATGATGTTGTAGGTCTTTCAAAGGGAGATGCAGTTAAGCTTCTTAACGAAGTTACCGCAAAGGCCGCAAGCGCAGGCTATGACTGGTCAAGAAAGTGCTATTATACAGATGACGGCGCACTTAAGGTTGTAGCGTTGGGAAAAGACGCTACAGGTATTCTTAATGATGCAATTAAGACTGTTGCTCCTGAAACATCTCTTGATAAAGTTGTCGGAGGATTCCTTGATATAACAGGCGACGGTGACCCCCTTGCCGCTAAAAAGGCAAAGGGCAGTTCGGCAGCCCCCGAAGGAATGAAGGATAAGTTCCTTTTAAAGGGAATGACTCTTATTGAAAACGACATTGCTCAGTTTGTTCAGACAGGAAATGTTTACAAATTTCAGCTTAACACCTGTGACAACCCTCAAAAGGACGGCGGAAACGCTCTTCACCGTGTTACGAATGATTTCGTTACACATGACGAGGTTAAGACAGACGTTTCAAATGCAATAAGCATTATTAAAGTTGAGTCGACCGAGGTTCAGTTCTCTGAAATTGTTATTGTAGCTGAAATCAAGGACGGTAAGCTTACAAGCCTTTCTCTCAACTACTTAATGGATGTTAAGAGCCTTAATCTTAAAGTTACTCTTGCAAGCGTTGCGGGTACAGGTAAGGGCAGAGTTGAAGAAACTTACAAGAATTTTGTTTACTAATTTTTAATTTTACATAAACCGAAAGGGGTTTCATTATGGCAAAGAAAGTACTTACTCCTGAGCAGCAGGAAATTAAATCAATGAAAAAGGCAAAAAGCAGTCAGAACTGGACAAAGTTTTGGGCAATCTTACTTGCACTTGTACTTACTGTAGGCATCGCATTTTTAGGCAGATCACAGGGAAAAAAGAATACTGCTGATGTATCAACAGGCGGTACTAATACGCCCGCTCAAACACAGCCGGCGCCCGAAGAGTCTCTTTCACGCGGTGAGAATGCTGTTTCGGAAGGCGAAACAGTTACAGACGCACAGGGTAATGTTACAGTAGGTCTTTCAAAGGCAGACGCTATTAAGCTTCTTAACGATGCTACAGCAGTTGCAGCCAAAGGCGCTTATGACTGGAACAGAACCTGCGAATATGAAAAGACAGACGGTAAGGACCTTGTTGTAACAGCTTTAGGAAGAGACGCAACAAGCACACTTGACGGAATTATTCACAAGGTTGACGAGAAGGCCTCTCTCGGCGGCGTTGTAGGCGGCTTCCTTGGCATAGGTCCAAAAGACGGTAAGGTTAAGGGCGGCAAGTTCGTAGCTGATGAAAACGGAAATACACCTGATGAAAAGTATCTTCTTAAGGCAATGTCACTTGACGAAGCAAGCGTAAAGGACTTCGTTCAGGAGGCTGATGTTTACAAGTTCCAGCTTAATGCTTGCGACAATCCTCAGAAGGACGGCGGAAATGCTCTTCACCGTGCAACAAATGACTTTATCACTCATGATGAAGTTAAAACAGCAATTGCAGACGGTCTCGGCAAATTTGCTTCACTTCTTACTCTTGAAAAATCACAGGTCGCTTTCTCAAATATTACTGTTATTGCCACAATTAAGGGCGGAAAGCTTACAAATCTTGAATTAACTTACGATTTCGCTGCAAATCTTGACCTTAAAGCAGGTCTTTCAATTAACGGTAACGGTAAAGCAAAGACAAAGATTGTTTACTCAAACATTGCGTAACATTCGGAAAAGTTTAAACTAAATTAAAATAACTCCCATCAGCTTTGATGGGAGTTATATTTTTACACAAAAAAAGTGTTAAATTTTTGTTAATAATTTTTGGGAAATATTGTGGTCGTATATTGCTTTTTATCAATATGTAGTGTAAAATGATTATGTATTATTGTGCGTTTATGGGAGCAGTATACCTATTTTTAGTGAATGTTGGTTCTTCAGACGCTTCAGGAGGCTATTAATATATGGATATGAATATGGACGTAAAGGACCTTATTGCAAAACTAAAATCAAAAAAAGGTAATTCAAGAAACAGTGGCGGAGTTGCAGCATTTTTTGAAAAAAATCCGAAGATGAAATTAATTATACCGGCAATCTTTCTTGTAATATCAATTCTTGTTGCAATTGTGATTGTTGTTAAAACAAGCCATGCGGAGGTACCTGATATTCCCGTTGATTCAATAGAGGCAAACACAAATCAGGTTGAGGCTTTCCCAAAAGAAGTACGTGATGCCGAAAAGCTTGAAGGAATAACTGATAAAGAACTGCTTAACGAGGCTGTTCTTGCTCATCCGAAGGTAACTGCGATTACATATAATGTTGAAGAAGGCTATTACACAGTTATAGTTAAAACTGATAATGCAACTTATCCGAATCTTCGGGTTGGAGATTTTGTTTATCATTCAGATTGGATGGTTGAAAGTATTACTGAGGAACAAGTTGTTTTTTCCTGTAACGGACAGAAAACTACAGTGAAAATCAATTTAGATTAATTTAGTAAACTAATAACTTTACATAAAATTAGGGGGACCCAAAATGAAAAGTTTTAAGAAATTCGGTAAGCCGGCAATGGCTTTGGTGCTGTCACTTATGCTTATTGTAAGTGTTCTTGCACCGCTTACCGTCATAGGCAGTGAGAATAACGGCGGTGGTGCTAAGGGCACATCTCTCGGTCAGTACCGTTACTATTCCGTTCAATCGGGCGATACATTTCAGTCAATCGCTTCAAAAAACGGAATAACCGTTAGTGATATTATGACCTTTAACGGCTTAACAGCAAATTCTTCACTTTACAGAGGGCAGATAATTAAGCTTCCCTTGACATCGAAGAATTATTCGTCAGGGCTTACAACATCTACTATTACAATTAAAGCAAAGGATGCAAGCGTTAAAGATCTTGTTTCTTCAATTGCTTTAAATGCGGGCTATACCGTAATTTACAAGGGCGCTGATCAAACTCTTTCAATAAACCTTGAAAAGATTACACCGCTTCGTGCAATTGACTACATTACACGAATGGCCGGCGTTTCTTACCTTAAAGACGGCAACACAATTCTTGTGTCAACACCGGATGATCTTAATACTACTTTCGTTGACAGTCTTGTCCTTTCCAAATTCACATTTAAGTACATAACTCACACTGAGCTTACCGAACAGGCAAACGCTTTGGGGCTTAGCAATATGAAGATTGTGTCACAGACAAATAACGGCAGAGACGTTTGGATCAGTGCATATCCGAAAGAAATGGCTAAGCTTCACGAGCTTGCTGAAATTCTTGATGTTGAGGGCAATGTAATGTCCGGCAGTTCAGCTTCAGTTTCAAACTTTACCCCCATCAAAATGAACTATATATCTCCGGAAGAGCTTTCTTCGTTGCTTTCAAGTCTTGGACTTCATGCCGGAATTACCATGACGTCTCATCCGATGACACTTTATGTGTTTGCAAGCGGACAGCAGCTTGCCGAAATTATGAAGATTAAGGCGATAGTTGATACTGCTGATGCAAAAGCACCGAGCGGCGGCGATAAAGACGACGGAACGGGCAATTCTACAGGCAACACAACAATTGTTTCAGGTAACAGCACAATTGTTAAGCTTGATCTTGTAAATATTTCGAGATCAGATGCAGAAGCATTTATCAATACAACAGAGTATGCTTCAAAGGTTAAGACCTACGGTCATGAAAGAATGCTTAAATCAATTTGGATTATGGGCGCTTCTGCTGATGTTCAGGCTGTTAAATCGGCTATTGAAGGCTATGACACTGCAATCGTTTCGGTTGCAAGCACAATTCATACATATGAAGCACAGAACTGCACAGTTGCAGAGCTTATGAAGAGAATAGGAAACCTTGATCTTGAGGGAGTTACATTCCATGAATATGACCATCCTGAGCTTACAAGTGCGATAATTTGCTATTGTGATGATATTACATGGAACAATGAGGTTCTGGACGCACTTGTAGCGGCTGATACTGCTGATACAGGCTCTAAGATGTGGATTCCCATCGGCTCAAAATCAGGTACAAATGCTAACAGTGACAAGCTGCTGCTTCAAAATACAATCGGATTAATGAATGAGCTTTATCCGACTGTATTCGGTGGTGTTAGCATTAGATATGAAACATTTGTAATAGAAGATCCTGTAGAGGATCCTGTGTCCGGAACAGCAACAGGCGGTTCTTACAAGACTGTAATCTATGCATATACAACGTCTGATACCGCTACCCGTATGAACAACTATATTGCAGCAAGTGACAATATTTGATTTTAGTGACTGAAGGGGTACGATTATCGTACCCCATTAGCCCATTTTTGAAATAATATAAATTAGTTTGTAAAGGACTGTGTATTTTTGCATTTTTCAGGTAAAGAAAGTAATTATCCTGTAAGGCTTGAGGATTTGCTTCGTCTTACAGTGGAGAAAAAAGGCTCCGACCTTCACATTGTCAGCGGTATTGAACCGTGTATCCGAATAAACGGTGACCTTTGCCGTCAGAATGATCTTCCGAAGCTCGCTCCCGAGGACGTTGAGCAATTGCTTTTGCAGGTTATTACGGACTCTCAAAAGGCTCAGTTTGAAGAAGAATGGGAGCTTGACCTTGCCGTTTCTGTACCGAAGTGTGCACGTTTCAGAGGAAACGTAATCGTTCAAAGAGGTACTATTGCGGCTGTTTTCAGAGCAATTCCTTTTTCAATCCCCGAGCTTGACAAATTAGGGCTCCCCAATGACGTTAAGCGTCTTTGTAATCTTCCCAGAGGTCTTGTGCTCGTTACCGGGCCGACAGGTTCAGGTAAGTCAACAACGCTTGCCGCAATGATAAATTACATAAACGACAATTTTGAAACAAATATTGTAACGGTTGAAGACCCCATAGAGTTTCTGCACGTTCATAAAAAATCGACGGTTCGTCAGCGTGAAATAGGCACTGACACAAAGAGCTTCGCAAACGCTCTTAAAACAGTTCTACGTCACGACCCTGACACGATTATGATAGGTGAAATGCGTGACCCCGAAAGTATTCAGGTTGCGGTTACCGCTGCTGAAACGGGACACTTGGTTTTCTCAACACTTCACACACAGACAGCACCTCTTACAATTTCCCGTATTATTGACTCGTTTCCCGCAGAGCAAAAGGGGCAAATCCGTTCACAGCTCTCAAACTCTTTGAAAGCGGTTATTTCACAGCAGCTGATACCCACAATCAACGGCAGAGGGCGTGTTGCAGCGGTTGAGTACATGGTAGATACGCCGGCAATTAAAAATCTTATCCGTGAAGAGAAGGAGCATCAGCTTTACGCTACTATGCAGACAGGTACTCTTCAGGGTATGCAGACAATGGATCAGGCACTTTTGAATTTGCTGAAACAGCAGAAAATATCCAAGGAGTCGGTTCTTGAATTTTGTGTTGACCAAAAAGAAGTACTGCGTCTTATGTCAACAATGGGTTACTAATTTTAAATTCCACTTATTTTTTGAATATAAAGGGGGAAAAATCTTTGCCAGCTTTTACATATGACGGCATGAACAAAATGGGGCAGGCCGTTCACGGTGAGGTTATTGCCGATTCGACAACGCTCGCAATTGAAAAACTCCGCGAAGCCGGAGTTATGGTCACTAACATGACCGAGCAAAAGACTAAAGAGAAGAAAAAGAAGGGCGGCAAAAAGGTTACAACAACTGAGGTTGCGGTTTTTTGTAAACAGTTAGCGGCAATGCTTTCTGCAGGTGTTCCCATAACGAGAGCGCTTACTACGCTTTCGAAACAGGCGGAAAATCCTCGGTTTGCAGGAGTTATTGAAGAGGTTGCGCAGGACATTGAGGGCGGTACGCCGATGTCGCAGGCTTTTGCAAAATATCCTAAGATTTTTTCTGAACTTTTCATTGCTATGATTGCAGCAGGTGAAACAGGCGGCATTATGGAGCAGTCGCTTCGCTCGCTTGCCGACCAGCTTCAAAAAGAAAAGAATCTTCAAAAGAATATTAAATCGGCTTATTCATATCCGAGAACGGTCGGAATTATGGCTATTTTCATTCTTATTGCCATGCTTGTATTCATGGTTCCGATGTTCAAAAAAATGATGAATTCAAATGTTGAGCTTAATGCTCTTTCTGCATTTATTTTTAATGTATCAGACAGTTTGCGCGGAGAGCCGCTTAAATGGGTTATTCCCGCAGTGATTATTGTAGGCGGAATATTTGGATTTACGAAAACAAAGGTAGCTCACAGAATTTGGGAGAATACAAAGCTTTCAATGCCGATTTTCGGCGGATTTATTACAAAGATGGTTGTCGCAAGATTTTGCCGAACACTCGCTACGCTTCTTGCCGGCGGTGTTACAGCTGTTGACGCAATGAAGAGTGCAGGTCCTACTGCAGGCAGTGACAAAATACGAGACGCCGTATATAAAGCTATTGAAGAAATTGAGGAAGGTAAGAGTATATCCGACTCGCTTGAAAAGAGCGGTTATTTTCCCGCAATGGTTACAGGTATGGTTGCAATCGGTGAGGAGTCAGGTTCCCTTCCGGAAATGCTTGATAAGGTTGCAGAGTTTTTCGAGGAGGATGTTGAAATTACATCCCGAAACCTTCGAGCAATGATTGAGCCTTTGGCACTCGTTTTCGTCGGTATTCTTGTCGGCGGTATGCTTATAGCTCTTTATGTTCCCATGCTTACTGCATCTACATCAATGGGTGCTTAAATTGAAATCAATCTCATCAAAAACAGGGGAGAAAGTTATGGCTAAAATTAAAAGTATAATTGGTTGCGAATTTGCTACAAATGAAATCAGAGCAGTTGAGATTGCCAAAATTGACAGTACGTATCAAATTCTTGCAATGGGATACATTCCGCTTGAAAAGGGAGTAATCGAAGAAGGATTTATTCGGGATGCAGAGAGTTTTCAAAAAGCTTTCAGTGAGCTTATGAGCTCAGGCGGATTCCGTTCAAATAATGTTGCAATCGGTGTGAATAACGAGAATGTTATGATGCGCTATGCTTCATTTCCGAAAATTGACAGAGATAAGCTTAGAAATATGGTTCTCTTGCAGGCTCAGGAGTTTATTCCGATTCCCATAAACGAAATGGAAGTCGATTACCTGATTGCAGGCGAAAGCACAAATGAGGACAATGTGGCACAGTATAATATTATGCTTATTGCTGCACGCCGTCAAATGCTTGAAAGCTACATAAATTATTTTACGGCAATGAAATATACGGTCATGGATATTGACTCTTCTCTCTTGTCTTTCTGCAGAGGGATTAAGGCGTCAGGTACAGAAGAAAAATATTGCCTTGTAAACTTTACAGATGATATACTGAATTTCATTGTTGTGAAGGGCGATGAAATTTCTATGGTCCGTTCAATAACTATTCCGGACAGAAACAGAACCTCTGTATGTGAGCTTTTCGGACTTAACGGAAAAGAAGAGGACGAGGATGCTCAAATTCAAAGTGAAGACGAAATTAAGAATGCAATAAACTTTATTGTATCGGAAACTGCTTCAACAGTAAGTTATTATTCTATGCAGAGTGAAGAGCAAATTGAGAAAATATTCTTAACGGCTAACACTCCGTATAAAGATGATATAGTGAATGAATTGCGGGAAAATATACCGCTTACCGTTGCAATTCCGCAAATGAATCCACAGGTACAAGCGCAAGGCAGTGCCAATGTTAACGATTACGCTGCTTGCATCGGTGTTGCTATTTCAGGATTGGAGGGGTAAAGATGTTTAAGGTTAGTTTGTTGCCCGAAAGCTACAGAAAACTGCTCATCGGCAAAAAAAATAAAAAAATAATTATGTCTGTTGCAGTTATTGTTTTACTTTGTATGCTTATTATTTACGCGGGTTTGGCGGTAAGGCTTTTGCTCCTTAAAAATAATGCAAAAGATATTAACAAAAAAAATTCTCAGATAATGCAAAGAATTGATGAATTAAGGCCGTATGTTGACGATTACAACTCTTTGGCAATTGCAGAGGCAAACTTTGCAAATATTAAAGCTGTTGATATTACCGCTCTTGAAATGGTAAACATTATTCAGAGCATTACACCGAATTACATTGAAATTACTGCTTTTTCCGCACCTGAGTGGCAGAAAGATCAGGTTTGCGTCATTGAAGGCAATCTTTCGGCTGCCAATAATCTCAGTACGGCTGCTTCAATGCTGGAGTCATACAAAAATATTATAGCGCAGGATGAAGAGCTTAAAGACTCTATAAAAGCGATAAAAATTGTTAACGACGGGCCTCTCGTAAATGCTGATTCCGAAACGAACACAAAATCTTATTCATTCAGAATGATAGTTTCACTTTCCGGAATTATCAATGTCGATGAGCAGACAGGAACTCTGATGACAACCACAACGACTACAACGACCACAACGACTACAACAGCACCTGCATCGGAATCTTCAACTACCGATACTACGGTAGTTGAAGCAAGCACAATAGCTTAAAGGAGGTAAATATAATGAAAAAGAAAATTGATTTATCTTCAATTAAAGCTAACGATTCAATACTTGTTGCAATTGCAATGATATTGCTTGCAGGTATTTTAGGCGTCGCTGTTTTTTCTACATATAAATCGACAGTTAATCAAAAAACTTCAAATGAAGATGCTATAAAAACAGCTAATGCCAACATTGAGCATATCAAGGAGCTTGAGGCAATTAAAGCCGATAAAGATAAATATGTTAACAGGGTTGAAGAATTTGATGCAGTAATTGCAGAAGCAGGAACATATACAAGGCTCGGCAAACAGGCAGAGCTTGAAGATTTAATGGATAAGTACAATCTTACCGGTGAAGCACAGGCGGGTGAACTTTCATCCTATGCTTCGGTTCAAATGGCTGAAAGTACAGTAAATGTTGTCGGCAAAGAAAGCGATGTAAAATCAATGTGTGCTGAAATTCTTTCAAAGGAATACATTGTAAGAATAGACAGATTTGAAATAGTCAATAACGGTGACGGCACTGTGACGGCTGCGTTTACTGTTGTTGATTTTACAAAATAAAGTTTATAGTTACGAAAGTTGGATTAGACAATGGCAGATATAAATATTATTCCGGGCAGCATGGCTGCAAGGCTTATTAAACAGGGAATAATTACTCCTGACAATCTTCAGGAGGCTCTTGAAATTCAGAAAACAAATAAGCAGCAGCTCATAGGTTCAATTCTTGTAAGGCTTGGATACTGCACAGAAGAGGATATTGCAAGAACACTCTCCGAAAAAACAGGTGCAAGATTTGTGTCTATTGATGAAATAGGCGTTAACATTGCAATTGCAAACCTTATTACTCCTGAATTTGCAATGAGGGAAAACGTTCTTCCTCTTTATGAAGAGGATGGAGTAATATATGTTGCAATGAAAAACCCCAATAACATTCTTGTAAAGGATAATCTCCGTATTATTACGGGACATGATGTTTGCCCTGTCGTAGCGGCTGATATGGAGCTTGCTGCTGCTATTGAGAACTTTGCCAATATGAACACAGGTGTCAATGATTATTCTGATGAAGAGGCGGCAGAGGAAGAGGTTGTTGAAAACCTTGACATTGACGATAAGCCTGCGGTTCAGCTTGTAAACCAGATTATAAACAATGCTATTAAAGCAGGTGCATCGGATATTCATATTGAAGCACTTGAAAAATATATGCGTGTCCGTTTCCGTATTGACGGTGTTTTGCAGGAAATTCTGCAAAATCCCATAAAAATGTACGGCGCAGTTATTTCACGTGTTAAAGTTATCGGCGGTATGGACATTGCCGAGCGCCGTATTCCGCAGGACGGACGTGCAACCGTAAGATATGAAGACAGAACACTTGACATCCGTATTGCAAGTATGCCGACGGTTTTCGGTGAAAAGATAGTTATGCGTCTTTTGGAGAGAGATTCAGGTCAGGTTGCAACACTTAAGGATTTGAATTTCAGCGAAAGACAGTTTGACAGATTTTACAGAGCTATCAATATGCCCTACGGTTTCCTGCTCGTTACAGGACCCACGGGTTCGGGTAAATCTACAACGCTTTATGCTTGCCTTGCGGAAATCAGTACTATTGATAAAAATACAATTACTCTTGAGGACCCTGTCGAAAGACGTATGCCGGGGGTTAACCAATGTCAGATGAATAACCGTGCAGGTATGACTTTTGCGGCGGCTCTGCGTTCGGTTCTCCGTTCTGACCCGGACATAGTTCTTGTCGGTGAGATTCGTGATGCTGAAACTGCAAAAATTGCGATTGAGGCTGCTCTTACAGGCCATATGGTTCTTTCAACACTTCATACTAATGACTCGGCAGGTGCTGTTACCCGTCTTGACGAAATGGGCGTTGAGCCTTTCCTTACTGCATCCTCGCTTGTAGGTGTGCTTGCTCAGCGTCTTGTGCGTAAGCTCTGCCCGAAATGTAAAGAAAAATACACACTCCCACGAAGTGAAATTTATAAAATTTTACCCGATTTTGATATTTACGGTTATGAGGGCGATTCTTTCGAGCTTTACCGTGCAACAGGATGCTTGACCTGTAACAATACAGGGTACAAGGGACGAGAGGCTGTGTTTGAATTCCTTACCGTTACAGAGGAAATGAAACAGCTTATTCTTGACCGTGCAACAATAGCTGAGGTTAAAGAGCTTGCCATTAAGCAGGGTATGCACACAATGAAGGACGAGGGTCTTGAAAAAGTTATGAACGGCAAAACCTCACTTGAAGAGCTTATACGTGTTATTGCATAAGCTTATGAATACTACAGTTGTCTGTGCAAGGAGATGACGGAATAATGGAAAAAATTAAATCTTCGCTTAAAAATAAAGACGGTGCAGCGCTTCCGACAGTACTTATTGTAATGTTGATATTAACAATGTTCGGTACGGTGCTTTATATGCTGGCATGGAATTCTTTTATGACAGTTCGCAATATGAACGCACAAAAGAAAGCGTATTTTTTCTCCCGTGCAGGCGTTGAATTTGCGGCTTATGCATATCAGATTGCTGAAGGTGAATCATCGGATAATGCTTCACCCGCAAGCTCGCTTGTTACATTTTCCAACACAGAAAATGCTATTGTAAAAACAAACAAAATATATATTGTTCCTGACAGCAATGCAGGAACAGGCAAATGGGAGGGGCTTTCATTTTCAGCCTCGCCCACAACAACGGCTATCGGTGAAATTTCAGTTGAAATCGGCAACGGTGTAGATTATACAGACGTTACAGACTCTGAAGGTGTAACAACGAAAACTCCCAATAAGGTTAAAGCATTTAAGTCTTGCGGCAAATGTTATAACGGAACACCGTTCATTGACTCAAACGGCGCAATGACAAATTCAGATACAATAGAGTCGGTTGTACAGTACACAAGCGCATATCTTTCAACAGCTGAAACTGCACAGCCCTTGAGCTTTTACGATGAAAACGGAGTTTTGAGTACAAGCAGCTATACGTCAAGTGACGTTAATGCCGGAACAGTTACATCTGCTGATAAAAAAGACAAATTTCTTAAGGTTTCTAAAACTGTTGACATCAACGGTACAAATGTTACACCGTCAAGTGACAGAAGATTTTTTATCTTCCGTTTTCTTGAGGTATTGCGTAAGAGCATAATTAAAAGTATTTTTGAATATTTCTACGGTTCGTCCGTAACTGTAGATATGTATATTAAAACAGCCGACGGAAACCTGATATTATCAAAGCCCAAAAATTCGTCGATGATAAAAACAAGAGATAATGCTCACAATTATTACATTTTTGCGACACCTGAGGATTTATTTATGCAGGATTGCGGACTTAATGTTATTCCCTCAAAGGGAAAGTACAACTCCGTTGGTCTTTACGGTGATGAAATCGTCATTGACGGCGATATTGTTATGGGTGTTTACTATGTTAAAACAAGCGGCTTCGGCTCAACGCTCAATACAATTTTCCAAACTATCGGTAACCGTTACAGGGTCGGAACGGTGATGCTTGGCGAGGGTTCAAACGGTCTTACAACACGTTTTGACCCCGTACCTGTAAATAAAGGCGGTTTAATGTGCGAAGGTGTAACTGTCCCTGCAAATAAGGTTTATTTCAACGGAAATGTATATGTGAAAATATTCAATCAGGGCGGAGCAACGGAGACATACCGAGTATTCAGTGCAGGCGATATGGCGTATTTCTACGGAGGATATTCCGAGGACGGTACAATTGACGGTACTGATGTTTCAGCGAAGGGAATTGACCTTCTTAAATATTTCCTGGACGCTGTTATTGACGGTCAGGGAGGCTTCAATTACGGTACTGCTCTTGTTGAAAAGGCAAAAGCCATAAATGAGCTTTATTATACAGGCACTGTAAGCAAAGAAGCATACACTGCAAACAGCAATAGTTATGAAGAAACGGGTCCGGAGTCAAAATATCAGTTCCGCAGCGGAGACCCAACACCGTATTTCAATAATGAAACTGTTCTTGTAAGGAAAATTCAAATGCAGTATGCGGCAAACGGTGAAATAACGGTTGACGGCGGTTACGGTTCGGTTCTTGACTTGGTTCAGCCCAGTAACATCGGCGCAACTAATATTAAATGGGGTACACCCGAGGGCGGCTCAGTGTTCAATCCTAAAGCCGGCAATACTTATTAATCCCGAAAGGAGGAGTTCATAATGATTAGACAAATAAAATTACTTGCAAGGAACAAAAACGGCTTAACTCTTGTTGAAACTCTTGTAGCTTTAACAATTTTAATGCTTGTTCTCTTTTGTGTTACTCCGCTTTTTTTGATTAATTTTGATACAATTAAAGTTACAGGTGACCAGGCTGCTGATATTCAATACAATGCAGGTATTATGCAAAAGGTGCTTGGTAACTTTAAGACGGGAGACGATACTGCCAACGCAGGTTATGACATTGATGTTGCAAGTGCCAACATTACTCTTTCAGGCAATAATGCGTCTTACACCGTAGCAGCTCAGGGCGATTTGCTCGTTTCAAATCCAAATGACATTTCTAAAGGCTTTGCTACAGTTAAGGCAGACGCTCCGAACTCTGAGTTTCAGGTGTTTCCGAAATCTTTGACAGATGACTTTAAAGAGGCGTACCTTACTGTTGCGGCAATCGGCTTCAGCTTTGTTGATGAACCCGGTTCATCAATTTATGAGCTTTACTGCAATAAGGACGGAGATCCCGATAATTGTTCTTCTTCGGAAAAACTCGTATACGGTCAGGATTATACTATGCGCCGTGTTAAATCAAACAACCCGACTACTGAAAAGCGGGTTATGCAGATTATTCTTTACGGCGGAACCGATGTTAATTTCAGCAATTCGCCGCTGACCTTTAAATATAAAACACATAAAGAAAAAATTCAGATTGATGCACCGTCAATGATTATGGTTGGCGAAAAATCATCTGATAACAATTACTATTATTACGTAACTCGCGGTGAGACCGAAAAGGATGAGGACGGCAATGACAGGCTTATTGTTCTCCAAAAAAAGATGGGAGACGGTGTTCCGCTGACCTCGGCAATGAATGACGTTGCGTGGGTTTCGGCTGAGGATGCAGATCAATATGCAGTCGGCGCAGACGGTGAAAAATACGGCTACTACGTAATGTGCGGCGACAACGGTCAAATCAGGCGTTTCTGGCAAAATCCGACCACCGGTAACTATTACTGGGGCGGCGATTATACCTATTATACCGATATAAACCACAACCGTGTTGAGGGCAACAGCTATATCAATGCGGAAAAGAAATTGAGTACATCGGTTTCATACAAATTTATGGCTCGAAGAGCTGCAGTAGGGCAAGAGGGTACAGAAGGTTATAAGCTTGTTCAAGGTACTGACGGCGCAACATCCACAACTGCAAGAAAAAATGACGCTATGGCGATAACGCAGAATATGTGGACTGTTACGGCTCTTGACGGCGGGGCAGCTTCCCAGAATGCGTATTTCTATGCCTCTGACGGTAAAATGCTTTACTACTACATGAACGAAGGGCAAAGAAACGGTAGCTTTGACAATATGCTTTTGACAAAAAATATCGGTGACGGCACATTTGAAACTGTTAAAAACAGTGTTGGTAAGGCAAGCTCTTATGGCGGCTGGAAAATCAGAGGTCAAGGCTATTACGATGAATGGGATTATGAAGCTCTCTCTTGGCTTAGAGCTGACGGAAATTCATATTATCAAATTCACAGTGTTGATCCGTCTTCAGTTAATACGGCGTCTTACCCCATAACATTAACATCTGTCGGTGCAATTGTTCTTCAGGGCAGTGACAATATCGGCGATTTACAGCCTTATGCCGGCTCTACCTCTTACGCAAACTATGATGTAGCAGACGGCGGAACGGTAATTGACGCAGATGTTGCGAAGTATCCGACTGAAACCTACACTCTTTACTGCGGATATATTCCGTCAGCCTATGATGTTTGGTCAAGAAAGGCTCATGACGGCGCTTCTCTTGATATTGCAACTGATAAAACAAAAGCTAACCTGCTTGTTGCAAAAGAAACATTAGATCATTACTATGAAACAGCAAATCATAACAATAATAAGAGTGGTATTGACTTAACGGTGGATTCATCTCTTGACAGAAAAAGCAATGACATTTTAGAGGGTGCTACGGAAAAGAATATGCTTTGGAGAGGCACCTTCGGAATGACACCGTATATGTTATCCGGTAGGGCAGCAACTATTAGGCCAAATGCAACACGTGTTTATGAGGGAAGAGCAAGTTCCGGTGGCAAGCACTGGATGGACTCTATTTGGTATTGGCCCTACACCAACCTCGGCTATGCTGTAACGGGTAAATTCTTTGATGCAAATGTTGATGCAGATGAGTTAGCGGAATTCCAAGGTACTTTAACTAAAAAGATACAGTTGGATAAAAACTTTAACGAGAATACCATTTACAATACAAGAGGATTACCGGGTGAAATAAAACGGCAGCAATATCTGACCGGCGGTAAGGTTATTGACATTACCTGCTCTTACTTTTCACAGCCTTTTGCACTTCACATTGCGGCAAACCCGTCAATAGACCAAAATGCTTATATGATTGATAATGAAACAGGTGAAAAGCATTTCTCATATTATTATGCAAACCGCCGTGAAACTGTCACAATTTTAAGAGTTGCAAATGCTAAAATTCCGACTGCCGGTGAAAAAGATATTAATGTTTCCCTCGCTGTCGGCTATGCGCAGGGCGGTTCAATAACCTTTAGGCAGTCAGGCGGTACTTTGGGTATAGGTTCAACCTATCCTGCATTTGTTAATAATGTTATGCCGATAGGTATTGTTTATCTTCGTGCAGGCACGGCTTGGCTTACTAATCAAAAGGCAAACGGTAATGCAACATACGAATATCAGGCTGTTGATAGAACAGGATACAGACTTGCTGACGAGTCAAACTATTTCCATCAGTTCTATTATCTTGACTCAAAGCTTCTTGACGGAGCATCAAATCCGAACGGTCCCGGTTCTGACAAGGCTGCTGACGAGTACAACTTCTTAGGTTTAGGCTTGGTTGCGCATATCGGCAATATGTACGGTGCAAAATATTGGCAGAATAACCGTCATATACTTTACCGTTCTTCGGACGGCGGTGCACCTGACCAAAACGACCACAGCACAAGTCCTAACGGCAACTATAACTATGTCAGATGCCACCCGATGGTTGACACAAAGGTAACCTGTGCTGTTTGGGGCACTACTTGGGACAATTACCCCGAAGCTATGTGGGGTACTGACAACGGTACGGTGCTTTCCTGGTGGGCAAGACTTAATGAAGAGGAATTAAACACAGAGGGTAAAGAATATAAATATGACGACAATGCGGTTGAGGCTGAATTCCAGTCATATCAGTGGATTGACAATGTTGAGGGCAAGGCATTCCAAACTAAATCAAAGTCTTGGAAGAGCACAGTAGGTGTTCATCAGGCTGAAAGTGATTCAAACCCCAATCCGGTAACCTTTAACTATTCTACAGCCGGCAAGACCTTTGCAGGTCAGTTCCGTACATTCTTTGATAAATCCACACAGGAAAACAAGTATTACGAGCAGGGCTACGGCTTTATTTCAACGCTCTCCTCAATCAATGACATTGAATATGCAAATGACTATTGGGTAGCAGTAGGAAATCAGTCAACAGGCAAAACAAACCTCAGAGGTATGACAATTTGTCCTGCTCTTTACTGCGGAAACAATTCTCTCCCGAACCCCGGCGGTAAATATTACGGCGGCTCAAACAGCGTTAAAGCTTACACCGGTAACGGTCAGGGCGGCTCTTGGGTAAATGTTAGATATTGGTATGACGCTAAGGGTACGGGCAAACCCGCTGAAGATAACGCAACATATCTTTGGAAAGCCGTTAAGATTTCCGATAATCCGAATTACAATATTGTTCAGATTAGCTGCCTTAACGGTATTTGGTTTGCAACAGGCTATGAAGATGCTAACCAGGATGGCGAATGGAATGAGGGCGAAAGAGCCGTTGTCTGTTGGGCAAGAGATCCGCTTATGCCCTGCGACGGTTATGATAATTTAGGGCGTACAGCAGGCCGTTGGAGTGAAAACACCCAGTTCTACCGTACAACAGGTAAAGGTCAGTACACAGCAATGCCTGCAACTGATGTCGGCGGAATTAACTCGGTTGCTTGCCGTGACGATGCGTAAATATCATAAGTGCCGAGTTCTACTCGGCACAAAGCTGCATTGATTGGTTAAAATTATATTTTCTTGTATAAATCGCTTTAAGGGTGATTACTATGTATAAATATCTCTGCAAAAATAAAAAAGGAATAAGTCTGATTGAATTGATTATAGCGATCACTCTCGTCGGGTTTATTCTCCCTTTGGCAGGTCAGCTTCTTTATGACTTTACACAAGTATTTAATATGGCTTCACGCCGCTGGGAAATTCAGTCAGCGGTTCACTTGGCTTGCAATAAATTTGAAAGAAACAGAGATTCCATCGTAAATGCACAAAGAGCTGATTTACTTTATGACAAGGCACTTGAGCAGGGTGTTATTTACGATACGGAAACAAAAACGGTAACGTGGAACGAAGCAAGCAAGGTTATGCCGGCAGAGGGACTTAAAGATAATGATAATGTTTACACATATATTTTCTCTGTCCCGGCTTACGATTCTGAAACGAACGATTACCTCGGCAAATTCCTGTTTATCCGTGAATTTGATGCGCAAAAAAGCGTGCTGTTCCTTGAAAATGAGGGAATGGGTGATGTTCCTGTAGATATCTCTTTCAGAGTTGCAACATCTCCGGATGTGCTTCAAAAGAATAACGAGACAAATTCATATGATAAGAGAGAAGACCAGAATTACCGTTACCTTTCCTCGACCGTAGAAATTGATTTCAAATCTGGTGTGGAGGATATTACGAATTATGAGGTAATTACCCAGTTCACACTTTATAATTTTACAGGCAGGTCAATGACAATGGAAGGGTCATACCCTGTGCTTGAGCAAGCTTGGCTTGACAAGGTTTACCCTGCGGGCTGGAGTGCAGACGACAGCGTTTTGGGAAAGCCTGTGAGCGCATTCCCTTATATAACACAGCGCAATCCTACCAAGTATTCTGTTACACCGTTTGACTGTTCTGAATACATTAATGGTGACGCTAATATGATGCGCTTTATTTCAGAGCGTGCAGTTGACTCAAAGGGCGATGTAACCGAGCTTACAGCAAGTGTTGATATGGCGTCTTGTCTTACACAGCTTTTGTTTATTGACGGAACGAAGGAGGGGGCAAGAACCGTTGGCGCACTCAGAGAATTCAGAGATAATTGCCTTAAGGGAACAGCAGTCGGTGATTTTATAATTGATAAGTATTATAATTCATGGTCGCCCGCATTGGTTGAGGTTTGTAAGAAAAATCCCACGGCAGGCAAGGTAATAAAAGCAGTTCTTAAGCCTGTTTCAAAGGCTCTGGGGATAGTGGCGTGCCAATAAAATGTCAACAGCGTATTTTTGCTTTTACGACAAAATGTTTGTGACATATTACAATAAATGGTAATTACATTTGTTAATAATCATTCTTGACAAATTTTTCATACGAGAATATAATGTGAATACAGGTTACGGAAGATTCCCGTACAGTCTGCAACGGAGGTTTTATATGAGGAAAATGATTAACCGTAAGGGCTTTTCCCTTGTTGAGTTAATGATTGTGGTTGTTATAATGGGAATCCTCGTTGCGGTTGCTGTTCCGCTTTACGGTGCAATTACCGACAATGCGGAAAGAAAAACCTGCAATACTAATAAGAGTGAAATTATTTCCGTTTTTAATAAGTACATATTACTTAATGATGATCATACATCGTCAACAGTATTTCTAAACGGAACTTCTTTTAGTACTAAAGACGGTGTAGAAGAAACCGATCTTGACCCTGAGTTTGTTCAGCTTTTCCAAGATCATCAGCTTCCGGGCTGTCCGATTGAGGGTAACTATTTTGTTGTTAAAGTAGGCGACGATGCATACGACATTGACGTTATTTGCTATAAAGCAGACGGGACTTTGCAGGAAAAGCATAATGATGTCGATTAAGCTTTAATAAATATACATCGTTGCTGTTATATTTACCAAAAAGCAGGCAAAACTTTTGTTTATAATAGTTCTTGCGAAATTGAAATACTTCATATAAATATTTATATAAGGTTACGGAAAGTTCCCGTTCACACAATTCGGTATTCAGGTTGTTCTCAGACCTAAATATATAAAAACATTAATTAAGGAGAAATTATTATGAGAAAACTTATGAACAAAAAAGGCTTTTCACTTGTTGAGCTTATGATCGTTGTTGTTATCATGGGTATTTTGATTGCAGTTGCTATTCCGCTTTACGGCGCAATCACAGACAATGCTAACGCAAAGACTTGCGGTTCAAACATCAAGACAATCAGAAACACAGTTACAAACTACTATGCTTCTAATGACCAGACTAAAATTCCTGACTTAGCAACTCTTATTTCAATGACTCAGGACAAAAAGATGCCCGTTTGCCCGCTTAATGAAGCAAACGCATATTCAGTTTATGTATCAACCGATGGACAGTGCCAGGTATACTGCGCAAACTATGCTGATCACGGCGACAAAGCTGCAAAGACAGGTTCATTAGCAACAGATGCTGCACCGACACCCACCAACGGAGAAACATGGACACCACTTTCCTAAGTGTTTAAAGACTTAACTACATAATAAAGAGCGAGGGTTCACCCCCTCGCTTTTTTATTGACCTTTGTATATATTTGTAGTAAAATGTATTCATAGCCTTCTCCTTGAGGAGAAGGTGTCTGCGAAGCAGGCGGATGAGGTGTTTAATGAAAAATTATAACAAAAACTTAGTTAAATATTCGCAAGACCTTAGAAAAAATATGACACCCCAAGAAAGACATTTATGGTATGATTTTTTGAAAAACTTACCTATTGTCATTAACAGACAAAAAGTTATAGGTAATTATATAGTAGATTTTTATTGTTCGTCGAAAAACATTATTATAGAAATTGACGGCTCGCAACATTTTGAAAACACAGGCAAATTGAAAGACGAAGTAAGAGATAAATATTTTAACGACCTTGGATTAACAGTGTTAAGATATTCAAACTATGAAATTAGCACCACTTTCGATAGTGTGTGTGAAGATATATTGGAGCATTTTGAGATGTTGGGGTGAGAACACCTCATCCACCGCTAACGCGGTTCCCCTTCCCCTCAAGGGGAAGGCAACACCTCATCCACCGCTAACGCGGTTCCCCTTCCCCTCAAGGGGAAGGCAACACCTCATCCGTCTGCTAACGCAGACACCTTCCCCTCAAGGGGAAGGCATCTTGTAGAGAAAGCGGGAGTTTTATGAAAACGAAAAAACAAATACCGTATATTTGGCTTGCCCCTGTAATTACCCTTGCAATTACGCTTGTACTTTTTGCATTGGCGGGGATTTACCCATTCGGTGCAATGTCAACTGCGGTGTCGGACGGTATTGCACAGTATGTTCCGTTCCTGTGCGAGCTTGCCGATAAAATTAAAGAGGGCGGAAGTCTGTTTTTCTCTTGGCATACGGGCGGAACAAACTTTTGGGCAACAATTGCATATTACCTTACAAGCCCGTTAAATGTAATTGCCCTGTTTTTTCCTGAAAGCGAAATGGCAAATGCCTTTTCTCTTATCACTCTTTTAAAGCCGGCGTTTTGCGCGTTAACGTTTGCTGTCTTTTTAAAGCATACATATAAGAAAAACAATTTGATGATAATTGCGTTTTCAGTGCTTTGGGGGCTTTCGTCATTTTATATTGCGACTATGTCAATAACCTCTTGGTTTGACGCAATTATATTTTTCCCATTGACAATTTGGGGCTTACAGCGAATGATGGAAGGCAAGAGTTCTATCCTTTACACTCTTTTCTTAGGACTTACAATCAGTATGAACTTTTATATCGGTTGGATGGTCTGCATTTTCTGCGTAATTTATTTCATTTATACTTTCATAGCTGACGACGAGGTTACATACGAGGGAGTAACTGCACCGACTGAAAAGGCGGAAGAGGAAAAAGCAGAACAGTCTGTAAATATTTTTGAAATATTCAGAAATTCATATCTGTTAGGCAGTATTTTTAAATTCGGTTTTGCTTCGCTTCTCGGCGGCGCAATATCTGCAATTTTAACGGTGCCTTCATATTTAGCACTTCAAAATACAAATAAGGGTACAGTTGAGCACTTGACCTTTACACCGTCCGGCGAGGGCCTTTCAGGTATTTTAGGGTCTCTTGTTGTACCTGTAAAAAGCTCGTTCGCAACAATTGATTCAAAGGATTGTCTTTTTGTTTTTGTTGGTGTTATAACAGTTATTCTTGCTGTTGCTTATTTCTTTACAAAGGGAATTTCCTTACGCAAAAAGCTCGGCAATCTTTTCTTGATTGCAGTGATGGCTGTTTCAATTGCAGTTTACGGTGTTTATTTAGTTTGGCACGGATTTAGCCAGCCTGAAGGACTTATTTACCGCTTTGCATTTATTCTTGCGTTTATTCTTATTAAAATTGCATACGAGGCAGTTATTGAAATTAAGAATATCAAGTGGTACGGCGTTTTGGCAGGCGGAGTGTTTGCAGGCATTTGCCTGAGCTTAGGAAAGCTCAGCGCTACGCTTTCGCCAAGTCTTACAACTGCAAAAACCGTTATAATTGCAGTATTTATTGTGCTTTATACTGCACTGCTTATTATCTATATCAAAAAGCCAAGGCTTTCGTCTGTATTTACCGCAATACTTCTTGTTTGTATTGTGATTGAAAGCGTGGCGCTCAACAACGGCAATATTCTTACACGTGATAACACTCCTGACCTTTCTGAAGGAAAGGTTATTGAACAGGCGAAGAATTATTTGAAATCGGGCGAAAAGCTTCATTTTGAAAGTAAAGCTCAAACCTTTAACAATGCAATGCTGTATAACTATATTTACGGTTACAGCGGTTGGGAAGAATATTCTTCATTAGCACAGGGCAATTTTTCACTTACAATCGGCTCATTAGGCTCAAACAGTAATACTATGAATTTGCAAGCAGGCGCCTCCGAGCAAACGCCTGTATTTAATGCACTTTTTCCGACAGCTTTTTATCTTGACGGTTCAGGCAGGCTCAGTGAAAGCTTTGCCCGTTCGGCTGTTAAAGAGTTTGACGGATATACTCTTTATAAGAACAACTACACAATGCCGTTTATGTATACTGTTCCTGTTGATATGGTGGATTGGAAGCCTTTTTCGTTCCCTGTAGTTGCTGACTGTGTAAATTCGGGCTTTAAATACTTGACTGCCACAACAGAAGATGTAGCATCATATAATGCGGCAGAGAATTTTATTTTTGAAAACGTAAACCGTGTTACTGTTGCGGAAAAGAACGAGTATAACAATAATTTTTTGGACGGCGGACATAATCACGAGCATGAGCACGGCGACGTCAATACGGCGTTGGACGAATTCTATGAAAACAAAATGGTTAGTATTCCGTATGAGATTATTGATAAATCAAAAGAAGCATTTATTACTTTTGACTCTGTTGCCCAAACTGACGGCGTTGCATATATTTATGCAGATGCTTTAGAATTCAGAGAGCTTACCGTTACAGTGAACGGAAAAACAAATACCTATGAGCTTTACGGCAAGGGTGTTGACAGAATTTATGAAATCGGTGAAATGCAAAAGGGCGATAAAGCCACAATAACAATCGGCGGTTCAAGCGGTCTTACTGACGAGAACGGAAATTATTATGTTCTTGATAAAAGCAGCTTCGGCGCATCTGTATTTACTGTTGATGAGGAGATATTTAAAGCCGGTTATCAAAAACTCGATAATATGAGTGACACAACTCTTGAAGTTCTCAAGGACACATATGTTAAGGCAAAGGTAACTGTAAATGAGCAAAGTGCGCTTTATATCCCTATGCCGTATGACGGGGGTTGGACAGTTTATATTGACGGTAAAGAGACAGAAACCTTCCCGTTAGAGAGCGGAATGATGATAGTACCGATTTCTTTAGGCGAGCATACGGTTGAGATGAAATACTGTCCGCAGGGATTCGTCGCAGGTGCGGTAATTACGGGTGTTTCGATTGTAATTCTTATTGCGTGGGCGGTTATATCCAAAAAGCGCAATGATAAAATGAAAATGCAGGAAATTGCTGACGGCAATGTAAGTGAGGAGTAAAATATGGATTATCTGATTTTTCCTAAGCTGTTTGTATCGGTTTTTACATTTCTTTTTGGAATTGTAATCGGCAGTTTTCTGAATGTGCTGATTTACAGAATACCTAAAGGCGAAAATTTCGTTAAGGCAAACAGCCATTGTATGAGCTGTAATCACAGGCTGTACGCAAAGGATTTAGTTCCGCTTTTCAGCTGGATATTCCTCGGCGGTAAATGCCGTTACTGCAAGGCGAAAATTTCTGCGCAGTACCCAATTGTCGAGGCGCTTACGGGCGCAGGCTTTACGGCGATTTATTGGCTTGCGACTGACTGCAAAATAAACTTGGCTTTTGTGGGTTACTGCATTGCGTTCTCAGCACTGCTTGTGACAGCGGTAATTGATTTTCGCACAATGGAAATTCCCGATTCAATGTGGATAACCGTTTTTATCGGAGCGATTTTTGTTTACATTCAGGAGCTTATCAATGACGGCGGGTTTGAGCTTGACTGTTTCCTTGTACGCTTTATCGGCATATTTGCCGCAAGCGGAGTTTTGCTGATTTTGGCGCTTATTACCAAAGGCGGAATGGGCGGAGGAGACATTAAGCTTATGGCGGCGTGCGGCTTCCTTTTAGGCTGGAAACAGGTCATTTTGGCTCTTATTATGGGTGCGGCAATCGGCACGCTTTATCTTGTATTTACGGCAATTAAAAATAAGGGCAAGGTGCCGAGAAAAGTTCCGTTTGCACCGCATTTGAGCATTGCAGTTGTAATCTGCTTCTTCGCAGGCGAACAAATAATTGATTGGTATTTAGGTGTGTGCGGAATGGCACCGTCAGACACCTGCTGTTTAATAAATATATTCAGATAAATCTGTATAAAACAAACCAAATAAATAGCTTTACATAACAAAACCCCATACCGTGTCCGGTATGGGGTTAAGCTTTGATTTAGTTTTGATTATTTGCCTGCCTGCTTGGAATATTTCTTAAGGTAAATAATTCTCATAAGGCGAGCTTCAATCGGGTTAATCGGCTTAAAGCGTTCAAACATTTTAGCGCCGATATAAGTCCTACAGCCTTTATCCATAACGATTTCAACTGCGCCTGCGTCATATTCACTGCTTGCAACGCAAAGAGCACCGTTATTTTCAAGTAAAACTGCGTTTCTGCCCTTAAGCTTTTTAACAACCTTTTTAGAGGTCTTAAGCGTGTCATTGGGATTGTAAGTGGCAAGTCTTACTGTCGGGCCGCAAAGCTGTGCAAAGTCGTCAAGCAAGGGCTTCATTGTTTTGCCGAGCTTTGACGCCGCAACAGCATACTCATTCTTTGTGTGGTAAATGTAATTAACATCGTCACGCTTTTTGTAAACAGCTCTGTGAAGCTCAATTGACTCTTCACAGCCGTCGCCTGCAATAACATTGCCTGTTTCGATGTCAATTCTTGTTACTGCGCCGTCACCGTCAACAAGTGAAATGTTGAATACACTGCCGTCTCTCTCACTCTTGCAAGCGGGGATTTCGGGAGCATCAGCCTTCTTGCCGTATTTATCAACAACATAGCTGTTAATATCAGCAAGCTTGCCGCCGAAGTGACCTTTGAGCTCTGCATATTTATTAAGAACAAATCTCTCGCAAACATTTTCAAGACGAGACGCAACATCCTTTGCGTCCTCATAGCTTGTGCCCATACAAACTGCGCCGTGGTGAGCCATAATAGCCGCCTTTGAATCCGAACGGGTGATTGCGGCGATAACGCCTTTCTTAAGCTTGCCTGTGCCGGGAAGACCGTAAGCGGCTATCGGAACATTGTCGCCGATAATGTCTTTATCATCACCTGTTACATTGTTAATGTCACGGCCGAGAGCGGACACGATTGAAGCATTAACCTGATGAGTGTGGATAACGAAATTAACCTCAGGACGCAGCATATAGCAAGCCGCATGGATTCCTTTTTCGGAAGAGGGTTTAATGTCACCGTCATAAGTGCAGTCAGCCACATTGACAAGAACTATTTTTTCGGGAGTTAAATCCTCATAAGCAATTCCCGAGGGGGTGATAACAAACTGTGTGTCTGACACACGGCAGGAGATGTTGCCCCAAGTGCGGACAATCAGCCCTTCGTTTAAAAGCTCAATACCCGCTTTAATAACAAGCTCTTTTGCTTCCATTATTTCCATAATTTTCACCTCAATACAAATTCGGGCGGACGAAAAGTCCGCCCTTTTTCAGTGGTTGTAAATTTATTCGGGCTTAACAGCTACGTTCTCAAATACCTTGTCGAAGCACTTAAGAGCCTGATCAATCATCTTAGGTGTATAAGCAGCTGAAGTGTAAAGACGTGAGCCTGCAAGAGTAACAAGACCCTCTGCCATATAAGCAGCGCCCATATACTGCATCTCTTTTTTGCGCTTTGAGGTTGCGTCAAGAACACCGGGGATAGTCCACGGCTTTGTCCAGTTGATGGAATAGTGCATTGTACCAACTGTTTCAAGGTGGCAGATTGAGCCTTCGTTCCAGCAAACGAACGGAAGACCGTGTTTGGCAACAAGCACTGAAAGACCGTTTGTAAGTCTGTCGCCCATTTCGCCTGCCTTCTGGCATGCGTTCTGCTTGTCGATTTCTTCAAGAGTGAAGTAACCTGCACAGCATGAAAGCGGGTTAGCTGTCATTGTACCGCCTGTGAATGCCTTCTTAATCTTTTCGCCTGTTGCGTCAAGACCTGCACCGAGGTACTTCATATATTCTTTCTTACCGCCGAGTCCGCCTGCACCGGGATAACCGCCTGCAATAACCTTACCGAAGATTGTAAGGTCAGGAGATACTCCGAAGAAGCCCTGTGCACCTGCCATACCGATACGGAAGCCTGTAACAACCTCATCAAATACAAGGAGAGCACCGTATTTACGGCAAAGTCTTTCAACGCCCTTGTTGAAATCATAATCAAGAGGAGTTGTACCGCTTTCGGGACCAACCGGCTCAATAAATACTGCTGCTGTGCCGCCGCGGAACTGGTTGAGCCAAAGCTTCTTTTCAAGGTCTTCAAGGTCACCGGGGAAGAATTCCTGAGTGTGCTTGAAGAGGTAAAGCGGAACGCCGCTTGCCTGTGTGAATTTAGAACCGGGAACACGGATACCGTAGCCGAGCTGATCTGACCAGCCGTGGTAAGCGCCGCCCATCTTAAGAATATTCTTTTTGCCTGTTGCAAGACGTGCAACACGTACTGCTGTCATACAAGCCTCAGTACCTGAACCCTGCATACGGAACATATCAACAGTTTCAACGCTGTCTGAAATCTTCTTTGCAAGCTTGTATTCAAATTCGTGGAAAAGACCTGTTGAGGGGCCGCAGGTGTTAAGAAGGTCAATAACCTGCTCACGAACTACCTTCGGGTTTGAGCCGAGAACTGTGGGGCCGCCTGCCTGAAGGAAGTCAAAATATTTGTTTCCGTCAATATCATAAAGATAAGCACCGTCTGCCTTTGTGAAAACAAGGGGGAACGGATAGTTGAATGCAAGGTTGTGCTGAACACCGCCGGGGATGATAGCTCTTGCTTCGTCAATCATTTCCTTTGATTTTGTGCATTTTTTGCCGTAATACTCTTCTTCGTACATTTTAAGAGTTTCGGGCTTGATTGAGTAAATGGGCTTGCTGATAAGGTCATCAAGCTGTCTGTTGATAGCTGCTGCGTCATGGTAATGAGCAATAGCGAATCTTGTGTCTGCCATAAAAGGTTCCTCCGTTTGTAAATAAATTTGGTAGCAATTCATCTGGTGAATTGTTGTTCACCTGTAATTATACTATTAAATTTTAATTTGTCAAATTTTCTATAATTCACTTTTAGTTAATATTTGTCTAAAAGCGCTATTTGAGCAAAAACAGCAGCAAACGTTATAGATAAAAATCATCTATATATCCCAATATATAGTATTATTTGCTTTTGAGCGTTCAATTCGATTGGTGAGATTTAACAATTAAGTATCTGTTTATTTGGACAAAACACAGAAAATTTACTGTTCTCCGAAAAGATTGTAGACAAGTGACGCACCGTCGTCTGCGCAGAAGTCTGTAGGTGAATTTTTAAAGTTTTTAAGAGTCATCCAACGCACTCTGTATTCCTCAATTTTTTCTATAGGAATTGTAATGTCCGCTTTGCAAAGAGAGTCCAATAACTTGAAAAGCTCGTTTTCTGAAATTCTGCACGCTTTGATTATTTCGGCGAAGCCGTCCGGGTCACCTTTTTTGGCCTCTTTAAGGAAAGTGGGGATAAACACTGCGCATGCCATACCGTGCGGCACGCCGTAATCCTCGGTTAAAGCATATCCCATTCCGTGAGGGAAGCATGTGCCGCCCTTATTCAGCGCAAAGCCTGCATAAAGCGAGGCAAAATAAAGCGCATCACGCTCGGCTTCCGTCAATGTAAAATCGGGATTAATAAATTTTGATAAAAACGGGACTATTTCGCTTACCGCAAGGCAGGAAAATCTGCGCGAAAGAAAATCGTGTTTTTTTGAAAAATAGGACTCAACCGCATGGGCAAATGCGTCAAGTGCCGTTGAAACCGTGACGGAAGAGGGAAGAGAATATGTATATTTCGAGTCGGCTAACACATATTTTGCATAATAGTTTTTACCGCTTACGCTTTGCTTTCTTCCATTTTCACGTGTAAGCACCGAAACTCCCGAAACCTCACTGCCCGTTCCTGCGGTTGTACCGATTAGAACGAGAGGCAGAGGGGGATTTTTGATTTCTTCCGTGTAAATCCCGTCATTTACAATGTGGCTGTTTGCGGCATATACGCAAATTGCCTTTGCACTGTCTAGGGGCGAGCCGCCGCCGATGCCGATAACAAAATCAGCGCCGAATTCACGGGCGATTTTTCCGCCCTCAAAGCAAGTGACAGTCAGCGGATTTTCTGTTATTTTATTAAAAACCGAATATTCAATTTCGGCTTTTTCGAGTGCAAATGTAACATCGGCAAGAGCGCCGCATTTTTCGGCAGAGGATTTTCCTGTTACAATAAGGCATTTTTTGCCGAACGACGAAAATACATTTTCACTGTTTTTTACTGTGTCCTTGCCGCTTAAAATTTCGGCAGGCATAAAAAAGTTGAACTGAGTTTGCATAACATTCTCCTTCAAGCTGAGAAAATTTATCGATGTTTTGTTAATATATTTTACTGTATTACATAGGCTCTCAGCCACGCTTTCAGATTGTTAATATTTTATCAATAAATCCCTTATTTTTCAAGGGGTTTGGGGCTTTTTTTAAATAAAAATTTTTCGCATTTTGTATTGAATAAATTTGCCGAATATAGTATCATATAAATAGTATAACGAGTGCAAACAGTGAGGTGATGAGTTGAAAACCGTAAAAAAGCTTCTTCCGCTTTTGTGTATTTCGGTAATTTTAGGGGTGTTTATTTTTTCTTTTGTTAAAGATATGTATTCCGAAAAAACGCAGTACGGCTTTGCCTGCGGAAGCGAGGTTAAGGTTACGGTATTCGGCACAAAAGACGGTGAAGAAAAATCAAAAAGCGCTATTGACGAAATAAACTGTCTTGACAGGGATGTGCTGTCTGACACTTTGAGCACATCTGCCGTATATAAGCTAAACGAAAGCGGAGAATATACCGATAACAGCGGTGAGCTTGTTTCTTACATAAATGAATGTGCGGATTTAATTTCGAGTTGCAGTAAAATGACGCTTCTCTCTAAACCCATTTCCGATATATGGAATATTTCGGGCGGCGGCAGGATTCCGTCAGACGAGGAATTGGTGGATGCCGTAAAAAAAGCCGATATGAAAAATTTATCAGTCAGCGGAAATAAAATAACGCTTTCAAATGGCGGAAAAATGAGTTTCGGAGCGTTCGGCAAAGGCACTGTCTGTGAAAAAGGGGTAAATGCCCTTAAAAACAGCGGCGCAAAGGGCGGAATTGTTACTGTCGGTGGGACTGTGGGAGTATTCGGCAAATGCGGTAAATCCGACACGGTAACAGTCGGCGTGCGTGACCCGTTCGCGGGAGCAGGAGAATATTTCGCTACGGTAGATGTTAAGGACTGTTACCTTTCGACATCGGGAGATTACGAAAAATATTTTGAAAAAGACGGCAAAAGGTATTGCCATATTTTTGATGCTGAAACAGCAAAACCTGTTGACAGTGATATTACGAGCGTTACGGTTATAGCGGACGGCGGCACTCTGTCGGACGTTCTTTCAACCGCAATTTTTATTTTGGGTGAGGACGGACTCACACTTGCCGAAAAATACAATGCGCAGTGCATTATCGTAAAAAAAGACAAAAGCGTAATAATTTCAAAAGAGCTTGAGGGTAATTTTAAGCTTGTAAACAGCGGATTTTCGGTGAGCGCGGTATGAAAAAGCTTTTTACAAAATGGGATTTTGTTATAATTTTAATTTGCCTTGCTTTATCGGTTTTGCTTTTTGCGTTAAGACCCAATGAAAACGGTAATGAGGCTGTAATCCGTGTTGACGGAAAAAAATATAAAACGGTGGATATAAACAGTACGGACTTAGGAGAAATAACGGTGAACGGTGTTACGGTGGTTTACGGCGGAGGAGAAATTTATATAAAAGACTCATCTTGCCGTGACAAAGTTTGCGTAAATGCAGGTCATCTTTCAAAAAAAGGACAGTCATCAGTCTGCGCACCGAACAGGGTGTCTGTTGAAATTAAAAGTGACGGTAAAAATGCTCCTCGGGCGGTGACAGGGTAATGAAAAGCGTTAAAATTCAAAAATTAACGGTGACGGCGCTGTTTACCTCGCTTTCGGTTGTGCTTTCATTTCTTGAAAGCTTTTTACCCACGTTTGCGTTTTTGCCGCCGGGGGCAAAGCCCGGGTTTTCCAATATTATTGTTATGTTTTCGGCGATGAGCTTAGGAGTTCCCCAAACTTTATTTATTGTGTGCGCAAAGGCAACATTTGCGTTTCTTACAAGGGGGGCTGTGGCGGGGCTTATGAGCCTTGCGGGCGGCGTCCTCAGCGGAATTTGTATGCTTTTTGTGCTCGGAAAATTAAAAGTGACAGGCTGTGTCGGAGCAGGGGTGCTTTCGGCAGTTTGTCACAACTTGGGTCAATTATTGGTATCTTTCATTACGGTCGGCTCCTCGGCTGTTTTCGGATATGCGCCCGTACTGCTTGTTGTATCGGTAGTTACGGGGGTTATTACGGGAGCGATTCTTCGGGCGGCTATACCGTATTTTAATAAGCTGAGGGGAGCCGAATGGGGTATGCCGTAAATACAGCTCTTCGGTGCGTTTTCGCCCCTTCGCCCTTGATTTGCGTCAGCAAACCTGCGGGCTCAAAAACAAAAACACACTCGAATATCAAGTATTTACGGTGCGAGCAGTTTTAATCGAGCAAATTTTTGTCTGAGCAAGGCATAAATTTGTAGGAATACTGCCGTATTTCAAAAATTTTAACGAAGCTCAGGCGGAAATGTGCCGATTAAAACCATACCCGGTTCGGCTCCCCTCAGCTTAGATTAGAGAAATAATTTTCAAAGGAGATGGAAAGGTGAAAGGAGTATTAAAGCCTGTTAAAAAGGGCAGAGGCGGAGTAGACATTGCCCATTTTAAAAATACGGCTGAAATGCCGATAGTCAGAATACCTACACCGCCGACAGTTACGATTGCAATGCAGCAGAACATCGGTGCACCTTGCACGCCGACGGTGAAAGTCGGGGACAGTGTTCTTATTGGGGATAAAATAGGCGACAGCGAAAAATATGTGAGCGCACCTGTTTTTGCTTCGGTTTCGGGCACGGTTAAGGAGATTAAGGACGTCCGTCTGGCGTCGGGAGCTGTTTCAAAAGCTGTTGTGATTGAAAGCGACGGACAAGATGCCGAAGCGGACTTTATACCGCCGGAGGTAAATGACACCGAATCTTTTATTAAAGCTGTAAGAGAATCAGGACTTGTAGGCCTTGGCGGAGCAGGCTTCCCTGCACACGTAAAGCTTAATTTGCCGCAGAACGCAAAAATTGACACGCTGATTATAAATGCGGCGGAATGCGAGCCGTTCATAACGGTTGACTACCGTGAGTGTTTAGAGCACGGCGACGATATTTTAGAGGGCGTTAAAGCGGTTGCAAAATACCTTAATATAAAGAGTGTAATAATTGCGGTTGAAAACAATAAGCCGAAAGCAATTGAGGTTTTAAGAAATATTGCTGATGCCGACAATGACAGCGGAGATAAGGTTAAGATTATGATTCTTAAATCCCGTTATCCGCAGGGCGCTGAGAAAATGATAATTCAAAGCGCTACGGGCAGAAGAATACCGCCCGGAAAGCTACCTTCGGATGTCGGCTGTGTAGTAATGAACGTTGCGAGTATTGCGTTTGTGGGCAGATACCTTAAAACGGGCAAGCCCCTTGTTTCACGCAGTATGACCGTTGACGGCTCTGCAATTAAAGAGCCTAAAAATGTAAGAGTACCTGTTGGCACGTCGATGGATTACATAATTGATTTCTGTGGCGGCTTTTGTGCTGAACCCGAAAAAATAGTTTGCGGCGGTCCGATGATGGGTATGGCACTTTCGGGTACAAATTATCCGACTTTAAAAGGTAACAACGCACTTCTTGCATTTACAAAGACAGATAAGGGCGCACTTGCTGTTAAAAAGGAAACAGACTGCATCCGCTGCGGCAAATGTCACGAGTATTGCCCAATGGGTCTTACGCCTACAAACATCGTAAGATTTGCAAAGGCGAAGGACGTTGAAAAGCTTAAACACGCCGGTACAATGGTGTGTATGGAGTGCGGCTCATGCGCATATTCCTGCCCCGCGGGCAAGCAGTTGGTTCAGCATATGCGACTGGCAAAATCAATTATAAGGGAGGCACAGACAAAATGAGCGAGATAAAACAAAAACTCACGGTTAGTGCTTCTCCGCACTTCCGCTCACGGCAGACCACAAGCGGAATAATGCTTGATGTTATCATAGCGCTTGTTCCGTCGCTTGTTGCCGCATATATTATTTTCGGCGTAAGAACGCTTATTCTTTCGGCGGTTTCGGTTGCGGCCTGCGTAATATTTGAATATCTTTCAAGGCGGATTATGAAACGCCACAATACAATAAGCGACCTTTCGGCAGTTGTAACGGGACTTTTGCTTGCATTTAACGTCCCCGCAACAATGCCCGTATGGACGGTAATTATAGGCGATTTCTTCGCAATAGTAATTGCCAAGCAGTTTTTCGGCGGAATAGGTCAGAATTTTGTTAACCCTGCTCTTATCGGCAGAATTGTTATGATGTCATCGTTCCCGTCAAAAATGGGCTCATTCCCCGAACCGCTTGTGTCCACAATTCCGCTTACAAGCGCAACTCCGCTTGCTTCGCTGAAAAGCGGTGTAATGCCGGAGCAAAGTCTTTTAGGAATGTTCTTAGGACTTCGGGGCGGATGTCTCGGAGAGGTTTGCATAGCCGCTCTTTTGTTGGGGTTTGTTTATTTGCTTGTAAGAAAAGTTATTTCGTGGCACATTCCGGTTTGCTATATCGGTACTGTTGCTGTTATAATGCTCATTGCCGGAAAAGGCGATTTCGTTTATATGCTTTATGAGCTTATGGCGGGCGGACTTGTTCTCGGAGCGGTGTTTATGGCTACGGATTATACAACCTCGCCCGTATCAAAAAAAGGAAAGATTATTTATGCTGTCGGCTGCGGTGTTATTACATCGCTTATCAGAATTTTCGGCAATCTTCCCGAGGGTGTTTCGTTCTCAATAATCATTATGAACATTTTAGTTCCGCATATTGAGCATATCACAACGCCCAAGCCCTTCGGCACTCCTAAAAAAGAAAAGGAGGAGAAGGCGAAATGAAAAAGTTTAATTTAAAGGATATTCTTATTCCGACTGTTTCGCTTTTCTTAATATGTGCTGTTGCGACGGCTCTTTTGGGACTTACAAACTCCGTTACTGAGAAGAAAATTCAAGAGGTTGCGGCTCAGAGTGCCGCTGAAGCGAGACTTCGGGTTTGTGAAAATGCCGAAAATTTCGATGAAAAGACCGACAAAAACGGTAATACATATTTTGAGGCAAAAGACAAAAACGGCGAAACGGTAGGCTTTGCAATTACTACCGAGGACAAAAGCTACGGCGGCAAAATCGAAGTTATGACAGGATTTTCTGCGGACGGAAAGATTACGGGCGTTGAAATACTTACAATTGACGACACCCCCGGTCTTGGTATGAACGCAAAGAAAGAAAGCTTCAGAAATGAATATTTGGGTAAAACGGGTGCGTTGACAGTTTCAAAGAGTGCGTCGGCGGATAATGAAATTCAGGCTCTTACGGGCGCAACTATTACATCAAATGCAGTAACACGCTGTGTGAACACGGCAACGGAAATTTGTGAAAATGCTTTGGGAGGTGAGAACAATGGCTGAGAAAAAATCAATCGGTAAAGAGTTTACAAAAGGTCTTGTTGCTGAAAACCCCGTTTTCAGGCTTGTTCTCGGAACCTGTCCCACACTTGCGGTTTCAACATCGGTTTCAAGCGCCATAGGAATGGGCATTGCGGCAACTGCTGTTCTTGTCTGCTCCAACATTGTAATTTCGGCTTTGCGAAAGGTTATACCGCAAAAGGTCAGAATCCCTGCGTACATAGTAATTATAGCGTCGTTTGTCACTATAATTCAATTGCTTGTCGAGGCGTTTGTTCCGGCTCTTGACTCCGCACTCGGCGTTTATTTGCCTTTAATAGTTGTTAACTGCATAATTTTGGGCAGAGCGGAGGCTTTTGCATCGAAAAATTCGGTTTTGGCTTCAGCGGTTGACGGTCTCGGAATGGGCATAGGCTTTACGGCGGCGCTTTTCCTTATGAGTACAGTCCGTGAAATCCTCGGCTCTGGTACATTCCTTTCGGGAATTAAGGATTTGCTTGCTGTGTTCAGCGGAGATATTCAGTTTAACGGCTTTACAATTCCGTTCTTAAATGAAAATCCGCTTACAATTTTTGTTTTGGCGCCGGGCGGATTCTTTGTATTCGGTATTATGATTGCTCTTTCAAATAAGCTTGCGGAAAGAAACGGTAAGCCGAAAGCAGAGCTTAACGGCTGTGCGTCCTGCCCGATGGCATCTTCCTGCGCACTTATTGCCGACGGTAAAAAATGTGAGGAGGCTGATGCAAAATGAAAATAGCTTTATCCTTACTTCTCACGGCAATTCTTACAAATAACTTTATTCTTTGCAAATTCCTCGGTATTTGCCCGTTTTTGGGCGTTTCCAAAAAGCTTAATACGGCTGTGGGAATGAGTGCGGCGGTTATCTTCGTTATGGTGCTTGCAACTGCCGTTACATACCCCATAAACCTTTTGCTTAAGGCAAATTCTCTTGAATATTTGCAGACAATAGTATTTATTCTTGTTATTGCGGCGCTTGTTCAGCTTGTTGAAATTGTTCTTAAAAAATATATGGTTTCGCTTTACAATGCGCTCGGCATTTACCTTCCGCTTATCACAACAAACTGTGCAGTATTGGGTGTTGTTCTTCTTAACATTGACAACGGCTACAATTTCTGGCAGTCAATTGTGTATTCACTGGGCGGCGGTATCGGCTTTATGGTGGCTATGGTTATGTTTGCGGGTGTCCGTGAAAGGCTTGAAGGGTGCGATATTCCGAAAGCTTTGCAGGGACTTCCCATAACACTCGTTGCGGCATCTATCGTTTCAATGTCCTTCTTGGGTTTTGCGGGGCTTGTCGACAATATGTTTGCTTAAAGGGGGACTGTGATTATGATAAAAATTCTTATTGCAGTTGCCATTGTTGCAGTCACAGGTCTTGTTGCAGGCTTGGGTCTTGCAATAGCTTCGGCTGTTATGGCTGTGCCTAAAGATGAAAAAGCAGAAAAAATTCGTGAATGTTTACCCGGTGCTAACTGTGGTGCCTGCGGATTTTCAGGGTGTGACGGTTACGCCGCTGCTCTTTCAAAGGGCGAAACGGACAACACCGCGCTGTGCGCCCCCGGCGGAAATGACGCCGCAAAGGCAATAGCGAGTGTTTTGGGCGTTGAGGCAGGCGAGGTTGAACCCTCGGCGGCGGTTGTGCTTTGCAAAGGCCACCGTCAGAATGCAGAGGAAAAATATATCTATCAGGGGGTTGATAGCTGTAAAATGGCTGTTCAGCTTTACGGCGGTCCGAAAAACTGCACCTATGGGTGTGTTGGTCTTGGTGACTGCGTTGCGGCTTGCCCTTATGACGCAATTCACATTTGCGACGGCGTTGCAAGGGTAAATCCGATTATGTGCCGTGCCTGTCAGATGTGCGTTCGTACCTGCCCTAAGGGCCTTATTGAAATGATGCCGCTTCACAGAACTATGGCGGCTGTTACGTGCAAAAATCACGATAAAGGCGCACAGACAAGAAAAGACTGTAAGGTTGGGTGTATCGGCTGTATGAAATGCGTAAAGGCTTGTGAATACGGAGCGGTTACGGTTGAAAATTTCACCGCACATGTTGATTATACAAAGTGTGTCGGCTGCGGCAAATGTCACGAATCTTGCCCCACAGGCTCAATCGACCTTATAAAGATGATATAAAATATTTAAAAAGAATAAAAAAATTGAGGCTGTCTTGTGTTTAAGACAGCCTCTTTGTTATTCATTTTCATCTTCGTTTTTAAATTCTGCTATATCTTCTAATTTGCAGTTTAAAATTTTGCACAGCGTATCCAATGTATATGTGTTTACATTTCCGTTTTTTCTGAGCCTGTCGAGTTGACCTGTGCTGATGCCGTATGTTTTAATCAGCTTGTATTGCGAAATGTTCTTCTCTTTTAATGTTACCCACAGCTTATCGTATACAATCATATTATATCACTCCTGATATAATATTGTAAAATCATAGATTTATATTGACAATTGCCCACAAATGGGCTACAATTATATTACCCATTAAAGGGCAATACAATACACCAAAAAGTATTATGTGCAGGATTGTATTAAATAACATAAGGCTTAAGGTGTGAAAACTAAAGGAGGATATATTTATATATAACAATATCGGAGGTAAAATTAAGGGATTGTCAATAGCATTTGCTGTTATTGGGATTATTGTGGCGGTGCTATTCGGCTTAATTAGACTGTTCAATATGGATGATTTTGAGGATTTTATTAAAAGTATTGTTATGACTTTAGTTGGCTGCGTAGCCTCTTGGATTTCATCGTGGCTGTTTTACGGTTTAGGTGAGCTGATTGAAGATACACACAGTATTGCAGTTAGCAATCTTAATATTCGGAAAATTATGGAGAATAAAAATGCTGCCGTAACTAATTTCGGAGATGTGAATACCCCTCAAATACAGATGAATTCAAATGTCAACCGACAGGCAGAACTTTATCAGCTTTATTCTAAAGGAGTAATAACAGCGGAGGAATATCAAAAAGCACTTGCGGACGGAGGGAAGGCGTAAGAGTATGAGTATAATTTCAACTAATGAAGAGTATAAACTGAAATGCAGAACACCGATAGCGGTTTTATCTATAATTTTACTGATATGTACCGTCATAAGCTTTAGCGGTAGTTTTTTTAAATATGATATTATTGAAAGCGGAAGTTCGTTTTTAGAATCCACTTTCGAATTAACTACAAATTTCCCGTCATTAAAAAGCACTTTTTATATGCTTTTAGAGATAATTCCAATTTTACTCTTTTTGTTTTACATTTTAAAATTATATAGGAATACAAAATCATCAGTAATTGTTTCGGCGGTTTTTGGTATAATGGCATTTTATGAAACACTTTCACTTATAAGTACTATATATTATTATATTGTTACTCTGCCGCAAGAAACTAACGGAGCTACATACACATTACCAATAGAAGTCTGTGTTAAAAAATGTTTTTATATAGTGCTTTTTTCTTTGGCATCAATAATTGTGCTTACGAATTTTAAAAGGAAAAAAGTGCTTGTTTCGATAGCATCAATTGTAATAGTGTTATCGGGACTGGGAGAATTAAATGGTTTTGTTAGGATATCAATAGATTATTATTTAAGAACCAAACAGTATTTATATCTTGTAACCAATCCTGCATCTTTTATAGCGAAATTTACGTTGGGATTAGCATTATTTATTTTTGCTTTAAAAAATGATATTCCTGCGGTAATTAAGAAATCAGTATCAAAAAACATAGCAGATACAGCAGCAACACGCACCGAACAGGAATTAAAAGTGTTAGTTGACAGGCGAAAAGCAGGGCTTATTACTGCAGAGGAATATGCGGTACAGCGTGCGGCAATTATAAAAAGGCTTTAAAATCAAAAAGACGGCGAAGAATATTTCGTATAACTGTTTTACGGGCGGATGAACAGCATCCGCCTTTGTTTTTATATTACAAAGCAAAAAAAGAGGGGCTGTCATCATTTCGACAGCCTCTTTTGTAAATATATAGAAAGAAAAAATTATGAACAAAGAAACGACTTGAAAATCAAGTCTATATATAAAGATTCTTGTGCGGTAAAGGAAAATGGGGTGTTATATTTATGAAAAAAGGAAAGGGAAAAATGTTGGGGATTAGGGAAAAACCTTTCCGCACAAGAATACTTAACAACAAAAGCCTTTTGGCAGTCAGCGAACCAAGCTTAAGAGTTCGACTGCCTTGAGGATTGACTTGATTGAGAACTTTTCTGTTCCGAGTTCTTCAATGAGCTCCATCTCACGCTCGTACTCGTAGTCACGCATCATGAGCGCCTCCTTTTCTTCTGTTGTGGCTATATAATATCACACTTGAAATCGCTTGTCAAGCATTTTTTACAAAAAAATTATTAAATGTTTGTTAAAAATGTATAAACGATTTTTGAAGATTTTTTATACAAAATGTCA
>DKTZ01000007.1:47458-147242 GCA_002490425.1 Ruminococcaceae bacterium UBA7217
CATACAAAATGTCAAAAGATGTGTATATTGCACTAATATTAAGCAATTCAAATGTGCAAATCGACGGTTAAATATGAAAATTGCTTGAAATTCAAGAACGGCAAAAAATATATCGCAGCTTTATATTTTTAGTTTTTCTCTTCCTATTTTTTACAAAATGATGTATAATAAACTTTACTAATAGAAGGAGGAGTGTTTATGGGCAATAAATACTTTTGCGCAAAAGAAAACGGCAAGCTCCACTACGGTCACACAATACTTACAGGCTTTGGATTTTTGGCATCGTCAATCGCTTGGGCGATTTACGACCCGTACATAACCAAAATCCTCAACAGGCTTCTTAACGAGAGCTCAATGATTACAAACTGGAGCTCTAAGCTTAATGAGCTTTTCCCCACACTTGCTAAATTTGCTGAAGCAAACGGCGAAAATGTCGGTACTGCCGCAGGCGGAATAACGCTTGTACCGCTGTTTATCGGTATTATTATGACGTTTGACAATATTTTCGGAGTTATATTTCAGCCGACCTTCGGCAAGCTGTCCGACAACACTCATTCACGTTTCGGAAAACGCCGCCCTTATGTAATTTACGGCGCTCCCGTTTCGGCAATTCTTTTTGCACTGATTCCGATTATTGCATTAAAGGTCGGCTCGCTTCCGCTTACGATGCTGTTTATCATTCTTTTCGTTTTCGTAATGTCTTTGTGGCGGGCACCCGTTGTTGCTCTTATGCCGGATTTAACTCCTAATGAGCTTCGCTCTGAGGGCAACGCTGTTATTAACCTTATGGGCGGTATAGGCGGTGCGCTCGGTCTTGTGGCAGGTACTATTGTTACAGTAATTTACTGTGCAGTAACAGGAGCAAATTCAAAGGCGGCTGACTGGGACGAATATGTTACATTTCCCTATGTTTTCCTTTTAGGTTCGGTTATAATGATAATCGGTATGCTCGTTGTCCTTTTCTTTGTTAAAGAGCCTGACAGCAGAGTTAAACTCAAAGCAGAGCAGAACCAAATTGCTGATGAAAAAGCACGCCGTGAGGCTGAAAAGAAGGCTATAAAAGAAGAAAAAGCTAAGAGAAAAGCCGAAAAGCTTACAAAAGGCGAGCGAGTAAGTCTTATATTTATGCTTGCAGGTCTTTTCTTCCTTTTCTGCGGAACAAACGCAATTTCAACATTCTTTGCACTGTTTGCGGCTGAGGTTCTTCATAAGACAACTGCTCAGGCAACCGTTATGACAACTGCTTTTGCGGCGGCGTCTGCTGTTGCGGCAATACCCGCAGGCTATCTCGGTAAAAAATTCGGAAGAAAGAAAACCATACTCGGCGGACTGTTTATATTCATAGCGGCATTCGGTGCTTATCTTCTCACCCAGAATTTGGGTATAGACGCTCTGAGCGGTGCTCTTATTTGGGTAGCTCTTATCGTGGGCGGTGCGGCTAATATGTTCATCACGGTTAACACTCTCCCGCTTGTTCTTGAAATCGGCGGAATGGATAAGGTCGGCACATTTACAGGTTATTATTACACAGCTACATTCTCGGCGCAGATTGCAACACCGATTATTTACGGTATTGTACGTATGTTTACGGGAACTTATATGTCCTTGTTCTATTATTGTCCCGTTGCATTTATTCTGTCGCTTCTTTGCATCCTTGTTGTTAAACACGGCGAGGCAATACCTCAGGATGTTATCGATAAAATCGAAGAAGAAAACGCAGATTAACGGTAAAATAGCGGATTTTGGCTGAAAAACGAAGAATTTGTAGGGCGGGGGCTTGCTCCCGCCGTTTTTTGTTTTCTTTCTGAATAAAAAATTTTGAATGATGAAATTTTCTATTGAATATTTATTTTCAGTGTGATAAAATTACTCTTAATGTTAATTTTTTTAAGATTTAAAATAATTTTTATATAAACTATATTCAGCAAAGAGGGCAAAAAAATGAAAATTATTAAAACCGAGCATTTCGGAATTGCAAGAAAAATCGTTGCAAATATGACATCTGAAAGCTGGGAGACTGTTCCCCACGCAGGCTTTACTTATGAGGCAGATGTAAGCAAATTCTTCGATGTGATTAAAGAGATAAACGAAGGCAGAACGGGTGCGGACAGGATTTCCGTTAATACTGCAATGCTCCGTGTTATTGTTGAGGGCATTAAGGCCTGCCCCATAATTAACAGCCATATATATTTTAACAGAAAGCTCGTCAGAGGCGAAGTTGTAACCTTTGAAAATATTGACATTTCAATGCCTGTTACCTTTGACAACGGCGATATGATGACGCTCAATATGCACGATATGGGCAATAAAACAATGACCCAGATGAATGATGCTATTCGTGACTCTATGAGAAGAGCCAAGAACAGCAATATGGAAGAGGTTATGTTTGATGTATCGCTCGACAACACTCTTAAAGCGTTAAAGAAAGGAAAAATCGGGCAGACGGTTTGCCGTCTTATCGGCTCAAAAACAGGTAAGCACAAGGTTAAAACTCTTTCGGGTAAAGCAAGAAAAGAATATTATGCAATTCCCGAAACAGAAAGACTTACAAAGCACGACATTGAGCAGGGAACGATAACTGTTTCAAATCTCGGTTCACTTTGGAGAGGCTGGCACGGCGACTGCGCACTGCTTGATATTGTTCCGCCGCAGGTTGTTGCCATTGCAATATCCGCCGCACAGAAAACGCCTATGGTTGACGAAAACGATAATATTTATATAGGCAGAAAAATGACGCTGACCATAATTTTCGATCACCGTGCAGTAGATATGGGACTTTTGATTCCTTTCGTTGAGAGAATTGACGAGGTGTTTAAAAATCCCGAAGTTATTAAAGAGTGGATATAACTGTTTGATATTAAAATAGAAAGTAAAAATACTACAAACAGAAAGCCGAACCGCACATATCGTGTGATTCGGTTTTTCTGCATTTCGTGTCAATACATAACATAATATATCTGTCCGTTATTATGTACATCACGCATAGGGAGTATATTGCAATATTTTCCTCTTTCGACTATTATAATTCTATCGAACATTTGTTCGATAGAAAGGAGGAAAATTATGACACTACAGGAACTTGGCGAAGAGTACATAATTTGTGCGGACGAGCTTAAAAAACGTGAAACTGCACTCTCCGAAAGGTTAAAAAAGCTTGACGGAATAAGATTTTACGAAGCAAGCCGTGACATCAAAATTCTGCGTGATATGGAGCGTGATTCAAGAACCACGGGGCAGTATCTCATAAATTATTATGAAAACAAAACTGACCGTCGGATTTACCACAGACAGTAAGATGCTTTTGGTGCATTGCGGATTTAATTTGTTGCAGATAATATAAAAATCTGCTATACTGTAATCGGCAAATAAAATTACAACTTAGGGGTGCGGGTATGAATTTATATTTAAAGCAAAAGGTGTTTTCGTGGGGCGACAGCTTTACGGTTTATGATGAAAACGGCAACGATAAATATTATGTGGAGGGTGAAATTTTCACTTTCGGAAAAAAGCTTCATATTTATGATTTGTCGGGGAATGAGCTTTGCTTTATTCATCAAAAGCTTATGAGCTTTCTGCCGAAATATTTTATCAGCAAAAACGGTGTTGATGTAGCTCAGGTAGTTAAAAACTTTACGTTTTTTCATCAGTCTTATTCTGTTGACGGATTCGGCTGGGAGGTTGAGGGTGACTTTTTTGCCCATGACTATGAAATAACGGGTGCAGATTCGGGCAGAACGGTTGCCGCAGTTTCAAAGCAGTGGTTCACATTCGGCGATGCCTATGAAATAAGTATAGCTGACGGTATTAACGATATTGATGCTCTCGCTGTGGTGCTTGTTATTGACGCCTGCTTAGCGGCAAGTCAAAGCGCCGCCGCTTCGTCAACATAATACATAAAAATTAAAATTTATTTTGAAATCCTATTGACTCTGACGTTGCGTCATAGCTTATAATGGCGTTACACGGAAAGGAATGACGGATATGCTGACAGTGAAAGATGTAAGCAAACTCACGGGTGTCAGTGTGCGCACACTGCACTATTATGACGCAATAGGTCTTTTGAAACCCCCAAAAGTGACCGATGCGGGCTACAGGCTGTACGACGGTGCGGCGCTCAGCCGTTTGCAGAATATTTTGCTGTTTCGTGAATTGCAGTTTCCGCTAAAGGAAATCAAAGCTATTCTCGATAGCCCTGATTTTAACCCGAAAGAGGCAATCGCCCAGCAAATAGAGCTGTTGGAGCTGCAATACAAGCATATCGGCGAGCTTATTTCCTTTGCCCGTGAAATTCAGAACAAAGGAGTTAAGACTGTGAATTTTGATGTGTTTAATAAGAACGAGTTCGAACAGTACAAGGAAGAAGTAAGGGAAAGATGGGGGAGCACGCACGCCTTTAAAGAATATGAGAAGAGAGATGTTTCCCAAACTGACTTTTTAAAAGATTTTATGTCACTGTTTTCAGAGTTCGGCGCACTGCAAAGCAAAGACCCTGCTGAAAAATGCGTTCAGGACAAAGTGCATGCATTGCAGAGCTTTATAACCGAGAATTTCTATACTTGTACCGATGAAATTCTAATGGGACTCGGTGAAATGTATGTAAGCGACGAACGATTTAAGCAAAATATTGACAGCGCAGGCGGTGAGGGAACAGCGGAATTTGTAAAACAGGCGATTTTCTGTTACTGCGAAAAGAGAGAATAAGAAATATCCGTTAAGCCTGTTTGCTTAGGGTAATTTTACACAGTGATAATCCTAATTTTGACGAATGGCAAGACGCTATTCTGTCGTCAGATTGGAAAAAGGGTATAGAGAATATGACAAAATCTGAAATCGAGTATTCGTTTGATGATAAAAGAGAGAAATGATTTAATATCGGAGGAGAACACAGAATGACTCTTTATCACGGAAGCAATATTGCAGGCTTAACGGAGCTGGAACCGTCTTTGTCTGAGCACGGTAAGCCGTATATTTATTTTGCGGACAATCCGTTGCTTGCACTTTTATATGCTGTTAAGCCCGTGCCGAAGCCCTTTAGCTTTTATCCGTACGGCTTCGGGACTGACGGCAGAATTGTTTATTCAGAATATTTTGAAGATGCTTTCAAAATACTCTATGGCGGTCAAAAAGGCTATTTGTATGAGTGCGACAGCATAGAAAATACTGAACAGCCAACGCAAATAAAAGGCGTATATACGTGCACCAAAATGGTGAAAGTCAATAGAATGACAGAAATAAATGATTTGTATGAATATTATATTGAGCAGGAAAAGTCGGGATTATTTAAAATAAAGCGTTTTAAAGATGTTTCCGAAAGTGAAATGAATTTTGTTTTAAATGATATGAAAAATACGGTCGAGCAATACAATTTAAAAAACGGAACCTGTAATCCGATGTTTATATTTATTAAAGAGCATTTCCCGACAGCTTTATAATTGATTTAATAAAGGGCAGTTTTACTGCTCTTTTTATATACTATATATAATATGTGAAAACAGGGGCGTTTTTTTGAGCGAAAACGAGCCTGTTTTTTGCGCTGCTTATCAATAAACACGTGGCTGGGTTGTAGATATATAAGATCTTTAACCACAACATATGGTGGATTAAAATATTCTTAGAAAAAGTCTGTATTTTTTTACAAATTTTTTCAAAAAAGTTCTTGCAATTTCCACAATAGTATGGTAGAATACTAAAGCATTCTGCGGGTATGGGCGTATTCTGCCCTATCATCAGGTGCGATATGCGTTGAAGCGGTAGGTGGCTGCACAAAAGATGCAGGGAATTACCGCCGAGTATGTCTGATTTAAAATCGGGCGACCAATAATGTTCTAAAACCTTTGTGCGTCAACCCAACAGCGCATGCAGGCACTTGCAGGAACATTCTGCGCTTTTTTGCGCCGTCCGAAAAGATTTACCGCTTTTCGGTTTTTAAAACGACAGGGTAGAAACACCCGGCCGGGTTGCAACAAAAAAGCGTGCCCAAGTAATTTAGGAGGAAACAAAATGGCAGCAACAAAAGGTAAGAAAATCCGCATCAGACTCAAAGGCTACGACCATGACATCGTAGACAAGGCAGCAGAGAAGATTGTTGAAACTGCAAAGCGCACAGGCGCTCAGGTTTCAGGTCCCGTTCCGCTTCCGACCGAGATTGAAAAGGTTACAATCCTTCGTGCTACTCACAAGTACAAGGACAGCCGTGAGCAGTTTGAGCAGAGAACACACAAAAGGCTTATCGACATTTTAAGACCCTCAAACAAAACTGTTGAGGCTCTTACACGTCTTGAGCTTCCCGCAGGCGTTGAAGTAGAGATTAAATAATCAATCTCGTAACGAAACGCTTTACGGTCAAGTCGGGAAACCGACCAATAACCAAAGGAGGAAAATACAATGAAAAAAGGTCTTATCGGTAAGAAAATCGGTATGACACAGCTTTTCGACGAAAAGGGAAAAGTAATCCCCGTAACAGTAGTCGAGGCCGGTCCCTGCACAGTAGTGCAGAAGAAAACCGTTGAGAATGACGGCTATGCCGCAGTTCAAATCGGTTACGGCGACGTTAAGGTTCAGAGAGTGAACAAGCCTCTGGCAGGTCACTTTAAGAAATCTGACGTTGCTCCCAAGAAGGTTCTCAGAGAATTCAGACTTGAGGACACAAATTCAGTAAATGTAGGCGATGTATTAAAGGCTGACACATTTGCTATCGGCGACAGAGTTGACGTTGTCGGTACAAGCAAGGGTAAGGGAACAGCTGGTGCTATTAAGCGCTGGAACTTCTCAAGACTTAAAGAGTCACACGGTACAGGTCCCGTTGCAAGACACGCAGGTTCTTTGGGCGCTTGCTCAGACCCGTCACGTGTATTTAAGGGAAAGAAGCTCGCAGGCCACCTCGGTGCAGAGAGAGTTACTGTTCAAAACCTTGACATCGTAAAAGTAGACGCTGAAAACAATCTTATCGCAATCAAGGGCGCGATTCCGGGTCCTAAGGGCGGTATCGTAGTTATTAAAGACACTGTTAAATAATCAGAAAGGAGTTGAAAGAAATGGCTAAATTATCAGTACTTGATATGAAGGGCAAGAAGGTATCTGACATTGAGCTTAACGACAGCATTTTCGCTATTGAGCCGAATATGTCCGCTATGCATCTTGTAGTAGTAAATTACTTGGCAAACCAGCGCCAGGGCACTCAGTCAACTCTCACTCGTTCTGAGGTGTCAGGCGGCGGTAAAAAGCCTTGGAGACAGAAGGGCACAGGTCGTGCAAGACAGGGTTCAACAAGAGCTCCGCAGTGGTACCACGGCGGTATTGCACTCGGTCCCAAGCCCAGAGATTACGGCTTCTCAATAAACAAAAAGGTAAGAAGACTTGCTATGAAGTCTGCGCTTTCCTCAAAGGTTGCAGCTGATGAAATGATTGTTCTTGACAATCTTGCATTGGACGCTGTTAAAACTAAGGATGTTGTTGCAGTTCTTTCCGCAGTTGACGCAGGCAAGAAAACTCTTATCGTTCTTCCTGAGAAAAACGATGTTATTTACAAGAGCGCAAGAAACATTGCCGGTGTTAAGACAACACTTGTAAGCACTCTTAACGTATATGACATTCTCAACTGCGACAAAATCGTAGTTCTCAAGGATGCAGCTTCCAAGATAGAGGAGGTATACGCATAATGAAACTTGCACAGGAAATCATTCTTGCACCCGTTATTACAGAAGAAAGTATGATGGGTGTTGCAGATAAGAAATATGCATTCAAGGTTGCAAAGGACGCAACTAAGGTTGACATTAAGAAGGCTGTTGAACAGCTCTTCGGCGTAAAGGTAGCAAAGGTTAACACAATGAATGTTAAAGGCCACCTTCGCCGTTACGGCCGTTTTGAAGGCTACACATCATCTTGGAAAAAGGCTCTTGTTACTCTTACTGAGGATTCCAAGACAATCGAGTTCTTTGACGGAATGATGTAAAGTAAACTCTGATTAAATGTGACTGCGGTGCTTTTCAAATTCTTTGTAAATCACTCTTGTCAATTCAATCATAGTTTACCGTTACGGGCGGTAAGGTATGGAGTTTCGACATACTCCGCAAAGCTTCCCGTAAGGCAGTAAAAGCTGCCCTCCCCAAACAAAACAGATAAGGAGTTGAAAGAAATGTCGATTAAAGTCTTTAAGCCGACAACAAACGGCAGACGTAATATGTCGGTTACAGATTATTCCGAGCTTTCAAAGGTTGCTCCTGAGAGAAGTCTTCTTGCTCCTCTTAAGAAAAACGCAGGCCGCAACAGCTACGGAAGAATTACAGTTCGCCATAAAGGCGGCGGAAACCGCAGAAAATACCGTATTATCGATTTCAAGAGAGATAAGCAGGATGTTTCTGCAACAGTATTAACAGTAGAGTATGATCCTAACAGATCAGCTCATATCGCTCTCATTCAGTATGAGGACGGCGAAAAGAGATACATTCTCGCTCCCGTCGGTATCAAGGTCGGCGATAAGGTTGAGGCAGGCGCTGCGGCTGACATTAAGCCCGGCAACGCACTTCCCCTTGCTAACATCCCCACAGGTACATTCGTACACAACGTAGAGCTTTACCCCGGCAGAGGCGGTCAGCTTGCACGTGCGGCAGGTAACGCTGCGCAGCTTATGGCTAAAGAGAACGGCAACGCTCTTTTAAGACTTCCCTCAGGCGAGCTTCGTAATGTATCTGCTCTTTGCATGGCAACAGTCGGCACAGTCGGCAATACAGACCATGAAAACGTTAAAATCGGTAAAGCAGGCCGTACACGCCATATGGGCATCAGACCCACAGTCCGCGGTTCCGTAATGAACCCGAACGACCACCCCCACGGCGGTGGTGAAGGTAAGTCACCCGTCGGCCGTCCCGGTCCCTGCACACCTTGGGGCAAGCCCGCTCTCGGTTATAAGACCAGAGATAAGAAGAAGGCTTCAAACAAGATGATCGTTAAACGCCGCAACGCTAAATAATCGGAAAGGAGCTGTATATAAATGAGTAGAAGTACTAAAAAAGGACCTTACGTCGCAGAAAGCCTTATGAAGAAGGTTCTTGAAATGAACAAAAACGGCGAGAAAATCGTCGTAAAAACTTGGAGCCGCAGCTCAACAATATTTCCGGATTTCGTAGGTCATACTTTCGCAGTCCATGACGGCAGAAAGCATGTTCCGGTTTATGTTACCGAGGATATGGTAGGTCATAAGCTCGGTGAGTTCGCTCCCACAAGAACATTTAAGGGCCACGCAGGCTCAAAAACATCAAACAACGGTAAATAAGCCGAAAGGAGTGTATTAAATAATGGAAGCAACAGCAAAGGCAACTTATGTGCGCATTGCACCCCGTAAGGTAAAGATTGTTCTTGACCTTATCAGAAATAAGCCCTGCGATGAAGCTATGGCAATTCTCAAATACACACCTAAGGCTGCGTGTGAACCGCTTGAGAAGCTTTTGAAGTCAGCTATGGCAAATGCAGAAAATAACTACAATATGGATTCTTCAAGACTCTATGTTTCAGCTTGCTCGGTAGATCAGGGCCCCACTCTTAAGAGAATCAGACCCAGAGCACAGGGCAGAGCTTACAGAATCAACAAGAAGACATCACACATCACACTTACCGTTAAGGAAGCGGAATAATCGAGGAGGAGGAAAAGTTAAATGGGCCAGAAAGTTAATCCGACCGGTCTTAGAATCGGTGTTATTAAAAACTGGGAATCACGTTGGTATGCTGACAAGAAAGATTTTGCTGATACTCTTGTTTCAGACTACAAGCTTCGTGAATATCTCCTTGAAACACTTGCTCCTGCCGGTGTTCCTAAGGTAGAAATCGAAAGAGATGCTAAGCGTGTACGCATTAACATCCACTGCGCAAAGCCCGGTATGGTTATAGGCCGTCAGGGTGCAGAAATCGAAAAGCTTAAAGAAATTTGCAAGAAAAAGCTTGGCGGCGATAAAGAGGTTTTCATCAATATCGTTGAAATCAAGCAGCCCGACCTTGACGCACAGCTCGTAGCAGAGAATATTGCTTCACAGCTTGAAAGAAGAATTTCTTTCCGCCGTGCTCTTAAGCAGTCAATCGGCAGAACAATGAGACTCGGTGCAAGAGGAATTAAGGTTCAGGTTAGCGGCCGTGTAGGCGGCGCTGAAATTGCACGTACAGAGCGTTATCATGAGGGTACAATCCCGCTTCAGACAATCCGTGCCGATATTGACTACGGTTTTGCAGAAGCAAAGACAACCTACGGCCGTCTTGGCGTAAAGGTTTGGATTTATAACGGTGAAGTTCTCCATGAAAACCGCAAGCACAGCAAGGAAGGAGGCACAAAATAATGCTTTTACCGAAGAGAGTAAAATACCGCAGAGTCCAGAGAGGACGTTTGACAGGTAAGGCTTCAAGAGGAACAACAGTTACTTACGGTGAGTATGGTCTTGTGGCTCTTGAACCTGCATGGATTAAATCAAACCAGATTGAAGCTGCCCGTATCGCTATGACAAGATACATTAAGCGTGGCGGTCAGGTTTGGATTAAAATATTCCCAGATAAGCCGATTACAGAGAAGCCCGCTGAAACTCGAATGGGTTCAGGTAAAGGTTCTCCGGAATATTGGGTAGCAGTCGTAAAGCCGGGTCGTGTTATGTTCGAGATCGCAGGCGTTCCCGAAGAGACAGCACGTGAGGCAATGCGTCTTGCAGCAAACAAGCTTCCGATTAAGTGCAAGTTTGTAACTAAAGCAGAACAGGGTGGTGAGCAGTAATGAAAGCAAGTGAGTTAAGAAAACTTTCCGCCAAAGAGTTGGATGCTAAGCTCTTAGAGTTAAAAGATGAGCTTTTCAAGCTTCGTTTTCAGGAAGCCATCAACCAACTCGAAAATCCGATGCGTATCAGTGCCGTTAAAAAGGACATTGCACGAGTAAAGACTGTTATTCGTGACATTGAGCTTCACGGCACAGATGCTTAAAGGTAAGGAGGGCGTTCAAAGATGGAAAGAAACCTCAGAAAAACACAGGTTGGTATCGTAACAAGCGATAAGATGGAGAAAACAGTCGTTGTATCAATCAAAGACAGAGTTAAGCATCCTCTTTACAGCAAAATCGTTAACAGAACCGTTAAAGTAAAGGCTCATGACGAGAATAATGAATGCGGTATCGGCGACAGAGTATTATTGATGGAAACACGTCCTATGTCAAAAGACAAGAGATGGCGTGTCGTTGAAATTATCGAGAAAGCAAAGTAATTAAAGGAGGCAATCATTGTGATACAGCAGCAGACTTACCTCAAGGTTGCCGATAACACCGGTGCAAAAGAGATTATGTGCATCCGCGTTCTCGGTGGTTCAGGTAGAAGATATGCTAATATCGGCGATGTCATTGTAGCATCCGTTAAAAAAGCAGCACCCGGCGGTGTTGTTAAAAAAGGCGATGTTGTTAAGGCAGTCGTTGTAAGATCGGCAAAAGGCGTTCGCAGAGATGACGGTACTTACATCCGCTTCGATGAAAACGCAGCAGTTATTATTAAAGAAGACAAGACTCCCAAAGGTACACGTATTTTTGGGCCGGTTGCAAGAGAGCTTCGTGACCATGAATTTACAAAGATTCTGTCACTTGCTCCCGAAGTACTTTAAGGAGGTGCCCGAATTATGAATAATAAGGTTCATGTAAAGAGCGGCGATACAGTCGTTGTTATCAACGGTAAAAACCGTGGCAAGCAGGGCAAAGTCCTTGAGGTCAGCCCCAAAGAGGGTAAGGTTATCGTTGAAGGCATTAACATGGTAACAAAGCATGTTAAACCCCGTCAGATGGGTGAGCCCGGCGGACTTATTAAGGCAGAGAGCGCTCTCTATGCCGACAAGGTTCAGCTTGTTTGCCCCAAGTGCGGCAAGGCTACAAGAGTCGGCCACAGCGGTACAGGCAAAGATAAGAAACGCGTTTGCAAAAAGTGCAACGCAGAATTTTAATAAGGAGGAACAATAAAATGGCAGCAAGACTTAAAGAAATGTATAAAGCCGACGTTGTTCCTGCTCTTCAGAAGAAGTTCAACTATAAGAGTGTTATGGAAATTCCGAAGCTTGATAAGGTTATTATCAACGTAGGCTGCGGTGAAGCAAAGGATAACGCAAAGGTTATCGATGCTATTATGACAGACCTTGCAACAATTACAGGTCAGAAGCCTGTTAAATGCGTTGCAAAGAAGAGCGTTGCTAACTTTAAGCTTCGTGAAGGAATGGTAATCGGCGTAAAGGTAACTCTCAGAGGCGAGAAGATGTATGAATTTGTTGACAGATTCTTCAATCTCGCACTTCCCAGAGTTCGTGACTTCAGAGGTATCAACCCCAACTCATTTGACGGCAGAGGCAACTATGCTATGGGCGTTAAAGAACAGTTGATTTTCCCTGAAATCGAATATGACAAGATAGACAAAGTTCGCGGTATGGACATCTGCTTTGTAACAACCGCTAATACAGACGAAGAAGCAAAAGAACTCCTCACCCTTATGGGTGCGCCGTTCTCAAAGTAAGGAGGGTTTCAAGTGGCTAAGACATCAATGAAAGTTAAGCAGGCAAGACCGGCTAAATATTCAACAAGAGCATATAACAGATGCAAAATCTGCGGCAGACCACATGCATACCTTCGTAAGTACGGTGTATGCCGTATCTGCTTCAGAGAGTTAGCACATGCAGGTCAGATTCCGGGCGTTAAGAAATCAAGCTGGTAAGGAGGAGAAAAAAATGCAAATCACTGATTCCATCGGCGATATGCTCACAAGAATCCGCAATGCGAATTCTGCAAAGCATGACACCGTAAAAGTACCGGCATCAAATATGAAGAAGGCAATCGCTCAGATTCTTGTTGATGAAGGTTATATTAAAGGATTCAAGGTAGAGGAAGACGGCAAACAGGGCATTATTGAGATTGAACTCAAGTACGGTGCTAACAAGTCATCTGTAATCACCGGTTTACGCAGAGTCTCCAAACCCGGCCTGCGTATTTACACAAATTGCGAGGATATGCCCAAGGTTATGAAAGGCCTCGGTATTGCAATCCTCTCAACACCCAAGGGTGTTATGACAGATAAGGAAGCTCGCAAGGCAAATGTCGGCGGCGAGGTTCTTGCATTCGTTTGGTAAGGAGGTACAGTAAATGTCACGTATAGGCAGAAAGCCCATTGCAATTCCTGCAGGGGTTGAAGTTAAAATCGACGGCAGCACTGTTACCGTAAAAGGTCCTAAGGGCACACTTACACAGACAGTGCACAGCAATATGAAGGTCGAGATGAACGGCGCTGAAATCACCGTTACCCGTCCTGATGACAGCAATATGAATAAATCACTCCACGGTCTTACCCGTACACTCATTGCAAATATGATTGAGGGTGTTGAAAAGGGTTACTCCAAGGAGCTTGAGGTTAACGGCGTTGGTTACCGTGCAGCTAAGCAGGGCAAAGACCTTGTTCTTAACATCGGTTTCTCACATCAGGTAATTATGAGTGAGATTGACGGTATCACAATCGACGTTCCCGCACCTAATAAGGTAATTATTTCCGGCCCCGATAAGCAGAAGGTAGGTCAGTTCGCAGCTGAAGTTCGCGAGAAAAGACCCCCCGAGCCTTACAAGGGCAAGGGCATCAAATATGCTGATGAGCATATCCGTCGTAAAGAAGGTAAAGCCGGTAAGGGCGGTAAATAATAGGAGGAGTATTAAGTTATGGTTACAAGACCGGATTCTAAAAAAGCCAGACTCAAAAGACACAAGAGAGTCCGTGCTAAAATTTCAGGCACAGCGCAGTGCCCTCGTCTTAATGTGTTCCGTTCTCTCCAGCATATTTACGCTCAGCTTATTGACGACGAGGCAGGCGTAACACTTGCTTCTGCTTCAACAACAGAGAAGGATTTTGCACAGTACGGCGGAAACAAAGAGGCTGCCAAAAAGGTTGGTATGCTTCTTGCAGAACGCGCAAAAGAAAAGAATATTACAGATGTTGTATTTGACCGCGGCGGCTATGTTTACCAGGGCAGAGTTGCAGCGCTCGCAGAAGGTGCCCGTGAGGGCGGCCTTAACTTCTAAGAAAGGAGAAAATCACAATGGCTAAAATTGATGCTAAAGACTTTGAACTTCAGGAAAGAGTTGTTGCTATCAACCGTGTTTCCAAAACTGTTAAGGGCGGCCGTATTATGAAATTCTCCGCTTTAGTAGTTGTCGGCGACGGTAACGGCATCATCGGTTTCGGACTCGGTAAATCAAGCGAGGTTCCGGACGCTATCCGCAAGGGTATTGAAGATGCAAAGAAAAATCTTATCAAGGTTGCTCTTAAGGGAACAACAATTCCTCACGAAATCACAGGTAAATACGGCGCAGGCGTAGTTCTTCTTAAACCTGCTGCTCCCGGTACCGGTGTTATCGCAGGCGGTCCCGTACGTGCCGTTATTGAAATGGTAGGTATTAAGGACATTCGTTCAAAAGCACTTCGCTCAAACAATCCCTGCAACGTAGTTCGTGCTACTGTTGACGGTCTTTCAAAGCTCCGCAACGCAGACGAGGTTGCAGCTATCAGGGGCAAGTCAGTTAAAGAAATTTTAGATTAAGGAGCGTGTTCACATGGCAAACGTAGAAGTAAAACTCGTAAAGAGTCTTATCGGTTCAAAGAAAGACCAGATTGCCACTGCCCATGCACTTGGTCTCAGAAAAATCGGAGATAAGGCAATTCAGCCCGACAATGCTCCGACTCAGGGTAAAATTAAGAAGATTTCACATCTTATAGAGGTTACTAAGGCTTAAGGAGGTGCTAATATGAAATTGCACGAACTCGCTCCGGTGGCTGGTTCAAAGAAGGACGTTAAGCGTATAGGCAGAGGTCCTGCTTCGGGTCAGGGTAAAACAGCCGGTAAAGGTCACAAGGGTCAGAAGGCCCGTGCAGGCAGAGGTATGCGTCCCGGTTTTGAGGGCGGTCAGATGCCTTTGCAGAGACGTCTTCCCAAGCGCGGATTTAACAATATCTTCGCAAAGGAAATTGCAGCAGTCAATGTTTCAGCACTTAATGTATTTGAAGACGGCGCTGTTGTTGACGTTGAGGCCCTCGTTAATGCAGGCCTCGTAAAGAAAGCTCTTGACGGAGTTAAAGTATTAGGAAACGGCGAAATCAGCAAGAAGCTTACTGTTAAAGCAAATGCTTTTTCAGCTTCCGCACAGCAGAAGATTGAAGCAGCAGGCGGAAAGGCTGAGGTGATCTGACCGTGTTCCGTACTTTTGCAAATGCATGGAAAATAGCAGACATTCGTAAAAAGATGATTTTCACAGGTATTATCATCTTGATTTACAGAATCGGTTCAGCACTTCCTGTTCCGTTCACAAATATTACAGGTGACGGTCTTTTCGGAAATGAGGCAGCAGGTACATTCGTAACCTACCTTTCAATGATGACAGGTAATGCATTTAACTACGGTACTCTTTTTGCTCTTTCGATTACTCCGTACATCAATGCATCGATTATCATTCAGCTTTTAACGGTAGCTATTCCATATCTTCAGAATCTTTCAAAAGAGGGCGAAGAGGGCAGAAAGAAAATGGAGAGAATTACAAGATATTCTTCATTGGCACTCGGTCTTCTTCAGAGCGTTGCATATTTCTTCTTTATCAGAGCAAACGGTTACCTTGTTCCTATGACAGGTACAGGAAAAATGCAGACAGTTTTTGAAATTTTTGAGGCACTCGTAGTAATTCTTTGCTACACGGCAGGTACGGTTATTGTTATGTGGCTTGGTGAGCGCATTAACGAAAAGGGCATTGGTAACGGTATTTCAATGATTCTTTTTGCAGGTATCGTAGCACGTATGCCCACCACGATTGCAAGTCTTTATCAATACCTCAATGTCGGCGGTGCAAAGGGACGTTATTATATCCTTGTTCCGATTGCAGCAATCGCTCTTATCGGTATGATATTCTACATTGTTTGGATGGACAATGCAGAGAGAAGAATTCCTGTTCAGTATGCAAAGCGTGTTGTAGGCCGTAAAATGTACGGCGGACAGAACACTCATATGCCGATTAAGGTTAATATGTGCGGTGTTCTCCCCATCATCTTTGCTTCATCGGTTCTTTCAATTCTTCCCACAATCGCAATGTTTGCTCCCGGTCAAAAGGGTAGCTTTTGGTACAACCTTACTCAGGTTTGGCTCGGTCAAACTCATCCGTTCTACGGAACAATTTATTTCCTTTTCATCATTTTCTTTGCATATTTCTATGCGGCAATTCAGTATAATCCCATTGATATGGCTGACAACCTTCGTAAGAACAGCGGTTCAATTCCCGGTATTCGTCCCGGTAAACCCACAATTTCTTACATCTCAAAGGTACTCAACAGAATCACACTCTTGGGCGCACTTCTTCTTTCAGTTGTTGCACTCTTCCCGATTCTCTTCTCACAGCTTGCTTGGCTTGTAACTGTTAACCACACAGGTATGAACCTTGCAGTAGGCGGTACGTCAATTATCATTTTGGTAGGCGTTGCTCTTGAAACTCAGAAGCAGCTTGAAAGCCAGATGATGATGCGTCATTACAAGGGATTCCTTGATTGATTTGGAGGAAGATGATATGAATTTGATTCTTTTAGGTGCTCCTGGTGCCGGAAAAGGAACTCAGGCAGAGAAAATTTGTGAAAAATACAATATTCCTGCTGTTTCAACAGGTAATATCATCAGAGAAGCACTTAAAAACGGTACTGATATGGGGCTTAAAGCTAAGTCCTATATCGACGCCGGCGCTTTAGTACCTGATGATGTAGTTATAGGTATTATCAAAGAAAGACTCAAAGAGGATGATTGCAAAAACGGCTTTATCCTTGACGGTTTTCCGAGAACAATACCGCAGGCAGAGGCTCTTGACGCAATGGGTATCAATATTGATAAGGTAGTTGATATTGAAGTTCCAGATGATAAAATTGCCGCCCGTCTTTCAGGCAGACGTGTTTGCTTAAAGTGCGGTGCAACTTATCATCTTGAATACAAAAAGCCCAAACAGGACGGCATCTGCGATGTTTGCGGCGACGAGCTTGTTCAGCGTAAGGATGACAAACCCGAAACGGTTATTGACAGACTTAACGTTTACCATGAACAGACTGAACCGCTTAAAGATTATTACGCTAAAACGGGCAAGCTCGTTATAGTGGAAGGTCAGGAGGAAGTAGCCCAGACTACTGCTCTTGTCTTCAAAGCTTTGGAGGATTAACATGATAGTGCTTAGAACCGCAAAAGAGATTGAAAAAATGCGAAAAGCTTGCATTATCTCTGCGGGGGCATTACAGGTAGCAGGCGAGGCGGTTAAACCGGGTATTACTACCTATGAAATTGATAGGATTGCGTACCGTTACATTAAAAAACAGGGTGCAGAGCCTAACTTTTTGAATCTTTACGGTTTTCCTGCTACCGCATGTATTTCCATAAATGATGAGGTCATTCACGGCATTCCGTCAAAAACAAGAGTGCTGGAAGAAGGGGACATTGTAAGCATCGATTTAGGCGCAAAGGTTGACGGCTACAACGGCGATAATGCTGCTACTTTCGCTGTCGGTAAAATTTCCGAAGAAGCGAAGCGGCTGTGCGACACAACAAGGGAGAGTCTCTACAAGGGCATCGAACAGGCTGTCGCAGGCAACAGAATCGGCGATATAGCAAATGCTGTTCAGACCTATTGCGAGGAACGAGGCTTTTCGGTGGTTCGTGAATACACAGGTCACGGTGTAGGAACGAAGCTTCATGAAGACCCATCGGTTCCGAATTACGGAACAGCCGGCAGAGGCCAGCGCCTCTTACCCGGAATGACCATTGCTATTGAGCCTATGATCAATATGGGAAAAAAAGAAGTCAAGCAATTGCCCGACGGTTGGACAGTAAAAACGCTTGACGGAAAATTGTCCGCACATTTTGAACATACTATTGCCATTACAAGCAATGGACCTATTATTTTGACTCAGGCTTTATGAGGTGACTTATGAAGATAAGTCTTGGGCAACTTGTTATTTGCCGCAAAGGCAAAGAAAAAGGCAGATTGATGTGTGTTACAGGGGCAGATGAAAAATATATTTATCTTGCAGACGGCAGAGAACGGCTTTTAGAAAAACCTAAAAGAAAAAATCCCAAGCACGTTGAAATTACGGATAAAAATATTTCAAATATGTTTCCGCTGACGGACAAAGCTTTAAGAAAAATATTGTTAAGTGAGGTTTGATGTTATGGCAAAACAGGATATGATTGAAGTTGAGGGTACTGTTGTCGAGGTGCTCCCCAATACAATGTTTATTGTAGAGCTTGAAAACGGACATCAGATACACGCCCGAATTTCGGGTAAGCTTCGAATGAACTACATCAGGATTCTTGCAGGCGACAAGGTAACGGTTGAGCTTTCACCGTATGACCTTAACAACGGCAGAATTACATGGCGTTCAAAATAATTTTTGACAGCATTATTTTAGGAGGTAATAAAAATGAAAGTTAGACCTTCTGTCAAGAAAATTTGCGAAAAATGCAAAGTAATTAAGCGCAAGGGTAAAATCATGGTTATCTGTGAGAACCCGAAGCATAAGCAGCGTCAGGGCTGAGGTACGCTTAAAATACCGTCACTGCAGGGCGGTAGATACTATTTCAGCGCTAATGCTCAATCGTTCTTAAAGTACTAAAGAACGATACCTAAATTATTCGGCTTTTTGCCGACAGAATTAAAATGGAGGTGCAACAGTAAATGGCTCGTATTTCAGGTGTTGACTTACCGAGAGAGAAGAGAGTAGAGATTGCTCTTACCTATATTTTCGGTATAGGCAGAAAAACAGCCAGCGACATCGTTGCTGCAACAGGTATCAATCCCGACACACGTGTTAAGGATTTGACCGAAGAGGATGTTTCAAAGCTTCGTGAGTATATCGACCACAACGTAAAGGTTGAGGGTGACCTTAGAAGAGAAACAGCTTTTGACATTAAAAGACTTATTGAAATTGGTTGTTACAGAGGAGTTCGCCATCGTAAAGGCCTTCCCGTAAGAGGTCAGCGTTCAAAGACAAACGCTCGTACTCGTAAGGGTCCGAAGAAAACAATCGCTAATAAGAAGAAATAAGCGGGGAGGGAATTGTAAATGGCTACAACAGCAAAGAAGGGCGCTACAAGAAAGCGCCGTGAAAAGAAGAACATTGAAAAAGGTGCTGTCCATATTCAATCAACCTTCAATAATACAATCGTAACAATTACCGATGTTCAGGGCAACGCAGTTTCTTGGGCATCTGCCGGCGAAATGGGCTTCAGAGGTTCTCGTAAATCTACTCCGTTCGCAGCACAGACAGCAGCAGAAACAGCAGCGAAAATTGCTATTGACCACGGTATGAAGACAGTTGAAGTATACGTTAAGGGCCCGGGTGCAGGCCGTGAAGCAGCTATCAGAGCGCTTCAGACAGTAGGTCTTGAAGTAACAATGATTAAAGATGTTACTCCCATTCCGCATAACGGCTGCCGTCCGCCTAAGAGAAGACGTGTATAACAGAATTTGGAGGTACTAAATTATGGCAAGATATACCGGTGCGGTTTGTAAGCTTTGCCGCCGTGAAGGCAAAAAGCTCTTCCTTAAGGGCGACAGATGCTACACAGGCAAATGTGCTATCGAGCGTCGTTCATACGCTCCCGGTCAGCACGGTCAGAACCGCAAAAAGACTTCAGAATACGGCTTGCAGCTTCGTGCTAAGCAGACTGCTAAGCGTTATTACGGTATTCAGGAAAGTCAGTTCCACAAGTATTTCCTGATGGCAGAGCGCCGTCAGGGTGTTTCAGGTGAAAACCTTTTAAGACTCTGCGAAAGCCGTCTTGATAATGTAGTTTATCTTCTCGGATGGGCTTCATCCCGTGCAGAAGCAAGACAGCTTACAATCCATGCACATTACCTTGTAAACGGCAAGAAGGTTGACATTCCTTCATACCTTCTTAAAGAAGGCGATGTTGTTTCACTTAAGTCTAAGAGCCTTGACAGCGACAAGATTAAGGCAGTGCTTGAGGCAAACGCATCACGTCCCGTTCCCGCATGGCTTGATAGGGACGCAGAAAACAACTCTGCAAAAATCACAAGAATGCCCGAACGCGAGGAAATCGGAGTTCCCGTTGAAGAGCATCTTATCATCGAGTTCTATTCAAAATAATAGACTGAGAGTATATTTATTTATCACAGCAGAGTATTTCTGCAATTTAGTTAGGAGGGTTTTGAATGATAGGAATTGAGAAGCCCGGCATTGAAGCACTTGATCTTACTGCCGACGGAACTTATGGCAAATTTGTAGTTGAGCCTTTAGAGCGCGGCTACGGCACAACATTGGGTAATTCCCTTCGCCGTGTACTTTTGTCATCACTCCCCGGATATGCTATTACATCAGTAAAGATTGACGGTGTTCTTCACGAATTCTCAACCATTGACGGTGTGAAAGAGGATGTTACTGAAATTGTTTTGAATCTTAAAGGCGTAATCCTTAAGATTCACGGCGACGCAGTTAAAACACTTTACGTTGATGCAAGCGGAAAGGGCACAGTTACCGCAGGTGACATTAAGGCTGATTCAGACGTTGAAATTCTTAATCCCGAGCACGTTATCGCTAACCTTGAGGAAGGCGCAGTTCTTAAAATGGAGCTTACCGCAGACAAGGGCAGAGGTTACGTTTCGGCTGAAAGAAACAAACAGATTATGCAGCCCGTTATCGGCGTAATTGCAATTGATTCAATCTATACACCCGTATTAAAAGTTAACTATACGGTTGAAAATACCCGTGTCGGTCAAATCACGGACTACGACAAGCTGTCAATCGAGATTTGGACAGACGGCACTATTTCAGCGCAGGAGGCAGTATCTCTCGGCGCAAAAATCCTTACAGACCATCTTAACCTTTTTGTTGACCTTTCCGAAGAGGCAAGAGAAACAGAAACAATGATCGTTAAAAATGACGATTCAAAGGGTAAGATCCTCGAAATGGTTATCGAGGAGTTAGATCTTTCAGTTCGTTCCTTCAACTGCTTAAAGCGTGCAGGAATATTTACAGTGGAAGAGCTTATCAGTAAATCAGAAGAAGATATGATGAGAGTCCGCAACCTCGGCCGTAAATCACTTGATGAGGTTATTGCAAAGCTTGATTCTCTCAATCTTTCTTTGCGTAAGGAAGACGAATAATAAAGGAGTGATTTTGAATGCCCGGAACAAGAAAACTTGGCAGAACAAGCGATCACCGTAAGTCTATGCTCAGAGGTATGGTAACTTACCTTATTGAGAACGGTCAAATTGAAACAACGGTAACCAGAGCAAAAGAAGTCAGAGCAATGGCTGAAAAAATGATTACCATTGGTAAAGATAACAGCCTTCATGCAAAAAGACAGGTTTATTCCTACATCACAAAGGAAGCTGTCGCAAAGAAGCTTATTGAAGAGGTTTCCCCGAAGTATGCTGACAGAAAAGGCGGATACACCCGTATAATCAAGACCGGCCCGAGACGCGGCGATGCAGCAGAAATGTGCATCATTGAGCTTATTAACGACTAATACGGTCAAAATAATAAAAAATTACCCTGCTTCATTTTGAGGCAGGGTTTATTTTTTTAGGGAGAGCATCATCCCCTACTTTTTGATATTTTTATGAAATTACAGTGTAAGGTGTACGGGGTGGGTGTACAAAAAAACGGACAGGCATGGAAGCCTATCCCTACAAAATCATATTCATATTGGATATAAAATATCGGCTGAGCAAGCCAATGCCCAACTTTTTCCCATTATTCCTTATGCGTTGTTTCAAAAAATTTGCGAAATTCCTTATAAAAATATCTTGAGCCGAGTATGAATGAAACAAAGCATATAACCAGTGCAATAATGAATGTCGGCTTACAGCACCAAGAATATTGGAGATAAAGCTTTGAAAAGATAAACATTTCGGCAGCTACAATCAGTGAAACAAGTGGAATTGCATAAGCAAGGCAAAAGACAACCTTGCCGAAGGTGGTTTTTCCGAATTTACGAAATTCTTTCTTCAATTCTTTATTGTTAAGGTCATAAACTGTCATAAAATTTGCTCCTTATTTAATAAATTTCCCGTTTACCATAACCTTTTTAATATTTATATCTTCATCAAAAAGGACGAGGTCTGCATCGTAATTTTCTTTGATGAAACCTTTTTGCCCGTCAATGCCGATCACTCTTGCAGGGGTTGACGATACCATTTTTACTGCATCTGTAAGCGGAATCCCCACATATTTAACTGCGTTTTTGAGGATAACGTCCATTGACGAGGCACTGCCTGCAAGACGGGAAAGGTCACCTGTCATCATAACGCCGTCTTTGAACACGGCGGGCACGCCGTTTAACTGCATAACTCTTTCGCCGTCCTTTAAATTCGATGCGGAAAATTCAAGTCCGTCCGTTATGAAATATGCTTTGTCAGCGCCTTTGCATTTATAGATTAAGCGGATAAGCCCCAGGGGTAAATGGCGCAAATCCCCGATAACCTGCACGGTGTATTTGTTATTGGTAAGGGCGGATTCAACTGCGCCCGCCACACGAAATGCACCCTCCTTGTGGGTCGATGTGCTCGCATTGTAAATGTGAGTGAAATCCGAAAATCCGTTGTCCGCCGCTTCTTCAGTTTCGTCAAAGGTTGCATTTGTATGGCCAACAGCGACCGTAACACCTTTTTCAGCAAACTTCTTTGCAAGTGTGTGTGCGTTTTGGAGCTCGGGCGCCATAGTAATCATTTTAAGATTTTGCACCGACAAAAGCGGTGAATTTACATTGACGGGGAAAATTGCATCGTCGCTTTGAGCGCCGCTCATAAAAGGGGACATATATGGGCCTTCAAAGTGAACGCCTAAAATACTTGAATCTGAAAAGTCTTTTGAAACATCTGCGATTCTGTCTGCACAGTCGATAAGCACATTTTCGGGCGAGGAGAGCATAGTCGGCAAAATGCCCGTTGTGCCGTGAAGAGTATGTGCTAAGGCGGCTTTTTTTATTTTTTCAGGGTCTTTATCCATAAAGGAATAACCGCCGCCGCCGTGAACGTGCAAGTCGATAAAGCCCGGCGACAGATAAAGATTTTCGCAGTCGATAATTTCGCTGTCGGCAATATCGCTCTGTGTGATTTTGGCAATTTTTTCGCCGTCAATCAGGACATTGCATTTTTTAATCTCGTTTTCAAATACTGCATTTACATTTTTTAAAAGCATTTTAATCCCACCTGCATTTCATATTTATACACATAATTCCGTTGTTCGTAATGTCAACCACGCCGTATTCCTCGTTTGAAAGCGAGCCGGGGCAGTAAAGGTGTATTCCGTCAATATATTCATATTTTTGAATATGCGTGTGCCCGTAAAGAGCAACTGCGCAGTCATATTGCCTTGCCGTTTCAAACAGCTTTTCTGTTCCGTGCTTAACAAATTCCTTATACCCGTGGGTTAAAAAAATACATATACCCTCTGCCTCAATAATTTGCGATTCGGGCAAAGACGAATAAAAATCTCCGTTACCCCGAACGGCAAAAACCCCAGAAGTTTTGATTTGGTTTCGGCAAGCGTCAAAATCGTATTCACCGTCGCCCAAAAATACAACAATATCGGCATTCGGCTGATTTTTTAAAGCCTGCGATAAAGCAAATTTATTCCTGTGCGAGTCAGAAAGAACGAGAATTCTCATCATATTACTCCAAACTTCTCATATAATAATAGTAATTATACTATAAATTGGCGGTGGAATCAATGAGTTATCAAAAATTCAGCAGAGATCAGGAAAAATTGATCAGGCAGATGAAAAAAGCACGGTCAAAAGGAGAAATTCTACAAAACATTCCGGATGATATGAAAAAAAGACTTGACGAGGTAATGAACAATGAGGCGGAGCTTAAAAGAATACTAAGCTCTGAACGTGCAAAAGCACTTTTTGACATTATCAATGACGATGAAAACAGGTGATGCTAATGACGGATATAGAAAGCTTGCTGGCGTCGGTAAGCCCTGAAGATATGGAAAGGCTTAAAGGTATGGCGTCATCGCTTATGGCGGGCAACGGCACAAAAAATGAAGAAAAAAGTGAGGTGACGGCTCCTGCCTTTTCAATGGAATCCTTAAAGCCGATTATGTCGGCCATCAGCAAAATGAATGACAATGATGACAGAATATCGCTTATTTTGCACTTAAAGCCGCTTTTAGGACCCGACAGACAACGGCGTGCAGATGAGGCGGTCAAATTTCTTCATATAATGCAAATTTTACCTGAGCTTCGGGGGTTGTTATAATGTCAGATATGGATTTTTTGGAGCGTCAGGCTTTTGAAAGAGCAAATTTCATCAACCGAAATACACTTAAGCCTGCTGAACACAGAGCTCAACAGGGAAACACGGGCAGAAACGAAAAAATCAGGCAAAAAGTCACAAGTATGCCCGTTGAATTCCCCGAAAGATATTCTTATCCGAATTTCAAAACAGCATTTCAGCAGGAAAAAGAACGGCAAATAACTCAGACAGGAAAAATCGGCGGGTTCAATCAAAAGAAAAATCTCAGTGAGCTTTTGCACGACCCTGAAGCGGCGCTTTTAACAGGGCTTATAATGCTTTTGCAGAGCGAGGGTGCTGATGAAATTCTTTTGGCGGCGCTCGGATATATTTTACTGTAAAATAAAAGGTCCGTTTATTTTAAGCAAAAACTATTGACTTTTTATTGCTCTGACAGATATAATAGAAGTAAATTATGATGAAGGGTGATAAAAATGAAAATATGTGATAAATGCGGTGTTGCAAATGCGGACGATGCGGCCTTTTGCACGGGTTGCGGAGCGGTGTTGCTGAAAAGCACCGAGAACAGCGAGATAAATGAAGAAGTAAATACAAATCAGCCGATGCAGGATAATATGTCATCACAGGGTGTGCCGTTGGGACAGGCGAATTTTACACAGCAGAACACGGCATATACACAGCCGCCGCAGTCTCCGTTTGTGCAACCTGTTTACTCACAGCCTGCACAGACGCAAATGCCTTATTCACCGCAGTACGGCTACATAAATGAAAATATGCTGCCGCCTGAATTTAGGCCCGTCAGCATAGGACAGTATATTGGTTACACACTTCTTTTCGGCTTGCCGATTATCGGCTTTATTATGCTCCTTGTAACGGCATTCGGAAGCGATAAGAGTGTAAGTCTTAGAAACTATGCAAAATCATTTCTTGTATTTTATGCGATAGGCGTTGCACTCACCTTTTTGATAGGTATTTTCTCAATGATTGTAGCTTCAAGTATGTACTGATTTTGTACTTAAAATTAAAATAATTAACCGCTTGCAAAATAGGTAAGCGGTTTTTTAAGTTTTTGAAACACTTTGTATTTTTTTCTACTCTAATATAATGAAAGCGCAAAAGGGGTGTAGAGTATGACCGATGAAATGTTAAAGCTCGCCGTTTATGCAAAAGGCGGCGACAAGGAGGCTTACGGAAAGCTGTATGAGCATTATTCAAATGATATGTACCGCTTTGCTTTAAGTATTTGCAAAAATAAGTCTGACGCTGAAGATGCCGTTCAGGAGGCGGCGCTGTCGGTCTTTAAAAGCATACACTGTCTTTACGACCCCACCAAGTTTAAAGCATACCTCTTTACTGCACTTTCAAATGCCTGTAAAAAAACATTCAGCGTAAAAGCAGTCGAAATTCCTGAAACGTTTACTTACGAAACAGAAGATTTTATTTCAGCCGATGTAAAAAAAGCGCTTGATTTACTCGACACCTCATCACGTGAAATAGTTCTTCTGTCAGCGGTAGGCGGATTTAAATCAGGAGAGATTGCAAAAATTCTTGATATTCCGTCGGTTACAGTGCGCACTAAGAAAAGACGAGCGCTTATGAGAATGCGAAAGGAGTTAGAGTAATGAAAAAAGATATAGAAAAATATATAAACGATAACATTAAGGCTCAAACACCGCCATCTCTTTCAAAAGAGAATATTGTAAAAATGCTTGAAGACAGCGAACAGGCGCCGAAGCTTACTAAACGCAAAAGACAGCAAACGGTATATAAATTTGTTGCGGTTGCGGCGGCGATTGCGATTGTGCTGAGCGGCACTTTTATTTACAGACAGCAAACTGCACAGAAAACTCCGCCGAGTGTAAATAACGGTACCGTAAGTGTCTCGGCAGATGACAATTATGATGAAATCTATTCACGGCTGAAAGCTATGAAAAATGAAATAGCTAAAGAAAAAGCAAGGTCTTTTTTTGACAGCTTCGGTGCAAAAGACAGTGCGGAAAATGTTGTTGATATGAACGGAAATGCCAATGTCGGTGCTACACCGGGAGACAGCGATAATTTGGCTGCTGAAGAAAAGAATGAGAGCGAAAACGCCTTTGGCACAACGAATACGCAGGAGAAAAATATTGACGAGGGCGACATAATTAAAACCGATGGCAAAAATATTTACCTCGCAGACAGAGAAAACAAATGCGTGTATATTGTAAAAGCCGACAGCGGCAAAATGCAGAAAATTTCCGAAATAAGCTTCAGCGGAAATGTGCATATTCAGGAAATGTACCTGACAGGTAACAGATTGGCGGTTATTTATTCCGAATACGACTATTCAAAACAGCCAACATCATATAATGATACGGTAACCTATGATGCTGTTTTCCGCGGCGGATGCTGCGCTTCTTGGGTGTGTTCAGACACAAAAATAGGTTTCTATGATGTTTCAAACCCCGAAAATGCAACGCTTATTTCAAACTTTTCACAATCGGGCGACTTTACTTCAAGCAGACTTCGTGACGGCAAAATTTATCTTGTATCCTCTTATGCAGTAGACCTTTTTGCAAGGGATTACAAGGATACTTGTATCCCCGAAACGGCGAAAAACGGTGACAAAGAGCTTATTCCGGCAAGCAAAATAACTCTTGTGAACGGAACAGATACTCCTGCTTACGCAGTTATCAGCACATTTGATGTTCAAAAGGCTGAAAAAACCGATTCGTCGGCAATTTTCGGAAATCCGACTAATGTTTACGTAACGGCAGACAGCTTTTATATCGCAGAAGAAAAATACGACAGCGAAAAATGTAATTCGTACCTTAATATCCTTAAATTTGCATTTACAGAAAACGGCGTTAATTATCTCGCCTCGGCTAAAGCAGACGGAAGACTTAACGATAACCTTTCAATGAGCGAATACGGCGGATATTTCAGAATTGCAACCACCTGCACTGAAACTGAGCAAAAAGGCAGCGGCAAAGACGCAATTATGACGTATCTCGGCGAGACGAATAGGCTTTATGTTTTCGATTCCGAAATGAATCAGACGGGAATTATTGACGGCTTCGCAAAGGATGAACAAATTCGCTCGGCGAGATATATAGGCAATTACGCTTATGTAGTGACATTCCGTCAAACAGACCCCTTATTCGTGATAAATCTTTCCGACCCCAAAAATCCGAAAATCGAGGGCGAAATAAAGCTCCCCGGGTTTTCAAGCTATTTGCACCCCGTTAGTAAAGGTTTGCTTGTGGGAATAGGTTATGACGGCGACGAGAAAGGCACTAACGGAAATATGAAGGTGTCGCTTTTCTCAGTTGCTGACCCCAAAAATCCGAAAGAGATGTCCTCGGTTAAGGTTGGAAATGAAAATAATTATGTTTCAAGCGACCTTTCATATTCTTATAAGTCATTTGTAAATCTTCCCAACGGCGAATTTGCAGTTCCGTTCAGCGTAGAAGATTACACCAAAACTTACAACAGAACTTACGGATATGTTTATGGTATGGAGCAAGTGTTTGTGCGCTACGGCATAATTGACGGAGCTGTTACCGAAATTGCACGGTATGAGGTAGGCAATGATACAACGACAATTCAAGGCGGAACGTATATCGGTAATTATTTCTACGCATTTTCATCTGATTTTATCGACGGCGACAAGAGTGCAGATATTACTTGGAAAGCAAAGCTTACCTCGTTTGATATGACAGCGAATACCCCCGTCAGCGAAATAGAGTTGTAACAGTAGAATCCACAATTATATTAAAGAAAAATAGGCTCCCTTGTGTAAAGGGAGCTGTTTTTGCATTAGCAAAAACTGAGGGATTGCAATCAAATTTAAATATTTTTTTGTGTGTAACAATCCTCCCGTCGAGCTTCGCTCTCCACCCTCCTTTACACAAGGAGGGCATAAAACAACCCGCTCACAGACAGGCTGTAAGCGGGTTTATCTATAAATAACTTTTTTATTCAGCAATCATAAGCGATTTTACAAGCTCTGTCATTTCGGGTTTATCCCAAATTACGGGAACGGGATAAAGCGGATTGCCCTCTTTGAGCGCACGCTCAACAATAATAGGAATGTCCTCTTCCTTAATTTGTGTAAAGCCTTTCGGAATGTTCATTCTCTCATTCATTGCGTAGATTTCGGCAATAAAGTTCTTTGCCTTTTCTTCCTCTGTCTGACCTGCAACACCTGCAACATCAGCGAGAGATGCGAGCTGAGGATAAATTGCACTGCCGAATTTTTCAAGCACAACGGGGAGAATGACAGCATTTGCAAGGCCGTGGGGGATTCCGTACTGACCGCCGAGGTTGTGTGCAACAGCGTGAACATAACCTACATAAGCACGGGTGAACGCCATACCTGCATAGAATGAGGCAAGGAGCATATTGTTTCTTGCTTCAATGTTCTTGCCGTCATTGTAAGCAGTTTCAAGATTTGCAAAAATAAGTGCGGTTGCCTTTTCGGCATAATTTTTTGTTGAGGCTACATTGCTCTTGCCGATATATGCTTCAACTGCGTGGGTCAGTGCGTCCATACCTGTTGTGGAGGTGATATGCGGCGGAAGACCTACTGTAAGCTCAGGGTCAAGAACTGCGTATTTGGGACGGAGCACAGGGTCGTTGCAAGCGTTCTTTTCGTGGGTTTTGGGGTTTGAAACAACAGCCGCAAGCGTTGTCTCTGAGCCTGTACCTGCCGTTGTGGGAACAGCAAAGAACGGAGGAAGCTTTTTCATAATCTTCATAACGCCGCGCATTTTAACAACCGGCTGGTTGGGCTTAACAACTCTTGCGCCCGCAATTTTTGCACAATCCATGGGCGAGCCGCCGCCGAATGCAATAATGCCCTGACAGCCGTTGTCAACATACATCTGTCGTGCTTCTTCAATGTTGTCGATTGTGGGGTTAGGCTGAACACCGTCATAAACAACATATCCGATGCCCTCTTTCTGAAGCTCCTCATAAAGCCCGTTCAGAAGTCCAAGACCCGTAAGGCCTTTATCGGTAACAACAAGAACCTTTGAAAGTCCCTTTTCCTTAATAAGAGCGGGGAGCTTTTTTACGGCTCCGGGACCTGTAAGAAGCTGAGGCTCGGACCAGTCAAGGAAGCACTGGAATACAAAGAATACCTTCTGATAAACTCTGCAAAACGCTTTTTCTAATGCTAACATTTTTAATCAACCCTTTCATAGTTGTTTAATATATTATTTTAAGCTGTCAAAAATTTCGACGGCTTTTTTACTGTCTTTAATTACCTGTGCCGAAAGAGAGTCTATGCTCTCAAATTTTTTTTCACTCCGTAGAAATTTTATAAGCTCAACACATAAGTTTTCATTATATAAATTCTCGTGAAAACGGAGAACAAAGGTTTCGCTTACCGCTTCTCCGCTGTCTGAAACCGTCGGCCGAATTCCGAAATTTGTAACTGACGGGTAATATATACCGTTTATCAGCGCTCTTGACGCATAAACGCCGAATTTCGGGCGTACAAACGTGTCGGGAATTTTCTGATTGGCAGTGGGAAAGCCCCAACGGGAGCCGTTTCCGTTACCGTGGCTTACGGGGAAATCGTAAGAAAAAAATCTTCCTATCATATCGTTTGCTTTCCCGATTTCGCCGTCTTCAAGCGATTTACGAATTCTTGACGAGCTTATAAGACTGCCGTTAAAATATTCGTTTTCTGCTTTGCAAAATATTATACCATATTTTTCACATAACTCAAACAGAATTTTCGCATTCCCCGAGGAGTTTTTGCCGAAACTGAAATTTTCACCGCAAATAAGCGCTTTTGCACCTAAACTTTTCGTGTATAAAACAAATTCTTCAGGTGTATAATCTTTTATTTTTTCAAAAGATACAGTTATGGGTAAAATGCCGTTTTCTTTGAAAATTCTGTCTTTTTCAGTGTCGGTTGAGAGTAAAAATTGCTTTTTACCGGATAGAACCTCTTGCGGGTGTCTGTCAAAAACCATAACTGCAGGGGTGAGACCTTTGTTTTCAAGTTTTTTTGCTTCCGAAAGCACATTCAGGTGACCCTTATGTATTCCGTCAAATGTGCCCAAAGCCAAAGCCAAATTATTCACTTGGAATATACACCCTCTTCGGTTTTAAGATTCCGCTTTCCGTGTCGGCTTCTCCAAGTCCTAAAAAAACGTTCTCCGGTGAAAAAACACGGTAAAGCTTATTTTCAAATTTGTTATGTATTCTGTCAAGGCTTAGGCTTCCGCCGTTGTGAAAACGCACGCTCTGCGGAGCTGAAACAGCAACAGGCTCGTAAAATGCCAAAGCTTCCTCAATAGGAATAATAAAGCTGTCAATATCGCCTGCTTTAAGGTGTTCTTCCGCATCTTCAAGCGTTAATGAGCAGTCAAGCGAAAATCCGTTTGCTTTTGTCCTGCAAAGCGAGGTAAGGCATGCGCCTGTTCCGAGTTTTTCGCCTATATCTGAGGCGAGTGAACGGATATATGTACCTGCTGAGCAGGTAACATCTAATGTAAAGGAAGTGCCGTCAAAATCTTGAACAGAGATTTCTTTAATGTTGATTTTCCTCGGTTCACGCTCTATTTCAATACCTTTTCTTGCAAGGTCGTAAAGGCGCACCCCGTCCTTTTGAATTGCCGAATACATCGGCGGAATCTGCATTGTTTCACCGAGAAATTCTTGGCATACCCGTTTTATCTCGTTCTCGCTGACATTTACGATTTTTTCTTCCAAAACAGTGCCTGTAATGTCAAGTGTGTCGGTTTTTTTGCCGAGAAGCACACTCGCCCGATAGCTTTTGTCGCTTTCGGGCAGAAAATCAATAAAGCGTGTGCAGGAACCGAGCATTACCACAAGAACGCCCGTTGCCATAGGGTCAAGCGTGCCCGTATGGCCTGCCTTTTTTACGCCGAGAAGTCTTGAAAGCTTTTTGACGGCAAGAAAAGATGAAATATTTTCTTGCTTGTTAAGACAAATTACACCTGTATTTTTCACTATATCTTTTCTCCGATAAGCTTTAAAAGTGCGCTCTTTGTTTCTTCAAGAGAACATTCAAATTCACAGCCTGCCGCGCGGTTGTGACCGCCGCCGCCGAAATGAGCGCAAAGCTCAGCAGCATCGTAAGGCTCAACCGTTCTGATTGAAACCTTATAAGTGCCGTTTTCTTTCTCGCGTATGGTAATACCGATAAGCACACCCTCGATTTTACGGGGAAGAGAGGCTATTCCGTCGCACTCGCCGTCATTTGAATGGCTTTCCCTGAACATCTCCTGCGTTATTTGCATAATTGCGCATTTTCCGCCGAAATGAAGCTCAACAGTAGAAAGCGCCATTTGCTCAAGCTTTAAATAGGACATAGTTTTTGTTTCAAACATTTTTCTGTTAACAAGTGCAAAGTCAGCGCCCATTTCCATAAGAACAGCGGCGGTTTTATGGGTTTTGGCTGTTGTATTTGTGAAAAGAAAACAGCCTGTGTCCGTTGCCATTCCGCAGTAAATACACGTGGCAAGTCCGCTGTCAATGGGAATGTTCATCTCATTGACAAGAGCGTAAATGTTTTCGGAATTTGACGCCCTGTCGCACAAAAATGTGTTTTCCGCATAATCTCTGTGCGAAAGATGATGGTCGATTGCAAGGACAATTCTGTCACCGTATTTGCTGTTTATTTCTTCTCCGAGCAGCTTACGGTCGGCAATGTCAACGGCTATAACGGCTTCAAAATCGACAGTATCATTGGCGATCCCGTCCCACAAAAACGAATATTTCTGCGGAATTTCATCATTGCAAATAACCTGTGACGGCTTGCCGATTTTGTCGAGCGCACGCTTTAATGCAAATGCACTGCCCAAGGTGTCGCCGTCGGGGCTTGCGTGGGTCAGTATAAGAAAACTGTTATATCTGCCTATTATTTCGGCACATTCTTTAAGAGTTATTCTCATCTTTTTTATCCTCAATGCTTTCTATTTTGCGGAAAATTTCCATACCGTGCTCAACGGAATCGTCCGCAACGAAATTAAGCTCGGGAGTTTTGCGAAGCCGAAGCTTTGAGCCAACCTCGCGACGTATAAGACCCGAGGCGCTTTTAAGCCCCTTAACAGCCTCTTTTGCATCTTCAATTCCGTTCATAGAGCTGACAAAAACCTTTGCGTAGGATAAATCCGAGCTTACGTCAACACGCACAACGGTTAAAATTTTATCTTTAACTCTCGGGTCTTTAAGCTCACGGATAACAGCGACAATTTCACGCTTAATATCCTCTGCTACTCGGCTTGTTCGATAACCTGCCATAAAGATACCTCTTATCAATCCTTATATTCTTCGGTAATGAAGGCTTCTAAGATGTCGCCCTCTTTAATATCGTTAAACTTTTCAAGTCCTATACCGCATTCATAGCCCGAGGCAACCTCTTTAACGTCATCCTTAAAGCGCTTGAGCGATGAAATAGCGTCATCAATAATGACAATACCGTCACGTACAACACGGATTCGTGCGTTTCTTGTAACCTTACCCGAAAGCACGTAGCTGCCTGCAACTGTACCTGCGGAAGAGAGCTTGAATACGTTTCTTACCTCAACTCTGCCAAGCTCAACATCACGGAATTTGGGAGCAAGCATACCCTTAATAGCGTCCTCAATTTCTTCAATGCAGTCGTAAATAATACGGTACATTCTCATATCAACGCCGTCACGCTCTGCAATTTCTGCCGCAACGGGGTCGGGACGCACGTTAAAGCCTACGATAATAGCGTTTGATGCGTTTGCAAGCATAACATCGGATTCGTTAACTGCGCCGACGCCGCCGTGGATAACCTTAACGGCAACCTCTTCATTTGTGAGCTTTTCAAGACTTTGTCTAACTGCTTCAACGGAGCCTTGGACATCCGCCTTAACAATAATATTGAGCGTTTTGATTTCGCCTGCTTTAATTGTTGAGAAGAGATTGTCAAGAGTAACCTTTTGATACTGGCTGAACTGCTCTTCTTTAGCCGCCTGACGTCTTTGTTCAACAAGCGCACGTGCAAGCTTTTCATCGGAAACCGCATTGAAAATGTCGCCGCCCTGAGGAACTGCGTCAAGACCCATAATCTCAACGGGAACGGAAGGACCTGCCGAATTAAGCTTCTTTCTGTTGTCATCAACCATAACACGTACTCTGCCCACGGCAGACCCTGCAACGATAATATCACCCGAATGAAGAGTACCGTTCTGAACAAGAAGTGTTGCAACGGGACCTCTGCCCTTATCAAGACGTGCCTCAATAACAATACCCTTTGCCGCTCTGTTGGGATTTGCCTTAAGCTCACGCATTTCGGCAACAAGGAGAATATTTTCAAGGAGCTTGTCAATGTTCATATGTGTTTTTGCGGATACGGGAACGCAGATAACATCGCCGCCCCACTCCTCGGGAACAAGCTCATATTCGGTTAACTGCTGCATAATTTTATCAACGGACGCATCGGGCTTATCCATTTTGTTTATAGCAACAATGATTGAAACATCAGCCGCTTTTGCGTGGTTAATAGCCTCAACCGTCTGCGGCATAATGCCGTCGTCAGCGGCTACAACCAAAACTGCAATATCGGTCGCCATAGCGCCTCTCGCACGCATTGATGTGAATGCCTCGTGACCTGGTGTGTCAAGGAAAGTTATCTTCTGACCGTTAAGGTCAACTCTGTAAGCACCGATGTGCTGTGTAATGCCGCCTGCCTCGGTTTCGGTAACGGCTGAATTTCTGATGGCGTCAAGAATTGATGTTTTACCGTGGTCAACGTGACCCATAACGCAAACAACGGGGTCACGGGGGATAAGGTCGTCTGCATTGTCTTCAGAATCGTCAATAATTCTTTCTTCAATAGTAACAACGACCTCACGGTTAACCTTTGCGCCAAGCTCAGTTGCTACGATTTCAGCGGTATCGTAGTCAATAACATCATTAATTGCCGCCATTTGACCTAAGGAGAAGAGCTTTTTAATAACCTCTGCCGCAGTCATTTTAAGGCGGGAAGCAAGCTCGCCGACAGTGATTTCATCGCCCACTGTGATTACGGGCGGCTTCTTCGCACGCTCTGCCGCAATTCTTCTTAAGCGCTCTGCCTCGGTTTCACGCTTACCGCCGTGTGTGCCCTGACGGCGGTACTGCTGGGATTTCTGCTTAAGCTTCTGCTTCTTAACAAGATTGTCCGAGTTGCCTGAGCTTGCAGGAGCAATATTCTCGTATTTTTCATTGTATTTTTCAGCGTCAAAAGAGTTGGCACGTGTGTCAATTCGCCTGATTTCGCCCTTTGTTCTTGACTGCATCGGGCGGTTGTCTTTATCTTTTTTATCTTTCTTTTCAGAAGGCTTTTGAGCGGCAGTGTTTGCGTTTGCCGGCTTCTGCTGTCTTTCCTGTTTGCCGTTCTGCGACTTCGGCGCATTGGGCTTATTCTGCTGTTTATTTGATTTTTCCTGCGGCTTTTCTGCCTGCTTTTTCGGCTTTTCTTCTGCTGCCGAAGAAAAATATGCGTCAAAATTTTTTACGCTGTGTTCTTTTGTAATAATGTCAAAAAGAATGTCCAAGTCCTTTTCCTCAACAGCAGTTGAGGCTTTCTTTTCGCCCTCTGTAAATTTTGCAAGTGTTTCGATGATTTCCTTGCTTTGCAATTCAAAGTTTTTTGCAATATCGCTGACCTTGAATTTCTTTGCTGCAATAGCCATTATTCATTACCTCCCGTTAAATCGCTGTAAATCTTATCGGCAAATCCTTTGTCGTCAACCGTAAAAACCTTCGGCTTTGCTCCGATATAAAAATATATTTCATCTGATGTAATGTCTGCCGTAATAAAAGTAACGTTTCTCCCGCCGAAGCTGCATTCGTCACGGATTTCCCGTATAAGTCTTTCGGACGAATCCTTACAGCAGACTGCCAAAATTGCTTTGCGCTTTTTTATCTGAGCTACGGTCGCATCATGCCCCAAAGACATTTTGCCGGCTCTTCTGCACAGCCCCAAGAGACCCTTTAATCTGTTTTCAGACATTGTTCTTAAGCTGCTCCTCTAATTTGTCATAAACCTCTGACGGTACAGCACATTCAAATACTTTGTCAATGCGTTTTGATTTGCGTGCCTTGGCAAGACATTCGGCGTTAGGACAAATGTAAGCGCCTCTGCCTGCCGCTTTGCCCGTAAGGTCAAGGCTTATTTCTCCGTTTGCATTTTTAACTATGCGGACAAGCTCCCGCTTTTCCTTCTGTTCACCGCATCCGTTGCATTTTCTTAAAGGAATCTTTTTCTGTTTCAAATTATTCACTCCGCTTCGGGCTTAGCCTTCGTAAAATCCGCTTTCGGGTTTAATATCTATATTCCAGCCTGTAAGCTGAGCTGCAAGACGGGCATTCTGACCCTTATTGCCGATAGCGAGTGAAAGCTGATTGTCGGGAACGGTAACAGAGCAGGATTTTTTCTTTTTATCCTCTGTTTCCGTTTCTGCAATTTCAACCTTTAATACGGTGGCAGGAGCCAACGCTGCGGAAATAAATTCTGCAGGGTCTTCGCTGTATTTTACAATGTCAATCTTTTCTCCGCCGAGAATTTCAACAATTTTATTAACTCGTGAGCCGCCTTGACCGATGCAAGCACCCTGCGGGTCAACATCTGCATCCTTTGAGCTTACAGCCATTTTCGTACGGCTGCCTGCGTCACGTGAAATTGCGTTAACGGTAACTATTCCATCAAATATTTCGGGAACCTCCTGCTCGAAAAGGCGCTTAACAAAGCCTGCCTTGGAGCGTGAAATCATTACTCTCGGTCCACGGTCTGTGTCTTTTACTTCAACAACATAAACTTTAATTAAATCGCCCTCGGTAAATGTTTCGCCGGGGATTTGCTCGGATTTCGGAAGAACTGCCGAGCCGTTGCCGATTTCAAGAGTTACATTGCCGTTAATCGGGTCAATTCTGCTTACTTTTGCATTGACAAGGTCTTGGCTCTTTGACTGAAATTCACGGATAACCTGACCTCTTTCAGCTTCTTTAATACCCTGGCGTATAACGTGCTTTGCGGTCTGTGCAGCAATTCTGCCGAACTTCATTGTGTCAAGGTCATACTCTAAGTACTCGCCGACCTGCGGATTTTCCATATAATCCTTTGCTTCTTCAATTGAAGCCTCCGCAAACGGGTCAACGTAATCCTCCTCGGCTACAATTGGCTTTTTAACATAAACTCTGAAGGACTGCTCCTCTGCGCTTATGTCGCAAAATACAACATCTGCGCCGTTGTAGTCTTTTCTGGCCGCTTTAACAATTGCGTCCGCAATTTTTTCGCAAAGGTAATCCGCAGAGATACCCTTTTCCTTTTCCATTAAAGCCACTGCTTCAAAAAATTCCTTATTCATTTTCTTCAAAACCTCCAAAATCGTCGGCCTTAATAAATGAGGCCTCTTTCTTTTTTATATTTATCTCCGTTTCGTTATCGGGAGAAATGGTTACCGAATCGTCGTCGTAAGCGAGAAGAACGCCCTTAAAATCACGAACTCCCTCGTATGGCTTAATAAGTCTTACCCAAACCTTTTCGCCGAGATATGCTTCAAAGTGAAAATCCCTTGTAAGCTCTCGTTCAATGCCGGGGGACTGTACCTGCAAATTGTAACTTTGTTCAATTGGGTCTGCCTCGTCCAAAGGCTTGTCGATAGCGTGATGCATATTAACGCAGTCATCAATCGTAACGCCGTCTTCCTTGTCAATGGTGATGCGCAAATACCATTTTGTGCCTTCCTTTAAGAATTTAACATCCCAAAGAATAAGCCCCAAGGATTCGGCAATGGGCTTTGCAATGTCCCAAACAACTGCCGCAGTGTTTTTCTTCATATTTTCAAAGCTCCTTATAAATTTAAGAGAGCGGGTCGCCCCACTCTCAATTCAACGGATATTCTTACGTTACATATATTACCATACAAAAATAAATAAATCAATAGTTTTTATAAAATATTTATACAATATTATATATAGAGCAAAATTTGTCTGAATTTTTATAAATCGTCAGCGTCCTGCTGAGGCTTTCCGCCGTCCTTGGGCGTTCCCGTGTAGCTTCCGTTGACATCGGACGGAATGGAGTCGTCGTCCTCATTCCACATTTTGCCGAGTTCTTTGTTTAAACGCTCCATTTTTCTTCTTGCAAGAAACATCTTTTCCTTTTTAGATTTGCCTCCAAACATTTTTGCACCCCCTAAATAATTTTAAGCATTATTATTCTGTCCGTAAGAAATTTTTTTATAACAGTAATATTCAAAAGGTAAAATTTTGACTGATTTTTTATTTTTTTATGTTGACATTGCAGATTTTGTATTGTATAATGATGAAGAATAAAGGTGGTATAACCTTAAAAGCAAAATTCAAAAAAACGAAAGGAAAATGTGATTATGAAAAGAATAATTGCAGTTCTCATTGCATTAGCAATGGTATTATCAATGTCAGTTATGGCATTTGCCGCATTTGCGGAAAAGCAGAGCCCTGCTGATTTAGCAGAAGGCGTTGAAGAAAATTACAGAAACGCAGTAAACCTTGAAGACTGGCAGCTTAATGATGCTGCTAACTGGTGGAAATACATAGAAATCCGTCAGAAAATAGAAGAGCAGGGTATTTATACCAAAGAAGACGGCAGCCTTATGACTTGGGAAGAAGCATGGCAAGCTTATGCAAAATATGTTGCGTCCAATCTTTCTTCTGATCCGGCAAATGCAGCAACTGAGTTAGTAGGTCTTGTTCAGAACGGCTATTTGGAGGCAGGCGACCTTATTTCTATAATTGGTGAGTCAATTATGGGCGGCATCGGCGGCGACGGTGAAAGCGGCGACCTTTCCGGCGTTATCAGCGGTATCATTGACAAGATTACCGGCGGTAATAAAGAGCCTGAGGTAACAGCAGACCAGTATGTTGAAGAGCTTGTGGCGCTTATCAACAGCGGTGCATCAGTTGATGAAATTACATCAAAAATCAGTGATGACATTGCAAGCGGTAAGATTGTTTTAAATCAGATTCCTGATATTATAAATATTCTTTCTTCAAAGATTGAAGCAGGCGAGATTGAAAATAACGAAACTGTTCAGCAGATTCTTGAGTTCCTTGAAGGACTCGGCGGAGGTGAAACTCCTACTTTCCCTGATTTCGGTGACATCACTCTTCCGTGGGATAACGGCAATTCTGAGTCAGGTAGCTTCCTTGACACAATTCTTGGTATCATCGGCTCAATCGGCGACCTCTTCAATCCCACAAATCCTGATACTCCTGATGATCCTTCAAACAACGGCGGAAACAGCACAATTCCCAACACAGGTGATGTATCATTCGTTGCAGTTGCAGCAGTTGCAGCAGTTGCAGGCGTAGCATTTGTTCTTACAAGAAAAAAGAGCGACGCTGAATAATTAAAGCTTAATATTAAGTTACATAACGGAAGTCTTTAAGGCTTCCGTTTTTTTTATGTCGATTTTTATAACCTATGCAAAGATGTTCCGCCGCATTTATAAGCAGCGGGGTGCAATCTGCCGCAACCTCTGTTCCTTGTAGGCAAAGCAGAACATTGCTCCGATTAAAAAATATATATTATTTTCAATATTACTCTTGACAATATGAATTTTTACTGCTAAAATAGAAAATGTAAACCGAACATTTGTTCGAAGAATAAACAAAGACGCCGTATATAACGCCACTGCGAATAAGGGCGTTTTTGTTTTATCTGAATTTGAAGGAGGAACAGAAATGTATGTTTCATCAAACGATAACAAAATCAAAACCTTGGGAGTGAACGAGTATTTCTTTTTAACAGAAAATTTTGAATTTTCCGATAAATCGGAAATCGGGAGTGCAATGGGCTTTATCATTATGAATAAAAGAAGCAGCTTGGAAAAGACCGTAAAAAGCATAATTGAAAATGAGCTTGATGAGACCGAAAGAGCTGTAATTAAGCTGTTTTATTATAACGGGCTTGATACACTTTCAATATCCGAAATGTGCAGTCTTTCCCGTTCAAGCGTTTACAGAAATCTTAAAAGCGGATTGAAGAAAATTGAAAATTCAATAAAATATGTTTTGGAATATGACGGATTTTCTTCAAAAATGTCGTCCGATGAGCTTGTTAAATACATAAAGGGGGCTGTTAGTTGAATAAAAATAAATCCCTTAAAGAGATTGGAGAGGAATACGCCGAGTATATTCGTCTAAATCGGGAAAATATTGCGGTTTGCAAAGAGAAGATAAAAAATGCCGGAACAGACGAGAAAATACGGGCGGAGCTGCAAAGAACTCTCAGTGTACTTTATGAGATTTCAAGAGAGCTTAAAGCAAATTCAGAGCATCTCATTAAATATTATAGAGATAATTCTCTTGATGGCATATTATGTAATGAGAAAACAGTAAAGGAGTGATATTATGGAGTCCTACAGAGGAATAGATGTTTCAAAATGGCAGGGTGAAATAAATTGGTCAAAGGTTAAGAACGCAGGAATAAATTTTGTTATGATACGTTCTTCTTTCGGCGGAACCAACGGTCAAAAAGACCCAAAGTTTGAATATAACTACGAACAGGCAAAGGATGTAGGCGTTAACGTGGGCGCATATCATTTTGCTTATGCCACAACGCCTGAAGAGGCAGTTAAAGAGGCAGAATATTGTCTGAGCGTTATCAAGGGCAAGAAATTTGAATATCCGATTGCATACGATTTAGAGGACAGCCGAATTCAGGCTCTCGGCAAGGCAAAAATTTCGGAAATTGCAAAAGCCTTTTGTGAAACTATAGAAAAAAACGGCTACTATGTTGCGATTTATTCAAATCTTTATTGGCTTAATAATTATTATACGGAAGAAATATTCAAAAAATATGACATTTGGCTTGCTCAGTGGAATGATAAGCCTACGTTCCAAAGACCGTACGGAATATGGCAGAAATCATCTAAGGGCAAGGTGGACGGTATTTCCACCTTGGTTGACCTTGACGAGTCTTATAAGAACTATCCGTCAATAATGAAATACAACGGCCTTAACGGCTACGGTAAGGAGGAGGAAACTCCTAAGCCGCCCAAGGGCTATAAGGCGGGTCAAAAGGTCGTTCTTAAAAATGCCAAGCTTTATTCGAGCGCTTATACGGAGCGTGTTTCAAACACCGTTTCGGGAACGTATTATATTTATGACGGAATTTATCTTGACGGAAGGTACAGAATAACAAATTCTCTTAAGAACGTTGAAAGAGTGCCTATTGCAAAATATGTAACAGGATTTGTAGAGAGAAAGGATTTGGGATGAGAAAATGAATGAAATTGAGTCTTTGGAGCTTCGTGTTTCAAAATTGGAAGCGCAGGCAAAGGAGCTTACGGGAAATTTAAACGCAATAACTCTTGAGCAGGTGCGCAGCGCTACAAAGCTCGATGTTGTTCTTACCTCTCTGTGTGAATTAAAAAACGGACTTGAAATGCTTAAAAAGCGCCCCGGGCAGTTTTGGGATAAGCTTATAGTTGCAGCTTTTTCTGCCGCTTGCGGAGCAATGATGAGTTTTATTTTTTAATAAAAGGAGTTTTAAACAGTAATGCAATATATAACCGAGCATGCGCTTATACTGATTCCTGTTCTCAATATTTTAGGAATGATTATTAAAGGATTTCCGAAAATTCCCGATAAATATATTCCTGTAATTTTGCTGTTTTTCGGCATAACGGGAGCCGTTGCAATAATGGGATTTAACGCACAGGCGGTAATTCAAGGAATTTTGATAACGGGAACGGCAGTTTACGGAAATCAGGTAGTAAAGCAGCTTAAAAAAGAAGAATAAAACAACACCCCCGAAGACTAAATCTTCGGGGGTTTATAGTAGTGATACGAACCCAAATAAACCGTACGGAACTAATCTATCCGTTCTGCAAAATAAAAATTTACTTCATCACGGATTTTATTGGTAAATATTGTTTTGTTGACAAATAAAGAAAAAAAGAATAAAATATTTTTAATAACTTAAAGAGAGAAAAACTATGAAAACAAGAAAATTTTTATCGCTGTTTCTTGCACTTATAACGGTAATTTCCGCTATCCCGATGACAGAAATAGCAGTGTTCGCCGAAACGGGCGGTGATTTTGCATATTCAGTAATTTCTGAAGAAAAAAAGACCTGTATGATTACAGACTACACCGGTTCAGCAACAGAGCTTACAATTCCGTCTGAATTTGGCGGGTATACCGTAACAAGTATCGGCGACAGTGCGTTCTTGCGGTGTAAATCACTTACAAGTATAACAGTACCTAACACCGTAACAAGCATTAACAGCTCTGCTTTCAAAAGCTGTACCTCACTTAGAAGTATAACAATTCCTGACAGCGTGACGAGTATTGGTGACGATGCTTTCTTAAACTGCACTTCGCTCGAGGGCATAACAATACCTAACAGTGTGACGAGCATTGGAACAGACGCTTTTACATTTTGTTCCTCTCTTGAAAGTATAACAATCCCCAACAGTGTAACAAGCATTGGCAGCAGTGCTTTTGCTTATTGTACCTCGCTGACAAGTGTAAAAATCCCTGACAATGCAAAAAGTATCGGCGATTTCGCTTTCGCTTATTGCTCTTCGCTTACAAGTATAAAAATTCCTGACAGCGTAACAGCTATTGGTGATTGGGCTTTTGACAAATGTGAGAAATTAAAAATTTGCGGCAACAGCGGTTCTTATGCTCAAACCTATGCGAATGAAAACAGTATTTCATTTTATACTTTAGGCGATGTTAATTTTGACGGAACAGTAAATTCAAACGATTACGCAATAATCAGAAGCTATATAATGTGCCGAGGGACTCTATCTGAAGAACAACGTATTGCTGCAGATTATGATTACGACGGCACGGTGGATGCCTTTGACGCGATATCACTTGATATATATCTTAATTAAAAGAATCATTTGTAAAAGCTTTACAAAAGCAACAGGGCACACCGTTCGGTATGCCCTGAATTTTTATACTTCAATGATTTTGCGAAACGGATAAATTTGTTACCGACGCATTATGCTTTTTATTAAATTCTATTGCAAAATCTGAAATAATGTTATATACCTTAACATTTAGTTCCTGCATTTCTGTACGTGTCAGTGAGCCTGTTTCAATTGGGTCTAAAATGTTTACCGTAACATCGGCAGAGGTCACCATACAGCCGTTGCCCTCGTAGGTGTAATGCACATTGTGAAGGTAAATCGGCACAATTGTAACGCCCGTTTTAGCGGCTATTTTAAATGCGCCGTTTTTAAATTCGGCAGGATAGTTGTTAAAGCTTCTTTTACCCTCGGGAAAAATCACAAGTGAATAGCCTTTTTCAATTTCTTCTGCGGCAAGGCTTATGGATTTGGACGCCGCACGCATATTGGTTTGGTCAAGAGGGACGCAGTGCATATATTTAAGATAATCGCCGATAAAAGGAATATTCAGCATTGTGGATTTCAGCACAAAACCGACATTAAAGCCTTTAAGTGCGTGGATAATCATCGGCACATCGCCGTAGCTCTCGTGGTTTGACACAAAAAGCACCGGTCTGTCCTTCGGGACTTTTTCAAGACCGTTTACGGTGAATTTTTGTTTGCCCGTTTTAACGCATCTGTCCGCCCATTTCTGCACTGCTTTAAAGGCTTCCTGCTTCGCCTTTTCCGTTCCGTATTTTTTATTTATATGCCGAAGAATTAACAGCTTCGGCGCCATATAGTAAAGGCAGTGCGCAATAAATCCGCCCCACCATTTATACCAAAAAAGCTTTCTTTTCATACTTTACCGTCCAAATATGCAATATATTCTTCAAGACACATATGCATGCTGTTTATTTTCTTTGCATCATCAACGCCTACATAGCGGAAATGCCAAGGCTCATACATTATGCCCGTAATGTCGGTTTTATCTTTCTGATACCGCAGAATAAATCCGTAATTCTCGGCGTTTTTCATAAGCCATTTAAACTGTGCCGTATTTTCAAAGCCCTCGGTGAGCGTCCAATTGCCCTCTTCCAAAATGTCAAAGCCAAAGCCTGTATTGTGCTCGCTTGTGCCTGTAAAGGTGCGTGAATAATTAGCCTTTTTTATTGCTTCGCTTTCGGAAAAGCCTTGATTTTTATAGTAATTTACAGACTCTGTAAAAAGTCTGTCCTGCTTTTGAATACTGCGGTAGGGTGACACCATTTGAAGAGGAACGCCTGCTTTATCTGCCGCGGCAAACATATCCTTTAACGGCCTGTATGCTGCTCTGTCAACGGCAAACACCTGATCGTACTGTTTGTAGTTAAGACTCAGTGCGTCAACACTTTGACCGTTTGACCAGTATACTAAATCCCACTTAAAATCTTCGGGAAGCTCCCATTCCTTATTAAGAAGCATTAAATTGCGCCCGTGCTTGAAAATATCGGCAGGTTTTGCCACAGGTGAGCGGTATTTTACATTATTGTAAAACGAGGCTCTCGGCTGAGAGCTTTGGGTGCTTGTACTGCTTGACGTTTTTTCTGATGAACTTTCGCTTAGGCTCTCGCTCGGTGAACTGTCGGCATTTTGTGAAGAAGTTTGTTCAGGTAAGGTATCTATCTTGTTCTTTTTAGCTATTTGAATTGAAATTACTGTAAATATCAAAGCCGCAGTAATACACAATGCGGATAAAATAACTGTTGAATTCAGTTTTTTATTTTTACTTTTGCTGTTTTGCATAAAAACCCCTTAAAGATATATTTACTATATTTTATCACAAAAATATGGCAATGCCAATAAAATTATATACAAATATGCGTAATATATTTTGTTGATTTTGGAAAGACTAATAATGCCAAAAATAATGTTTAGAAAGGCTGGTTAAAATGATAGAACAGGATACAATAAAGCTTTTACGTGAGTGTGATGCAGGCGTGAAAATGGGCATTTCTTCAATAGACGATGTGCTGGCAAGGGTTAAGAGCCGAAAGCTCATAGACTATCTTAATTCCTGCCGCAAGGAGCACGATGATTTGCGTGAGCTTACAGAGAAAATGTTATTTGAATACGGTGACAGCGGAAAGGACGCCAATCCCATAGCTTCGGGAATGTCAAAAATCAAGACGGAGTTTAAGCTTGCAGTAGATATGAGTGATGAAACAATTGCGGATTTAATGACCGACGGATGTAATATGGGCATAAAGTCTCTAAACAGATATTTGAACGAATACAAAGCTGCAGAAGAGAGAGCAAAGGACATTTGTAAGAAGCTTATAAAGCTTGAAGAAAAACTTACCAATGAGATGAGAGCATATCTTTAAAAAGCATAAAAATTAAAAATTACTGCATTTTAGTCAAAATCCTGTCTTACGGCAGGATTTTCTTTTAGACATTTTTAAGATATCTATTGACTTTTTTCGCATTTTGTTGTAAATTTATAGAGTAAAGAATTAGAAAGGGGTTATTTATACTTATGGCTAAAAAAGTTCTTACACCTGAAGAGTATAAATCCAAAATGGAAAAAAAGGTTGACAAGAGAAAAAGATTCGGTAAAGCTTTTTTGACAACCTTTGCTTATGCACTTGCCTGCGTAGTAGTATTTTCATCAATGGTAATTGCATATACACCGAAAAGTGCTAATGTGACCGGCAGTACAACTGTTAACAGTCCGAACGGCAGTACAGTTGATGAACTTCCCGTTCCTACGGTTGACGCTTCTGCAACAGTTGCTACTGACCCTGTTGACACAAAGGTTGAGCTTTCAAACTCAAGCACGGCAGAAGAGGTTGTTGCATATTTCAATGCCGCAATCAATCTTGTTAAGCCCAACGCAAAGAAAATTACGCTTCTTAAAGAGGTAAACAGCCCTGCGGGTGGAATTGAAGGTAATCTTCCTAAAACACTTACAGGTCTTGCAAATAGCCTTATTGAGAGCAATATGGGCGAAAAGGATTTGTCAAAGCTCGACCCAGGAATGGTAAATGCCACAACAGTTGCACAGAAGAATGCTATGTTCCCTGTTGAGAACGAAACTTGGTCAAGTAAACTTGAGGCAGCAGACATTGAAAAGTTTGACGTTAAGGATGACGGTAAAAATTACACAATCACTCTTAACATTAAAGCTGACGAGCCGAGCGAGGGAACAGATCACGGCGTAGGTCACGCAGGCAGAGTTTTCTCAGTTATTAAACCCTCTATTGTTACAGAGAATGCGGGTAAAGCAGCAGGCATTATAAAAGATGTAAAAACAGGTCATAAAGACGCTTATGTAACAGTTACTATTGATAAGACAACAGGTAATGTGACGGCTGCTACATATTATTTCACTTGGACTCTTTCACTTACAGCACTCGGAATAAATCTTTCAATTCCGTTTGGTCTTCAGAAGGATTTCGCAATCGCTTGGTAATAACACAAGCATTTAATTTACCGCTCTGATTTTCAGGGCGGTTTTTTTATGCTTTTACAATGAAAATGCTGTAATTTATTGACAATCAGATTTATTTTGTTTATAATATTTACATAATGTTTTAGTATGATGTTTTATTCGTCTTACTAATATTAAAATCAAAAAATTTATGTTGAGGTGGAAATTATGGCAGACAAGAAAACCGTAATGCTCACAGGTGCGTCAGGCAATATGGGCTTTCACGCATTTAAAGAGCTTTACGCAATGAAAGACAAGTTCAACATCGTTCCTCTTTTAAGAAAGAGCGCAAAGAACGAGGAAATGTTCAAGGATTATATGAATGATCCTGCTGTTAGAATCGTTTGGGGCGACCTTACAAATTATGACAGTCTTATGGAGGCTATTACAGGCGCTGATTATGTTCTTCACATCGGCGGTATGGTTTCTCCCGCTGCTGACTGGAAGCCTTACAGAACTCAGAAAACAAACATCGGAGCTGCTCAGAACATTTGCAAAGCAGTTCTCGCTCAGCCTAATGCAGACGACATTAAGGTTTGCTACATAGGTACTGTTGCTGAAACAGGCGACAGAAACTATCCTATTCATTGGGGTCGTTGCGGCGATCCGCTTAAGGTTTCTGTTTATGACCATTATGCAGTTTCAAAGTGCCGCGCTGAAGCAGTTTTTGTTGAAAGCGGAATTAAAAACTGGGTTGTAATGCGTCAGTCGGGTATTCTTTATCCCAATATCCTTAAAAATATGGACCCGATTATGTTCCATGTTCCGATTAACGGCGTTCTTGAATGGTGTACTGTTGAGGATTCAGGCCGTTTGATGGCTAACCTTTGCGACGAGGATTCAAAGGGCAACCTTGGTTCTGATTTCTGGAATCATTTCTATAACATCGGTTCAGGTAAAGAATACAGAATTTCTAACTATGAGTTTGAGGTTCTTCTTCTCGGAACACTCGGTCTTGCAGGTCCTGAAAAGCTCTTTGACCCCAACTGGTTCACAACAAAGAACTTCCACGGTCAGTTCTATGCAGACTCTGATAAGCTTGAAGAATATCTTCACTTCCGTGAGAATCTTCCTGTTAAGGATTACTTTAACCGCCTTGCAGATCAGGTTGAATTTTACTTCAAAATTCCGCGCTATCTTCCGAAGGGCATTGTTGCAGCCTGCGCAAAGCCGTTTATGAAGAAGATAGCTTCAACTCCCGACTTCGGTACTCTTGACTGGGCTAAGAAAGACAACAAGGTTCGTATGAGCGCTTATTACGGTTCAAAGGCTGAATGGGAAAAGCTTCCGACAAAGTGGGAAGACTTTGAACTTATTAAATTTGAAAAGGATACAGAAGCTGCTGAAAAGTATAAGCTTGACCACGGTTATGACGAATCAAAGCCGGAATCAGAGCTTGATATTGAAGATATGAAGCAGGCGGCGGCTTTCCGCGGCGGCGAGTGCCTGTCAGAAACAATGACAAAGGGCGATATGGCAACTAAGCTTAAATGGAAATGCGGCCATTGCGGTGCAGAGTTTGAAGCAAGTCCCGCACTTATCCTTCTCGGCGGTCACTGGTGCCCTGAGTGCTTCATTCCTCATAAAGCTTGGGATTATGACTCAATCGCAAAGACTAACCCCTTCTTCGCTCAGGTTTGGTACACCAACCACGATAAGGACGAGAACAATAAGTATGACTTTGACGCTCTCTTCCACATCGACGGAGTTGCTTGGGACGATATTAAGAGATGATTTAATATCAATATATAAAATTAACGGACTTGCCGAAAGGCAAGTCCGTTTTGTTATGTGACAGAAGGTATCGCATCATACAAAATCCTTGTCTCCCCTGAAAGGGGAGATGTCAACGGAGTTGACAGAGGGGTTATAGTTGTCCATAAGAAAATTAACCCTTCAGTCTCACTAACGCTCGACAGTTCCCCTTACAGGGGAGCCGAGGGTTCTCTTAACCTACAATATGGCAAACTATACTCTGAACGGAAAAATCCGTTCCGTATGAGATGAATGCAAAAGCGGTGTGAGCGGGCCCATGCCTTACTTAGTTTTATTTTACGTTTCCACCGGTCTTGAATTTGCATAAATCTTTGCCATTTTTTCGTCTGTATACGTGCTGTCTAACCACATTTCATATCTGTTATTCGGCGCTTTTCCCTCTTTACGCATATTCATTCTTGCGGCGGCAGTTGCCGAAAGAAAACAGTTAAAGCAGAAATACACAATGAAAGTCCAAACTAAAATTTTGTTAAAGGGAAGGTGAACTTTTTCAAAAATCTTCGACATTTCCGGAATAACAATTTTTGCCCAAAAAATTCCGAGAAATCCCCAGAATGACGAGTACAAAAGGCAAACTCTGCCGTTAATGTTGAGGGGGACATTGCTGTAATCCCAAGCGACTGTGCCGAAGCATATTTCCTGTCCAAGCGAGCAAATGTATTCGGTAACAGTGCCGGCAAGGAAGGAAACTAAAAAGATTTTTGAGGTTTTTGCATTTTGAAATCGATCTAAAATAAGTGTCAGAAGAACAGCGCCCATACCGTATGCGAGCGACAGATGCCCCAGCACTAACGACTTGCGGCTTTCAATGTACCCGTGGCGGATAAAGCACCACAGCGTTTCAATAGCATAGCCCAAAAGGCAGGATACAACGAAAATCCAAATGTACTGATAAAAATTAAAACTGCTTTTTGATTTGTCTTGATTTTTTGAATTCACAACATTCTTTGTCAACGTAATCATCCTCTTTCGACAGCAGTATATATCAAAAATGACTAAAAGTCAATATTTGAAAATAAATGTTTACCGATTGTTAACAATTGAAGAAAACAGAACACAATTTTTTGCTCCAATACAGTGGCAATGGACTTTATGAAACAGATAAATCGTACCCTACAGAATTTGTAGGGTACGCCGACTCGGCGTACCTTGGAAATTATTACAGATTAAATGGGAAATGATTAAATTAAGATTTATAACGGGCTGCCGAGTCGTCAGCCCCTACTTGATGTAATACACACATTTAACATAAATTTTAAAGGGTGCGGACTTTTTTGTTCACACCCTCGTTTTATAAAATGAAGTTATTTAATAGGTTTAGGTTCATCAATAATACCTGCAATATAGTCGATTGAAACATTATACAGCTTTGCCAATTTGATAATAAGCTCAAACGGCGGTTCACGTTTGCCCTGTTCGTAATTTGTATATGTTGTTTTGTGCATATTTAATATTTTGACAAGCCGGTCTTGTGTGTAATCCATATCTTCACGTAAATCCCGTAGGCGTGGATAGTATTGCATATTTATATCGTACAGTATTATTTCATAAACGCTTGTAACAGCATTTATGCACAATACTGTTCCTTTCTTTGAATTTGATACAAAAGTATATAAATATTATTACACAATACAACATTTGTTGTTGACAAAATACATCAAATGTTGTAGAATCAAATACAACAAATGATGTATTTAGTAGAATTGTTAAAATGAAAAAACGCAGAATAATCAGTATAATTTTAATTTTTGTTATTTTAGTAACCTGTTTCAGCGGTTGTAAAGCTTCAAACAAGAAGTCAATCGTCGGACAATGGTATAACGAAAAAGGGAAATGCTTGGACATCAGGTCTGACGGTACTTGGAAATTAGAAGACAGTTACGGAACAGGTACATATAAGCTTTTGGACGATAAAGAAACATTTGAATTTACGGATTTTTACGGGGATACGCAGGAATCTAAAATAAATAAAGACGATTTAGGACAGTATATAGACTTCGGTTATTACGGTGATTTTTATAAGGATGCATATCCGTCTAAAGAAGAAATTGAAAAGGTTAATGCTAAAAATGCAATTTCTCTAAATCCTTTTGAAGGTATTAAGTATGAAGTCAGCGGAATATCTCCGTATTGTAAAATCGCAATAAACAATCAAGAATGCAATAATGAAGTACGGAATTATGTGACTTATGAATTAGATAAAGAATACTATGCAAACGGTGAGACGGCACTTGTAACCGCAAAGCTTTCTCCCGATACAGGCAAAAACTCTTATATGCTTTCCTCGAACAGTGCGCAATATAATGTTTCAGGTCAGGATGAATATATAACGCACATAGAAGAAAATGATCTGAATATATTAAAGAATGAAATAAATGATAAAATTAATGCCCTGATTTCTGCTTCAATAGGTTCCAATAAATTATGTGATGTTTCTGATATGAATATACTTGATTATGAAACTCGTTTAAGCGATGCGAACTTTTATATGAGAAATGGTATTACTAAAGTTACACCTGAATATTCAACAGCTTATTTTTCAACCTTGAAAAAAGAAAATTCAAATAGAATTTATAATTGTTGTTCTTTTATATATTGCTTGAATGTCGAGGGAGATGTAAACGGAACGATTTGCAAAGGCAAATTATTCATAAATCTTTCCGCAGTTAATTTAGTGAAAAATAAAAACGGATTATTGACATGGAATGATGAAAAGTGTGATTTTTCAATAGCGGCGTCGTACAACGGAATTGATAGTTTAGTTTCAAATACCGTTATGGACAAAAGCGACGCTTACAATATTTCACAAATAGAGGTTAAATGAAATTAAGCTTACTGTGTGTATAAAAACAACACAAGATTTATAAAAATTAAAACAAATAACGGAGGACAAATTTATGTTTTGCTCAAAATGCGGAACAAAATCGGGAACAACAGGTAATACGGTAAATTTTAATATATCAACAGAAGATATGAAAAATAAAGCTGTTGAAATGAAAGAGAATTTAATTACAGGCGTAGCCGATTTAGGAAAAAATAAAGTGTTGATTTTGGGTAATATAGTACTGCTTATATTAAGCCTGATATTTTCATTTACAGATATATTCAAGCTTGAAACAGTTTTTGGAGATCAACAAGAGCTGTCGCTCGTAGAGGATGTTGGTATGACGCCGATTTATTTAATTCTTTATATTGCCGCAATTGCAGTCTTGCTGATTCCGGTGCTGTTCAAAAAAGTATGGTCATCTAAGTTTTTTCTTCCGACTAAAATTGTAACGGTATTATCGATGCTTTATTTTTTACTTGTGTTATCCTTAGGTCTTAATGAGTTAAATTCTAATGCATACGGTTCTTATGCAGAATTTGGTTTAAGTGTTACAGGATGGTTGTTTGTTATCACTACAGTTGGTGCATTGATTTTGGCATATAAAAACACTTTTGATTTGAAAAAAATACAGGAAAGCCAAAAATAACAGATTAAAAATTTACAAAAAAAGGAGGGCGAAAGCCCTCCTCATTTTGTATAACATATTTCTATGTAAAATTATTCGCCTTTCATTTCAAGGAGCTTAACTTTACCCTCAAATGCTGCCTGAGAAACCTTGATTGAATCTGTGATAGCAGCCTTGATGTCGTCCTCTTCAACGCCGAGTTCAAGACACCATTTCTTGTCAATGAAAAGGTTGTAGTCCATAATGTCGGGGAGCTGCATCGGATCCATACCTGAGTCAATGCCTCTCTTTGCATAATCCTTAACGATTTTGCCCATGCCCATTCTCATCATCCAGGGAGCAACTGTAAGAATCTTTCTGCCGTGCATTCCTCTTGCGTCAAATACAATAGCAAGGAACTCTTTCCAGTTCATATTGTACATACCAATCGGGATTGCTTCAAAGCCTGTCTTGCCTGCCTTGTTTTCAGCAGCACCTGCAATAACCTGACCAACCTGACGGCATGTAAGCATTGCAGTACCGCCCTTCGGGTACATTGTAACGGGCCATTTGTCCATAAACTCAATCTGCTCAATAAGAACAGTCCAAACGGGCTTTCTGCCGGGCTGTGTGCCGAAGATGTAGGGAAGCTCAAGAACGCAAGCTGAGAAATTCTCGTCGCAAGCGTCCTCGCAAACCTTTTCCTGATCCATACGTGATTTCATATAGGGGTTTCTCTCAGTAAGCTTCATTTCCGGCTTAATCTTGTTAAGATAAGCGAAATATGAGCCGAGAACAACTGCTCTCTTAACGCCTGCCTTTTTGCAAAGCGGGAAAATTCTTTCAAGAGGAGCAATATTGAACTTATAATAGTAGTCCATTACAGGTGCGGGGAATTCAACTCTTTCGTCAACACCTGCCGCAAAGATGAAAACGTCAGAACCCTCAAGCATAGCCTCAATTTCTTCGTCTGTTTTCTTGTTGATGTCGCCGAAGATGATTTCCATTTCCTCGGGGATGGGAGCGCCTTCCGGAAGAGGGGGAAGAGCAACGCTGGTTACCTGATGGCCTCTTTTAATGAGAGTTGTTGCCGCCTCACAGCCAAGAAGACCTGTGCCGCCAATCATAAATACTTTCATAACATAACCTCCAACTTTTATATAATTTTAGTTTGCCTAATCTTTAAATACTGCGTCGAACAGCGGGAGCTTGGACATCTTCATAACTGCTGAGAAGAGTCTGCCGCCCTGAACAGGCATAATTCTGCCGAAATAGTTCATAAATGCGGCATCGAAGCCGTGAACGCCCAAGGGCTTCTTGGTCTGAATGTCGTTCATAATCATTTTAACCATTCGGTCACAAGAGGTGCTTACCATATTAAGCATCTTCTGTGCCTTAGCGTCAGCAGAATCCTGATCTCTGAAAATATCTGTCTTTGTAAAGCCCGGGCAAACAATGCCGACATAGCATTTGCCGCGAAGCTCCTCACGAAGAGCCTCGGAAAGAGACTTGAGAGCAGCTTTTGAAGCAGAATAAACCGATGTGCCCGCAAGAGTCATAAGAGCCGCAGAGGAGTCAATATTGATAATCGCAGGGGAGTCTGACTCAAGAAGAATCGGCAGAAGAGCATGAATTGAATAAACTGCTGAATAGAAGTTAATATCCATAGCCTTCTTTATGTACTCAACGGTGTAGTTCTGGAATCTGTCGAATTTCGGCAAAATGCCTGCATTGTTAATGAGAACGTCGGGTTTAATGTTGTTTTCATTAAGATAGCCTACAAAGTCAATCCAATTCTGCTCAACAGCAACATCAAAAAGCTGATAAGAGAACTTGTCTGCATATTCACCAAGCTCCTCAACAACCTTTTTCATTTTCTCCTCGCTTCGCGCAATACCGATTACGGTGCAGCCGTGCTCTTTAATAAGCTTTTCGGCAACGCCTTTACCCATACCGCCTGAAGCACCTGTGATTATTACGGTTTTATTGTCCATCCAATCTTTACCCATAATACACACCTACCTTCATTCATATTTCTGTGGCAATATCTGCCTATTAACCCTTTAAATCGGAGCAAGCTCTGGCTTTGCTTGCAAGAAGCAGGGCTTGCGACAGATTGCAAGCAAGCGCAGCAGAGCGTTAGCTCCTCAGGGTTTCAGTGGGAGATTAAAACTCCCACTGAAACCCTGAGATGAAACCCGCCGCCTTAGAGGCGGGGGCATCTGTGCTTAGATTATATTATAACGCAACCGTTATGATATTTCAATAGGTTAAATGTTTTTTATTTTTATAAAATGGGACGAGGTAATGCGGTTCTCATAAAAGTAGGGGCTGATGTCTGTCTGTTTCTTCATAATCATTTTCGGGGTGAGTTTTTTACCCCTCATCAGTCAGCTATGCTGACAGCTTCCCCCAAAGGGGAAGCCTTTTTATGCGCCTTCCCCTTGAGGGGAAGGGGGACCGCTTTAGCGGTGGATGAGGTGTGTTCATTGGTACGATGTGGGTATCGTCCCCTACAAAATCACTGATGTCTGTCTATACAGAGCGGTTTGAAAATCACTCCTGTAGGGACAGCCGACTCGGCTGTCCGCAATAGAATATTGCAATAATTATCAATTCTGAAAAAATAGGGTACGCCGAGGTCGGCGTACCCTACAAAATCACAGTATTTATTCTTATCTGTTATTGTAAATCATTTCAAAGGTTTTGCTTCGTCGGTTAATTCCAAAATGTAATCGGCGGTTACATTGTAAAAACGGCAAAGCGCAGCCAAATGGTGTAAAGGCAATTCTCGTGTACCTGTTTCATAACGGTTGTACTGCGGCTGTTTCATACCCAAATAGTCGCTGATGTCTGACTGTTTTAAATCCCTGTCCTCACGCAAATCCCGCAGACGCCGATAATAATACATTTAAAAAACCTACCTTTGGATTTTGCAATACAGAAATTTTATCATATAACCGTATAATTATATTGACAAATAACCGTTTGGTTATTATAATAATTTAAAATATAACTATACGGTTATAAAAGTATGTACAAAAAGGAGTATAGAAAATGAAAAGAAAGGCAATTTCAGTATTTTTGGCGCTGTGTATGATGATTTCCGTTATACCGCTGGGAGTAATAACGGCAACAGCGGAAACAAGCGGTGATTTTGAATATTCAGTGATTTCGGAAGATGAAAAGACCTGCCAAATCACAAAATATAACGGAACAGCAACCGAATTGACTATTCCCTCACAGCTTGACGGATATAAAGTAATTCACATTGGTGATAATGCTTTCCAAAATTGCATCTTGCTTACAAGCGTAATAATTCCCGACAGTGTGACAAGTGTTGGCTATTGCGCTTTCTGGAATTGCACATCTTTATCTAATATAGCAATTTCCGATACCGTAATAAGCGTTGGTTATGATGCATTTTATAATACAGATTATTATAATACGGAATCAAATTGGGAAAATGATGTGCTATATATCGGCAATCATTTAATAAAAGCAAAAACATCCCTCAGCGGAGAATACATCATAAGGCAAGGCGTAGTGACAATAGCCGACGGTGCTTTTCAAAATTGTACTAACATTACGAGCATAACAATTCCTGCCAGTGTGACAAAAATAAGTGATCAAGCATTTCAGTATGGTTCTTCTCTTAAAAGTATTACAATGTCGGATAATGTGACAAGTATAGGTGCTTGTACTTTTGACGGATGTACCTCACTTGAGAGTATAACTATACCCGACAGTGTGACAGAAATTGGATATAGAGCTTTTTCAGAGTGCATTTTAATTACTAATATGATAATTCCTAATAATGTAAGGACTATAGGTTCACAGGCTTTTCTATATTGTGTCTCGCTTAAAAGTATAGATATTGGTAACGGCGTCACTGATATAGGATCTCAGGCTTTTGCCGAATGCACTTCACTCACAAGTATAACAATTCCGAACAGTGTGACGAGTATAGACTCTCAGGCTTTCTATAATTGTAAGAATCTCACAGTCTACGGTTACAGCGGTTCTTATGCGGAAACCTATGCAAATAAAGAAAGTATACCCTTTGTTGCAATAGATGCTTTGAAAAATGAAGAAAATAATATTTCGGTTATTTTCCTAGGGCAGGATATGCGTGAGTCTGCAATATCGCTTAATGTAAATAAACTGAGTGAGGTTGAAAATGCAATTACTTATGACATAAATTTAACCGAGAACGGCACAGAGGTTCAGCCCGAAAGTGCAGTAACGGTTAAAATCCCCGTTCCCGACACAATGAACGGAGTAAACTGCAAGGTTTACCGTGAAGAAACAGACGGCACAATGACTAATATGAACGCTGTTTACAAAGACGGCTTTATGGTGTTCACAACCGACCATTTCAGTACATATCTTTTACAGCAAGAACCCTCAATCGTTCAGTTTGACAAATCGCAGATACGATTTCACGGAGTGGGTGCAGACAAGGATTTCAGCAATTATAAGGATACCTTTGATGTGCGAACCGTTGCTAAAATTTCACAGGAGGATTTCCGCAACACCTTCGGCACTGACGAAGAGGCGCTTAAAAACATTACAGATATAGGCTTTATTTATGCCGCAGAAAAGAATGTCACAGCCTTTGACCTTGAAACTGCAAAAGCAGTTGTCGAGGGTACAGGCACAGATGAAAATTACATAAAGAAATCTGTAAGCAACATTCAGCACGCAGGCGACGGTACGGATTACATCTTCACTTGTATTGTGACAGATGTCCCCGATGCAGACAGAGAGCAAAAGAGTTATTGCTTTGCTTATGTATGCTGTAACGGAATATATTACTATTTTGACGATGTTTCCGTTATGGACTTTAACGCTCTTTACACAGCAAATAAGCCTCAGGCTTAACGGAAGGAGAATGGCTTATGCGTGAATATTTAACACCCGATTTTGATATAAATGTTTATGAAATTGAAGATATTATCACACTTTCAATAGGTACTGCCGACCCCGACGATAACGGCTCAGGCGACGCTTGGTGGTAATAAAAATAAGTAGGGGATGCCGACCTCGGCATACTTTGGCAAAACTCAAGTATTATGGAAGGTTTTATTTCAGACATTCATTCTCTCCCTCTCCGAGGGAGATGTCATTTTTGTAAAAATGACAGAGGGAGTTTTGCAGTTAATTACTCCCTCAGTCTCACTTCGTTTCGACAGCTCTCTCAGGGAGGGAGCTGGACAGATTATAATATGAAGTGCAATAGATTGGAAAAAGGAATAGACAAAAATAAAAACGGTCAGGCGTGGAAACCTGACCCTACAAAATCCGAAAAATGTAAATAACCCAAAGAACAGGGCATACCGTGCGTGGTATGCCCTGAGTTTTTAGCTTTCGGTTTGCTTGCCGATAAATCTTGACGCAACCTCAATAAGCTTGATGTCCGAAACTGACGGTGTGTAATCTTCGCTGTTTCCGAGCAAAATTACCGAACCCGAAACATCGCCGTTGCCAAGGATTGTGTAAGCCGCCGCCGCACTTTTGTCGAAATCCGTTATGGGGTAAAGAGGCTTTTTGTCCGCCGATTTAACGTAGTTTTCACGGTTTTCCATCATATTTTCAAGCTCCGCTGAAATACGCTTTTCAACTGTATCACGCTTTGCGCATCCTGCCGCCGCAACAATGCGGTCACGGTCGCTTATAAGCACAGGCTCGCCGATAGCTCTGTAAAGCACATCTGCATAGCTGTTCGCAAATTCACTCATTTCCCCCATAGGTGAATATTTTTTAAAAATAACCTCGCCGTCAACAGCCGTGTATATTTCAAGAGGGTCGCCCTCACGAATACGCATTGTTCTGCGGATTTCTTTCGGAATGACAACTCTTCCGAGATCGTCAATCCGTCTGACTATTCCCGTTGCTTTCATAATCAATCTCTTCCTTAATTTCAAAATTATCACTAATATTTTGCACTTGTTATTTACTTCTATTCAAAAATATTTTGGAAGATTTTTGTAAAAATAATGATGAATAATATCGGCTTAAAAACAGTAAATAAAAACTGCTTACAGAACTGTTTTCTTGACGCTCGGACCTTCACAGGTTCGAATCTTTTATTTACAATAAAAAATCAACATCAACCTAAAGGTCAATGTTGATTTCTTGGTCGGAGTGACAGGATTCGAACCTGCGGCATCTTGCTCCCAAATATGTCATAGATTATTTTTTAGGCAATTTCAGGCACTTTGTAGCCCTTTCGTCTGGAAAACAGATACTCTTTGAGCCTCTTGTGTCCACTGTTTCCATGTGTTCCGAAAATGACTGTGGGATGAGATGTGGTCGTAAAAATACTCCCCGAACAAGACATTTTGCTCGGGGAGTTTGCTGTTGGTGGTATGTTAACTCCAATCCGCCCAAAAGTCAAGTCTTTTCTACCGTCAAAATCTGAGCCGCAGTAGACAAAGAATAAAAAACCAGCGGAGAAAATGCAATATAACATAAATTCGAACTTTTTATAACATCTGACTGAAAACCTATTGTAAAATAAATTGAAGTATGTTATAATAAGACCGAATAAATGTTATATCCACGGGAGGTCGCTATGAAAAGCTCCGAAATTATCAAAGATATACGTTCAAGATTAGGATTGAGCCAAACAGAACTTGCAGAAAAACTGGGGGTTAGTTTTGCTACCGTCAATCGTTGGGAGAAAGGGCGCTGTGAGCCTTCGCAGATCGCACTCAGCGCGATTAAGCGTATGTGCGCCCATCATAATATAGATTATTCGCAATTCGAAGGTAACCGCATTATTACCTCTGATGAAGTAGTAACTTTATACCACGGTTCTAAATCTGGCATCGTTGGTGAAATTGCGCCTACAAGCCGTGAACATTGCGACTTTGGTAAGGGCTTCTATATGGGAACGGAAATGGCGCAGCCCTTAACCTTGATCTGCAACTATCCCGATGCGAAGCTCTATACCGTTAAGGTTGACCTATCAGGATTAAAAATTCTTGATATTGAGGTCGGTATCGATTGGGCACTTCTCGTTGCTTATAACAGAGGAAAAATGGATCCCGTAAAAGGTACGGCGATTTATAATCGCATTGCAGAAATGGCTGACGGCTGTGATATGCTGATCGGCTTTATTGCCAATGACAGAATGTTCGTTGTACTTGACCGTTTCTTTAAGGGCGAGATTACAGATGAAGCCCTCATCCATAGCCTCTCTGCTCTGAAACTCGGCAAACAGTATGTTGCGCTTACGGAAAAGGCATGCAGACAGATTAAAATAGTAGATGAAAAAGTATTAACAGAAGCTGACCGTGAAAAATTAAGAATAGAGAGCGAAGATAATCGTTCTAAAGGCATTGAATTGGCAGATGAAATCTGCCGTCAGTACCGCCGTGAAGGACGCTTCTTTGATGAAATATTGAAAGCCGGTGAGTAATATGACCGAACTTAACAGACAAGAATTCGGACTCTGCGATATCCAAGGCAGACTTTTTGAATTGGCACTTAAAAACGGATATGACTGCAAAGACTTTATTGAAAAGTTTATGAATAGCAAAACCGCCGCAGCTTTGGATCAAAGCTACGACCGTCTTCAGTGGGCTGGTGAGGAATACATCCTTGAAGAACTAAACGAGGAAGTCGGCGGTCTAAAAAAAGGCGGCATCACCTACCATAACGAAATTATGTATTGGTCAGGATACACCTACCGCTATTGGCGTTATTATACGGGCGAGAGCAGTAAGGAAATGTACGCTATCGCAAACGCCGAAAGAATGGCAACCGTTTATCTCGGATTCCACACCTTAGATGTAAAAATGGCGATTGATAGGCTAAAAGGGAAATAATGCCGATAAAGCACGGTTTATAGTACAATGGTTTTGATAAAATAGTTTTATCATGGTGAGGATTATGGAAGAAAATCGAATTGATATAAAAGAAAATTATATATACAAGCTCGATAATGAACTATTGGAGATATTATTAAAAGATCGTTCTTCAAAGAAAAACATTATTTGGGCTACAGATAACTATGCGCATAAAGGGTTCGGCTATCAGTTTTCAGACGAAATATCTATTATGGCGATTACCGGTCATAAAGGTGGCGTAGTAAAGCCGAGAACCGAAAAATCCAAAAAGGAACAAGCAGATCGCATTCGTGATAAAGCGGAAGTGTTCACGCCTTCATGGATCTGTAACAAACAGAATAATCTCGTGGATAACGCGTGGTTCGGTACAGATTTTGTGTTCAACGAGGAAACAGAAAAGACTTGGATATCAACCACCGAGCCGATCGTGTTCCCCACCGCCACAGGCAAGACATGGCAAGATTATATTAACGATGTTCGCTTGGAAATCACCTGCGGTGAAGCACCGTACCTTGTTAGCCGTTACGACACCGTCAGCGGATATATGATAGAACTTTCACAGCGTATTGGCTTGCTTGACAGAAAACTTCGTGTTGTAAGCGAGAATGCACAGACAGAGGAAGAGTGGCTCAAATGGGCGATCAAGTCCTTTCAAAACACCTATGGCTACGATTGGCAGGGCGACAATGTGCTTCTGGCGCGAGAGAACCTACTTTTTACTTTCATCGATTACTACAAAGCAAAGTTTGATAAAAACCCCGATATTGATATTCTGAAGAAAATTGCCGAAATTCTCTCGTGGAATATATGGCAGATGGACGGCTTGAAATTCGTAATCCCCGAAAGTTGCAAAGAGGTAGAAGAAGGACAGCTCACATTATTTGATATGAATACTGAAAAGCAGCCTTGTCCCGGATGTGCCAAGAACGATCCTTATGCACACACAGGAATTTACTGTATCATTAAGGATTGGAAGGCAAACAAGAAGGTCACCTTCGTGTCCCTCCTAAAAAAAGATTGATTGGAGCATTATGATGAAAGATTTAAGCATACTTGACAGCTTAATAACAGATCGTGTAGAACCTCATATATATGCTTTTACCACGAATACAATTCCGAACTATCTGAAGGTTGGCGATACCTACCGTCCCGTGTCCAAGCGACTCAGCGAATGGCGTGAGTATTTTCCGAATCTTGAGCAGAAATTTGAAGGCAGCGCAAAAATCACCGAGGATGTGTATTTCCGTGATTTTGCGGTTCATTACTTCTTGGAATCGGAAAAGCGTAGAATCCGTCTTGAACCAACAGATCTCCCCGAAGGAGTATATTATTCAAGAGAATTCTTTAGAGAAGCAACCGTAGGTGACGTGGAAGAAGCAATCGCCGATATCAACGACGATTACCACAGCAAAACAGGCAGATATCATTACTATGATGCTAAAACGCAACTGCCCACCACGGAGAAATATGCTTCCACAGGTGAGTGGTTTCCCCGTCCGAATCAGCAGGCAACCATAGATGCGTTTAAGAGAGCTGTCGATAATGGCAGAACGCATCTGCTTATGTATGCCGTTATGCGTTTTGGTAAATCTTTTACCTCTATGTGCTGTGCCAAGGAAATGGGTGCAAAGCTTGTTGTCGTTGTGTCTGCAAAGGCTGACGTGCGTGACGAGTGGCGTAAGACAGTTGAAAGTGCAGAAAACTTCCGAAATGATTATGAATTTTTCTCTTCTGCTGATTTGGAGAATAATTATAGCATTGTTACGGATACCCTTGACCATCCTACCGATCCGAAGAAGGTCGTTGTGTTCTTGACTTTGCAGGATCTTCAAGGCGAAAATATTAAGGACAAGCACGCCCAAATTTTCGGTCGTAAAATAGACCTTCTTCTCGTCGATGAAACACACTTTGGCGCAAGAGCTGAAAAATACGGCGCCGTTCTTCGTGCAAGCCAAGGTGAGAAACTTTCCAAGGAAGAAAAATACGCCGTTGAGGATATCTTGGAAAGCACGAAGGAATTTGATGTTAACGTAACAGTTCACCTCTCCGGTACGCCTTATCGTATTTTGATGAGCGATGAGTTTGATAGAGAGCAGGACTTAATTGCTTTTTATCAGTTTACCGATATTGTCCGTGAGCAAGAGGAATGGGATAAAGATAACTTTGCTAAGGACGAGCCGAAAGAAGAATGGGAGAACCCCTATTTCGGTTTTCCTCAGATGATAAGATTTGCATTTAATCCGAATGAATCCGCACGCAAACGCATGGCTGCTTTGCGTGAAAGCGGTATGTCGGATGCTTTCTCTGCACTCTTCAAACCGAAATCAGTTGTTAAGGCTGATAACGGAAACCATAAATTGTTCGTTCATGAACAAGAAATCCTTGAATTGCTTGAAGTCATTGACGGCAGCAAGGAAGATGAAGAACTGCTCGGATTCCTTGATTATGATAAAATTAAGGACGGCAAAATGTGCCGCCATATCGTTGTTGTTCTGCCGTACTGTGCTTCTTGCGATGCGCTGGAAGCATTGATCAGAGGCAACGCCGATAAATTTAAGAATCTGAACGACTATGAAATTATCAACATTTCCGGCGTGGACAACCCAAACAGATACAAAAAGCCAAGCGATATCAAGAGAGCAATCAACGCCTGTGAAGCAGAAGGAAAGAAAACTATCACCTTGACTGTTAACCGTATGCTGACAGGTAGTACTGTTCCCGAATGGGATACTATGCTGTTCCTCAAGGATACATCCTCTCCGCAGGAATACGATCAGGCAGTATTTCGCTTGCAGAATCAGTACATAAAGACCTTTGTGGATGAAAACGGCGAAACAATCAAGTTTAACATGAAGCCGCAGACACTTCTCGTTGATTTTGATCCCGACCGTGTTTTCGTTATGCAAGAGCAAAAGGCACAGGTTTACAACGTCAATACTGACGAAGCCGGGAACAGCAAGCTCCATGAACGTATCGAGGAAGAACTGCGTATCTCTCCCGTTATCGTAATGAACAAGGATAAGGTCGTTCAAATTACGGCAACGGATATATTGAAAACCGTTAGTGAGTATTCCAAAACGCGTGGTGTTGCGGAAGAAACCGTCGAAATCCCTGTGGATATGTCCTTGCTTGATATTGCAGCTATCCGTGCGGCTATTGAGCGTGAAAACGAGCTCGGTTCGAAAGCGGGTCTTACCATCAAGGGTGCAGATGGCGATGGTGACGATATGGATACGCCCGAAGATGACGATGCGACCGATATAGATTTAAAGAACAGTTCACTTGAAAACTTTTTCAAGAGGAATCTATGATTAAGTAGATGGAGCGAAAATGACAGATTACTTAAAAATATACGAAAAATTCAAAGATGTCAGAGAGGTTAAGGATTACATCGACGATGTAATCCTCCTCCGACATTATTATGCAACACAGCAGTATTCTCAAATGCAAGATCATATTTGCAAGTTGATGAACAAGTATATTGTTGAAACTTTTGCTTGGAATGCTGTGAATACTTCTCAGCCGACAACAGTTGAGCAATCCTACATTAACGCCGAGTACTTTTTGCAGACACAAGGCGCAAAAATAATTGCAGAAAAGGTAAAGGATTATGCTCAACGATTGAACGATGGTGAAAAGACAATTATCGAATTTTTGATTAAGCCGATGGAGTGAAAACATGACATTACAACAAATAGAAAAAATAAAAGCTACCATAAGCAAGTTGGAAAATTTGAAAACGAAGCCAACGCCTACGGATATTAGCCGAGTTGATTCTTCTTTGGAAAACTTTTTCCATGAGCTTTATAAGTCCCCTTATGGAGTCAAAGGAATCAAAAGGTAAGCGGTGGGCGAAGATTAGAGACGTTTTCAAGTGGGTTGCAGAGCAAGGGATACAGGTGGCAAGTATCATTGTTCCTTTACTTGCCACTACGATCAAATAACCAAAGAAAAGATTGCACAGGTGGAGGTGATTTTGAAAATATATGAAAATCGTAAAAACTATGCAAGGAAAGGAATTCTTGTTTGACAACAAGTTTTCAAAAAACAGAATAGGACCAAATGATAGAAAACTTGACAGTTTTCTTCGTTTCAAATACAAATTCGTAAAATTCTTTCATCTTAAAAAACTTATCAGTAAAAAGGCGTGGTATCGTTGTTTGGAACATCATTGGGAAAGCAGAAACAGAAAACCAAACTCTTTTGAAAAGAAACGCTTATCTGAAAACATTCGCCTAACCTCAAAGGATCTTACTTTAAAAGAACTCGTCATATACGATTTAATACCTAAAGAATATCTCGAGGATTTTAAGGAAAAATACTTAATTTTCAAAGCAACCTTTTCTAATGCCTCAATGTTCAATCGTCCGCAAAAAGATATTAACGATGCTTTTATTAAGATGGCATCTACAAGAGTATCCGGCAGTTGGTACAATCTTGATCATTTTGGGATTAAAGATTCTACGGCATTAGGTGGTCGCTTTGAGTATTTTCGTATGGAAGCTATCGGTTTGACCGAATCGTTTTTCATCATACGGTATGTACTTCATGTCAATGAAAATGCGAACAAAGAATTAGAAAAGATATTGAAAGCAAATGTGTACAAAGAGGTTGTTTGCATTTCCAACGATAAGTGGTGGAAGAAAAAAAGCTTTGCAGGTTGTCAATGCTTTGATTTAGGCGGTGATGCCAAATGCTATGTACTTGAGGACTATATTTTAGAACTAAAAGCGTTGTTTTGGGGATTAATATCAAAATATATCCACTCTTTCTTTTTTACATGGGAAAACACTCCGCCGAGCATAGAGATATATGCGTCAGAAACTCTGGAAAAAAAGCAAGAAAAGATATTAGAGTTACTATCTTCAAGGCATCACGGCAATAGCGAATACTGCGAAAAACACAAAACTTACTTTATTCCTTCTGTTTTGTCATATGAGCAAAAACCATTAAATAATTCTAAGATAATAGCAGACGCAAAGCAATTTGAAAGTGATCATGGGTTATATAATTTTCTTGATATAGAGGAAACTATTTGTAAAAAGATTGCGGATTACTTTTTGTTAGAAGGATTAATTAAACAAGCATCACAGTTGATTTATGAATCGCAACGAAAAGTCAATCGAAATGCTTATCGCAAGGGTCGATTTAATTCGCTCTTAGATATCAAATTGGATGTAGAAAAGCAATTGTATTTCTATCGTCGATTGTTCCGTGAATTGAATTCTAAAAAGCCATCAGAAGATCAAATTGCTTATAAATTCGAGAAATATAGTCAATTTTTCACCAACCCACTTGGTGAAAAGCATCCTGAATTAGCATCTTACTATTCGTTTGAACATCTTTATAAAGGAGTTTTTTATAACATTGAAGATAAGTATGGTTTAATGGAGTCTGTATATTCTCATTTTGATGAAAATGCCAAGATAATTGAAAGTAGGTACAATTATCGAATTGTAAAATGGACTTTTATAGTTGGTGTCGTTTCTTTATTGGCAACGATATTGTTAGCGGGCGATCCCTGTGTCTTAGACCAATTGTGCGATTTCATAATTGAGTTATTTAAAACGAAGTAAGTTTCCCAAAATAATACTGGACTTGTGAAAACCTTTGTGGTATGTTGTTGTACTGCAAAGGAGGTGCTACAATGGCACGAATAACAGTACAGGATGTGTACAACGGCGCAAAATATGATGTGATGAGTGCGGCAGTGGCAGACTATCTCAAGAATGGTCGTCCGGCAGAGTATGACGAACGGACTTGGATGGATATGCTGCTCGTAAAACACGCATTAATTGCAGCAGAAAAAATGAATAAAGAGGGCGACTCGATATCGGCAATGTTCGATGGTGAGTCGCCCTCTTCTTATGTGAGGTGGGATGAAAATGACAACACTTGAAGATCTGTACTATGGTAACATCAGTCCGCACGAAAGGTATATAAAGCGCGGTTTGAGAGTTGACCAACTCGTGAAACTTATATGCAAAAACGAGGAAAGCCTAACGGCAACGCTCACCCAGCAACAGAAAGAAACCTTTGAAAAGTTCAAAGACTGCCAAAGCGAGTTGTCAGGGCTGACTGAGCGAGATGCATTCAGGGACGGCTTCATCCTTGCGGTGCGAATAATGGTTGAAGCAATGGAAGGGTTAGAAACGGTGGAAGATATATGAAAAAGATAAGATTGCTTCGCTACAACTGCTCTTGCCAACGGTATGGATGTAAAAACGCTATCAGCGATCATAGGTCACATTTCATCAGAAACAACCTTGAATATATATACCCATATCACCGACAATATGCAACGCAGTGCAGCCAACAAAATTGAGCAAGGTTTCGGCAGAAATGAAGGCAGTTTGAGCGAGGACAAGCAAACACCCGACCAAGCGGTAAAAACGCCCGTGAGAGCGAAATTCGAGCCGAAACAGCCAAAAATCCGCCGCCCCGGAACCGGATGTATATTCCAAATCAGTGCGAACAAATGGGAAGGCAGTTACTCGCCAAAATTGGCAAACGGAAAGCGTAAGAAGTTCAACATCTATGCTGACACAAGAGAAGAATGCGAGAAAAAGCTTGCGATAATGATTGCAGAGAAGAATGCTGAAATTGCCACGGAGAAAGAACGGCTCAAGGCAGAACAATCGGCATAATGCAAACGGCGGTAAGGAATAAAAATCCTTACCGCTTGACTTTTGTATGAAATCGTACTATATTATGTAAGTACGATTTCATACTCGGAGGCTTATTATGAAGAATTCTTATCAGGATAAAATTCACAGAGTCAGTATGATTTTCTCGGCGGCGTATGTAGGATATTCCATCGGTGTTGCGCCAGTAATCGGTTATCACGATGGCGCACAGAATCACGATGAGCTGAAAAGTCTGCTTCGCAAAAGCCTTATTATGATCGGTCTGGTCGGTGTCGCTATGACCGTATCTGCCGAGTTGTTGGCTGTGCCACTTGCAGAAATATTCGTTGGATATGATACAGAACTGATGGAACTGACAATTTCGGGCTTCCGTATTTTTGCATTGTCCTTTGGTTTTATGGGATATGCAATTTTCGCTTCGGGCTTCTTCACGGCACTCAATGATGGTGTAACCTCTGCTATCATCTCTTTCCTGCGTACATTTGTATTTCAATGCGCTGCTGTTTTGCTCCTGCCGCTTGTGTGGGAGATTGACGGTGTTTGGATTTCCATTGTAGTAGCGGAAGTGTCGGCAGTTGTAATAAGTGCGATTTTTGTTGTAATCAAGAAAAATAAGTATCATTATTATTGAAAACACATATGAACACAATGAGGGCTGACCCAATATTATGGTTAGCCCTCAAATTTTGAGCCGCAGTAATCAAAGAAAAAGAGATTTTGCAGGCCACATTTGATTATGTGGTCGTAAAAAATGCGATTTTCTCAAAAGTGGCTGCAAAACACCTAAAATGCATAAAAAAATTGACCGAAAGTGGAGGCAAAACCTCAAAATTCGGTCAAAATTTGGTCGGAGTGACAGGGTTCGAACCTGCGGCATCGACATCCCAAATGTCGCGCGCTACCAACTGCGCCACACCCCGAAATATTTAATTTTATGCTCGGATTTTTACAGAAATTCCGCAACTGTGGGACACTATGTGGTCGTAAGCCTATTATAGCATATTTTCTAAAAATGTGAAAGCGGAAAAACCGCAGTATTAAAGGCTTTTTTGAGGTGTCTGGGATTTTGCTTGAATTACCTATCTCACAGTCCCAAAGCAAGCGCGCTACCAACTGCGCTACACCCCGATAGTTATTAAATTTAATATTGAACTCTAATTTTTAATTAGTTTTAACAGTCCGCTTGCGCTTCCCTCAAAAACATAGTCGCACTGCTCATTTGGCGCATTTCGCATTGCTCCTTGTTTTTTCACATCATTTTGCTCGTGCGTTTCGTCCACTGGACGGCACTCGCAACTTCGCCCAACTGCGCTACACCCCGATATAAGTATAATGTTTTTGAATAGGAATAATCAACCTTATAAATTCAGTACGCTAAATTATACAATATCATCAAAAAAATGTCAACTAAAACAGCACAGGAAATTAGATTCACTCTGCATAATATGCAAATATCTACTTTCCTGTGCCAAATTTTATCTTGAAATAATGTTAGAGATATCCGGAAGATTACCTACAAGGTCGCCGTAGCGAGAGCTTGTATCCGGTTCGGGGACTTTTCCGTAAATGTGAATACATACGGTAGAGCCTTTTTCGGCACTTTCACCTGCCCCGGGAGTGATTTGATGAACGCTGTCGGCTTTATGAGTGCCGTCATTTTCATCTTCAATAACCGAAACCTCAAAGCCTGCATTTTCAAGGCTTGCTACGGCATTATCAACCTGAAAATCCATTACATTCGGAATTCTTACGTATTCCTTTCCGAGGCTGACTGTTAAAATAAGCTCTGTGCCGTAAGGCACAACCTCATTAGGCGCAATGCTTTGCTCAATAATATAGTCTTTCGGAACGTCTTTACTGTATTCCTCTTTAATTGTAATTTTAAACCGCTTTTGCTGGCTGTTCAGAATTTGGTTATAGGTAAGATTTTGACTTGCAGTACCGTAACGGAAATCTTCAACCACAAAGGTTTTTACATCTTCAACTCCGTCGCCGGGGGTTGCATCGTCTTTCGGTGCTAAGAAATGATTATAAGCTAAATAACCGCCGAATACTAAAAGCCCTGTTATTAAAATAACCAAGAATGTAATCAAAACTGTTTTTGCAGTTGAGGATTCCTGCTTTTCGGGTTGTTGGATTTCAGCTGCGGGAGTAGTGGGGGTGGCTTTCGGAGGAACGCTTGACCCTGAAAATGATGAAACAACATTTGAGGGCGTTGCCGAAAGCTCTTCACGGAGCGTTTCAGCGTCAAGGGTACGCTCACTCGGTTCAATCTGTAAGCCGTTCATAAGCGCATTTATAACGTAAATCGGAATTATTTCAGCATACCGTGCAGGAATAATAAGCTGGTCATTAACCAAACGTGAAACCGCATCCTGCGGAACAGTTCCAACAAGAGAACGGTAAATAACTGCAGAGAACGAATATATATCCGACCAAAATCCAAAATTGTAATTAGAATTGTACTGTTCAATGGGAGTGTATCCGTCAAACAACTCAGGAGTTAAATCACTGCCCTGTAAGTGAGCTTCATTAACGGAGAAACCGGTCAGACGAAGCTTTCCGTCACGGCCGATAAGTAAATTGTCGGGATTGATTCCGCCGTGAATTATACCCACACCGTGGAGACTTGAAAGAACGGACAAAACAGGCATAAAAAGTACCTTTGCCTTGCTCCAGTTAAGGTATCCTGTTTGGCTTTTAAGTAAAAATTCACGTAAGGTTATACTCTCAACATACTCTGTGATTACATACGCAGTGTTGTTGTCTTCAATGATATCAACAACGGGAACGAGTGCTGAAAGCCCTCGAAGCCGTGCTATTTTTCGCCACATATCAAGAAATTTTGCAAGATATTTTTCAAATACAGCCTCAAAACCTGCATTTACAAACAGCATATTGCTGTCAGCGGTTCTCGAAGCAAACTGCTCAGGCAGAAATTCACGTACGGTAACGGGCGTTTTACGTACGGAGTCATATCCTATATACGTTGCACCCTCGGAATTGGCGTTCATCATTTTGCCGATAATATATCTGTCGCCGATTTGGCTTTTGAGCGGAAGATACGGTGAAATCTGCGGTGTGTTTACATAAAAACCGCAATTAGGGCATTTTTCTTCTCCGTAAAGCTCATTCATACATCCCATACAAAGATTGTCAATATTCATACGTGTTCTCCTTTCGTTAATATGTTCTAATAAGAATAATATATCAAAGCCTGTATATTGTCAAATGACAAAATAGTTACGATTCGTTACTAAGCACCGCTTCGGCGCATTTTACGCCGTCAACCGCCGCAGAAACAATGCCGCCCGCATACCCCGCACCCTCGCCTGACGGAAAAAGTCCTCTTATGTTCGTTTGATAAAACTCGTCACGTAATATTCGCACAGGGGAAGAGCTTCTCGTTTCAGGAGCGGTCAAAACAGCATCCTTCATTGCAAAGCCATCTATTTTTTTATCCATCTGTCTGAGTGCGTCACGCATTGTGTCCGTAACCTTTTTAGGTAAGCATTTGCCTATGTCGCCCATAGTAACGCCTGTTGTAAACGACGGTTTAACAGACCCGAGCTTTACTGAGGCTCTGCCGTCAAGAAAATCTTCGACTAACTGTGCAGGGGCGCTGTAATCCTCACCGCCGAGCAAGAATGCTTTTTTTTCAATCTCGTGCTGTAAATCAAAGCCTGATAAAACGTTGTTGTCGGGAAAATCTTCAGGCTCAATGCCTACAAGTATTGCTGCATTTGCATTTTCTTTATCTCTTGCGTATTCGCTCATACCGTTTGTTACAATTTCGCCCTTTGCGGACGATGCGCAAACGACCGTTCCGCCGGGACACATACAAAAGGTATAAGCGCCCCTGCCGTGGGGTGGGTGGCAAGCCATTTTATAGTCGGCGGCAGGGAGCAGAGGGTGCCCGTTTGCCTTTCCGTACTGACGTTCGTTGATAAATTCTTGAGGGTGCTCAATTCTGGCACCTACGGAAAATGGCTTTTGCATCATATTTATTCCGTGAGAAAGGAGCATTTCCACTGTATCCCTTGCACTGTGACCGATTGACACTATTAAAGCGTCTGTTTCAAGGTCGGTTTGCTTGCCGTTTTTGTCCGTCAGTGTTACTCCCTGAACAAAGCCGTTTGCAACGATAATATCTGAAAGCTCGGTTTCAAAATAAATATTTCCGCCCAATGACAAAATTTCCTCACGGATATTTTTTACTACGTTTTTTAGATTATCTGTACCGATATGCGGTTTGGCGTTTATTAAAATGTCCTTCGGCGCGCCGTGCTTAACAAATTCCTCAAAAACAAATCTGCAACGGCTGTCCTTTATTCCAGTTGTCAGCTTGCCGTCGGAAAAAGTTCCTGCACCGCCCTCGCCGTACTGGATGTTTGAGCGTTCGTTAAGTTTCCTGTTGCTCCAAAAATTTAATACATCGCCCGTTCTTGTGTCTATATCGGTTCCACGTTCCACAACAATCGGGTTACATCCGCTCCTTGCCAAAATAAGCGCCGCAAACATTCCCGCCGGGCCGAATCCTGCAATCACAGGTCTGTATTTGTTGTTTCGCCGATTTTCAGGGAGCATATAAGAATATTTTTCACATTTTACGATTTTTGGGCTATTAAGACGCTCATAAAGCGCACTTTCGTCGCCGTCCACCGTTACATCTAAAGTATAAACAAACTGCACCTCGCCGTGGCGGCAGTCAATACTGCGCCTGTAAATCTCAGCGTTTATAATATTTTCTCTTTTGATTTTGAGCATACGGGCGGCAGATTCGCAAATGTCCTCAAATCCGCTTTCAAGGCTCATTTTAATGTCACTGATTCTGAGCACTGTTCCTGTTTATCCTTTCTGCAATGCTTCTGCCTGCTGTTCTGCCTGAGCTCCACGCCCACTGAAGATTATATCCGCCGCAGTCGCCGTCAATGTCCAACGCTTCACCGCAGCAGTAAACGCCCTTTACAAGCTTTGACTCCATTGTTTCGGAGTCAAATTCTGAGCATTTAACTCCGCCTGCTGTAGCCTGCGCATATTCAAAACTTCGTGAATTTTTAATATTTATTTTCCAGCATTTCAATATTTCGCAAAGAGCGTTTATTTCACCGTCATTTAAGGTGTTAACTCTTCTGTTTACAGCGATATTACATTCTTTCATAAGCGTTATGCAAAGCTGTTTGTTAATTATACCGCTGAGCATATTTTCGCAAAGCCCCGTATCCTTTTCACGCCTTGAAACAAGGTATTCGTGAAGCTTTTCTTCTGAAAAATCGGGAGTCAAATCAAGATGAATCTGAATATTGTTTGACGGCGACATTGAAACAAAGCGTGAAAGCTGCATAACGGGAATACCTGAAAGTCCGTAATCCGTAAACTGAACCTCGCCGAAATTTTTATATTCAGGTTTCTTGTCAATTATGAGTTCAATGCCGCAAACTGACCGAATACCCTTAAGCGATTTTGTAAAATCAGAGCAGTTAAGTGAAACGAGCGCCGGAGCTATGGGCGTTATAGTGTGACCCAGCATTTTTAAAAGGTCGTAGCTGTCGCCGTCTGTACCGTGTATTTTAGCCGCCTTTCCGCCTGATGCAACAATTACATAATCAAACCTGTCACGGTTGTTTACAACGATTTTTCTTGAAAAAGCCGTAACTGCCTCTTTTATGTGAACTGCTCTGTAATCGCAGATAAATTTAATTCCGAGCCGTTCACATTCAAAGCGCAGAGCGTCAAGTACGGATGACGCCTGATTTGAAAGAGGATAAACTCTGCCGTCCTCTTCTGTTCTCGTATAAAGCCCCAGCGAATTAAAAAAAGCTACATTGCTTTCGGGGGTGAAGCAGCTCAGCGCCGTTGTTGCAAAATCCGTGTCGCCTCTGTAACCCGAGCGAGCGGCGTTCATATTCGTAAGATTGCACCTGCCGTTGCCCGTGACGAGAAGCTTTTTTCCTACTCTTGTCATTTTTTCAAGAACAGTGACCTCAACGCTTGTTCGGTCGGTCACATTATTCATAAGTTCAATTGCTGCGCACATTCCCGAAGCGCCGCCGCCGATAACCCCTACCTTTGTCACTTTCCTCACTGCCTTTCAAGGTATTCATAAAGTTTGTTAATAGTTTCCGCGCTCATCACGTGTTCCATTTTGCAGGCATCTTCTTCTGCGGTCTTTTCGTTTACGCCCAAAGTGTTATTAAGAAAATGCTTTAAAAGCTTGTGTCTGTGCAAAACGCTTGCAGCGTAAGTTTCACCCTCAGGTGTAAGTGTTATAGCACCGTATGCCTCGTGTTTTAAAAATCCGTTTTGCGTTAGTGTGTTAACGGCTCTGTTTGCGCTTGGCTTTGAAACGCCGAGCATTGCGGCAATGTCGGTAAGGCGCACCTGAGAGTTACTGCCCGAAAGCACAAAAACAGCCTCAAGATAATCCTCCAAAGACGCTGTCATATTTAATGTAGAAGTTGTATTATTCTTCTGCGTCATATTCCTCTTCCTTTTTGTCAACCGCCTGCATTATACCGTCTCTTTTTTTGTCGCCGGAAATTCTGTATGTAAAAATAATTTTTCTTTCGTCTTTGGCGAGGGAAGAAATATAAAGCGGCTCTTCATCGTAATGCTCGCTGTCATTAACGTCGTGTGAGCTTGTATCAAAAAAACTGCTTATAGGGACACGGTAGTATTGCGCAAGTTTTTCAAGCATCTTGATACTCATTTTTCGCCTTCCTATTTCATAACTGCAATAGGAAGAACGTGTAATTCCGAGCATTTTTGCAACGTCTGCCTGAGTTAAGTTATTGTCCAGTCTCATAATTCTAAGTTTAACGTAAGTTTCCATATTCCCTCCTAAAGCACATAATATCTCAATTATATAATACTGATATTATAAACCATATTCTTACAGATTACAACCTTGAAAAATTAAAAGTGAAATGATACAATAAAATAAATTTTGAAAATGTACGGTGTTTGGTAAAATGAAGTTTAATTATGAGTTTAAGGGCGAATATGAAAGTGATTTTTTGCTCTATAAATGTGAAAATCAAAATGTGCGAATTGACGTTTTAGGTGAGTCGCTTTTAAGAGTTGCCGTTTTCCGTGACGGAGAGGATATTTTGCCCACGTTTTGTATTGACCCTGATTCAGCGGATTTAGGCTTCCTTGGCAGGGACAGGCTTTCCGTCAGCGGATTTTCCCCTGAAAAGGTAAATCACGAATCAGACGGCGAAACGGACAAATTCACGCTTAAATGCGGAATAAAAGTAACCGTTGACCGCAATAATTTTCTTTTAAAATATGAAAAAAACGGCAAAATTCTTTTCTGCGACCGTGCACCCCTTGCGTACAATTTCGGGGGCGAATTCGGAAAAGGGATGTTCCATTATATTTCAAGAGAAAACGGGGAGAGAATTTTCGGCCTCGGCGACAAGTGCGGACTTCTCAATAAGGCGGGCAATTCATACAGGATTGAAACGGGCGATGCAATGGGCTATAACGCCGAATGTTCAGACCCTCTTTACAAGCACGTACCGTTTTTTATCTGCGAAAACAGCGTCGGCTCTTACGGGATTTTTTACGATACCTCGGATACATCTTATTTTAATTTCGGCAAGGAGATAAATAACTATTACGAGCCGTTTAAATATTTCAAAACGCAAGACAATGCGCTTGTTTACTATGTTTTCTTCGGCAAGCCGCTTGAAATAGTAAAGCAGTTTTCGTCTGTCTGCGGAAAACAGATTTTACCGCCGAGGAACAGCTTTGATTATTGTGCCAGCACAATGGCTTATACCGATGCGCCCGATTCCGAAAATCAAATGAATTTATTTCTCCAAAAGATAGAAGAGCTTAACCTTAACTGCACGGGGTTTTATTTGTCGTCAGGTTACACCTCAATCGGCAATCAGCGGTGCGTTTTCAATTGGAATAAAGAAAAATTCCCGAATCCCGAAAAATTTATTGAGCATTTTAAGGGTGCGGGCGTTGATTTAATCCCTAATATTAAGCCTGCATTTCTCCAAAGTCATCCGATGTACTCTGAAATCGCAGAAAAGGGTCTATTCGTTAAAAACAGTGACGGCACTCCGTTTATTACACAGTTTTGGGACGGGCAGGGGAGCTACCTTGATTTTACAAATCCTGCTGCCCGTGAATTTTGGATTGAAAATGTTAAGGACAAGCTTCTCGATAAGGGAATTAAATGTACGTGGAATGACAATAACGAGTTTGATATTAAAGATGAAAGTGCTGTTGCTTATGGCTTCGGAAAGGCAGTTAATGCGTCACGTATACGTCCTGTTCTTACATATTTAATGGTATATTCCTCTTACCTTGCTCAAATAGAAAAATACCCCGGTTTAAGACCGTTTCTTTCCACAAGAAGCGGTAACATAGGCGTACGCAGATTTGCTCAGACCTGGTCGGGCGACAACAGAACCGATTGGAATTCGCTAAGGTTTTGCCATTTTATAGGACTTACAATGTCACTTTCGGGCTTTTACTTTTACGGGCATGATTTAGGCGGATTTTCGGGCGATATGCCGTCACGTGAATTGCTTTTACGCTGGCTTCAGTTGGGGCTTTTTGAGCCGAGATTTACAATTCATTCATGGAACTCGGACGGCTCCGCCACAATGCCGTGGAGCTACCCCGATATACTACCGTATGTTAAAGAGATATTCGCACAAAGAAAGGAATTAGTGCCTTATCTTTACAACTGTGCGTACAGAGCGGTAGAACTTAACGAGCCGATAAATTCACCTGTATTTCTTTATTATGACGGCGAGGCGAGGGAGTCGGATTTGTTCCTTGCGGGCAGAAATATACTTGTTGCGCCCGTTTTGGATGAGGGAAAAAATGAGGTGACAGTTCATCTTCCAAAAGGTGACAGATGGTATTTTGACGGTGCGTTTTATAAGGGCGGAACGGTGCTTCAAGTGCAAATTCCCGCATACGGAAAAATGAAATATTTTGTAAAATGCGGCTGTGTTATTCCCTGCAATAAAGCAACGGGGCGGAGCAGTGATGAAAACCTTGTTTTGACCGTTTACCCTGTGAGTAACGGCACATTTACCGACACATTTTTTTATGATGACGGCAAAACCTTTGACTATCTTAAAAACAAATGCGTAAAGCTTAATATGACGGTCAAATGCGAGAAGCAAGAGGTAACCGTTTTTTATGAAAATTCCGGCGATATGCCGTTTACTCCTCACTTTGAATTAGTACAGGGCGACAGCAGACGACTTACAGTGAAAGGAAAATAAAAATGAACGAATTATTATTTAAAAGCGTGCTTGACGCTGACAGAGCGCCGATTGTGCTTTGCGATTTAAGCCATAAAATTGTTTATATGAACTTTTCCGCAGTGAAAAATTATGAAAAATACGGTGGTGAAAAGCTTTTGGGTAAAAGCCTTCTTGACTGTCATAATGCAAAATCCTGCGAAATGATAGAAAGGGTTATTGAGTGGTTCAAAAAGGATAAAAACAACAATATTGTTTATACCTTTAAAAACGTAAAGCTTAATAAAGACGTTTATATGGTAGCTCTCCGTGACGATGAAAAAAATCTTATCGGTTATTACGAAAAGCACGAATTCAGAACAGCTGAAACGATGAAAAAATATGATATAGACTGAGGTGACAGCAGAATGATATTTGAGAAAAAAGTAATCGGAATTTATAAAGGAATGGCGTACACCCGATATGATGACGACGGCTTGGCGTACTATTTTTCAGCGGACGATTTTGACGGTTTACACGCTGAAACCTATGAGTTTAAGGCGTTGGCAGGTCACACGTTAAATGGCAATTTTTATTATTATGACGGGTTTAACCCCGACAGGCTCATTGTGTTTGACCACGGCATAGGCGGCGGTCATCGCTCGTATATGAAAGAAATTGAAATGCTCTGCCGTCACGGCTTTCGCGTGTTTGCTTATGACCACACAGGGTGTATGGAGTCGGGCGGCGAAAATACTAACGGTATGGCGCAATCACTTTGTGATTTGAACGATTGCATTACATCACTTCGTGCAGACGAACGCTTTAAAGAGCTTGATTTATCTGTTATGGGGCACAGCTGGGGCGGATTTTCTACCTTGAATATAACGGCTTTGCACCCTGAAATTTCACATATTGTTGTTATGTCGGGCTTTGTGTCGGTTAAGCTTTTGGTAAACTCTTATTTTCAGGGTGTTTTAAAAGGCTACCGCAAGGCAATTTTGGAGCTTGAACGCAGGTCAAATCCCAAGTTTTTCGGCTTCAATGCGGCGGACACTTTGTCGAATTCCGATGTAAAAGCATTGCTGATTTATTCCGATAACGATAAAATGTGCGGCAAAATGCATTACGATACACTGAAATCCGCACTTGCAAGCAAGAGCAATATCCGCTTTTTACTGGAGCATAATAAGGGGCATAATCCGAATTATACCGAGAAAGCAGTGCAGTATCTCGGTGAATATGTAAATGCAAAAACAGCTTTGGCACGGAATAAAAATATTACTGAAAATCAGAAAAAAGAATTTGTAGCATCATACGACTGGGACGCAATGACCGCGCAGGACGAAAAGGTTTGGGCAGAGATTTTTGACTGCCTTGACAGCTAAATTAAAATAAATTTACATACGGAAAGGACTTAAAAATATGGATAACCACAATCATACACATTCACACACTCACCCCCACGGCGATGCGGTTTCTGCTGAGGAAACGCTGGCGCTCCTCGAGTATATGACAGGGCATAATGAGCACCACGCCGAGGAGCTTCACAAAATCGCCCACAGTGCACCGCCAAAAGCCGCCGAGCTTATTCACGAGGCAGTTTCGCTTATGAACAGCGGCAATAAAAAGCTTCGTGAAGCGCTTAAAATAATGAAAGGGGAATAAAAAATGTGCCTTTCAGCAGTTTATGCCTTAAACGGAAATGATAAAAAGCTTATTCAGGAAAACGTCGCGGGAGTAAGGATGGAAAACGGAAAGCTCATTCTTATAAACATCTTGGGCGTTAAAACCGAAATAGACGCCGAAATCGACTGCATTGACCTTATGGAAAATATTATCACCGTTAAAATGCCGTCAGTATAAGCAAAATTAACGTTGAATATGAAAACAGCCGAAACTCACTGTGTGAAGTGAATTTCGGCTGTTGCTTTATGAATTTAAGTTACTTTATATTTCGTCTTGTGCTTAAAAATGCTCGTGTCTGTTCTTCTTCATTCTTTCGGATAATGAAGTCTGCGGCGAGCAAAATGGCAAATACTGCAAATAATGCGGTGCAGTCCGAAGTTGCATCCGTATTCGGAATCTGCGGTGCTTGGGAACTGTTGCCCTTTGACGAAGTATTCACATCTGCCGACGGCTTTTCGGGTTTATTATTTCCGTTATTTGCGTTTTCATTTTTGCCGTTGTCGGGTTTATCTGTGCTACCGCTTGACGGGTCGTTCTGTTCGGGTTTGTCGGGCGTATCAGGTGTTTCAGGCTCTTTCTCTTCATTCCTGTAAATCTCATATTCAAGATTTACACTGTTACAGTAGTTGCCAATGCCTTCAACCGTGACGAAAGCTGTACCTACGCCGTTATTGTCGGAATAACACACAATATAATCCGTACCGTATTGGAGAGTTTTTCCGTCTTTTGTTACGGTTATCTGAGGCTCAACGGGAGCGCCGTTGTATTCAAGACTGCCGCTGACGGAGATGTCCTTTTCGCTGATTTCACACGGCAGAATTGTGAAGCTGTATGACCTTTCACCCTCGTACAGTCCAATGCCTATTACTGTTACGGTCGCAGTGCCTGCCGAAATATTGTTTTCGATGTCTCCTGAACACAGTCCTCAGAGCATTCACGGTATTCACCGAGCCTTGCCGAAGCATACGTCACTAAACGCTGATAATATGCATTATAAAGTTGTTCAAATCGGTCAGCAGTATCAATTACGATACTGTTTTCCATATCAACTCTCCTTTTTTGCTTTCATAACGTAGTGCTTCAAAAATGCAAAACCTAACAAAAATTTTTAAAATATTTTTATTTTTTATTCTATTTTACCAAATTCAATGTAATAAGGCAACAAAAAAAGCAGGACAAGCCTGCTTTTCCAATAATTGCTGATATTTTTTTCTCCGTAAAAAAATTATTCGGAACCACAGAACCGTGAATTCCGAATTTTTACACTTATTTTTCTTGACTTTTATCGGTTGTACGCCGTACCGAAGTGTGTATAGTCGTAATATCTTATAACCGTAAACTGGTGAAGAATACGGTATTTATGTTCAATTATTTTCTTTGAGATACTGCCGTTGCAAAAGGAAACGACAGGTCCCATAAATAATGCGGTAATAATTGTACCTACGCCGATAGGGCCGCCCAAAATCAGCGCGACGCCTGTGCACACAAGGTCTGTGAATACACGGCACCATTTATACTTAAGCTTCAGTTTTTCTTCCATTACCATTCCCAATGCATCGTAAGGCGAAACGCCCATATCGCATTTAAAGTAAAGTGAAGCAGAGAAGCTCAAAAGAAAAACACCTATAATCATAAGGAATATTTTATAAATGAGATTATCAGCGGCAGGTAAAAGAGCTTTCAGTACGCCTGTAAAATACTCGCAAACGAAGCCAACGCCTGCCATATTAACAACTGTGCCAACGCTTATAAGCCTTTTAGCAGCGCATGCAACAGCAATTAAAAGCACGCCGTTTATGCACATCTGATAAAATCCGAACCCTATGCCGAGAATTGAGCTTACAGACATATTCATAGCGGTAAAAGGGTCAACACCCATACCGGAAAATGAAAAAACCGCAACAGCAAAGCCCATAATAACAATACTGCAAAGTAAAATGTTAAATCGCTTAAATCCCTCTTTCTGAGATAAAATTTTTTTCAAGTTCATATTTTCGAGAATTTCTTTCATAATCATATCTGTCTTTTCTTTGTGAATATTGCACATATATCTATGTAGTTGTTTGTTTATATGCTACAACCAATTTTTAGAAAAGTCAAGATTTTCTTGTTAATTTTTTAACTTTCGTCCTTTATAACAAAATAACAAACAGATGATATGTTTTTTGTGAAAAATGACGATATATTATGCCTGTCATAAACACGAAAAGCGGGGCAAGCCCTGCTTTTTCGATAATTGCTGTAAATTGCAGAATACAATATTATTTCCCTTTGTATGTGAAGAACATCGCACTTTACTTTGTTATCACAAAATAGTTTACCGTCAGTCCGACAAGCTGTGTATAAACAATCCTGACAACAATTTCGGTTCAAACCACGTAGATTTCGGCGGCATAACCTTGCCTGCGTCCGCAATGTTCATAAGCTCAGAAAGCGAGGTCGGGTACATTGAAAATGCTACTCTCATTCCCTCATTTACTCTGCGTTCAAGCTCGGAAAGACCTCTGATTCCGCCGACAAAATCAATTCGTTTGTCCGTTCTGGGGTCGTCAATGCCGAGCACGGGTGAAATAAGATTATTCTGAAGGATTGAAACATCAAGACACTCGACTGGGTCGTTCTCGTTAATAAATTCGCTTTTTGCCGAAAGGCAGTACCATTCGCCGTCAAGGAACATTCCGAAGGTATGGCGCTCTTTGGGGGCATAAGGCTCTCTGCCCATTTTTTTCACAGTGAATTTTTCACTGATTTTTGCGATAAACTCTTCTGCCGAAAGCCCGTTCAAATCGGCAATCACACGGTTGTAATCCATAATTTTAAGCTCGTTACACGGAAAAATCACGGAGAGGAAAAAATTGAATTCGGCGTTTCGGTCATATTCGCTTCCGTTTCTGCGCCTTTCGCCTACCTTAACGGCGGAGGCACAGCGGTGATGACCGTCTGCAATGTAAAGATAAGGAATTTTTGCATATTCGTTTACAAGTGCTTCAACCGTGCTGTCATCGTTAATTACCCAAACAGTCTGTGAAATTCCGTCGGCAGACACAAAATCGTACACGGGTGAGTGGCTGTTTTTCCAATTCTCAACTATATCTGACACGGTTTTATTTTCACGGTGAGTGAGGAAAATCGGACCTGTGTTTGCATTGCAGGTGTCAACGTGATGAATTCTGTCCGCCTCTTTGTCAGCACGGGTAAATTCGTGCTTTTTGATAATATTGTCGATGTAATCGTCAACGGCGGTACAACCGACAAGACCTGTCTGCGCTCTGCCGTTCATAATCTGACGGTAAATGTAAAGCATAGGTTTTGCGTCCTGAACCAAAATGCCGTCTGAAATTAGCTTTTCAAGGTTTTCCTTTGCCTTTTCATATACTTTTTCATCGTAAATGTATGTGTCTTTAGGCAAGTCAATCTCTGCCTTATCCACATGAAGAAATGAGTAGGGATTTCCCTTTACCATTTCTCTCGCTTCGTCTGAGTTCATTACGTCATAGGGGAGGGCTCCGACCTTATCAGCTTTGTCAGGGGTGGGTCTTATTGCCTTAAAGGGTCTTAATATTGCCATTGTCATTTTTCCTTTCGATTTTCTTTATATAAATTAAAATTATAAGTAAAAATATAATTGCTCCGAGAAGTGCCCCCGAAGAGTCAATCAGCATATCCTTTGCACTGCACGCACGCCCGTCCGAAAAAAGCTGATGCAGTTCGTCAGTTACTGCATAAAGACAGGCGAGGGGAAAAGCAATCAGTGAGGCTTTTTTAGTATTAAATGTGGCAAAAACCGCATTTGAAAGCGAGAATGACAGAGCCGCAAACTCACAAAAATGTGCCGCCTTGCGAATAAAATAAGATGAAAATTCAATTCCCGTAAGCCCAGTTATTTTCAGAAGCAACGAATCGCTCATACTGTCCGACTCCTCCGCATTTGCCGAGGACATTGCGAATATGAAAATCATCACCGCCAGCACGAGCACCCACGAGATTATAATATAAATCTTTCTTTTTGATGTCATTCTTTTCTACCTTTGCCGAAATAGATATTAGAAGTATCGTACACAAAGTAAATTCCGCTGACTGCTTTTCCGCAAACAAAATATTTTGAATCAAACTGTAAGGGAATTACTATGGCATTTTCAATAAGAAAGCTCTGCGCGTAGGTAAGATTTTCCTGTGTCGGATTTTCGGTTAAATTGTCAAATATTCTGTTGTATTCCTCAGATTTATATCCTGAAAAATTCAAATTACTGTCGCTTGTAAATACGGATAAAACCGACTTAGCGTCTGATGAAGATGAGGTAAGCGGGTAAAGAGCTATGTCAAAATCTTTTTTGGCTATTGCTGAATCAAAATCCTTTTGCTCCATAACAGACACCGTTCCGTTAAGCTCAACTCCTATATTTTTTTGCCAAGAATTTACTATACTTTTTGCAATGCCCTGCGTGTTATTTGTGCATAAAATTCTGATATCCAATGTTGAAACATCAAGCTCTGCGAGTGCGTCAGTCAGCATTTTTCTTGCGCTGTCAATGTCTGTTTTTGCTTGACTCACACTGCTGTTTGAAATTTTTTCACCTGACAAAAAGTAATCGGGAGCGACAATTCCGTCTGCTCTGTTCTCGGAAAATGCAGAAAAATCAATAGCGGAAACAAGACCTTTTCTTAAATTTAAAGACGCAAAACGCTCCTGCGAGAAATTAAACACAAGAGTATATGTAATATTATTAAGACCGGTTTCCGCAATTTTTGAGCCTGCATTTTTTTTAGATGTGCTGTTCAAAAATGCACAGTCGTAATTTCCTTTTTTAATTTTAGATGCAACCTGCGAATAATCCTCATTCAAATAAAATGTAACCGAGTTTGGAACTGCCGCATTTTCACCGTTATATTCACTGTTTTTTGAAATTGTGACATAATTTTTATCAGACACTCCCGAAACATAAAATCCGCCGCTGAAAACTGTGTATTTTACTTCAAGTCCGTATCTGCCTGCGGTTAAATTAAAAAACTGTTCGTTGCAAGGGGCGCTTATGGGCTGAGAAAGCGCAAAAAGAAAGTTTTTGTCGGGCTTTTCAAGCGTAATAACGAGAGTGTCTGTGCCCTCTGCACGGATACCGAGGGAAGCTTTGTCCGCCTCACCGTTATGTACCGCCTCTGCATTTTTAATATTTGACAAAAGAGAATAATCCGAAGCTTTCGTTTCAGGCAATATGCCTCTTGTGATGCCGAATACAAAATCGTCTGCCGTAATATCAGTCGGCAAAGCACCGCCTTTTTCCTCAATAAATTTTTTCGTGCTTGACGGAACAAAATATTTAAGACCGTCATGAAGCTTTACTGTATAGATAAGTCCGTCAGCGGAAACCGTATAGCTTTCAGCGGCAAGGCACTGCATTTCTCCGTTTTCATCAGGGCGTAAAAGAGTGTCAAAGCAGTTAAGTGCTATTGTTTTTTCCACATCTTCAGCCGCAATCTGCGGATCGAAAGTTTTGGGCAAAGATGAAACTGCCGCCGCAAAGCTTTTGCCGGAGGTTTCCTCTTTCCCGCAGGAGCAAAGAAATGTTATACATAATATAAGCGCCAAAATTACGCACAAAAACCTTTTCATTGATTATCACCTTTCTTAAAGTATAACAAAAAAATTGTTTTTTCGCTATACATTTTAAAATTTTTTTACAAATATAATGAATTTGTATTCGGTGTTTGGTATAATGGATAAGATATGAAATAGATTTTAATTAAGAAAGGAAAAATTATGGATAAAGCTATTTATATTATTTTAGGTTTGATTTTTGCGGTGACTGCCGTCCTAACGGTAATGATTATCTTGCTTTACGGCAAAATTAAAAAGTCTGAAAATCAGTCCTCGGTTGACAGTAAAATAGATTCAATGCAAAAAATATTCGGCGATGAGTTCAGCCGAATACGAACGGAAAATGCAAATTCGGGTAAAACCGTTCGAGAGGAAATGCGCCAAAGCCTTGACGCTATGTCACAAAAAATTGACGCACAAAGCAAGCACACAGTTGAAATGCTCATAAACATCCGTGACAAAAATACGGAAAATGCAGACAGACAGAATAAAGCGCTGGAAAGCTCCATTGCCAAAATGCAGGAGTCAAATGAGAAAAAGCTGGAGGAAATGAGGGCAACGGTTGACGAAAAACTCACCTCAACCCTCACAACACGGCTTGACTCTTCATTCAAAACCGTTTCGGAACAGCTTGAAAAGCTGTATAAATCGCTCGGCGAAATGCAGACTCTTTCTTCGGGAGTTACTGAGAATGTATCAGCACTTAACAGGGTTCTTACAAACGTAAAGGCGAGGGGAACCTGGGCTGAGGTTCAGCTTCAGGGAATACTTGACCAGACCATACCCGGTATGTACAAAACGAATGTCGCCACAGTCCCAAATTCCGCCGAGCGGGTTGAATTTGCAATTAAAATCCCGTCCTCGGAAAAGGGCGAAAAGGACATTTTACTGCCGCTAGACTCAAAATTTCCTATGGAGGATTACATTCGCCTGAACACTGCCGCTGACAGCGCTGACGCAGAAGCGCTTAAAGAGGCAAGAAAGGCTCTTGAAAAACGTATTCTCAGTGAGGCAAAGGACGTTTCAAAATACATACACATTCCTAATACTACTCCGTTTGCAATTATGTACCTTGCAACCGAGGGGCTTTACGCTGAAATTGCCTCATCACGCACGGGACTTCCCGAAAAAATTCAGAAGGATTACAATGTTATGATTGCAGGTCCGAGCACAATTACGGCGCTTTTAAATTCACTTTCAATGGGCTTTAAAACAGTTGCCATAAACGAAAAAGCAAATGAGGTTCGCGAGCTTTTGTCGGCGGTTAAAACTCAATACGACAAATTTGACGGACTGCTTGTAAAGGCTCGCAAAAAGATTGACGAGGCAGGCAAAACGATTGACGATGCTCAGTCAAGAAACAACCTTATTCAGAAAAAGCTCCGCACAGTTGAATCGCTTGACTCTGCCGCCGCTGAAAAATTGCTTTCCGACGGCTCGGCAATATTTACATCTGACGATTAAATTTAGACAAAAATCTTGCATTTTGACTGATTTTGTTTTATCATATAAAATGATACATTTTGTATATGAGATTAGGAGGAAAAACTATGGCATTAAAACACGCTGATCTTATCGCACAGATGACGCTTGAAGAAAAGGCAAGTATGTGCGACGGTCTTGACTACTGGCACAGCCAGCCTATTGACCGTTTGGGGATTAAATCCGTAAGTCTTAACGACGGCCCTCACGGTATCCGTAAGAAAGGCGACCCGGACGCGGCAAAGAAAGGCGAAACAGACCTTCTCAAGGGTGTTCCCGCAATCTGCTTCCCGACAGCATCTGCCACCGCTTGCTCTTGGGACACAGACCTTATCAGAAAAATGGGCGAGGCTCTCGGCGATGAATGCCGCAAGGAAAAGGTTTCTGTTCTTTTAGGCCCCGGCACAAACATTAAGCGTTCTCCCCTTTGCGGAAGAAACTTTGAATATTTCTCGGAAGACCCCGAGCTTGCAGGCGAAATGGCGGCGTCATTTATTAACGGCGTTCAGTCAAAGGGCATAGGCACTTCGCTTAAGCACTATGCGGCAAACAACCAGGAAACACGAAGAATGACCGTTAACACCGTTGTTGACGAAAGAACACTTCGTGAAATTTATCTTCGTCCTTTTGAAATCGCAGTTAAAAAGGCTCAGCCTTGGACTGTTATGTGCGCTTATGAACGCCTTAACGGTGAATACTGCGCAGAAAACAAATGGCTTTTAACAGACGTTCTCCGTAATGACTTCGGCTATGAGAACCTTGTAGTTACTGACTGGGGCGCAGAAAATCAGAGAGTTCCCGGACTTAAAGCGGGTCAGGAGATTGAAATGCCCACGTCCTCGGGCGACGGTACAAAGCTTATCATTGACGCTGTTAAAGACGGCTCTCTCGACGAGGCTGTTCTCGACCATGCGGTTGACCTTATACTCAATATGGTTGACAAATCAGTTGCAACCTTAGGCGATTATACATACGACCCCGACGAGCACCATAAGCTCGCTCGTGAAATTGCAGGTCAGTGTATGGTTCTTATGAAGAATGCCGGTAACATTCTTCCTCTTAAAAAGACGCAGAAAATTGCAGTTATCGGTGAAATGGCAAAAAAGCCACGTTATCAGGGCGCAGGCTCATCGCTCATTAACCCCATTAAGCTTGACAATGCTTGCGACACTCTTACGGAAATGGGCATAAACTATGACTATGCTCCCGGTTACAGCACAGCAAAGAAAAATAAAATTTCCGACGATACATTCGTAGCTGAGGCTGTTGCAAAGGCAAAAACAGCCGAAGTAGCTCTCCTTTTCATAGGTCTTACTGACGAATTTGAAACCGAGGGCAATGACAGAAAGCATCTTGGAATACCGCCTCTCCATAACAGACTTGTTGAAGAGATTTTGAATGTTAATAAAAACACTGTTGTTGTTCTTTCCGGCGGCTCGTCAATTGAAATGCCTTGGGCGGACAGCGTTCCTGCAATTCTTAACGGCTTCCTCACGGGTCAGGCGGGCGGCAGCGCTGTTTGCGACATTCTTTTCGGCGACGTTAACCCGTCGGGTAAATTGGCCGAAACCTACCCCATGCAGCTTTCGGATAATTCAAGCGCAAACTACTTCCCCGGCACTCCCGTTTCGGTTGAATACAGAGAGGGCGTTTATGTAGGCTACAGATATTACGATTCAGCTAATATCCCCGTACGTTTCCCGTTCGGTCATGGTCTTTCATACACAACATTTGAATACAGCGACATTAAGGTTTCCGCTGACAGCATTAAAGACACAGACACGCTGACAGTTTCATTTAAAATTAAGAATACGGGCAGTGTTGACGGTGCTGAAATTGCACAGCTTTACGTTTCAGATGTTGAAAGTACAATTTACAGACCGGTTAAAGAGCTTAAAGGCTTTAAGAAGGTTTTCTTAAAGGCAGGCGAGGAGAAAGAGGTTTCAATCGACCTCGAAAAACGTGCATTTGCATTCTATAATGTTGACGCACACGCTTGGCAGGTTGAAAGCGGTGAATTTAAGATTTTAGTAGGCGCATCAAGCCGTGACATTAAGCTTGAGGCAAGCGTAAATGTTGAGTCAACAGATGCATACGCAATACCCGATTACAAAGCATCTGCTCCCGCTTATTACGGCGCAAATATTAAGAATGTAAGTGACGACGAGTTCAAAGCTGTTCTCGGTCACGAAATCCCTGCAAATACCCGTGACAAGAGCAAGCCACTCACAATTCTTAACACTCTTGAGGACGCTTATGACACCAAATGGGGCGGTAGGCTTTGCCGACTTCTCACAAAGTTCCTTGGCGCTGAAACAATGATGGGCGCAGTTGCACTCCAGACTCCGATTAAGAATTTCATTTCAATGAGCTTCGGTATTTTCAGTCCCGAAATGGCGGAAGGACTTCTTATGATGCTCAATGAGGGCAAATTCTGGAGACCGCTTGGTAAGATGATAGGCGGATTCCTCTTCAAGGGCGGAATCAAAAAGCTCGGCAGACTTAAACAAATCTAACAGAAAATTAAATTATCTGCACAAAATAAAAACCGTGTATCTGCAAACGATACACGGTTTTGCTTTGTTTTTTCCTCTTTATTTATAGTATTCTTTAAGTCTTTCGTATTCCCCGTTCGTAATTTCAATTACCTTGCCGTGTTTAAAGCCGTAGGGAAATGAGAACTTTTCCTTGCACATTTTAAAATTGCTGTCGCCGGGTGCGCTTGATACAAACGGGACATATCCCATTTTATCCTTTTCACAGCCGAAAAAGTCGAGCATCAAGCACCATTTTCCGTCAGGCAAAGTGTATGTTGTCGGCGCTTCGTATGCACCGGGCTTTTCGAGCGTAGCCATATATTTTTCAAAGGCTTCGTCGTGAAGGTACGGTCCGTAAAGATTTTTTGAGGTTGCGTGCATATTCATTGCAGGACTGTCGGAATTTTTGTAAAACAGATGATATGTATCCCCGATTTTGGTTATATGCGAGTCGAGAATTTCATTGTACTTTTGGAAGAAAGGCTTAGGCTCTGAAAAGCTTTTGAAGTCTTTTGTCGCCGAGCAGAAGATAATCATATGTGTAAATCTGTCTGACTTTACAGTTGAACCCCAGTGAATAAGATATTCTTCATTTTCTTCGTCAAAAAATACCTCGGGCGCCCACATACAGCCGAAATCCTCTCTGCCTACGGGCAAAAGCTCCTGCTCGCTGAAATTTATTAAATCGGGAGTGCGCCAGGCACAAAAGCATTTACTTCCGCTTGAATTGATTTCTTTCCAATTTACATTGTAGTTTTCGTCCATTCTGTGGACAATGCAAAGGTCGGTTGTAATGATTATAAATCCGCCCGTGTGAAGTCTCACAATCTCAATGTCACGGCAGCCTTTTTCGCCCATAGTGCTTGTGAGAACAGGCTCACCGCCGTTTAGTTTTTCAAAAGTATAGCCGTCCTTTGAAACGGAAAAATAAACCTGTTCGCCGTCAGGCGTGATTTTTTCTTTAAAATGAACAAACAAATAAGCCAAATTTACCATCCTTTCGTTTCAATTATACTTTATAGTGAATGCATAGTCAATAAAACATCTTAACAAAACCTTAATACAAAATATATTGACAAATAAAAAATATGGGTGTACTATATAACTGTGCTAATTGTAATAGCACAGTTGATACAGAAATATGAAGAATTTATAATGGAGGGCATTGTATGAAGAGATTTATGAAATTAACTTTAGCGATGGGTTCGGTTTTAATAATCTTTATTATTGCAAAATCAAAAAATAAATAATATATAAAATTTCCTTTGCGGAGGTGATACATTTTGAATTTCTTCTTGGATTTCCATTCCCGAACACCGATTTATGAGCAGATAAAAGAACAGATAACCGCACTTGTCGGCAGCGGGATATTAAAGGCCGATGACCAGCTCCCGTCACTACGCCAGCTGTCTTCCGAGCTTTCGGTAAATATTAATACAATTAAACGTGCATTTTCCGACCTTGAATCGCAGGGAATAATTTATTCCGTTGCGGGAAAAGGCAGCTTTGTAAGCAAAGGCACAAAAAGAGATGTTATTGCAGAAAGCGCTTTGGAGGAAGCACGGCTTGCAATTTCAAAAGCGAAATCCATGGGAGCAGAAAAAAGTGATGTTTTAAAAATTGTCAATAATATTTATGAAGGAGATGAAGAAACGTGATTGAGTTTAAAAATATAACAAAAAAATACGGCAGCTTTACTGCCATTGAGGGCATATCTTTTAATGTTGAGCCTTCTTCAATTTACGGACTTATCGGCTACAACGGAGCAGGTAAAACAACTCTTCTCAAAACCGCCGCAGGAATTTACAAGCCTGAGAACGGCGAAGTTTTAATGGGCGGGCAGAACACCTTTGATAATAACGATGTCCGCAAGGAGATGTTCTATATTCCCGACGACCTTTGGTTCCCCTTAAGCGCAACACCACATTCAATGGCGAATTTTTATTCGGACTATTACCCGAATTTCAGTTGGAAGACCTTTGACAACTTGCTTGAGCTTTTCGGACTTCAGGAGAAGAAAAGAATAAGAGGCTTTTCAAAAGGTATGCAAAGGCAGACTGAAATTGTTTTAGCTCTTGCAAGCAAACCGAAATATCTTTTGCTTGACGAAACCTTTGACGGTCTTGACCCGCACAAGAGAGATATTACCAAAAAGCTGTTTATGGAATATATTGCCGAGCAGGAGGCGTCAATAGTCATTTCCTCACACAACTTAGCTGAGCTTTCCAACCTTTGCGACCATGCAGGGCTTATTAACGGTAAGCACCTTACAATGGACTGCTCGGTTTATGATATTTCGCAGAATTACGGCAAATTCAGGCTGATTTTCGACCGTGATATTGCAAAAGACGATTTCAGCGGAATTAAATATAAGTCATTAGACCTTGACGGCAAAATAGCAACGATTATTTTCGAGGGCAATTCAATTGAAGAAAAGCAAAAGCTTAACGCGCTCCGCCCGATAGCTGTTGATGAATATAAGCTGACTCTCGAAGAGGTATTCCTTAATGAAATGGAGGATAAGAAATATGACATCACAAAGATTTTTGAATGACAAGGTCAATTTAAGAGACTTTTTGAGAAGTCTGCTTGAAGCCTGCAAGGCTCCAATTGTTGCATTGCTCTTTATTTCATTTTCCGTTATAGGTCCGGTAGCAAAGCTTGCAAAAGCTCTTAAACAGAATCTTCAGTATATGGAGCTTTTGAAAAAACACGAAATGATATCATATTTCGGCGGAATAAAAGGTGAGGGTGAGTACTACGACGCCGCTCCGTTAAGTTTTCTGATGATTTTGTGCGGTATAGTAGTTGCGTTTTCTCTTTTATCATTTGCATTTAAGAAAAACAGCGTAAACGTTTATTTCAGCGCAGGTATTACACGTACAAGGCTGTTCTTAAACCGTATTGCGGCAGGCGCAATAGAGCTTTTTGCCGTGGCGCTTATCCCGTATTTAATAGTATTTTTAATGAACGTGGGTATGTTCGGCTTCCATTCGCATCAGCTCAAGCTCTTTGCATATTACACCGTGCTGATGTTTATAAGAGGTATGTCGGGCTTTGCAATCGGCGCACTTGCGGCGGCTGTTTCAGGCTCTATGATAGAAGCGCTGTTTACGTCAGGGTCTGCAAGCATTATTGCTTTAGTGTTTGCATATATGTTCAGCGAAATTAAAAGTTTGTTTTTGCCAGGTTATGTAGGCAGTGACTACGGCTTTGAGGATACAATGCTCCTTTCACCGTGGACGGGTCTTTTGGACTATTCAGGTGTAAATCAGCTTATAATGGGTAAAAAAGTACCTAAAGAATTATTGCTGACATGGAAAGACAACTTTTTACCGATAGCTTTCTGGGCAATAGCCGCGGTAATTATTTTTGCTGTGGGGCTTGTGCTTTTCAAAAAGCGTAAAAATGAAAATACGGCATCTTTCGGCAAATTCTCAATTGCAAGCGCACTTAACGGCACAACTGTTCTGCTTGTAAGCTTAGTGGCTTTGACAGCAGTATTTAATTCTCTTTACCGTGAGAACAAAATTAAGAGCGTAGCGCTTTGCATAATTTTAGTTACACTTATTTCATTTATAATTTTCTTTGTTGCAGAGCTTATTATCCGCAGAAATTTCAAGGCGGTTTTAAGAATGCTTCCCGTTTACGGCGGAATTGCGCTTGTGATGTTTGCAGCGCTTCTTGTAATCGGCACAGGCTACTTCGGCACATACAACAAGCTGCCTGAGGCAAAGGATATTGAATATATTTCAATGAGCTATGACGACCCGTTAATTGCATTCACTTATATGGTGGATATTGCAAATCCGGGAACATACGACAAAGAAAATGAAAATGTCTGCAAGAGCAGTAACCCCGAAGACATTAAAATGTGCATTGAGCAGTTTAATAAGGTAAAGACTGAAAAACGTGAGGGCAGAAACAGCATTGACAGAATAAGCTTTGTAATAAAGACAAAGGACGGCAAGTTTATATCAAGATCTTTCCCCGTCTATTCAGAGGAAACCTGCAACAATTACAATAAAGCAGTGTTCGATTCTAACTATTTCCACAGCATTATAAAATCCAAATTGAATTCTGAATCGACAAACGGAAACTACACGGACGAAACGGCAAACATTGTAATGGACGGTATGGAATATGGCGATCAAAAAATTGAAAGCTCTGATTTTTATGATTATTATAACGGGAACCTTCTTGCAAACGCTGAAACTTCCGGATATGAAACGGAAGTTTTCAGCTCATCCTTTGAAATGACCGAGGAGTTAAAAGCCGCTCTTTATGAGGACCTTTGCAATATTACGTATGACGAATATTACGGCAACAAAGGCAAGCCTCAGGGGGCAATTGTTGCATCGGCATATACACCGATGCTTGAAACACATCAGTACCATGCAGAAGAACTCTGGCTTGATTTTTATACGTACTACGGTGATTCGGATGCGGAGAAGGTAAGCAAAAAAACCGCTGTTGCATATAGGGCAATTCTTGTTTATCCGCAGATGGCAAAAACAGCCGAGCTGTTAAATGAAACTGAACAGATGCCGCAGACTGCGCAGGTCAAGGCTGTAATCTGTCCCGATAAAAAGCTGATGCTCACCGATGCGTTTAATAATGTCAGAGAAGATTATTATGTGTATTACAGTGGCGTTACCAACTCTACAGTGTTTACCAGCTACGGGCAATCGTCAAGAGCAAGTGATTACTTTATGAACAGCGATGAGGTTTCCAAAATTTTCGGCGGTAAAATGACGGGTACTTATCTTGATTTTATTGAGATTATTTACGGCGCAAACGGTGTAAATGTTACACGCATTGACGACAAAGCCAAGGCTCAAAAGATTTCGGACGAAGCATATTCGGTTTACAATATGTATAATGACAACGGCAGATGCGTTTTCGTAATCTATGACGACGGCAGTGTAATCGCAAAATATCTTCCCGAAAAAGCAATGTCTGTTCTTAATTGACAGGAATATAAGTAAGGGACGGTGCCCACACCGTCCCGTTTCTACCTTATGAACAATTTGCAATGGGCTGATGTGGGTTGCGGGTGTTCTGTGAACACCTCTCAAACGAAGTGAGAGAAGCAACGACCGAGCTGGCAGGCGAGACTCATCAGCCCCTACTTTTTTATTGAAAATCGCACTCCTGAGTAGGGGACGATGCCCACATCGTCCCAATACTGTAACCAAAAAGCCGAAATTCACGTGAATATGTGAATCTCGGCTTTAATTTTTCAATGCTTTTACCAGCTTAAAGAATTATAATATGTTTTTCACTCGTTTACAATGACTTTAACAATCTCGCCGACATAAGTGCGGTGGAAATCCGAGGCGGCATAGTTGTTCATAATTTCAGGGGCTAAAAAGCCGTCGGGCTTCATATCCTGATAGGCGATTTTACGCATAAGCACTGTAATCTTCGCCTGTTTAAATGAAACCGACTCGCCGATTTCTACGGGTTCAAAGCCTGTAAGAGCTGTTTTGTCAGTGTCCCTGCCGGACTTGCTTCCGCAAATTCCAAGCTCCTTTTTGTATTCACCGCCGTAAAACGAAAGGGTGAAATACTCATTTTGCTCCATATATTCAAACGTATATCTCTGTGGGCGTACAAACACAAAGCATACATCCTTGCCCCAAAGCTCGCCTATGCCGCCCCAGCTTACTGTCATCATATTGTAATTGTCAATGTTTCCTGCGGTGAGAAGCGCCCACTCGTCGCTTATCATAGAAACAAAATTTTCTTTTACTTCACGAATACTTATTTCTTTCAAAAAAATCACTCCAAAATAATTTGTTTTAACATTTATATCATATTATATACGCTATTTCTCAAAAATACAACCTATTGGGTTTACAAATTTTCATCGGCGCAATATATGTAAAATAGATAGTTTTTGACTGAAATCGACCGAAAAAACTTTGTAAGACCTTACAAAAATATGATAAAAACTTTGTGTAGATATTTTTAAACTTAACCTTTTCAAAACGGAATTTTTGTGGTAAGATTATCGCACTCGAAAATTTGGAGTGTTGAAAATGGAGTTTAATGAACGGCTGAAAAGCCTTAGGTGCGCCAAGATTCCTACGATTACACAAAAGGATTTGGCAAACGCTTTGGGCATAACTCAGCGCAAGGTGTCGTTTATGGAAACGGGCACCACAGAACCGTCGCTTACTGATATTATAGAAATTTGTAAATTTTTCAATGTTTCGGCTGATTACCTTTTAGGACTTCAGGACGAACCGTCAAGAAAGTGACTGAGATATGACTAAAAAAGAGCGAGCATTACATTTAATTGAGGCATTAAAAACAAAATATCCCGAAGCGGTTTGCAGTCTTGTATCTGAAAATCCTTTTGAGCTTTTGGTTGCAACCCGTCTTTCGGCACAGTGCACCGATGCGAGAGTGAACTTGGTCACTCCCGCTCTTTTTTCAAAATACCGCACCTTAGACGATTACTGCAAAGCGGACGTAAAGGATATTGAAAACATTATTCATTCCTGCGGATTTTATCACGGCAAAGCACGGGATATAATTGAAATGGCAAGGGGAGTGCGAGACCGCTTCGGCGGAACAGTTCCCGATAATATTGAGGATTTAACTACTTTGCAGGGCGTTGGCAGAAAAACGGCGAATTTAATTGTCGGCGATGTTTACGGCAAGCCTGCTGTTGTGGCGGACACACATTTAATCCGTATTTCAAACCGAATGGGACTTTGCGACACAAAAGACCCGAAAAAGGTTGAAACGGAGCTTAGGAAAATTTTGCCCCCTGAAGAGAGCAACGATTTTTGCCACAGGTGCGTGCTTCACGGTCGTGACATCTGCACCGCAAGACGTGCAGACTGTGAAAACTGCGTTTGTCAGGAATACTGCAAAAAGATAATTAAATAAATCGGTATTAAAACAAATAAGGCGGTCTATACTCTTGTAAACGGCAAAAAAATGATGTAAAATATATTAAAAAATGATTAAATGAAATGAGGCGATTTTGTGAAACCGATTAAGGTTGATTTCGGCGGCAAAAAGAAAAAAGAGGCGTCTGACGCTAAAAGAATAATAATTTCTCTTGTTATTACTCTTGTCATTTCGGCAGTGCTTTACTACTTTATGCTTCCTGCACTTAATTTTAAAGCTATTGAAATGTACATTTGGCTTGCTTTTTCAGTGATTATTTTCATTGGCATTTACGGAATTACAGCAGGTGCTTACCGCAGACCTGAAAAAATGGCGGATGCCAAAAATAAAATGAAAATTCCGATTATAATTCTTCTTGTTATGGCGGTAATCGTTGGTATAGGATACCTTACGGGCGCAGTTTTCTTCCGTGCAAAGTCTTACAGCAATATTATTAAGGTTCAGGACGGGGATTTCGCCGAGGAGGTTGCTGAAATTGACTTTTCAAGTGTTCCTCAGCTTGACAAGGATGCTTCAAACGTGCTTGCCGCAAAGGCACTCGGTAAGCTTTCGGATTATGTTTCGCAGTTTGTTGTTTCCGACGTTTATTCAACTCAGATCAACTATAAGGGCACTCCCGTAAGAGTTCAGTCACTTGAATACGGCGATGTTTTCAAATGGATGAAAAATACAAAGAATGGTATACCTGCATTTATTATTGTTGATATGATAAGTCAAAAGGCTGAGGTTCAAAGACTTGAGGATCCGATGAAATATTCTCCTGCAGAATATTTCAACGAGGATCTTATCCGTCATTGCAGATTTAATTATCCCACGCTTATGTTTGATACACCTCGCTTTGAAGTTGACGACAACGGCAGACCATATTGGGTAGTCCCTGTTGTTGACAAGACAATCGGTCTTTTCGGAGGCAGAGATATTACGGGTGCAATTCTTGTTGACGCCGCAACAGGCGAAACAACTCTTATTTCTACAAATCTTGAGGGTAAGACTAAGCTTAAAACCGATAAATTTGTTACCGATGAAGAATTCCAGTGGCTTGACCGTGTTTATTCAGCAGAGCTTCTTAACGAGCAGTTCAATTATTACGGCAAATATTCCAACGGCTTTATTAACTCAATAATCGGTCAAACCGACGTTAAGGTTACAAGCTCCGGCTACAATTACCTTGCGCTTAACGACGATGTTTATATGTATACGGGCGTAACCTCAATAACCTCTGACGAGGCTATAATCGGTTTTGTTCTTATCAACCAGAGGACAAAGGACGCACGCTATTATCAGGTCTCGGGCGCTCTCGAAAATGCGGCGCAGACATCTGCTCAAGGTAAGGTTCAGCAGTACGGTTACACTGCTACCTTCCCGCTTCTTCTCAATGTCAGCGGCGAGCCGACCTACTTTATGTCGCTTAAGGATGCCAGCGGATTCGTTAAAATGTTCGCCCTTGTTAATGTAAAGCAGTCAACAATTGTTGCGGCGGAATCTGACCTTTCTGTCTGCATTGAAAAATATGCTTCCGAGCTTGAGAAAAACGGTATAAGCGTTGAAATTGACATAGGAAATGTTAAAGATAACGAGCAGGGCGGTAATGAAGAAAATGCTGTTAAGTATGTAGAGGTTACGGGCAAAATAACCGACATCAGAACTGCTACAACGGGTGGGGAAACGTACTTTTATATTAAACTCGACGATGCGGCAAGATACTATAAGGTATCAGTTAAGGACGCCGAAAAGATAATTCTTGTGAATAACGGCGACAGCGTTACGTTTGAAATTCCTGAAAATGCCGAGGGCAACATTGTTGCAGTAAAAACGGTAAAATAAAACCGTTTAAAATTTAATCATTGAGTAGGGCGGGGGTTTGCTCCCGCCGTTACTTTATAAATACACTGTTACACCTCATCCACCGCTAAAGCGGTCCCCCTTCTCCTCAAGGAGAAGGCTTTTTTTAGTTCCTCCTTCGGGGAAAGCCGTTACGAAGTGACTGATGAGGGGGTGCGGTTCTATATCGGATATCTTTAAAAGAACCCTTTTTATATTTTACTATAGCTATTTTTCGTTAAATGTGTTAATATACTGTTCTTGTGACTGAAAATTTGAAAGGCAGGAGTGAATATGCTTAAAAATAAGCTTGAAAAATTAAATCAAAAGAGCATTCTTGCCTCGCTTATTTTTCTTGCCGTTCCCACGGTTATAGAGGAGATAATGTCAACGCTTTTGCAGTACGTTGACACGGCAATGGTGGGCAATTTAGGTGAAAAGGCGACAGCCTCGGTCAGCGTTACAACCACAATAAACTGGCTTGTGGGCGGAATTTTTTCAGCCCTCGGCGTTGCCGCCGTTGCAATGATTTCGGAGGCAGTCGGCAGAAAAGACCGAAATGACGCACAAAAAATTTCATCGCAGATTTTTCTTTTGACGGTTATCACAGGCGTTTTGACGGGAATACTCTGCATTGCTCTTTCACCTGCAATCCCTGTGCTTATGGGCGCGGAGCGTGATATTCAAAAAACTGCATCGCTTTATTTCGCAGTTATCTCAATTCCGATGATTTTCAGAGCGGTAAATACCGTTATGGCGGCGTGTTTGCGTGCTACAAAAAACACGAAAACGCCAATGCTCATTACCCTGTTTGAAAATCTGCTTAACATTATTTTGAACTATTTGTTTATCTATGTGTTCAAAATGGGCGTTGTCGGTGCAGGTGTAGGCTCTGCAATTTCGTTCACTGTAACGGGAATTTTGATGTTCTGTGAATACAGAAAGAGCGACTGGCTGAAATTCGGCAGGGATATGGCAAAAACCGACAAAATCCTTATGAAGAAAATTCTCAAGACAGCTTACCCCGTGTTTCTGACGCATTCCGTTAACTGTATGGGCTATGTTGTGTTTGCGGCGCTTGTGTCCTCAATGGGCACAACGGTGTTTGCGGCACACTCAATTGCCGTGAGCGCCGAGCAGATATTTTACATTGCGGGTTACGGCTTCCGCTCAGCTACATCAACAATGATTGGCATTTCAATAGGCGAACAAAATGAAAACAAGTTCAAAAAAGTACAGAAAAGCAGTATTCTGATAACAGTGTTTATGATGTTTTTGAGCGGAACGGCGCTTTATTTTACAGCATTTCCATTAATGGACATCTTCACGAACAGTCAAAATGTAGTGAATTTAGGCGCAAAGATGCTCCGCCTTGTAGCATTCTCCGAGCCGTTTTTCGGGCTGATGATAGTTCTTGAGGGCATTTATTACGGATTGGGCAAAACCAAATATGTTTTTGTATCTGAGTCCGTCAGTATGTGGTGCGTGAGAATTTTATTCACTTTTTTGTGCCTTAAAGTATGGCATCTGGATTTAACGGCGGTTTGGCTCTGTATGATTGCAGATAATATTTTCAAGGCAATTCTTTTGTCCGTCCCGTTTATTGCAGGCAGAGTGCGTTTTCCGCATAACGAACATCAATAAGAATAAATTAAAATACACCTTGTAGGGACAGCCGACCCGGCTGTCCGTTTTTGTAAGGGACGATGCCTATGTCCTAAATCGCACATTGCGCCGAGGTCATCGCACCCTACAAGGTAATATTAAATGTAATTTTTATTTTTTGTCACGCTCTAAAATAATTAGAACCGCACAGAAAATGCGTATATTTTATCTCAAAATCAAAGTTCTACTTTAATTAGAGCAGAAAAAATCGACGACATATTGATTATTTTTTTGACGGTTGATATAATTACGGTAACGAAAGGGGTTTGAAAATGGAAAAATACGATTTCGGCAATAAGCTTTACGAATACCGCACGCAAAAGGGTCTTACGCAGAAAGAACTGGGCAAGCTTTTAGGTGTAACGGATAAGGCTGTTTCAAAATGGGAAACGGGCGAGTCCAAGCCAAGACTTGACAAAATGACTCAGATAACCGAGCTTTTTGACACGAGCATTGACCGAATGCTCGGGGGCGAAGCACAGGAGGTCGGCGAACCGTTAAAGCCCTATAAAACAATATTTGATTCAACTTTGAAAAAATATGATAAATATTACAAAACGGCAAGAATTTGGACTTATATTTTTGCGGTTGTTTATTTCGTGTTTTCCTTAATACAAAAAGTCGGCACGCTTTTGAGCGGCACAATTGCTTTGAATACCGTAAGCTCGCTTATTGAAATAACAGTTTTAACTGCCGCCGTGCTCATTTTCACATTAAAATTCAAGTCGAAATTCGGCGAATGTGAAAATAAAGATATGAATATTTTTGCCGTGTTTCTTTCGTTGCTGTATTTTGCATCAGGTGCAGTTTGGGTAATTTCGGCCGTGAAGACAGGCAGACTGACGGGCGAATATGACGAGGGTGGTATTGTTATTATTTGCGTTCAGGCTGTTATTTTAGCAGTAGCTTTGATAATTTCGGTTATAAAAAAGAAATACAGCGTTTTTGCAGGCTTGCTTGTCGGATTTTCACTTTTCAATATATTTGGCTTTGATTCACTTTATTATTTGGTAATCTGCGCGGTCGCTTGTCAGTTTATATGCTATATTAAAAAAAGACATTGGCTCGTTTTAGCGCAAAAGGCAGATGTTGATATGAGAAAAACAAACGAAAGCCAAAAGATTGCCAATGTTTTCACGGCAATAATTGCGGTAATAACTATGTTCAGCATTATAATATCGTCGTTTTCGCCGTACATTATTTATAAAATTTGCCTAAAAAAATACGGCCCGACGCACCTTCACAACGAAGTAATTGATTTTGATTATACCGCAGAGTTCACAGGAAATTTTACGGAAATAGAATTAGGAGATGCAAAGCTAAAAATTCCGCAAGGCTTCGAAAAGATTAGTGAATATGAAGAAAGTGTGGCTTATAAAAATGCTCAAGGTAATATAATTCAGGTACACTATTTTCCGAAAGAAGAATATGATAGTTCTTTAAATGATTCTGATGTTGAAACTTTAGACAGTGATAAATTAAAAGAAGACCGTGCAGTAACAAAATTAGCGAATTCCATTTATCAAAAATATTACGGAGTATCATTGGATTCGATGTACGGAGTTTTATATGTCGATTATTTTGTGGATTTGGAAGATGTTAAATTTTATGAATCTGAAAAAGCAACGTTGATGATAGGTACTATATTTACAAAAATTGTTGCTGATAATGATGCACTTATGTCCGTGTCAAAATTTGATAACGGAATGTATACAGGTTTAATCAGCGGGCGTGTTATGCCGTTTGGTGAACAGCAAAATGTCTTTTGGATGGCTGATGCGTGGCATTCCAACGATTTGACCGGGTCATATTATTCAGTTAGTTATATGGCTAAAAACACATCGGATATAAAAGACAGCCAAATGATTTTCCAAATCGTAAATTCACTTGAATTTTGACGGCTTTATATTAAATATTAAAAAGCAAAAGCTATCCTGCAACGGGATAGCTTTTGTCAATATAGTTTGTAATTCAGTTTTGATTTGTAATTTCTGCTTGCATTTTCTTGCTCAGGCTCTTTAAAACAAGCATATATGCTTTGCCAAGCAAATCACGAAGCACTTCGTCGGGTACTGCGCCGTCAGGTTTAACGGAAATCCAATGGGTTTTGTTCATATAATACCCCGGAATAATGTCCTCATATTCTTTTCTGAGGATTTCACTTTCAAGGGGATCGCATTTCAGCGTAATGTAATACGGCTCTTTGTCGTCGTTAAGGCAGATTGCGGCAAACATTTTACCGCCGATGTGGTAACGAATCCAGTTCCACTCAAGCTTGTGGTCTTTTGTCACTCCTGTTTTTGACATTAAATTTTCATCAATCCAATTATAACGCATATAATTTCACCTTTATTTCACAATTTTCTTGCGCAGCAGCGCAAGAGGCGGCGAAGCCGTAAGGGCGACAGCCCGAATTGATGAAACAATGTTCTCCGAAACATAGAAATCTATGATTTCGTTTATGTTTCGTGAGGTTATTATTTCATAAGACTTTTTAAATTATCAATCCGTTCGGGGTTTTCACGGGACGCCCACCCGTTCAATTTGTTGTTCCTATTGTATCATTTGAGGCGAAATATTGTCAAGCAGGAACAGAACTTACCATACAGGATAATTGTATCAGCGGGTTGTTTTCAAAAAAGGTCGCACTGCAACACCTCATCCACCGCCAAGGAGAAACAAGCAAGTAGGGACAGGTCTCTGTGCCTGTCCGTTATTGATTTAATTATGTGAATACCATCTTGGGACGCTGAGGTCGGCGTACCCTACAAGGTTAAATGTATATCAATTTATCAGTATGGGCAGGTTACTCAAATTTGAACAAAATAAGGGGGATGGCGTGGAAACCATCCCCTACAAAATCAATCTTATTATTTAATAATTCCGCCGTGGCATTTTAAAACATAAATCTTTTCGTTATTGTAATAAATCGTTTCTATTCCGTCAAAGCAGTCTAAATCTCCGTTAACCTCAAAGGTGTAGCGGTATTCGTTGTTAACAAATTCTTTCGGACCTCGTACGGGGATAGTGTCATCTTCTCCTACTTTCATCAATGCAGGCCGAAGAGCGTTATCCAGTACATCTTCAGTTAAATTTTCATTTAATGTTACGCCGTAATAATTCATTCCCCAAACAGGTGAATTTTCGGAATTATAAACAACTTCTTCACCGATAAACTTTGTTCCGCCGAAATATGTGTCGTGATATGTTAATTTACCGTTGCTGTATTCATAGTCAAATGAACCGAGCCGTGAAGACGGTGATTTTTTTATATTCTTATTTGCATAGGTTTGCTTTTTGGCTTCTGCTAAAAAAGAGAATAATTCGTTTTTCATTGTAGATACCTTTGTAATTGTTTTTATCATTTTAACTGTTACTTATTACTTCCAAAAATCGACTTTTATTCAGTGAAGAGTGAAAAGTGAATAGTGAAAAAGTAAAATCGACATCTTTCTAAATAGAAAAATGTCGATTTTTGGTGACCCGGACGAGAATCGAACTCGTGTTACCGCCGTGAAAGGGCGGTGTCTTAACC
>DKTZ01000007.1:147511-152150 GCA_002490425.1 Ruminococcaceae bacterium UBA7217
GTTACCGCCGTGAAAGGGCGGTGTCTTAACCGCTTGACCACCGGGCCTTATTGGTAGCGGCGATGGGACTTGAACCTATGACCTTCCGGGTATGAACCGGACGCTCTAGCCAACTAAGCTACGCCGCCAAATATGTCTTTGCCGTATTCGGCTTGATTATTATAATATAAGGATTCCCTTTTGTCAACCGTTTTTGCAAAAAAATTATTCTTTTGTTTTTATATGCTTTATGATAAAATACTCTAAAGGAACATAAAACCAAAGAACCGTTCCAAGAATGACGGGTGTAAAAAACATACTGTAAAATTATATCGTCTTTAGAATTTGTCTGTGATATAATTTTGGATGATAAGTGATTTTAAATAAATTGTTTCTGCCTGAAAGGATATGACAATTAATATGATTAGAATAAGGCCATACAAGTCTTCGGACGCTGACATTATATTATCTTGGTGCCGTGATGAAAAATCGTTTTATCAGTGGACTGCAGGAGTGCTCGGAAAATATCCCATAACAAAAAGTGAATTTAAATTTGTTGAGAAATTGATGCCGTTTACCGCATTTGACGAATCGGGGATATTGGGATTTCTTACTCTCCGAAAGCCGAACGAGTCTTATAATGAGCTGCGCATTGGATTTGTAATAGTAGACCCCCAAAGAAGAGGAAAAGGCTTTGGCAAGGCAATGCTTCGGCAAGGACTTAAATTTGCATTTGAATTATACGGTGCAGATAGGGTGTCGCTTGGCGTTTTTGAAAATAACACTTCGGCATATTATTGCTATAAGGCGGTCGGATTTGAGGACACCGTGCTTGATTCGACAGAGGTATATAACATTATGGGCGAAGAATGGAAATGCAGAGAAATGATATACAGAAATAACAGTTAAAAAGAATAATAAAATGTGAATCAAAAAGTTCGGACAGGGTTTTACGCCTGTCCGATTTTATATGCCCGCCTTGTGTAAATGAGGGTGGCGAGCGAAGCGCATCGGGAGGATTGTTGCACAGTAAAAATATACGTTAAATCTATTAACAATCCCTCAGCCTTTTGCTTTGCAAAATCCGGCTCCTTCGGAGAGAGCGCGGAAAAACGGAACGACGGGGGCGTCGTTCCCTACGATTTGCGGTACAAAAATAGTGAGAGCGAAAAAACGGCGTGAGCAAGCCCACGCCCTACATTTTGTGACTATGAGACCTGTCCTCTACTGTTTCGGTTTTTCTCATTTCACTTCAACGCAAATGCAAATCGGGGTGCTGTTATCATATTCTTTATCCAGAAATACCGTTAACGCTTTTTCGTTTTGGGAATATTTAAGTTTGGAATCCGTGCCAAGCACCTTAACCGAATTGATTTCATAGCGTATTCCGTTTTCGTTGGAACGGCGCAGGCTCTTGACGGTCAATTTTTGCGGAATTTGCTTTCCCATGGGGAAAATGTAAATTTTACCGGCTCTTGCGGTAAAGCAAAAGTCCTTTTTGGAGTATTTTCGGCTTTCCTGAAATGCTCCGTTTTTTCGCTTTTTGCCCTCCGCAAGGCAGACCTCAAACGGATATGAACCGTAAATTGCTTCGCCGTTTGTTTTTAGCCATTCGCCGATGTCAAGCAAAACCTCTTTTTCCTCGTCGCATATTGTTCCGTCGGGTTTCGGACCTACATTGAGCATATAGCACCCGTTCTTGGCGACAACCTCAATCATATTTCGGATTATTTCATCGGCAGATTTAAAGCTGTTTCCCTTTGTGTATCCCCAAGAGTTTTTAGCTATTGCAGTATCGTTTTGCCAAAGCTCTCTTGATACGCCGTCAATTTGCCCACGCTCAACATCAAATATGGCGCATCCGTCAAAAACAGCTCCCCATTTATAGAAAACGGCAACCTCTTCGCCCCATTCGAGTCCTCGGTTATAATAATATGCAAGGAATTTTTTTAGGTATGGTCTGAATTCGTCCTTGTGAACCCACCAATCAAAATACACTGCAATCGGGCGGTTCCTGTCAATCATTTCGCAGGCAGTGGCAAGCCAGTCACGAAGATATTCTTCCGTAGCAAAGATTTCCTTGTCCGTCTTGTCGATATTACCGCTGTCGGGCATAAAGGCAGGGCCGTAAAGGTCGGCATTTTTGCCTTTGCAGACCTCTGAATCGGGATAATACTTTCTTGCACCGTTAAAAAACCAAAAATGCTCGGCACGGTGATTGCTCATCATAAATCCAAGATCCGCTCTGTCGCAGGCATCGTGAAGCTCCGCCATATAATCCCTGCCGTTAAGCTCAAACATATTCCAGCGGTTCAGCTCGCTTTTATACATCTTAATTCCGTCGTGGTGTTCGCCGACGGGCATTATGTACCCGGCTCCGCTCTTCTTAAATAGTTCCGCCCATTCTTCTGCATTGAATTTTTCAGGCTTAAAAAGACCGACAAGAGAGCTGTATTCAAAATCCATTCCGTATTTTTTACTGTGAAACAGGTTGCTTTTTGTACCTTTTTTATACATAAGTCTCGGGTACCATTCTGATTCGCAGGACGGAACGGAATAAACTCCCCAGTGTATGAAAATTCCGAATCTTTTTTGTCTGTACCACGAGGGTACGGTGAACTGTGAAAGGCTCTCCCAATTGTCCTTAAACTTTCCTTCTGCGATAACTTCGTCAATCTTCTCTAAGTATTCGGTTATCTTATCCATAATTTTTCCCCTTTAATATTTAACATATATATTGTATTATGTTAAGTGTAATATAAATTGTATTTAAAATCAATATTATTTGAGCGTTAATATATGTTGATTTTGTTTAGAGTATGTTGTAGAGCGAGGGTGTTGCATATCCTCAATTAGAGAGTAATTTTCCATGTAGGGACAGCCCTCATCGTCCCGTTTTTCTCTGTCCTGCCTTCACAGCGGACCGAGGGAGTAAATAGCAAAAAATATCAGAGAATACAAAAAAACGGACAGGCATGGAAACCTGTCCTTACTTTTCGGTTCTGCCGAGTATATAATCGGAAGAAACCTTATATAAATCGCATAATTTCATCAGGTGGCGTATGGGCAATTCGTTTGCACCGCGCTCATAACGTGCATACATAGTTTGCGATGTTCCGAGATACTCTGCAACCTGTGCCTGTGTTAAATCGCTGTCTTCACGCAAATCTCTTATTATTTTTATATACTGCATAAAATCACCAAATTTATTGTATCAAGTAAATAAATTTACTATTGACTTTAGTAAATATTTTTACTATAATAATTGTGCGGTTGTCATTGTTTTCAAGCTTAACTGTGATTTGGATAGAGAAATAAAGAAAAGGATATGCTTTTATGAAGGATTATTCAGAAGAACAATGCTCAGGGTGCGGATTTTTGTCCGTATTTTCAAATATCGGTAATAATTTGGGCGATTTAATAAAAACTGTTACGGTGATAGGATTTATATCTGCAATTTTAATATGTTTAATATATGAAGATTTAATTATAGCAGGATTACTGACAGGAATAGCAATCGGGTTGGATTTATGAATCGTTTATTCAGCAATGCTCGGCTTATACGCTTTTGTTTTATACGTATAGGAGTAAGGTAACAGAGGATAATAGAGCAAGAGGAGCAGTAAAACCGCTCCTCTGTAATTTATCTGCAAAATACATGTCTGCCGATTGTTGTGATAACAGGTCGGGAACGCATCCAAGCATTACTTGTTTTTGCAGGATTATAATAGTATATAGCGCCGCCCGTCGGGTCCCAGCCGTTAATTGCATCTCTTGCGGCTTTTTTTGCGGTTTCATTCGGCTCAACGCTCCAGTTGCTGTCCCTCACGCAGGAGAATGCGCCGCTTTGATATACAACTCCCGAAATGGTGTCTGGGAAAGACGAATGGCGTACACGGTTTAATACAACTGCACCGACCGCCACCTGACCCGTGTAGCTTTCGCCCCTTGCCTCTGCTCCGATAACCTTTGCGAGCAGATAAATGTCACTGCTCGAATATCCGCCCGAAGAGGATGAAGAACCGCTCGTTATTCCGAGATAAAGCAGAGTTTTAGGTCCTGCTATTCCGTCAACGGTTATGCCGCAGTTTTTCTGAAACTGCCTTACCGCTTTTTGCGTGCCTGTTCCGTAAATACCGTCAACAGAGCCGGTATACAGTCCTAAGGATTTAAGCTTTGTCTGAACCTTTCTGACCTCTTCGCCACGAGATCCGAGACGTGACAGAGTGGGCGAGGTGCGTGTTGCGGCAAAGCCTATAACGGCAATCACAAATGCGTTGATAAGAATTATGGCAACAATTTGCCAAAGGAGCTTAAACTTTTTATTTTGAATTGAAATTTTCTTAACCATATAAATCACTCCAAAAACTTTTGTTTGTATCATTGCCGTTTTTTGTCCGTATATACGGTGAAGGAATAATTTAATATATATTTAAGAAAGGCTTTTAAAAAAATTTAAAAAATTTTTAAAAAAGTTGTTGACAACCGATTTCGTTTGTGATATTATATCAAAGCTGTCTGAACGGACAGCATTAAAAATGCAAAAAATCAAAAAAGTTTTGAAAATATTTAAAAATAGTATTGACAAACGGTTTGGTTTTTGCTACAATAATCTTCCACCGCCAAAACGGTGGGTACGGACCTTGAAAATTAAACAACG
>DKTZ01000007.1:152451-152688 GCA_002490425.1 Ruminococcaceae bacterium UBA7217
ACCTTGAAAATTAAACAACGACGAGATAAGAAAAGGAACCCTGTAATCTTTGAGAGTATTTCGGAAGAGATACAATTGAGGAAGTACAAGAAACAGTAATTCTTGATGGATAACATTAAAGAATTAGAACAAACGCTAAGCGTTTAGAGTTTGAAGATAAGTAAAGAGCTAAAGAGCACTTTAGAAAATGATTTCTACACAGAGATGTGTAAAGATACAATTTTTTAGAGAGTTTGA
>DKTZ01000007.1:152996-153242 GCA_002490425.1 Ruminococcaceae bacterium UBA7217
TAACACATGCAAGTCGAACGAAGCTTGATGAATGATTTCTTCGGAATGAATTCTGATATGACTTAGTGGCGGACGGGTGAGTAACACGTGAGCAACCTGCCTTTCAGAGAGGAATAACGGCTGGAAACGGTCGCTAATACCTCATAACATATATTTAAGGCATCTTAGATATATCAAAGATTTATCGCTGAAAGATGGGCTCGCGTCTGATTAGCTAGTTGGTGAGGTAACGGCTCACCAAGGCGA
>DKTZ01000058.1:0-225 GCA_002490425.1 Ruminococcaceae bacterium UBA7217
TGTCAAGTGATTTTTAAAAAATTTTTAAATATTTTTTAATATTTATTATAGGGAGCATAATTTTCGTTTTATTTACGCCTTCAGTCTGTTGGCAGTTTTCCCACTGAGTGAGCAGATCATAGTAGGGACAGTCGACTCGGCTGTTCGTTACGAAATTTAATAATTTGTAACTCGTTTTCCACGGTACGCCAAGGGTGCGGATGTCCAGTGGACACCTCTGCGAAG
>DKTZ01000058.1:514-17260 GCA_002490425.1 Ruminococcaceae bacterium UBA7217
TGGACACCTCTGCGAAGCAGAAGCGACGACCGAACCGACAGGTGATACCGCGTACCCTACAAAAAAGGACAGGCATAAAGCCTGTCCAATAGAATTTGCGGTTATATATCAATCAAGGAAATCGCGAAGCTTTTTACTGCGGCTCGGATGGCGAAGCTTACGGAGAGCCTTTGCCTCAATCTGACGGATACGCTCTCTTGTAACACCAAACTGTGAGCCAACCTCTTCAAGGGTTCTGGGGTGACCGTCCTCAAGTCCGAAACGAAGCGACAGAACCTTTGACTCACGGGGAGTTAAGGTTTTGAGAACCTCATTAAGCTGTTCCTTAAGAAGAGAAATTGATGCGGCATCAGCCGGTGAAAGTGCGTCATCATCGGGGATAAAGTCGCCCAAATGGCTGTCCTCCTCCTCGCCTATGGGTGTTTCAAGCGAAACAGGCTCCTGCGAAAGACGGAGAATCTCACGCACCTTGTCGGGACTCATTCCAAGCTCGTCCGCAATTTCCTCAGCAGACGGGTCATGACCGTTTTTGTGAAGAAGCTGTGTACTTGTCTTTTTAACCTTATTTATAGTTTCAACCATATGAACAGGGATTCGGATTGTTCTTGCCTGATCGGCAATAGCTCTTGTAATAGCCTGTCTTATCCACCAAGTGGCATAGGTTGAAAATTTAAAGCCCTTTGTATAGTCGAATTTATCAACAGCCTTAATAAGACCGAGGTTGCCCTCCTGAATTAAGTCAAGGAAAGCCATTCCCCTGCCTACATATCGCTTTGCAATGCTGACAACAAGACGAAGGTTAGCCTCTGCAAGACGTTTTTTAGCCTCGGGGTCATTATCGGCAATACGCATAGCGAGAACCTGCTCCTCCTCAGTTGTTAAAAGAGGAACTCTGCCTATCTCTTTAAGATAAACACGGACAGGGTCGTCCATTGCGAGAGTTTTATTTTCACCCACTCCGCCGTCATCGGTTTTTGCAAGGTCGGTTTCGCTTGTTATTGCGTCCCTTGCCATATCGCCGAGGTCGTCGATAATCTCAATATTATTTTGCTCGATTATTTCGTAAAGCTTGTCAAGCTCGTCCATTTCAATGTCAAGCTCAATAATTGCAGTGTCGATTTCCTGCGTGGTTAATTTGCCGACTGTCTTGCCCTTTTCGACAAGAGCCTTTATCGCTGTTTTCTTATCAAGATTTTCCATATTCTTTCACCCTTATGTATTATTTCGGAAGAAATTCAAGAAATCATCGTCGCTGATATTTTCTGTATCCACAGCCGACCTTTTTTTCTTATTTTTCTCACCGATTATTGTTTTTATACAGTCCTCACACTCTTCTTCTGTATTTTGCAGAACCTCGGAAACAGTTTGAATTTTTGCAACCGCTTTTATTTCGTCTTCGATAAGCTCGCCGTAAAGAAAAGATATTTCCGCAGATTTACCTTCTCTCAGCCTGTCGGTAACAGTTTTGTAAATTCTGCCGTTAAAGGCCGTTACAAAATCCTCTGCGGTAATTTTTTTGTCGGCAACATTTAAAAGCACGGGATTTGCCATAATTATTGCAATTAAACTTTCCTCCGCCTTTGCCGCCTTAAAATTTGCCGAACGGTCAGGATTTAATTTATCGAGAATGTCATCTGCTTTGACGACTGTTTTAAATTCCTGTTTTTTTTGCGTAATGCGCTGTGATTTTTCCGCACGCTTAACCTCATCCGTAATTGCGGACTTTGCAACGGAAAGCTCTGCGGCAAGACGGGATGAATAAATATCAAGCTCAATGGGAGTGAGTTTCGACAAAATCGGAATTGCAGCACGCAAATACCGCCGTTTGCCGTCATCCGTTGTTAAATCAAGCTTCTCACGCTCAGCCAAAAGCTTAAATTCAATTTCGTTTGCGGCGCCGTCAATAATAGACTTAAACCGTTCGACACCGTAATTCTTAATAATTTCGTCGGGGTCTTTGCCGCCCGAAAGCTTTAAGACACGCACCTTTGCATTGGTTTTTGCAAATACCTCAAGTGCACGTGATGTTGCTTTTCCGCCTGCATCGTCATTGTCATAACAAAGATAAATTTCAGACGCATAGCGTGACATTAAATGAGCCTGTTCGCTTGTCAGCGCCGTACCAAGACCTGCAACTGCATTGGTAAAGCCTGCCTGATGAAGCATTACAACGTCAATATTACCCTCACACAAAATAAGGTTGTCTTTACCCGATTTACGGGCAAAATTCAGTGCAAAGACCTCATTGCCTTTTTTATAGACAAGCGTGTCGGAGGTATTAACATATTTGCCTTTATCCTCCTCACGGAGTCTTCTTCCGCTGAAACCCAATACATTTCCCCGCAAATCAATTATCGGGAAAACAAGACGGTGACGGAAATTATCATAGTATGTGCCTTTTTGAGATTTTTTAAGAAGATTTGCCTCAAAAAGTTCATAATCGGTAAAGCCCTTTGCGTTAAGATGTTCTTTAAGAGCCGACCAGGAATCAGGCGCATATCCTATTCCGAATTTTATAACGGTTTCCCTTGAAAGCCTTCTGTTTATGCAGTAATCGGCTGCCGCCTTGCCGTCTTTTCCGAAAAGCTGTTTACTGAAAAATCTTGCGGCTTCACGGTTCGCCTCATACATACGCAGTCTGCGCTTTGCAAGAGTTGAATCGTAGGAATTGTCGTCAGGCAAGTCCATGCCTACTTTATCGGCAAGAAATTTAATTGCGTCAACATAATCAAGATTTTCAATAGAGCATATAAAACGAATAACATCTCCGCCCTCTCCGCAGCCAAAGCAGTAAAAGGACTGCGTGTCCGGATAAACGGTAAAAGACGGCGTTTTTTCGCCGTGAAACGGGCAAAGTCCTCGGCAGATTTTGCCGTTGCGCTTAATATTTACGTAAGAGGAAATTATGGATTCAATGTCTGCACGGCGGCGAAGCTCTGCAATATACTCGTCACTGATAGCCATTAAAAATCCCCCATTCCCATATCCGCCCAAGCACTGGGGATAAATGTATTCTGATAAACAGAAAGAAGATAGCGGTCGCTCATTCCTGCAATGTAATCGCAGACCGCACGTTCAACCCCTTCGCTTTCAATTATATAGTTAAAAGCCTCAGGGATTTTTTTACTGTTTTTAACGAAATACTCATAAAGACGCAGTATTATGTCAATAGCTTTTGTTTCTTCGCTCTTGCATTTTGGATTGGTATAAACCAAGCTGAACATCAGCTTATGAAGCTCATCAAAAGGAATCTGAATATCATCGGAAAAACGAATATCATCTTTGCTGTTCTCAACGCAGTTTGTTACAAGAGTATTTATTCGCTCGGATTTATTTGTGCCGAGAGAAAGACGGATTGTAAGAGGAATGTCCTCCTCGGTCATAATTTCGCCACGTATTGCGTCGTCAATATCGTGATTAATATAAGCGATTTTATCGGCAAGCTTAACAATTCTGCCTTCAAGGGTGTCCGCTTCTTTTCCCCTTGTATGGCAGACAATGCCGTCACGCACTTCGTATGTAAGGTTTAACCCTGTGCCGCCCTTTTCGAGTTTTTCTACCACACGAAGGCTTTGCTCGTAATGGTGAAATCCGCCGGGAAAAACTGAATTGAGTGCCCTTTCACCTGCATGACCGAAAGGCGTATGACCTAAATCATGTCCCAAAGCCACTGCTTCGGTTAAATCGGAATTGAGTGAAAGTCCGTTTGAAATTGTGCGTGCAATCTGCGCAACCTCTAAAGTATGGGTAAGGCGTGTACGGTAATGGTCGCCCCACGGAGACAGAAACACTTGCGTTTTATGTTTAAGGCGGCGGAAGGAGTTTGAGTGAATAATTCTGTCACGGTCACGCTGAAAATCGGTTCTGAGTGAGCATTTTTCTTCAAGGACTTCTCTGCCTTTTGAGTTTACCGCCAAGCACGCTTTCGGTGAAAGAATAAGCTTTTCGTTGTTTTCAAGCTTTTCACGAACTGTCATATTTCCGCCCCTTTCATATATAATAAGTTTAATTTTCGGCTGTTTTTCTTATTTTTGCTCTAAAAAACGCCTTCCCTTCAATATAATAATATAACAAAAAATCGCAAAATACTTTTTTAATTTTCAAAATTCATAAAAATTTTCATTTATTATTCTGGGAAAGAGCTTTCCGTTGCTCATTTCGGTAAGTTTTGACGTAAAATTCTCATACGTACTGTCTTTAACCCGGACATTCAAGGTTACATTGTCGGCAAAATCCGAATTAAGAATAATAATATTTTCAGCACGCAAAAATGCTTCAAGCTTTCCGTAAAAGGTATAATCGCAAATAATTTTCAGTTCCTTGGCTTTAGCCATTGTGATTATTTGGCTTTTATCAAGAGCAATTTTTGCCGTATGAGAATAGGCACGCACAAGACCGCCCCCGCCTAAAAGTATCCCGCCGAAATACCTTGTAACAACCACGCAAACATCGGTAACATTTTCCTTTTCCAAAACGCTTAAAACGGGAACGCCTGCTGTTCCCTGCGGCTCGCCGTCATCGGAATAACGCTTAATATTCCCGTCACGGACAATATAGGCATAAACATTGTGGGTTGCGTCCCAATGCTTCGACTTTATTTCCGATATAAAATCCTCCGCCTGCTTTTTTGAGGACACAGGACAGCAATACCCTATAAAACGGGAATGTTTAATTTCATATTCATCAAACGAATTGTTTTTTACTGTTCTGTACTCCATAATTTCTCCGATTGCTTTTTCTGATTATATTCATATATAAAACAAATGGCGGTACGTTTGTACCGCCGAGCTTGTTATTTGGATTCAAGATTGTAACGTTTGTTGAAACGGTCAACACGTCCGCCTGTGTCAACAAGCTTCTGTTTACCTGTAAAGAACGGGTGGCAATTTGAGCAAATATCAACTTTAAGACCTGACTTTGTTGAACGAGTTTCAAATGTAGCACCGCAAGCGCACTTTACGGTAGTGGTTTCATAATTAGGATGAATTCCTTCTTTCACGAATTGTCACCTCTTTCGGTTATTATTTATTAAGCCTAATAAGTTTATCACAAGAGTATTTAAAAATCAAGTGTTTTTTAAAAATTTACAGAAATTTCTTCCGAAAGCTCAAAAGAATACAGAGTTACTTTAACATTTTTTACCCCGAAGCACTCCTCTGCCGCCTTTTTGTAAACCCACATCTGCGTTTTATAGCGTTCACACAGCTCTTCTGCGGATTTTACGCGGTCGGTTTTATAGTCGATTATTTCGCCGTTTTCGCCGTTTACAATAAATCCGTCAACTACACCCTGCACGACCGCCGATTCACCTTCAAGGTTTTTCGGTTCATTCAAAACAAGGTTTAACGGCACTGACATTGTAAATTCCTGTTCGCGAAGGAATTTTTTCGCAGAGAGAATACGGGTAAACATATCGCTTTCAAAGAATTTTTGAATTTTGCTCTTATTTAAAGCCTTTGCCTCATCGGCTGTAAATGTACCGTTCAATGTAAGTCGATCTATTTCCGCATCAATGTTCTTTGATGCATTTTGCATATCGCAGACTTCCATAAATCTATGAATAAGCGTGCCTCTTTTTGCGGGAGTTATTTTGTTTTCGCTTAAAAATGAAGGATTTTCGCTTGCAAAATACTCGCTTTCATAAGTTTTGTCCATTGACGAGGCAGTATATTTCACGTCAATACCCGAAAGATAATCAAAAGGATATGCAAAAGAAATCTTTTCTTTTATTGTTTCGGTAAGTACACTGTCGGGCAGAAAGACATCTTCGGATTTTTCTTTTTCAGCTGTATTTAAAGGTTCTTCGCAAAAATAAACCTCGATTTTACTGTCTGTATTTGCCCTCGTTCTGCCCTGAAGATTATTAACGAACGGCAAAGTGGAAAAAGACGGATGCTTTATCATAGAAAACAGTACAAGGTCAAAAAAGCTGTCGATATTTTTAATTGCGGTGTGAATATTTTCTTCACCCACGCTGTTTTCGTAAAACAAATTCGTTATCTTTTTTTGAGGATTGTAAGCACTGCCTACAAGTATCAGCTTTTCTTCGGCTCTTGTCATTGCAACGTAGAGAAGCCGTAGGTTTTCAGCAGTGTTTTCATCCTCATTCTTTTTTATTACGGCAAAGTGACTGAGAGTTTTAATTTCACGGTTTTCCTCAGCAATAAATCTCAACGCACCTGCTCCGAGAGTTTTGTTAACGGGCAGCTTTTCTTTTGACTCCTTGCGGAATTTTGCAGACATATCGGCAAGAATAACAACGGGAAATTCAAGTCCCTTGCTTTTGTGATAACTCATTATTCTTACAGCGTTATCATTCTCGGAAACTGTTTCAGCCGCCTCAAGGTCATAGCCGTTCTTTTGGAGCTTATCAATATATCTTAAAAATCCCGACAATCCGAAAGAGCCACCTGCACTGTAATTTTCGGCATAAATGACGAGTTTTTGCAGATTCAGAACTCTTCTTTCTCCTGATTCCATTGCAGAAACAACACAGTCAAAAGCTGTCATTTCATAAATCCTGCGAATTAAATCGGCAACACTGAGTGTTACTGACAGCGTCCTGAAAACATTAAGCAAATCAATAACCTGTTTTGCTTTATTGTTTTTATTTTCATTTAATTTCAAAACGGAGTACAGAGAAGCACGGGGATTTTCGGCTTTTAATTCGGCCACATCGTCCTCCGTAAATGCTGTTAAAGGTGAAAGCAGTACCGAGAGAAGAGGAATATCGGAAAGCGGATTGTCGATTACACGCAAAAGTGAAATCACAGTCATAATTTCGGCATTATCAAAAAATCCGCCCTCTTTTTTGTAATGGACGGGTATGCCCATTTTTATAAGCTCCCCTGCCATAACAGCGGCTTTATCCTTAACGGTTCGCAGAAGAATACAAATATCGCTGTATTTCACGGGGCGTTTGTTTTCGCCTCTGCCCACAGTCATTTTACTGTTTACCATTTGGTTTATCAGTCCGCCGATATACTGAGCTTCTTTAACTAAATTAGAGGCTCTGGGGTCGTCCGCCTCAACAATATGTACCTGTGTATCCGATTTTTCGCTTTCATCAAAGCCGACAGCGGAAAAGCGAAGTCTTTCGGTTTCTTTGTAATCTAAACCGCCGAGCTTCGGCACCATTAAGAAATCAAAGAAAAAATTTACTGCATCTACAACGCCCTTACGGCTTCTGAAATTACTGTCAAGATAAATCTTTGCAGGGTAATTTCCGCCATCGAATTTCGGCGTTTTATTTAACAGCGACACAAAAATTTCGGGACACGCTTCCCTGAAAGCATAAATGCTCTGCTTAACGTCGCCGACTATAAACTCGTTGGCACCGTCCTTTGAAACGGCGTTAAAAAGAGCAACCTGCGCCGCATTTGTATCCTGAAATTCGTCTATTAAAATTTCATCAAATTCGCCTGAAAGCTCTTTTGCAAGACTTGTTTTAACTCTTTCACCGTCCTCATTCGTTTCATAAAGCAAATCAAGGGCAAAATGAAGAATGTCGGTAAAATAATAGGAATTATTATCATTTTTCACCTCTGCCACACGGTGAATAAATTTCTTTACACTGTTTTTCAAAGCAGCCATTACAGGGCGCAAATGTTTTATGTCATCTTCATAATCCTCTGCCGTGCAGATAAGCAATGAATTCAGAGCTTCGGTTTCTTTTTTTATTATATCACGGCGAGCTTTGATTTGCTCGTAAAGGTCATCTTTTTCATCCTTTTTAAATCTTGCGAACTGACTAAAGGAAATACTGCCAAGCGTTTCTCTTATGGTGTTCCAAGGCGCACCAATGTTAATTTTTTCAAGGGTGCTTTTAAGAGTTGATTCGGGAAAAGCTAAATCGTCATTTACAGCCGTTTCAAGCTTACCGCTCCCCTGCACATCAAGAAATACTTTGTCAATTTTTTCAAGAATAAAATAAATTTTCTCCCTTAAAAGAGAAAGAATATATTCTCCGCAGGCGCTCTTTTCAACCGACACATCATCAAAATACAGCTGAAACGCTTTGTCAATCCATTTTTCGGGGTCACAGTCCGCCATTGCAAGGTCGTACAGTTTTATTAACAGAGTTTTTAAAGTTTCATCATTTTTTTGATTGGTAAAAAGTTCTAAAAGGCTAAGTTCGTTTTCATCACCGTTTTCATAAATACCGTTTAAGACTTCGTCTGCCGCCTCACTCAAAACGATTTTATTTTCGCTGTCGGTAAGCATTGTGAAATCGGGTGAAATTGACAGCAGTTCAAAATTTTCTTTAACGAGCCTGCCGCAGAAGCTGTCCATAGTGCAAACCTGCGCTTCGGTAAGATAAAGCTTTTGCCTTTTAAGGAACACATTTGACGGGTCTTTTTCAAGCCGCTTTGAAATTGCGTCCGACAGTCTGTTTTTCATTTCTGCCGCCGCCGCTTTTGTAAATGTAACAACCAGAAGTCTGTCAACGGACGACGGATTTTGAGGACGGGTTATACGCTCGATTATTCGCTCAACAAGCACTGCGGTTTTGCCTGAGCCTGCCGCCGCCGAAACAAGAATTGTTCCGTCAAGAGATTTTATTGCGTTATTTTGTGCAGGCGTCCATTTTCTTTCGCTCATTCGTCCTCACCCCCTAAAACGGTCAACGCATCATTAAAGCTGTATTTTTGAAGTTCTCTTATTTTTCCGCCGCTTTCACGCTTGCAGACTGTTTTATAATCGCAGTAATCACACGCACCATCTGTCGGAATTGCGTCGATTTTGCCGTCATAAAGGCTTTGAGCCATTTCTTTAATCTCACCGTCAATGTAATCCTTTAGCTTATGAAGAGATTTAAGCGAAATTACATTACCCGTGGCGTTACCGGATTTGTCAAGCTTTGAGGGAATAAGCACGCCGCCTATACCGTGCTCCATAGCTCCTATAACATCAAGGTTATTAAGCACCATTCCCTTCATTCTGTACTCTTCCCTTTCGGTTTTCGTCATTTCGTTCTGCTCGGCATATCTGTCATTTTTGGCAGATGAAACACGGACTGTTTTCGCAGGGAAATACAGAACACCTGCAGGAATTACATTGCCGAATTTTTCCGCACCGTTTTGCCAAATTGCAAAAAGGTAAATGAGCATTTGCATATTTATTCCCTGCAAGACTTCTGAGAGCTTAAACTCCTTACCGCCTGTTTTATAGTCTATTACTCTAATGTAGTTATTGCCGCTGTTTTCCCACGAGTCCACACGGTCAACCTTGCCCACAACGGTAATGCTGTGCTCTTCGTCCAAAGAGAGCTTGTAAGGCGGAATTTCACCGTCTGTATTGATACTCATTTCAAAGCTTACGGGAGTAAAATCACAGTTTTTAAATTCTTCGATTAAACGAAGCACGATTTTGTAAGAGCGCAGTTTTATAAGCTCTACAGTCCGTTTAAATGAAACAGGCTTATTTTCAATTCCGCTCATCTGCTCTTCAATGTAGGAGTCAATTACGGAAGAAACAATTTTCTGTACCTCACTGTTTGAAAATGATATAAATTTTTCTTTGGGATATTCACGAAGAACCGTTTCAAGCACATAGTGAATAAGCGTTCCCGCCTGTGCCGGGTCAACCTCCGCCGCCTTTTTGGGTTTTGCCCCTAGCCCGTACTGACAGAAATATTCAAACGGACAGGAGTAATATTTTTCGGTTCGGGATGCAGTAAGGAACATATTGCTGCCGAACAGCTTTTCAGCAACGCTTTTATTTTTAAGTTCAAAAGTATTTTTGCGGATTTTGTCAATCATTTCTATTCTGCCGCTGCCGCCGTTTTCCCTGAAATACTCATAAAGCGAAGATGCTAAAGCAGAGCCTTTCACGCTCTCGCCTGCCAGCACTGAAAACGCTGATTTTTCGCTCTCTATTCGGCTGAGTACATCATTTTCCGCAATTTTGCAGGAAGGAAGAAGGGCTTTTATTTCCGAAACTATTTCGGACGGGAACAGCGAGTCGCCGTCCGCTCCGAATGATGAATAGGAAACATAAAGCTTATCGGTTGAAAGCGAAACGGCACGGTAAGCAATAAACAACTCGCTTACGCTGTTGTACTCAATATTACTTATAAGGTCAATGTTATTTTCCATAAGCTCCGTGCGTTCTTTGTCGGAAAGAAGAACGCCACCCGAGCCGTCAGCCGGAAAAATACCGCTGTTTGCGCCGACAATGAATACTGCTTTCGGGGCAGAGGCACGGATTCGGTCTGCACTGCCCATTATTACTTCGTCAATCCCGTTCGGAATAACGCCTACATCCTTAGCGCTTACCAATACGTCAAACAGCTCGGAAAATCTTGCAACGGTAACGGTTTTATTGCCGACGGCAAACCACAACGCATCAAAAATGTCCGCTGTTATCTTCCAAACAGTTTCCTGCTCAATTGAAAGCTCGCTTTCGCCGCTGCTTTTAAGTGACTCGGCAATTGCTTTTAAATTTTCATCTACACCTGTTTTTCTGAGAAAAGAAAAAACTTCCTTTGAAATTACAGCGCCGTTTACATCGGTAATTTTACTTTTAAGCGACAGTATCGGCGCAACTATTCTTTGGCGAAGAGCGTTCAGCTTTGAAAGCTTTTTAACGGAATTTTCGTCAAATTCTACTCCGAACCCTTCGGGATTATCTGTCCATTCATTTTTCCATTTTACACCTTTAATGTTCCACATAAAAACATAATCTTCCAGTTCACTTATTTCTTCGGTTGTAAACCCGTAAAGTCCGGTTTTAAGAAGTGTAAAAACGCTGTCGGCGGAAAAGCCCCTGATAATAATATCAAAAAGTGTTCTGATAAATACTATAAGCGGCTGTGTGAGGACAGGCTGACGGGCATCAAAAAAGCATTTAATTCCGTATTTTCTGAAGGAATTTGCAAGGTCGTTTTTATAAGAGTTTTCCTGCCGTTCAATAACCGCTATGTCACGGTAGCGGTAATTTTCCTCACGCACAAGACGGCGGATTTCAGCCGCAACGGCATCACATTCATCTTTTTTGTTTTTGCATGGAAAAAGACAAACAGAAGAAGCCTCACCTGCGAAAGGCTCGGTTTTATTACCGAATATATTTTTTTCAAGGAAATTAAGCTCAGGTGCTTTGTACTCCTCTTTCGGCAAAAGATTTTCTTTTGAAGCAATTTTCACCCCTACCCTGTTGGCAATACCCGTTAAAATCTTTATTTCGTTATGCACATTTCGGAAAACTTCATATCTGCCGTTGCGTGCTTCACTGTCATAGCAGAAAGTTACGTAAAGCTCGGAAGCTTGTTTCATTATTTTTTCAAGAACGGAATATTCCTGAGCGGAAAATCCTGAAAAGCCGTCAACGGCAACTATTTTGCCGTCAAAGAAATCGTTGGTTTCCAAAACATCGGAAAGAATATCAAGAAAATCGGTATCATCTCCGAAGCTTTCTTTTACTAATGCGTCATAGCAAAGATAAATATCGGACAGCTCCGAAAGCTTTACGGAAAAGGATTCACGGCGCATTTTGCCCGAAACGCCCTGCAAAAGCTCAGGTGCAATTCTGCACTTTTTCAGCTCCTTGCGAAATGCAACAAGCCCGTTTATTAAAGCGGGATTCTTAATATATTTTCTAAATGTTACGGTCCTGTCCTGAAGTGACTCCACAGCTATGCTCATTAAAAGAGCACGGGCGGAATCGTCAAGCGTCTTTTGAGGCATTTTTCCGCACTTTTTCAAAAGCTTTTCAGAAAGCCTTGAAAAGCTTAATACTTCTGCATTATTAACTTTTTCATTTCCGAGCAAAGAAAGCATTGCCCGCTCGGTTTCAAAGGAAAACTGTTCGGGAACAATTATTATCGCTTTGTCGGGTGCTGTTTTTGCAATATCGGACAAACACGAGCGAACAAGTCTTGTTTTTCCGCTGCCCGTTCTGCCTGTAATAATACGAAGCATAAGCCTCTCCTTATTGATAGTTTAATAGATTTTATAAAGCTGCGCACCGTGAGGGGCTACTGTGAATTTCATTGCCTTTTGCGTTTTGCCTATATCCGCCCTTTTCCAAAGATCACGGAGAGTTTTATCCGTTTCAAATCCAAATTTTGGGAGGTCAAGATTAAAGGTTTTTTCAGTGTCACTGACATTAAACACTGCAAAAATCACATTGTTTTCTTCGTCATACGCCTTTCGGACAATAAAAACCTTATCACGGTAAATCTCTTTTCCGCCGTGCGATGTTTGATTTACCGCCAAGACCTCGGGATTTGTAATAAGAGATAAAGTAAATTCGTCATTTTCACGCAATTCGCCGCCGAACATTAAGGGAGAACGGAAAATACACCAAAGAGTCATTAAGGTTTTCTGCTCATCGGAAGTGAATTTTGTATATCGGTTCTGCTCGCCGTGGCAGGTACCGTTTTTGGAAATTTTGCCTAAGGGGAGCATATCACAGTCGGGCCAACAGCCTTCGGAAACCACATCTTCCCACAGCTTGCAGCGGTCAAACATTCCGTAAAGCTGAGTCCAATCGTCCCAAAAATCGCCGGTAAGCCGCCACATATTGGCATTTTTGCAAAGGTGTTCTGCCACGCTTATTTCAGCAGGTCCCGGCGAAAGACTCAAAACTATTTCACGCCCTGTTTTATCTATGGCTCTTCTTATCATTTCAACCTCATCACTTGCTGAATAAGGGTTGTCCCACTTTCTGAATTCAGTTACGCAGATGTCGTCAACCTTTACAAAGTCAACGCCCCAAGACGCATAAAGCGAGAAAAGTGAATCATAATACTCCTGTGCGCCGTCCGCTCGAGAGTCAACGCCGTACATATCGGTGTTCCACGGACAGACTGAAAAATGATGTGCAATCTGACGTGCTGTACGGTTTGAGCCGAAAATTTTAGTATTTCGGTGCACCGCCTGACGTGGTATTCCGCGCATTATATGTATTCCGAATTTTAGACCCATTTCGTGGATTTTGTCTGCAATTATCTTAAAGCCTGCACCGTTTTTAGATGATGGAAAACGGTTTTCGGCGGGAACAAGACGGGAATACTCGTCCATACAAAGCTCTGTGAAATTATTGTAATCGTTGTCCTTTGCTTTCGGCTCATACCACTGAATGTCACAGACAACATACTGCCAGCCGTACTGTTTAAGATTCTTTGCCATATACTCCGCATTGCCGAGCAGCTGTTCTTCGTTAACGGCGGCACCGTAGCAGTCCCAACTGTTCCAGCCCATAGGCGGCTTTTTCGCAAAATCGTTTTTATTCATTTTGAATTCTCCTATCAGTCAAAAATAACAGATTTTTTCTTGCCTTTTTTATCTCTCGGATATTCACGAATCCTTGTAATATATTCGCAGTTTATTATATCACGCTGACCGTTTGCATTCTCGACCACAATCCAGCCGTCGCTGTAAGAGCGTATTGTGCCCGTAATCTGCGACGATGACATACAAGTGTAAATCAAACATTCCTTGCCGATATAGTCGTTAATTAAATCTGTCATTTTTAAATCCCCTTTTCTATTTTTGTGTATTTTGTGTGCAAGTGCGATGTTCTTTTCTCTGTTTGTGAATATGAAAGCAAGAAACAGAAAAATAAATATAGGATACATCCATTGCATAAAATACCCGTCCTTCCGAAAATAACATATACAAGGTTATTTTATCATTATATGCGAGGATTGTAAACGGCTGTCAGAAAAATTTAATGAGCATTTATGGAAGATTTTATAAAATATATTTATGATTTTGCTAAAATTTCTTGACAAGTAATAAATAATATGATAATATAATCAAGCCAAATGCGGAGAGGTAGCGAAGCGGTCATAACGCGGCGGTCTTGAAAACCGTTTGAGGTCAAACTCACAAGGGTTCGAATCCCTTCCTCTCCGCCATTTTCTTTTAAAGATGGTTCGTCTATCTTTAACAAATTTTCTTTTGTCTTTGGCAATTCGAACCCGTGAGGGTCTGAGTGTTAAGAAAACAGTCCTGTGGACTGTTTTTAGCGAAGAGCGCAAGGCGGGTACTGAAATTCAAAGAATTTCGGTCGCCGAGCGTAAGGATTTTGCAAGCAAAATCTGTCGAATCCCTTCCTCTCCGCCATTTTTAATTATTGAATACGTTTTAACACGTTACACTTGCAGAAGTACTCAAGTTGGTGACGAGGCGCCCCTGCTAAGGGCGTAGGCCGGGTAACCGGTGCGAGAGTTCGAGTCTCTCCTTCTGCGCCATCAAATGGATACAAAAAAGATGTATCCCGAAAAAACCTCGGTGTTACCGAGGTTTTTTGCTGTCTGTAGGGCAGTTTTCAGCAGTTAAAATCCGTAGATGTAAAATGGCTGTTCCCCCTTTGCGGGCAGAGTTGAACTCTCGTACAATTGAATATTGTTAAAATCAGGCAGATAGAAATTGAAAAATCTATCTGCCTTTTTTTGTATATATACATAGCCAATCGTTTGAAATATAACGGTTGGCTTTTTCCATTTTAAAATCAAAAAAAGGAGATGTAAGATTATGAACAAATTTGAATCAGAAAGAAGATTTGCCGAGCGTATGAAAAGGTGTTATCCGCCGGGCACGAGATTATTGCTTTTAAGTATGGATGATCCTTATGCCCCAATAGAGTGTGGAACGAAAGGCACAGTTGTCCATGTTGATGATGCAGCTCAAATTCATATGAGATGGGATAACGGAAGAACTCTTGCTATTGTTCCCGGTGAGGATTCATTCAGAAAATTAACCGATGAGGAACTTGCGGAAGAACAAAATGATGAAATGGACGAGGACAATACTCCTGCCCTCGGAATGTGAGGTGATACGAAAAATATATAAATAAAGGCAGTCGGATTTGTTATGGCAATCCGATTTTTTGATATGTTCGCAGGAATCGGTGGTTTCCGTTCAGGGTTTGAAGCTGTGGGCGGATTTGAATGCATCGGTCACTGCGAAATAGATAAATATGCAAATCAGGCGTACAACGCTATCTACCAACCGAAAGGAGAGATATTTTTTGAAGACGCAAGAAAAATCGACCCGAAAGACTTGCCTGATATTGACCTTATTTGCGCGGGTTTTCCCTGTCAGAGCTTTTCAATCGCAGGACTGCGAAAAGGATTTAAAGATGACGCAAGAGGAACTCTCTTTTTTGAAATCGCCCGAATTGCCGCCATTAAAAGACCATCATTTCTGCTTCTTGAAAATGTTCCCGGATTGCTTTCGCATGACAAAGGCAGGACTTTTGCGACAATCCTCAATACGTTGGATGAATTGGGGTACGATGTCGCATGGCAAGTGCTTAACAGCAAGAATTTCGGAGTCCCCCAATCCCGAAAGAGAGTGTATATTATCGGATATCTTAGAAACAGATGTGCCGGAGAAATATTATCTTTCACAGAAGCAAATGGAACGCCTGTTATTCAAATCATTCCCGGAACACAGGGAGAGCGTGTCTACTCAGACAGCGGAGTCGGAATCACCTTAACAAGCGGTGCAGGCGGTTTCGGCGGTAAATGCGGTCTGTATAAAGTCGAGTTACCCGTTAAAGTGAAAACCAAAACAGGATATCAGATGGCGCATCCCGGTGACAGCATTGACCTTGCATATCCAAGCCTTAATTCAAGACGCGGCAGAGTCGGCGATAATATCGCACATACCGTAACGCCCGGAAATACGCAAGGATATTTTTTCATTGATATGAACGAGGATGCAAAGCTGACGGATACCGCCCGTTGCATTACTGCAAGGCAGGACAGTGGCATCAGCAAGCACAAAGGCGAACATTCCGGTGTCTTTATAGAATCCGAACCGAGAGCTGTTCTGACTCCCGAAAAAGAATTCGTCCGTCAGCAAGGCAGACGCATCAAAGAGCCGAATGAGCCTATGTTTACGCTCACCGTTCAGGACAGGCACGGTGTTGTTCATTACGGCAGAGTGCGTAAGCTTACGCCGAAAGAATGCTGGCGTCTGCAAGGCTTCACCGATGAACAATTTAATAAGGCACAGGCTACGGGTCTGAAAGACGGTAGGTTATATAAAATGGCGGGTAATGCAGTGAGCGTTCCCGTCATTTCTGCTTTAGGACAGAAAATTAAAGAAATATATTATGAACAGGAGATAGGATAATGCCAAATCATGTTGAAAATATCATTACCTTAAAAGGCGATGAAAAGAGAATCCGTGAAATGCTTGAAGCAATCAAAAATGATGACTTCGGTTTAGGGACATTGGATTTTAATAAAATTATCCCGATGCCTAACAGTCTCAACATTGAAGCAGGCAGCAGAACGGACAAAGGACTTAAAGCATACAGAGATTTTATTGATGTATATGTTTTCGGCAGAAATGCTGAAGATGCATTAAATGCAATTCAAAATATACCGAAAGAAATCGAAGATGCATTTTTAAAGCAAAGAACCGATGTTAAAATCACGAATGGGAACTTGGAAAAACCGCTTGGAATAATATACAGAATTACGGTGCTCCCACTTGGTACGAATGGAGTATTAATAATTGGGGTACAAAATGGAATGCCTATGGTTATGATGAAAATGCAGATTACAGTGGAAATGAGAATCTTTGGTTTCAGACTGCATGGTCAGCACCGCACCCCATATTGCAAAAGCTGTCCGAAATGTATCCCGATATTACCTTTGAACATGAGTGGGCGGATGAAGATTTGGGTGCAAATTGCGGCAGAAAATGCTATCGAAACGGCGAATGCACCGAGGAATATTATCCCGAAAACCAAAAAGAAGCCATTGAATTTGCCTGCCGTATCTGG
>DKTZ01000042.1 GCA_002490425.1 Ruminococcaceae bacterium UBA7217
TCACTTCGTGACATCTCCATTACTCGCCTGCCGGCTCAGACAGCGTTAATTCGGCATCCGCCGGATGCTCACGCCCTTTCAGGGGCGACAAGATTTCAATCAATTAACATTTATTTGAGATGCAAAACAATTCTCTCGCATTTTCGGCAGTTAAATCAAGTATTTCCTGTGCTGTTACACCTCTGACTTCTGCGATTTTCTCCGCGGTGTAGGGGATAAGCGAAGAATCATTCCGCTTGCCCCTATGTGGCACAGGAGTCATATAAGGACAGTCTGTTTCAACAAGCAATCTGTCAGCGGGCACAAATTTTGCAACCTCTACGGGCTTTACGGCGTTTTTAAAGGTCACTGCACCGCCAAGGCCTATATACATTCCGATTTTCACAATTTCCTTTGCCATTTCCACACTGCCTGTAAAGCAGTGGATAACGCCTTTAGGCTTTAATTCCTTGAGAATATTCAGCGTGTCCTCATGCGCCTCTCTGTCGTGAACAATTACAGGCAAATCATATTCATTCGCAAGTTCTATCTGTTCTCGGAAAATTTTAAGCTGAATATCCCGTGTCTCTTTTTCGTAATGGTAATCAAGCCCGATTTCGCCTATTGCCACAACCTTTTCATTCTTAATAAGGTCTTTTAGAAATTCGATGTAATCATCGGTTAAATCCTCGGTATTCAGTCCGTGGTAACCCACGGCGGCATATATAAACGGATATTTTTCCGCAAGACGGAGATTTGCCTTTGAGCTTTCGGCGTTAACGCCGCAGGAGATTACTCCCGTAATGCCTTTATACTCCAAAGATGACAAAAGCTCTTCCGAATCCTCGGAAAAGCGTTCGTCGTCATAATGTGCGTGTGTATCAAAAATATTGTTATACATCATCTTATTTTTGCCCCGTTGGGAATTGAAGAGTCAAGGAAAAGCACCTTAACGTCTGTTTCGGAGCAGTCAGCGGCTAAAATCATACCGTTGCTCTCAACACCGCAAAGCGTTGCCGGCTTAAGGTTTGAAACAACAACGACCTTTTTGCCGATTAAATCGTCGGGCGAATACCATTTTGCAATTCCGCTTGCAACTGTCCTCGGCGTACCCGAACCGTCATCAAGGGTCAGCTTTAAAAGCTTTTTAGCTCTCTTGATAGGCTCGCACGCCGTAACTTCAGCGGCTTTAAGCTCTACCTTCATAAAATCGTCAATTGTGATTTGAGCAATTCCCTCGGGCTTTTCTTCAGCCTGCGCCGCTTTCTTCTTTTCTTCCTGCTTTGCGAGAAGCTCTGCAAGCAGTTTTTCAGCATCTATTCTGTTGAACAGCGGAACTGCCGTTCCAACTTTTTCACCTGCATTCAAGCTGTTGAAATCTGCAATAGAATTATATTCAATAGGAGCGGCGCATAGCTGTTCGTTGATTTTAACTGCTGTGTCGGGCATAAACGGAGAAATCAAGGCGGACAGAATATGAATACTCTCCAAAAGATTGTAAAGCACCGTTCCGAGCCTTTCTTTTTGCGATTCATCCTTTGCGAGCGCCCAGGGCATCGTTTCGTCAATGTATTTGTTACAGCGGCGTGCAAATACCATTACCGCTTCAACAGCGTCGCTGATTTTGTATTCGGCAATGTTTTTGTCAAGGTCTGAAATTGCTTTCTTTGCGGCGGCTTTTAATTCTTCGTCAACTGCGTCCGATTTAACGGGCGGCTGAATAACGCCGTCAAAATATTTATTCTGCATTGCAATTGTACGGTTGACAAGGTTGCCGAGTGTGTTTGCAAGGTCGGAGTTAAAGCGGTCAATCATAGCTTCATAGGTGATTGAACCGTCGTTTGCGTGGGGCATCTCGGAAAGAAGATAATACCTTACTGCGTCAACACCGAAAACCTCGGTAAGCTCGTCGGCATAAATTACATTTCCACGGGATTTTGACATCTTGTCCTCGCCGAAAAGGAGCCACGGGTGACCGTAAACCTGCTTTGGGAGCGGCTCGCCGAGAGCCATAAGCATAATCGGCCAGTAAATCGTGTGGAATCTTACAATGTCCTTACCGATAATGTGAACATCGGCAGGCCAGTATTTTTTGTATTGCTCCGAACTGCCGTCAGGGTCGTAGCCGAGGGCGGTGATATAGTTTGAAAGAGCGTCAATCCAAACATAAATAACATGATTCTCGTCAAATGTAACGGGAATACCCCATTTGAATGATGTTCTCGAAACGCAAAGGTCTTGAAGTCCGGGTTTGATGAAGTTGTTAAGCATTTCTTTCTTGCGTGCTTCGGGGTAAATGAAATTATCGTTGCTCTCAATGTATTCTTCAAGCTGTTTCTGATATTTGGAAAGCTTTAAGAAATATGCCTCTTCCTTTGCGGGCTTAACCTCTCTGCCGCAGTCGGGGCATTTGCCGTCAACTAACTGGCTTTCGGTCCAGAAAGACTCGCACGGGGTGCAGTAAAGACCCTCGTATTCACTTTTGTAAATGTCGCCCTGCTCATAAAGCTTTTTGAAAATCTTCTGAACGCACTTTTCGTGATAGTCGTCTGTCGTGCGGATAAATTTGTCATAGGTTGTGTTAAGAAGGTCGCAAATGCCCTTGATTTCGCCTGCAACCTTGTCAACATACGCTTTCGGAGTAACTCCTGCGCTCTTTGCATATTCCTCAATTTTTTGACCGTGCTCGTCAGTACCTGTCAGAAAGAAAACATCAAAGCCCTGCATTCGCTTGTACCTCGCAATTGCGTCGGTCAGCACAATTTCGTAGCTGTTGCCGATGTGAGGCTTACGTGAAGTGTAAGCGATGGCTGTTGTGATGTAAAACTTTGGCTTTTCACACATAGAAAACGCCCCTTTCTGAAATATATATTTGGGTCTGTTATATTTTGACCGCAAAGTTACAATTATTATACTAAATATTTCCTTTTATTTCAAGGAGTTTAATAAAAATAAATTACCCGTTCGGAAATCATCTGAACGGGCACATATTCATTTTATCAAATTTTCAATAGCTGTGTCAAAGGCTTTGGAAAAAGCGGACAGCTCAATGTCGGTTACAAACCGTTTACCGCACTCGATTCGCTGAATGGCATTTTTATCTATATCAAGTCCGAGCAATTGCAGCTTATCCGCCAACTGCCGTTGTGATAAATTAAGATTTTTCCTTAACACTGCAATATTCTTTCCGCAAAGATTGTTAAGTCCCTCTTTGGATTTGTTAGTAAACATACAAATACTCCGAAAATGACATTTAGTGCTTGTCATTTACTAAGTAATTATATGATAAACTGTGTATGAGGTTGACATTCGGTGAATGTCAAAAAGAATATATTGTATGTAAGAGAGGAAATTTTATGCAAAAACTGCCTACATATTATTTGCCTATGGAAAAAAACGGACGGGTGGTTATTCCCAAACCCATTCGTGATGCGTTTGGCTTTTCTTCGGCGGGTTTCGTTCGTGCCACAGTAACCGATGACAAAATAATATTAGAAAGCGGCAAAACAGTATGTAAATTCTGCGGAAATGAAAGTGTACTTTGCGAGGATTTCCCGATTTGTCCTGAATGTATAGAAAAGATAAATGAGCTGAATGAATTAAAAAAATAAGCGCCCGAAAAGAAATTCGAGCGCCCGTTTTGCTTAATAATTTAATTGTTTATTTCTTTTTTGTTATTGCCAAATATACCACAGCCGCATGAAAAATAATTGCAAATGCAATTGCTACAAATTCTGCATCATTAGTGCTAAAGAGAGGAGATAAAAATATTATGAGAAATCCAAGAAGAAAAATGATAATAAAGGTTGAAATACGTTGTAAAATTTCTTTAGTCTTATCAGACATTTTTAATTCCTCCTATGAACCGAGACGTGAAGTTGTGTAAACAGGCTGCATTGTATCAAAAGTAGTTACGGCGGAGGCTGTAAAGGTAAGATTTTTAGCGCTGTCGACACCTACTGTAATACCTGAAATGCCGAATCTTTTATGTGCGTACCCGCCGGTAACGTTGTGAAGACCCGAAACATTTGCTTTACTTATTGTAGCACGAAGCATATAACCAAAATGGCATTCGTTAAGTTCATAAGCGACAAATGAATTATTACCGACTTCGGCAAGAAGAGCATCGGGATCTCGTGAATAAGAATTCGCAGAATCTTTATAATAACAGTAAGAATTAAGCAAAGCACTGTTCCCTGCCCAAGAAACGGCGATTTTGTCTCTCATAAAAACAGCGGGAAGTCGTAACCAATCTACATATAAAGTAATATAATAGACGGTTCGTTGAGAATTAGTTGATACAGAAATTTTGCCCGACATAGTTGTTGGCTTAATAACCGCCAAAGTGGAAAGAGACCCGGACGGCATTTCAGATACAAATTCTTCACTGATAGACAGAACAATTAAATCGTCATTTTCTTTAAAAGTGCTCTTTTCAGCGTCATCTAACTCTTTGTATCTTTCAATATCGGCTTCATTTTCAAATTTGATGCCGTCGTATATAAATAATTCATCTTCCGAGATGGCAAAAACCGATGTTGAAAACAAAAGAGTTAAACATATAATAGTAGATATAACGGAAAATATTTTTTTAGCTTTTAATAATGGCATAA
>DKTZ01000012.1:0-12305 GCA_002490425.1 Ruminococcaceae bacterium UBA7217
TCCACCTCCATATATAATTATACTAATTTATGCCATCTTTATAATGGCACGACAATTCAATTATAAATGGACTGTCAGTTCGCAAATATATGAACTAAATAACAGGTGTCAGCCCTGCCAATAAAAAAAACGAGGTTTGTCAGGGCGGTTTCGTTATGCACGAATCTCTCTAAATCCGAGTTTTTTGGATTGGAGGGATTTTTTATGCGCTGGAGTATACTCGGCGTTCCGCTGCTTGTAATGAGCAGCGAATATGAATCTATGATATAGGCATTATCAGAGGTGTTTCATTAAAAAAAGCGCTTGCCCCGCAAAGGAGCATCGCGGCTTACATACTGAACTGATATGCCATAAATACAATGAAACAAACGCACTTGCGTGCGAAATTTGTCGCTTTGCAGGTGCGTTTTTATATTTAGCGGTGTTTCGACACTTTACAGCGTCGGCTGCCGCAGCCCTCCGGGTCAATCTGAATCTCAAAAAATTCAGATTGATCGGAGGTAAACAGCGTGAGTGCTGACAAAAAAAGAATATGGATAAGCGGTCAGCTTGTCGTGGTAACGGATGAAGTTTATGCCGCCTATACAAAAGGCGACCGAAAAATGCGTTACTTTGAAAATGACCTGAAAACAGAGCGTTTTCTTCTCACCAAAGACGGACGGATTGAACAAATCATACCCAGCCGTGAAGATTCGTTAGACAGGCTTATGGAGGACAATGCACAGCAATTCTCCAACGGACAGGAAAGCGTTGAAGATGTAGTGTTTCGGCAAATTATGGTGGACAAGCTACATACTGCGCTTTCCCAGCTTACTGAAAAGGAACGGGCTTTGATTCAAGCATTGTTCTTTGAAGAAATGACAGAACGGGAATATGCCGAACAGTTGGGCGTATATCGCAATGCTGTTCATAAGAAGAAAATGCGTATTCTTGAAAAACTAAAAAAACTTTTGGAATAAAGGTGTGCAGACCCCTCGCTGAACGGCAAATACAGCGAGGGGTCTTTTTTATTGACTTCTCGGCGTTCTTTGACAATTAAATACCCATTCATCAAACACATTCCTATTGCTATTGTGATGAGCATAAGCCACATTAGCGGCTGCGCCACGATCTGCGGGAAAGAAAGCAACGAGATTTCACCTGTATGTTTTTAGGTCTATGGCTTTCATTTCCTGCAAGGAGCGAATAACAGTCGGCTATGAGTATCGGGCGGCTCCCGATATGGCGACGACAGGCAATAGGGACAATGATACTCCCGTCCAGCCACAGTCCGAGCGTGATAAGCGATATTTCGGTCGTGAAGCCGTCGCAGGCAATGGGGGCGGTCGCATGAGAACCATGTGAGGGTGAGATTCCCGTGGAGCTGACAAGCCGCCAGCCGTTTGATGACTTCCCGCAGCAATCCGGGGTGTCGAGGACAAATAGGATTGTTTCTTTATACAAGGTCAAACGGCAGGACGGGTCTACTGAAACGGAGAATCGTTTATATCTTTCCGACCTTAATTCTGTTCTGCCCCTGACCTCTACATAGGCGGCTAACCGCCTAAATTTTCAAAGGAGGTCATAACACTATGAATCACACATATTTACGAGGCGATATGTATTACGCTGATTTGGGACACGGGATCGGCTCGGAGCAAGAGGGCTACCGTCCCGTCGTTATCATTCAGAACAATGTCGGCAACAAGCACAGCCCTACGGTGATTATCGCTTCTATCACAAGCAAAAAGGACGCAAAGCCGAAACTACCTACCCACTACTACATCGACGCCGAAAATGGCTTGGAATTGCCCTCTATTATTCTTTTGGAACAACTGCGAACCGTGGATAAACGCCGCTTGGGTGACTTTATCGGTCACTTGTCCGAAAAGCATATATACGGTATCAATCACGCTCTGGCAGTCAGTATCGGTCTGATCGAGAGCGTGCCGAAAAAGTTAATCCTTTGCCTTTGCAGCGCTTGTGCCGACAATTTCTACGGTACGGGCGCTTATTCTTTACGCAGGATTGACCCGCAGCAGACCGAGAAAGACACCTGCACCTATTGTAATCAGCGAAAAGGATATGACTACGAGATTATCCCGAAGAACCGTTAAGGGGGGTGCTTATGGAATCACAGACAGCCTATAAAATGTTATTCACGGATTATCCCGATGTAGTTAATGTTGAGCAAATGTGTGAAATGCTCGGTGGTATCTGCGACAAAACCGCTTATCAGCTTTTGAAGTCCGGCAAAATCAAGAGTTTTATTGTCGGCCGCCGCTATCGAATCCCGAAGCTCAATATTCTGGAATACTTGGAATTGATAGATAAATCTACTGCGTAAAACCTCGTTTGCACATTTGGCCTATGGGGTTCTTTCTGCTACAATATAAATGTCAATGGCAGATGAATCTACGCTGTACCACTTAAAGGAGGTTTTATTATGGTAGCAGGACATCTGCGAGAAAAAAATGGGTACTATCATATGGTACTGAATTATGTGGACGAATACGGCAAACGGCACACGCCGTCGAAGTCCACGGGTCTAACCGTAAAGGGAAACAAAAAGCGTGCCGAAAAAATGCTTTCCGAAGCTCGTGCTGCAAAAGAAGCTGAATTAGAGGCAAGAGCAATCGAACGAAGCACAGGCAAAGCCCCCGCAGGTACGATTCTTTTTACGACATTTCTGCTCGACTGGCTGGAAATGACAAAAAAGAATGTGGAGGAAACAACTTACGGAGCGTATTCTATGGCGATAAAAAGTAAAATCATTCCGTACTTTGAAGAACACCACCCCGGACTGGCTCTGTGCGAGGTCACGCCAAAGCATATACAAGATTACTACACCTACGAATTGACGGTGCGGGGCGTTTCCGCAAACACGGTCATACACCGCCATGCCAATATCCGTAAAGCCTTACAGCACGCTTTCAAACTTGGTCTGATAGATACGAACCCGGCGGATCGCATTGAACGGCCGAAAAAAGAAAAGTTTGTTGGTAGCGTTTACGAAGAAGATGAGCTAAACCGTCTTTTTGAGATCGTCAAAGGCGACCCCATAGAGCTTGGCGTTATCCTCGGTGCATTTTACGGACTGCGCCGAAGTGAAGCGGTCGGCTTAAAGTGGGACGCGATTGATTTCAAGAAGAAAACAATCACCATTCGTCACACGGTTACACAGGCGACCATAGACGGCAAGAGCAAGATAATTCAAAAGGATCGGACAAAGACAAAAGCCAGCTACCGCAGCTTGCCGCTTGTACCGCCGTTCGAGGAATTATTGCACCGTCTGAAAGCGGAGCAGGAACTAAACCGCAAGCTGTGCGGGAAATCTTATTGCAGGAAATACACCGATTATATCTATGTAAACGAAATCGGTGAGCTTGTAAAGCCCGGCTATATCACACAGCATTTTCCGCTGATCCTGCAAAAGAACAATATGCGGAAAATTCGTTTCCACGATTTGCGGCATAGCTGCGCAAGCCTTTTGTATGCAAACGGTGTAAGCCTGAAAGAAATTCAAGAGTGGTTAGGTCACAGCGATATTTCGACCACCTCAAACATTTACACGCACTTGAATTTCACATCAAAGGTTGCGTCTGCCAACGCAATTTTAGGTGTATATCCCTCCGCTTAATGCTCAATGTCCCTCCAATGTCCCTCCTAAAACGAGCCTGAAAATGGTAAATTTGCTGATGTGCGAGGGACGCTACATAAGAGTGCAGAGCATAAAGAAAAGCCCGCAAACCCCGATATATCAAGGGTTTACGAGCTGTTAAGGTCTGGTGCCGGTGGTGGGACTCGAACCCACACACCCTTGCGGATAACAGATTTTGAGTCTGTCTCGTCTGCCAATTCCGACACACCGGCATTTAATATTTTAAGTCGTCTCCCGATGTCCTGTCCGAGAAATCGGAGGGACATCGTGGAGGGACATTAAAAGCAAGTTACATATTCAGTTTTCAAAAACCCCCGTAAAATCAAGGGTTTACGCCAAAGTGGTATGAAACGGCGTTGTAGATTTTGAGTCCACTACGTCTGCCAATTCCATCACACCGGCATATTTGTGACTAAAATATTATATGAAAAAATATTGCAATTGTCAAGAGAAACAGCACAATATTTCTTAACTCTTCTGTTATTTAAAATATACTTTCCATTTTGGACTTTGCCGCATAGAGAAAAAGTCTTTACCGTTGCCCATTATAATATGGTCGCTGATTCTTATTCCGATATTTTTCATAGCAGAAACAACATTTGCCGTAAAAATTACATCCTGCGACGACGGAGCAACAATTCCCGAAACGTGATTATGTACTAAAATAACATTTACTGCTTTCAAGGATAAAGCCTTTTCAGCAATATTTCTGTAGCTAACGGACACCTTATCAATTTCGCCCGAACCGAGTTTTATACATTTTATAAGTCGGCACGCACTGTCAAGGCATACCATATAAAGCTCTTCATTAGTTTTGCCGAAATAAATTCCCGACATATAATCAGCAATTTTTTCCGGCGAGTCAAATATAATGCTGTCAGCAGAAATTTTGCCCTGTTCATACCGCCCTGCTAAGGCAGGCAAAAGTTTAATAAGCGAGGCTGAATATTCGGAGATGCCTTTAACCTTGCACAAATCCTCAAAGCTCGCATCAAATACAGCTGAAAGTGAACCGAACTCATTGATAAGGTCATGTGCCAAACCGTTCACATCACGGTTTGGAATTGCATAAAAGAGAAAAAGCTCTAAAGCGTTGTGGTCTTCAAAGGAATCAAGACCGTTTTCTATAAAGCGGTTTCTGAGCCTTTGCCTGTGACCTGCGTGAACATTTTCAGGCTTTTTATTCGGTTTTTCTGCTTTCTTTGCCTCGGTAAGTTTTACAACATTGCCGACTGTGTGCAATTCATCGGTCTTATCCATTTTATTTCAACAGCCTCTTAACATATTTTTGCCATTTGTAAATATAAAGAGTTACAACACGGGTAAACGCAATATCATAAATCAAAAATGCAACATTACCCGAACCCCAAAGAAATAATAATGTAAATTTACCTAAAAAGCCAACTTCGTCATAAGGAATATTTAAAAGCTTTGAGCAAATTAAATAGGCAATTATTATTGCAATATTAAAGATTACATATTTAATTATCCAAGAAACCGCACCCTTTGTTCTGCTCTCAATAAATCCTTTCAAAATTGGGTAAAAGCCGAAAAACAAGGCATAAAACACTACCGCCTCTTTATTCGGAACAACCGCTAATGCCAAAACAGAAACGGCTAAGTATAGCGCAAAGGCAAATTTTGAGTTGAATTCAATAACAGCAAATGCAATAAAAAATCCGCAAATAACAGGTGCAGCATAAGTCATTGATTGAAATGAGCCTAAAATTGCCATAATTATTAAAGACAGAGCGGCTGAAATTCCGCCAAAAGATGCTTTGAAGGATTTTTCTTTTATTTTATTCATCAGCAACACCCGCAAAGATCGCCGCCAAAGCATTCACAGATGCTGTCACAGCACCAAAGAGTACAAAGGTCATCGAGACAGTTACCTGTACAGCCGCAGCCGCAGCAGTCACAACAATCAGCACAGCCCGAGCGGTCATTATTATCAAGCTTATATCCGCCGTTCGCTTTCTTTTTAAGAGAGTCAAAAGCCGTTTTATACTCCGCATTTTGCGCATCCATTGACACTGCATATTGAAAATAATCGTGAGCCTCATTAAGCCAGCCACGGCTTCGGTAAATTGTTCCCTTCAAATAATACCACTCGGCAGAATGCATATTCTGCGGAATACCGTCAAGAATTGTTTCGGCATCATCAAGTCTGCCGTCAGCTATTAACTGACGGACATCAGGAAACTGAGTTGAAGAATAGCTTTGAGAGGATGAATAATTCGTACCTCTTTTTTCATTGAAAATGTAATCGAAAGCAGAATCAAGCTCGTCCATATATCGTTTCTTTTCATTTTGCGGCATATTTGAATTTTCAATTTCAAAAGCCTTTGCTCTATACGCTTTTTTTACATCAGCCTCTGAGCTTTCAGGCGAAACACCCAAAATCGAATAGGGATTATCCATCTTTCTCACCTCTCATCTTCATAACAATTTTTTTATGCCTGTACGGTAGACCTTCAAAAACAATATTGTAAATAATGCTTTTAAACTTGTAAAACTGCGCTTTTTTTGTATAATCCGCAAGCTCGCCTATTGAAAGATTAACAGCAAATGTCGCATCGTCAATTATATTATCGGTGTTTTTGAACGGATTAAACGAATTTGATTTAATATCCTTTTCGTAATCGTCAAAAGCGTCAAGCAAATAAACCGTTCTGCCGAGCATATACCCGATTTTAAAACTGTCGGAATTTATATCTCCGTCCGAAAGAATGTACCCGAGAGCATTGCCCGTCGGATCAGCCGCCGAATCAATCCCTTTAAAGTTTTTTTCCACATCAGCTTGGTTTTGCATATAACGCTCGACCGCAGTGAAAATATTAGGATATTTTTTCTCTGCCTTTTTCGCAATATGCTTAAAATACGGCTTTATGAGCTTACATAGCGTTCGCTTAAAAAAACCGCCGTCGGAAATATTGTCACAAAGCTTAAAAAATGAGAGTATCACAGTGATTGCCGCCGCTTTTTTGAAAATCTCTTCATCGGAATCAATTTTCAAGCACTTTTTGCAGGGCGAAAAGCTACAATGAGATTTGGAGACTTTCATTGAACAATCGGAAACTCCCATTCGGTACAGCACATAAAATGCGGCATCGTAGCTTAAAAGAAAGCGTGAAAGAAAGCCGTATTCCTTTTGCATTTGCTTACAAAGTGTACAGTAAATTCCTTTGTAAACATCATAATCTTTAATTTTTAATTCGGGTTTATAAACTGTTACGTAACCGAACAAAATACGATACCTCTCAAATTTATATATTAGAATAATACCATATTACGAAACGGTACGCAACAAATACGAAAAATGTTAAAAAATTGTTTACTTTTGGAGAAGCGTTTTATCGGAAAGCAAGTCGAATTTACCCTTTTTACAGAGAACGGTGTCTTTTCCGTAAGGCTTTATGCGAGTAATTGTATCGCCGATAAATCTTACATCAATGGGACAGCGTTTTTCACAAAGCTCGCAAACGGTAATTTTGCTGTTTTCCTTTACAACAAGCGCTTTCTCGGCACCGCTCTTTTCACGCAATGCACCCGTTGGACATTTATCAACGCACATTCCGCAGAAGGTGCAGTCAGTTTCAGCCAATTTTTTGCCGAATTCAGGGATAACAGATGTGCCGAAGCCACGGTCAACAAGTCCTACTGCCGATTTACCGATTACCTTATCACATATTCTTACGCAAAGACCGCAAAGCACGCATTTGTCAGCATTACGGCTTATAAGTTCGCTTCTGTCCTCAGTATTCCGAGAATGCTTTTCACCACAAAGGCGCTTATAAGAAACGTCATTTTCATCGGCATATTTTACAAGCTTGCACTCGTAATAATCGTGACAACCGCATTCGAGGCATCTTTTAGCCTCATTTATAGCCTGTTCATCTGAAAAGCCTTTATTTACCTCTACAAATGAATTTTTACGAACTTCGGGAGAAATTTGAGGCATAACGGCTCTTTCCGCTTTCGCAAAGCCGGAATAATCAATTTCACTGTCGTCACGCTCAACCAAAAACGGTTTTCTATATTCGGTTTTAATGCCGTGCAAATATGCGTCAATTACCTTTGCCGCCTTTTCAGCTTCGCCTATGGCGGCAATTGCAATGTCAGCGCCCTTGTTTGAAACGTCGCCTATTGCAAAAACGCCGTCAACAGATGTTGAGAAATTTGACTCTGATGCGGCAACGGTTCCTTTTCTTGTTTGTTCAAGAGCTTCAAATCCGCTGAGATTAGGCGCTTGACCGATTGCCATAATAACACTGTCAAGCGAAATTCTTTCAGTTTCGCCTTCAATAGGCTCAGGTCGGCGTCTGCCGCTCTCATCGGGGTCACCCAGCTTCATTTTTTGAAGAACAACGCCCGAAACATGACCGTTTGACTCAGTAAATTCAATCGGATTGGCGAGATATTTATAAATTACGCCCTCTTCTTCCGATTCAAGAATCTCCTGCGGGTCGGCTGGCATTTCGTCCTTAGTTCTTCTGTAAATTACATAAACATTTTCAGCGCCGAGACGGACTGCTGTTCTGCAAGCGTCCATTGCGGTATTACCGCCGCCGCAGACAGCTACATTTTTACCGATAGCAGGTTTACCTCCGAGACTTACCTCTCGAAGGAAGTCAATTCCGCCGAAAACTCCGTCTAAATCCTCGCCTGGAACACGCATTTTACTGCTCTTCCAAGCACCAGCGGCAACTACAACTGCATCATAATCATTTTTAATACTGTCAAATGAAATATCCTTGCCGATATTTATATTATTTTTAAAGGTTATACCCGCCGATTTAATAAATTCAATTTCTTTATCAAGCGTTGCTTTCGGCAAACGGTATTCGGGGATTCCGTAGCGAAGCATTCCGCCCATTTTAGGCATCTGTTCAAATACTGTTACATTATGGCCTTTAAGCGCAAGGAAATAAGCCGCAGTAAGACCGGCAGGTCCGCCGCCGATTACAGCAACGCTCTTTCCGCTGTTTTCTTCTTTTTGGGGCAAAAGTGAAGTATCGCCGAGAAATTTGTCAGCCGCAAAGCTTTTAAGAAAAGCTATTGAAACCGCAGAGTCAACATACTGCCTGCGGCAAGCCTTTTCGCACGGATGCGGACAAACTCTGCCGATAGACGACGGGAACGGTACTTTTTCTCTTATAAGCTTTACCGCCTCTTCAAATTCGCCGTTAGCGATTAAGCCCACATACCCTTGACAGTCAGTTCCTGCGGGGCAAGCCTTTGTGCAAGGCGCTTTACAGTCGCCCGTATGGTCAGTTAAAAGAAGCTCTAAAGCTACTTTACGGGATTGTTTCACTCTATCGGAATCAGTATGAATAACCATTCCTTCAGAGGGTTTTGTTGCGCAGGCACGCAAAAGCTTGGGAAATCCCTCCGCCTCAACCGTGCAAAGTCCGCAGCCGCCGTAAGCCTCTACAAGCGGGTCATAGCACATATTCGGAATGTTTATCCCGTTTTCTGATGCAATTTCAAGTATTGATTTATTTGAATCGGTAATAATTTCTTTACCGTCAATTGTAATTTTTATCTGCATTATTCCACCTCCACTGCGCCGAAACGGCAAGCTGACAGACAACTTCCGCATCCAATACAAATGTCACGGTCAATTTTATGGGCGGATTTAACCGCACCCGAAATTGCACCTGTCGGGCACTTTCTTGCACAAGCGGTACAGCCTTTACATGCATCTGCATTGATTTTATATTTGCGAAGCTTGGCACATTCATGAGCCGTGCAGTGTTTATTTTCAATATGGTCCGTGTATTCGTCACGGAAATATTTAAGCGTTGTAAGAACGGGATTAGGCGCTGTCTGACCGAGTCCGCACAGTGCACCGTCCTTAATAGAGTAGCAAAGCTCATCGAGAAGGTCAATATCCTCCTCTTTCCCCTCGCCTTCGGTAATTCTTGTAAGAATTTCAAGCATACGCTTTGTGCCTATTCGGCAGTGAGTGCATTTCCCGCAGGATTCCTTTGCGGTAAAATCAAGGAAGAATTTTGCCATGCCCACCATGCAGGTGCTTTCGTCCATAACAACCATTCCGCCCGAACCCATAATTGCGCCCGTTGCGGAAAGAGCTTTGTAATCAATAACGGTGTCAAGTAAATCTTCGGGTATACAGCCGCCTGACGGACCGCCCATCTGAACAGCTTTAAACTTTTTGCCGTCACGGATTCCGCCGCCTATGCCGAAAATAACATCGCGAAGTGTTTTGCCCATAGGAATTTCAACAAGTCCGCCCTTATTTATCTTACCCGTAAGAGCGAAAACCTTTGTTCCCTTGCTTGTTTCCGTGCCCATTTCGGCAAATTTTTCGCCGCCGTTCTGAATTATCCAAGCGACATTTGCAAATGTTTCAACGTTGTTTATATTTGACGGCTTATGCAAAAATCCTGACTGTGCAGGAAAAGGCGGTTTTAAACGGGGCATACCTCTTGAGCCTTCAAGGGACTCAATAAGCGCTGTTTCCTCACCGCAGACAAATGCTCCTGCCCCTGCCTTGATTTTGAAATCACAGGAAAAGTCAGTGCCGAAAATATTTTCTCCGACAAATCCGTGTTCTCTTGCCTGCTTTATTGCCTTTTTAAGCCTTTTTACTGCAAGCGGATACTCTGCACGGACATAAACGATTGCCTGTTTTGCGCCTATTGCATAAGCGCCTATTAACATTCCCTCAATCAGAGTGTGCGGGTCACTTTCAATAACCGCTCTGTCCATAAATGCGCCGGGGTCGCCCTCGTCCGCATTGCAGATAAGGTATTTTTCATTGCCCTCGGAATTTTTTGCCGCATTCCACTTGAACCAAGTCGGAAAGCCTGCGCCGCCACGCCCTGCAAGACCTGAGATTTTTATCTCTTCAATAACCTCTTCGGGAGTCATTTGCGTAACGCATTTTTTTATAGCCTCATAGCCGCCGTCTTCTGTATAATCCTCTATTTTTTCGGGATTGATTACACCGCAATGGCGAAGTGCAATTCTTGTCTGAGAAGAAAGAAACGATTTATCGTCATCTGATATTTCATATTCAGCCGAATTTGAAAAATCGCTGCTGTTTACGGCATCTGCAATTTTTTCGGCAATTTCGGGCGTAACACGCACAAATCTGTGAAGCTCATTTCCATTGTAAACATCAACAATCGGTTCAAGGTAACACATACCTATACAGCCTGTAACAGTAAGCTCATTTTCACTATTTAGCTTTTGTTCCAAAACATCATAAGCCTTTAAAGCACCTGCGGCAATTCCGCAGCTACCCTCTCCAACTGCAACCTTCATCATTTCTCCTCCTTTTCAGCCAATTCTTTAAGAATATTTACGGCTTTTTCGGGAGTAAGAGTGCCGTATGTGTCGTCATTTACCATCATAACGGGTGAAAGACTGCAACAGCCAAGACACGCAACGCACTTAATTGTAAACAAACCGTCCTCAGTCGTTTCACCGTCAGTTATATTCAAATACTCGCTTATAGCTTCATAAATGCCGTCAGAGCCGTTAACGTGACAGGCAGTTCCCTTGCAAAGCATAATAAGATATTTACCGATAGGCGTTAATCTGAACTGAGAATAAAATGTCGCAACACCTATTATTTTTGTTACGGGAATACACATACGGTTGTGTATATGTATTATTACATCCGTGGGTAAATATCCGTAAATCTCCTGTGCCGACTGCAAAACCGTAATAAGGTTTTCGGATTCGTCACCGTATTCGGCGAGCGTCGGTTCAAGAAGTGTTAAATCGGAATCTGTTTTACTGTTATAAAAATTCATACTATCCCTCCAAATGTATATAATAATACAAAATTCGCTTTTTTTCAATCAAAAGTTCAACTAAATTATATTGTGAAATAAAGTAATTTATGTTAAAATAAACTATTAAAAAACGAGAAGGTTTAATTATGGAAAAATTTGTTTGTGAAATGCACGCTCACACGTCAAATACAAGCCGCTGTGCACATATTTCTGCTGATGATATGATTAAAGATTACATTAAAGCAGGCTATGACGGAATTGTTATTACCGACCATTTAAGCCCGTCTACCTTTGCGCGTTTTGAGGGTAAAGCTGTATCTTGGAAAGAAAAAATTGATTTCTTTCTTCGTGGGTACAATGCGGCTCTTGAAGCGGCAAACGGAAAAATCAAGGTTTTTTTAGGAATGGAAATCAGATTTTACTTTCCCGAGGACGCAAATATAAACGATTACCTTGTTTACGGGGTTACGGAACAATTACTTTATGACAATGTTGACATTGACCGTATGCGTATTCCCGAATTTTCCGAGCTTGTTCACAAAAACGGAATGGCAATTTTTCAGGCGCACCCTTTCAGAAACGGTATGACCGTTACAAAACCGAAATATCTTGACGGGATCGAGGTTTACAACGGCTGTCCCCGTCACAATTCGCACAATAATATCGCAAATATGTGGGCAGACGAAAATTCACTGTTAAAAACAAGCGGCTCTGACTACCACGAGCACGAAGATACCGCACGCGGAGGACTTATATTTGACCGAGAAATTATCGATAATAAGGACTTGGTAAAAGCGCTTTTAGGGACAACACCCGAAATAATCAGGAAATAAATCATAAAAAGATATTCTTAAATTATATTTTAAATGCCCTCACGATACCAAAAGCATCATGAG
>DKTZ01000012.1:12476-12819 GCA_002490425.1 Ruminococcaceae bacterium UBA7217
CACGATACCAAAAGCATCATGAGGGCATTTTTATGCAAAAACGCAGTATAAATATTATTTTTATTTAAGTTTAATAGCTTCTTTTGCTTTTGCGGCGATATTGTCGGCGTCAAGTCCGAATTCGTGGAGAAGCTCCACAGCGGGGCCTGATTTACCGAATACATCGTTAACGCCTACTCTGAGCACGGGTACGGGAACTGTTTCGCAAACTACCTCTGCAACGGCAGAACCGAGTCCGCCGATAATATTATGCTCCTCAGCCGTAACAATAACACCTGTTTTCTTGGCTGAATCAACGATTATATCACGATCAATGGGCTTAATTGTTGCCATATTTACAACT
>DKTZ01000012.1:13179-13317 GCA_002490425.1 Ruminococcaceae bacterium UBA7217
TTTACCATAAGACCTGTTGCAATAATTGTAACGTCTGTTCCGTCTTTAAGAACAGCGCCTTTTCCAATTTCAAATTTATAGCTTTCGTCAAAAACTCTCGGAACTGCAAGTCTGCCGAAACGCATATAAACAGGGCCT
>DKTZ01000012.1:13633-13774 GCA_002490425.1 Ruminococcaceae bacterium UBA7217
CCGAAACGCATATAAACAGGGCCTTCATGCTCTGCGGCGGCAAGAACGCACAATCTTGCCTCAATGTCGTCCGCAGGGTTGAGAATTACCATACCGGGGATTGTTCGCATAAGACCGATATCCTCACAGCACTGGTGGCTT
>DKTZ01000012.1:14076-34025 GCA_002490425.1 Ruminococcaceae bacterium UBA7217
ATATCCTCACAGCACTGGTGGCTTGCGCCGTCCTCACCTACGGAAATGCCTGCGTGAGTTGCGCCGATTTTAACATTAAGATGAGGATAGCCTATAGAATTTCTAACCTGTTCAAATGCTCTGCCTGCCGCAAACATAGCGAAAGAAGAAGCAAATACTGTATATCCCGAAGCTGCAAGACCTGCCGCAACGCCCATCATATTACCCTCTGCAATGCCGCAGTCAACGAACTTTTCGGGATGCGCCTTTTTAAACATACCTGTTTTTGTTGCCGCCGCAAGGTCAGCGTCAAGAACGATTATTTTTTTGTCGGTGTTGCCAAGCTCAACAAGAGCCTTGCCGTATGCATCACGTGTAGCGGTTTTAATTATTTCACTCATTATTTACGCCTCCAATTCTTCAAGAGCGGCTGTAAGCTCCCTAACTGCAACATTGTAAAGCTCTTCATTTGGAGCCGCGCCGTGCCAGTTAACAGCATTTTCCATATAAGAAACGCCCTTGCCCTTAACACACTTTGCAATAATCGCAGTAGGCTTGCCCTTAAATTCCTTTGCTTTCTTAACGGCATCTTCAATCTCGTCAAAATTATTGCCGTCAATAGCTATTGTATTGAAGCCAAATGCTTCAAATTTTTCAAAAATCGGATAAGGCGAATTAACCTCTTCGACTGTACCGTCAATCTGAAGATTGTTATTATCAACAATAACAAGGAGATTGTCAAGCCCCTTTGCCGAAGCAAACATTGCGGCCTCCCAAACCTCTCCCTCTTCAATTTCGCCGTCGCCGAGAATTGTGTAAACTCTGTAATCTTTACCGTCAAGCTTTGCGGCAAGCGCCATTCCTGCCGCAGCAGAAATGCCCTGACCAAGCGACCCTGTGCTCATATCAACACCCGGAATCTTATTCATATTCGGGTGACCCTGAAGGTATGAATCCGATTTACGGAGAGTTTTTAAATCTTCAGTCGGGAAAAAGCCTTTAAGCGAAAGTGTCGCATATAAAGCAGGAGCCGCATGACCCTTTGAAAGAACAAATCTGTCACGGTTCGGGTCATTAGGATTTTTTGAGTCAACCTTCATCTCAACATTGTAAAGATAAGCGAGAAGCTCTGCAATTGAAAGCGAGCCGCCCGGATGACCTGCTTTAGCGTTGAAAATGCCTTCCATCAGTAAAAGTCTTTCTTTTACCGCAAAGATTTCAAGCTGTTTTTTAAGTGTAGCGTCCATTATATATCCTCCTTGTAATTATCCATTATGTATTCGAGTAAATCCCCTACTGCGCCCTTATTACAGTGACAGGCGTGATATTTTGCAATTTCCTTAAGACCTTGCGGCGCCTGACCGCAGCAAGCAGAGAGATAAACTGTTTTTAACATATCGTAATCGTTGAAATAGTCGCCTATAGCGGCGGTGTGCTCATACGGAATACCGTACATATCGGCAATCTCCATTGCCCCTACACCCTTATGCACGCCCTCTTCGAGCATTTCAAAGGACGCTATTGAGCTTGACATAAAATTCGCTTTTTTATCTGGGATTGAGTCGATATATTTTCTCACCTCGGTAATAAGCGGCGGCACGCCGAGAAAAATCACCTTACCCCAATTCTCTTTAGGAATCTGAGAAAATCTCTTAAAATCATTATGATTAAGCTTATCCGCCCTAACCATTACGGGGCAAAAGATTTTTGAATTAAGCGTGTAAATGGTTTTGTCGGTAAGAACCTCTATTTCAACGGACGGAAAACGCTCATAAACCTTTCTTACAATGTCAACAGCATCGGGGTTTATCGGCGAAAACCTTACCATTTTTTCTTTACTGTAATCGTAAACGCCTGCGCCGTTAAGGACTACCGCAGGTGTTCCCGAAATCGGCAATTTTTCAAAATGCTTTCTGAGCGACTGAACATTTCTTCCCGAAGCCAATGTGAAATGTCCGCCGCATTCAAGCACAAATCGGTTTATAGCCTCCAAATTTCTCTTCGGAAGCTGACGAAGCTTGTTATTCAGCGTTCCGTCAATATCGGATACAACAAGCCAGTCCGAAAAATCTTTTTTTAACATAATTACCTCTTAAGATATTTTATTTAAGAACTCTTTGAAATACTGAGGCAAATCAGTAGTAAATTCTAAATACTCATTAGTTATAGGATGAACAAACCCTATTTTTATTGCGTGCAGGCACTGACCGCCAAGATAAGCGCTGAATTTGTCGTTGCCGTAAACTGCGTCGCCTGCAACAGCGTGCCCCAAATGTGCCATATGAACTCTTATTTGGTGAGTTCTGCCCGTTTCGAGTTTTAATGAAATGTGAGAATACTTTTCGTATTCTTTAATCACGGTGTAATGTGTAACGGCATTTTTAGAGTTCTGTGCAGTTACGCACATTTTTTTGCGGTCTTTAGTGCTTCTTCCGATAGGTGCATTCACTGTACCGCTTTGCTCCTTAAGGTGCCCGCAAATAACGGCATTGTACTCTCTTGTAAAGGAATGTTCCTTGATTTGCTCTGCAAGACCCAAATGCGCTTTATCTGTTTTAGCAACAATTAAAAGTCCGCTAGTGTCTTTATCAATTCGGTGAACAATTCCAGGCCGTAAAACTCCGTTTATTCCAGAAAGCGAATCCTTACAGTGGTAAAGCAAGGCATTTACAAGCGTTCCGCTGTAATTACCGGGTGCAGGATGAACAACCATTCCCCTTGGCTTATTAACAACAAGCAAATGCTCATCCTCAAAGACAATATCAAGCGGAATATTTTCAGGCTCTGCGTCCAAGACCTTCAGCTCCTGTTCACAAATCTTTACCTCGTCACCGGTTTGAACCTTATATTTTTTATTCACATTTTTTCCGTTTACAAAAATATAACCGTTTTCAATTGATTTCTGAATTGAAGTGCGTGAAGAGTCGGAAACAAGGACAGATAAAAATTTATCTATCCGTTCTCCCTCATTTTCCGCATTAACTTCAATTATCAGTTCTTTCATCTCTATTTTTCTCTTCCGATTTCACGGATTTCTTTTACACAGTCTTTAGTAAGCCAAATTATAAGAAGAACAGCTCCGCAGGTAACAAGTATATCAGCAAAATTAAATACTGCAAAATCAATAAAAGTAGGTTCAATATAATCTATTACAAAGCCTCGGAACACACGGTCAATAAGGTTTCCCGTTCCACCTGAAAGCACTAAAAGAATACAAACATATTCAAATCCGAATTTGATTTTGCCGCTTAAAATGTAGTAAAAGCCGACTGCCACAGCCAAAAAAGTAACAATTGACAAAATTGCCGTATGACTGCTGAACGAACCAAAAGCAGCCCCTGTGTTCTCAACGTAATTCAAACGCAAAAATCCGTTAATAACACCAAGACTGCCAATCGGTTTAAGGCGTGCAATCACAAGCAGTTTTATGAGCTGGTCGGCAACAACTAACAGAATCGCAGATAAAACTGTATTTATTCGACGCATTATTTACCCTCAATTATTTTTTCTTGAAGAAATTTTTGAAAGAAATAGAGCTTGACCCGGCATCGTTCTCATCATCATTTTCGTCGGTTGGTGCGCTGTCGGAAGAAATATCTGCAACAGGCTCAACTTCCTCTGCTGTTTCATCATCGTCATCATCTGAAAAATCTATCTTACTCAAATCAAGCTTAAAGGGATTCTCTTTTTTTAACGGCTCTGCTTCGACAGTCTCTTCGTTCTGCTCGTCAGAATCGGAATAAACATCTTCAAAGACATATTCCTCGGCAGGTGCAGTTTCTTCTTCAGGCTCTGCAACTTCTGCAACAGGTTCAGCCACAGCGGTTTCTTCAGGTTCGGAAACTTCTGCCTCCTCATTAACGGGTTCAGCAGGAGTCGGTTCTTCGTGTGCAGGCTCAGCCGCACTTACTGCTTCTTCTTTATCAAGCTGTTCATCAACAATGTCTGGAAGCTGATTTATAAGGTTTATATGCTCCTTATACATTTCTACAAGCTTATGCTTAAACTCAACAGCCTCTTTCTTAGTCATATCAAACACAAGCGTTTCGTGTGTTACCTTGCGGTTTATATTTCCGAGAATTTCATCGGATTTTTTATTGGCATCCGCAACAATGCGCTCAGCCTGTGTTCTTGCGCTTTCAATAATAGCGGCAGAATCTCTTTTGCTGTTCACAGCAAGCTTTTCAGCCTCAGTTTTAGCGTCTGCAACCAGCTTTTCAGCGGCAGCTGATGCCTCAGCAGACTCTTTTTCAGCCTTTTCCTTTGCTTCCGCAACTATTTGGTCCGCAAGCTTTTGCGCATTTAAAAGAGCAAGCTTTAAGCATTCCTCATCTGCACGGTATTCCTCAACCTTTTTAGCAAGGATACTTATTTTACGGACAAGGTCGCCGTTTTCCTTGAACATCTGCTCATAAGAAGCAGAAACCTCATTTATAAATGCATCTACATCTTCTGAACGGTAAGAACCCCTACCGGAAGACTGAAACTGTTTTTCATTAATTTTATCAGGTGTAAGCATAGTTTACCTTCCATTCTTGCCCACAGGCATATTCTAAAACGGGCCAAACTTCGCCCTAAAAAATTATATTCAACCGATTAAAAGAACATACCGTTATTTTCGAGTTCTTCCATAAGGTCGCCCATAACGTCAACATTATAAGGAGTTATAATGAAGGTGCTGTTGGCAACACGTTTGAGCTGACCGTTGTTAGCATAAGCAACGCCTGAAAGAAAGTCAATAAGCCTGCGAGCAGTTTCTTTATTAACTGATTCAAGGTTGAGAACAACGGTTCTCTTTTCGTTAAGGTTGTCCGCAATACCGGAAACCTCGTCAAATTTTTCAGGCTTTGCAAGAACAACCTGAAGCTGTGCTGTAGTATGAATATTAACAACCTTATCCTGTTCAGACTGGCGCTGAGGTCTGCGGTAAGCGGTTTTTGCTGTTCTTTCTTCGCTCTGTTCAAAAAGACGGTCATTTGAACCGTAGCCTTCTTCCGCTGCATCATCGTCAGGGTAATAGCCGTCCTCGTCAACATTTACAATATTTTTGATTTTGTCTAAAAAGCTCATAATTTAATCCTCCTAATATATTCTCGGGCCGAAAATTGCAGAACCTATTCTTACAAGCTCCGAACCGCATAAAATTGCTTTCTCATAGTCTCCGGACATACCCATCGACAAGATTTGCATATCTATATTATCTATCTTTTTGCCCTTAATGTCAACATATATATTGTATATATTTTCAAAAAATTTACAAAGTATTGTATCATTTTCGCATATAGGCGGCACACACATAAGTCCTTTTACATTAATTCCCTCAATTTCGGCAATTTGATACAGGCTTTCGTTAAATTCTCCTACGTCAAAACCTGTTTTATTTTCCTCTGCGCCTATATTTATTTCAAGCAAAACATCGGTGCTAATGCCCTTTTTTATTGACTGTTTTGCAATCTCTCTTGCTATTTTCACGGAGTCAACCGACTGAATCATATCGGCAACGCCAACAATCTGCCCTGCTTTATTAGTCTGCAAATGCCCTATAAGGTGTTTTTCTACACCGTTCAAATGAAGCTCGTCCTTTTTTCTCAAAAGCTCCTGAACCCTGTTCTCACCTATAAGCTTTACACCGTGGTCGAGCGCATAGTTTATAAAGATTGGGTCAACCGTTTTAGTAACAGCCATAAATTTTACATCTTCGGGATTTCTGCCCGATTTTATTGCCGCTTCGGCAATTTTTTCATTTATAACATCAAGATTATAACAAATGTCTGCCTTGCGGCTTTCAAGAAATGACTTTTCCGTCATATAAATCAACTCCCTGTGTAATAACTGTGTCATACTGACGAATAAATGATGAATCGTCATCATTGTTCTCTATTATTGAATATTCTTCCGAAGAATACATAATATTTACCTTTTTGAACTGTACCGTATCGCCTCTCAAAACATAAACTCCCTTTTGAGAATCGACCTCACGTATTGCGTCGTTTGAAATTCTGAAGCCCATAAATTCATCGGTAATTATTTGAATATCGGTAATTCTCAGTTTTGCTACATCTCGGTTCATAAGACCGCACTTAAGAATGACTGAAATGCTGTCGCCCTCTTTGTCACCTTTTTTTTCAACGGTACATTCAAAGGTTTCCGATGACATAGTCGGCACTTTCACCTTGACGGTTTTGCCGACTTCTATTGAACCTGAAACATCGTACGGTACATTACAAAGAATATACCAGTTAAATGCGTCAACAAGCTTACCCATTACGTTTTCAGGCGGCTTTGAAGAATCGGAGGAAAGCAATTCATTTATTGAAGATACGTTCATATTCAATACATCGCTGTATTTTACCGCATTTTCATATCCGTCAACGGAGCCAATATAATACCCCGGATTCGGCGAGGCAATTGACGTATATCCCGAAGCCTTATCCTGAAGACTTAAAAGCTCTGCCTGCAATGAGGCGAGCTTTTCGTCAACCGAAATAACCTTGCCGACCGCCAGCTGTTTTGTGGTAATTGCGTCTCTTAAATCGGAAAGTGCATCGTCAAACTCACCGCCGATTTCTGATTTCGACGAGGATATGTAATTTAAGCAGGCGGAATTCACCATATTGTTATATGATGACGGAGAATTTGTGCCCGCTCCAACCTTATTTTTAAGCTTATTGTAATAATCTATTTCGCTGTTAAGCTCATTAATCCGCACATAAATTGCGGCACTGTCTGCGGTCTTAAATGAAATTGCAACTGTTTCACCGCTGCCTACCCGTTTACCGTCCTCAGCTATTGAAACAATTGTTCCGTTTGGGTCGGACGCAGTAAGATAAGTTTCATCCCGAACCACAAAACCTTTAGTTTCAATCGTGTTTTGAATATTGCGCTGAATTGCCGTTTCTGTTTTGTAAGGGTTAGAATTCATCTTAATTACAAATGTTATAAAATAAATTATAACCGCTATGCCGAAAACACAGCCGATTATATATTTCACACTGTCTTTATTAAACTTCAGCTTATTCATCTGCGTTACTCCTTAGAAATTTTTCCGCAATTAAAAATACGTCTTTAGCCATTGCGTCATTATTTTCATAATCGTCAGGGTAAATCCAATTTATATCTTTGTTTCGCCTAAACCATGTAAGCTGTCTTTTTGCGTAGCGTCTTGTTTCTCTTTTAAGGCTTTCGGTACACTCCTCAAGAGATTTTTCGCCTTTAAAATAGGGCGAAAGCTCCTTGTAGCCGATTGCCTGTGAAGCAGTCGTGTCACTGCTCAAATCGAAATATTCTTTAGCTTCATCCAAAAGCCCGTTTTGGAGCATTATATCAACACGGCGGTTTATACGTGAATACAGAATTTCTCTGTCCCGGTAATTTATGCCGATATACAAAGGCTCATAGGGTGACTCAAAAATATGCGAATTTTCATACTGTTCGGTCATTGTTATGCCCGTTGAATGGAAAAGCGAGAGCGCTCTTACAATCCTGCTTTTGTCAGACGGATGAAGGCGTAAAGCGGTTTCAGGGTCAATTTCTTTTAACCGTAAAAGCAGATTTTCTCCGCCTAATGAGTCGTATTCATCAGATATTCTTTTTCTTATATTCTCGTCTGTTTTCTGAGGACAAAATGAGATATTCTGCAAAAGCGAGTCAACATAAAGTCCTGTTCCGCCTGCAACTATAGGTAAATATCCGTTTACATTTATTTCCGAAATACATTTCTGCGCCTCATAAACAAAATCCGCAACGCTGAAACGAACATCAGTCAGTAAAAAGTCAATAAGAAAATGCTTAATTCCGCATTGCTCTTCCTCCGTCGGCTTGGCGGTTGCAATGTCCATACCCTTATAAATCTGCATTGAATCAGCAGAAACAATCTGCCCGTTAAATTTCTTGGCAAGCTCTACTGCAAGCGCAGTTTTGCCGGAGGCTGTAGGACCGACAACGGCGATTACGGGTATCTTTTCCATCACTGTATCCTTCCGAACTGTTTTTCAAGCTCGTTTCTTGTAATTTCTATCATAACAGGTCTGCCGTGGGGACAAAAACGCACTTTATCATCGTTCACAACTGTTTTTACAAGCTCATAAAGCTCTGTGGGGCTTGATTTATCCCCTGCTTTTATTGCACTTCGGCAGGCAACATTGTGGTAAATCCAATCAAGATGTTCATTAGATATATCTCTTTTATTTTTTAGGAGATAACCTGCCAATTCACTTATAAGTGACGGAATATCCTCCCTGTCAAGAGGAGTGGGACAGCTTCGCACTATTACCGAACCGTTGCCGAAATCCTCGATTTCAAATCCGGCGTTTTTTATCAAATCTATGTTTTCAAGCACAGCGGAATATTCATCCTTGCCGAGCGTTACGGAAACAGGCTCAAGCAAAAACTGACTGCCTAAATTCTGCTCTGTATTTTTAAGCCTATTAAAATTTATTCTTTCGTGAGCGGCGTGCTTATCTATAACAAAAACAGAGCCGTTCATTTCAAGGAAAATATAGGTTTTGAATGCCTCGCCCAGGATTTTAAAATCCTTATTGGGTGATGTATCCGCCGTTTCTTCTATACTGTCTTCATTTTTTGTTACAACTCTTTCTGTCTTTTGAACAGGTGGAAATTCAATTTTCAAGCCGTCGCTGTCTTCATCTTCAATGTGGTACGCCTCATAATTTTTTACAGCATCATAAACAGTAAATATATTTTTAATCTGTTCTGCTTTTTTCGGCTCTTCAAAGACTGATGTTTTTTGAAAAACCTGCGGATTTACAGTTTGAGCAGATGTAATTTTTGCCTGCTTAAAGCTGTCAATACTGTCAAGTTCGGTTTTTACTGCGTGATATACTGCATCAAACAGCGCACGCTCATCGGAAAATCTGACCTCAATTTTTGACGGGTGAACATTAACATCAATTCGTTCGGGATTTATTTCAATGAAAAGTACGCCGCCGGGGAATTTGCCGACCATAACCGTGTTTTTATAAGCCGCCTCAAATGCGGCTGTCACAGTTGAATTGCGTATACTTCTGCCGTTTACAAAAAAGTACTGCATCCCTCTTGAGCCTCTTGAATTATAAGGCGGAGTTACAAGTCCGTGAACCCTTATTCCGCCCATCTCGGAATCAACGGAAATAAGCCCGTCGCAAAAATCCTTGCCGAAAGCCGAATAGCACACATTCTTAAGTTGACCGTCACCTGAAGTTACAAACACAGTCTTTCCGTCACGGATAAATCTTACGGAAATTTGAGGATTTGCAAGAGCGATTTTCTCAACTGCCGCTGAAACATAATTTCCCTCGCTCACATCTTTTTTTAAAAATTTCATTCTGGCAGGTGTATTGTAAAAAAGCTCACGCACAATAAATGTTGTGCCCAAAGCACAGCCTGCGTCAAAAATATCGGTTATTTCGCCACCTTCAATATTAAGACTTGTTCCGAACTCCTCGCCCTCGGTTCGGGTTATTAGATTCACCTTTGCAACAGCGGCAATTGACGGGAGAGCCTCACCGCGAAAGCCCAATGTCATTATAGAATTTAAGTCGTCCGCGCTCGAAATTTTGCTTGTTGCGTGGCTTTGGAATGCAGTTTTAACATCTTCTCTCGCTATTCCGCAGCCGTTGTCGGTAACTCTTATAAACCTTATTCCGCCGTTCTGTATTTCAACTGTTACGGTATCAGCACCTGCGTCAACGGCATTTTCCATAAGCTCTTTTACAACGCTCGCGGGGCGTTCAACAACCTCGCCTGCGGCTATTAAATTAGAAATTTCCACGGGAAGCTTATTTATTTTTGCCATTTTCGCACCTGCCTTTACTTTATATTCAATATGATATATTGCTTACTGCCTTGCCTCGCTTGAAAGCTCATTAAGTATGCTCATAGCTTCAATGGGTGTAAGCACATTTACATCAAGAGATTTAAGCCTTTCAATTATGCTCTCTGTTCTGCCGTCGTCAAATGAAATCTGCATATTTTCTTCAGTATCAAGCTCTGTCGGAATTTCCATATTCGGCTTCATTAAATCGTTATCCTCCAAGGCACGCAAAACTACCTTTGCCCTGTTTATTACTGCATCGGGAACTCCTGCCAATTTTGCAACCTCAATACCGTAGCTGCTGTCCGCACCGCCCGCAACTATTCTGCGTAAAAATGTTAAATCGTCACCGCGCTTTTTAACAGCGACATTGAAGTTTTTAACTCCGCCAACCTGCTTTTCAAGCTCGGAAAGCTCGTGATAATGAGTTGCAAATAAGGTTTTAGCACCGATTTTCTTTTTATCCGCCAGAAATTCCACAACTGCCCGTGCAATGCTCATTCCGTCAAAGGTTGAAGTACCTCTGCCGATTTCATCAAGTATAACAAGGCTGTTCGAGGTGGCGAAAGACAAAATCTCCGCAACCTCATTCATTTCAACCATAAATGTAGACTGACCTGACGCTAAATCGTCGGACGCGCCAACACGGGTAAAAATTGCATCAACAATACCAATATCCGCTGAACGTGCAGGGACGAATGAGCCCATTTGAGCCATTAAAACGATTAGAGCAATCTGGCGCATATATGTGGATTTGCCTGCCATATTCGGACCTGTAATTATCATCATTCTGTTTTCGTCCCTGTCAAGAAGAGTATCGTTGGGAACGAAAATATTACCCTTTTGAAGTGCTTCAACAACGGGGTGTCGCCCCTCGGAAATGCGAATAACGCCTTTATCGTTAATGTCCGGTCTTGTATAATTATTCTGTACCGCAACTGCGGACAGAGAACAAATAACATCTAAAAGAGCAAGTGAATGAGACGTAATTTGCGTTCTTATGTATTCGCCTGCAATTTTTTTGCGTATGGAATTGAGAATTTCATATTCAAGGCTTATTATTCTTTCCTGTGCGCCGAGAACCTTTGTTTCAAGTGCTTTCAGCTCCTCAGTTATGTAGCGCTCACAGTTAGTAAGGGTCTGCTTGCGGATATAATGCTCGGGCACAAGCTCCTTGTAGGAATTGAGTACCTCAAAGAAATATCCGAAAACCTTGTTATATCCGATTTTAAGCTTTTTGATACCTGTCTTTTCCTGTTCCTCCGCCTCAAGCTTTGTAAGAATGTCACGCCCGCCGTTTACGATACTGCGAAGCTCGTCAAGCTCTTTGTTAAAACCGTCTTTAATCATTCCGCCCTCGCGGACTGAAAACGGAGCGTCCTCGGAAATGGATACATCAATAAGCGAGCAAACATCCTCCAAAACGTCAAGCTCATTATATACGGACTTTAATAAGTTACATTCACTGTTCGCAATATTCGCCTTGATTTCGGGGAGCTTTTTAAGAGTTGACAAAAGTGAGAGAAGTTCTTTTGCATTAGCGGTATTATAAACAACACGGGTCATTAAACGTTCAATATCGTAAACTCCCGAAAGAAGCTTCATTTCGCTTTCACGAACCTCTGTTTTCCCGTACATCTCGTCAACAGCATTAAGCCGTCTTGAAATTTCGGCGCAATCGTAAAGCGGTCGCTCAAGGAATGAGCGTAACATTCTTTTGCCCATTGCAGTTTTTGTTTTATCAAGCACCCATAAAAGCGAGCCTTTTGTATTGCGGTCACGCATTGTTTCAATAAGCTCAAGGTTTCGGATTGCAGACAAGCCGAGCTTCATAAATTTCGCATCGGTGTAAAAATTGACGTTTTTAATATTGTCAAGCTCTCTTTTTTGCGTTGATTCAAGATACATCAGCACCGCACCCAGAGCCTTAACGGCACTTTCTCTTCCGTTCAGGGACAGAGATGCTAAATCGGAAATATCAAAATGATTTTTAATAATTTTGGTGCATTTTTCAATATCAAATTCATCGGTTAATATTTCAACAGATGCTTCAAGCTTTTTGGATATAAATTCCGAAAGCTTCGGAAAAGAAACCGCTTCTTTATTCATAATAAGCTCTGACGGGTTATACCTGCCGATTTCATTCATTGTTCTCTGCTCGGTGTTTTCCGAAAATTCGGTAAGATTGACCTCACCTGTTGAAATATCAACAAAGCCTAAGCCCACTTTGCCGTCAAAGGCACAGACAGAGGCTAAATAATTGTTCTTTGACTCGTCAAGCATTGAGCTTTCAATGACTGTGCCGGGAGTTACAATTCTTATTACGTCACGTTTAACTATACCTTTAGCTAAAGCGGGGTCCTCGGTTTGCTCGCAAATCGCTACTTTATAGCCTGCCGCAACAAGCTTTGCTATATAAGAATCAACGCTGTGGAACGGAACGCCGCACATTGGCGCACGCTCCTCCTGCCCGCAGTCTCTGCCGGTTAAGACCAAATCAAGCTCTTTTGACGCAATTTTTGCATCGTCGTAGAACATTTCGTAAAAATCGCCGAGACGGAACATAAGAATAGCGTCCTTATAATTTTCTTTAATTTCAAAGTACTGTTTCATCATCGGTGAAAGCTCTGCCATATCTTATGTCCCCCTCTCTTTCCGAAAATATTATTCGTGATTATGGTCGCAATCGCCGCCGCAGCAAGAGCAGTCGCCGCTACAGCCTTCATCATGTGCAGTAGGGTCGCAGGTTGCGGGGTCGTCGCCGTTTACGCAAAGAGCAAGAATACCTGTAAGGTAGTTCATCATATCGTCAATATCTTTTCTTGCCATTTCGTAATTACGCATATTAGAGTTTTGCATAATTTCGGTATAAACGCCTCTGAACTCCTCGTCATAAGCCTTAAGCTTACCCTCGTCGGCATTTTCCTTAGCAGCCTCGTGTTGATATGAAATCTGAATAAGCTGAATTTTTCCCATAAGCTCGCCGAGAGCTGTGTCTTTATCATTTGCCTCTTTAGCGGCAATAAATTTCTTGTAGCGCTCATCCTTTTGAATTTCTGCGCCAAGCTCTCTTGTAAGTTTTTCAAGATTGTCCATTGTTTTACTCCTTTATTTTTTTATCATTTATAATTATTTTAATTATAAACTAATTATTTACAAGCTCGCCTCTGACTATCCAGTTGAGCGGCTCGGTAACCATAACATTGCAAAATTTGCCGATAAGTGAGTTATCACCCTTAAATTCGATAACAATATTACCGTCGGTTCTGCCTGCAAGAAGTCCGCTGTTATTTTTACTTTCACCCTCGCAAAGCACACGGTATGTTTTACCTTTCATTTTTGCGTTATGATTTGCCGCTATCGACTCCTGCAAGTCGCAAAGCTCTTTAAACCATTTTGCTTTTTCACTGTGAGGAACGGGGTCGGGCATTTTTTCTGCCTTTGTGCCTTTTCTCGGTGAAAAAATAAATGTGAAAAGAGATGTAAATTCAACTTCTTTAACAAGTGACAGTGTGTCGCAAAATTCCTCATAGGTTTCGCCGGGGAAGCCTACAATAACATCGCTGGTAAGTGACAGACCGTCAATTTTTTCCTTTGCATAATTTATAAGTTCAAGATACTTTTCTCTTGTATAACGGCGATTCATTTCGCCGAGGACTCTGTTGTTGCCCGACTGAAACGGCAAATGAATATGCTTTGACGCTTTTTCGCACTGCGCTATTGTATCAATCAGCTCGTGCGTGCAGTCCTTTGGATGTGAGGTCATAAAACGGATTGTAAAATCGCCGTCGAGAGCGTTAATTCTTCGCAAAAGCTCGGAAAAATTGATATTCTCCTCCAAGCCTTTACCGTAGGAATTGACATTTTGACCGAGGAGAGTAATATCCTTGTACCCCTCGGCTATTATTTGCTTTGCTTCGTTAATTATGTCCTCTGATTTTCGGCTGCGCTCCCTGCCCCTTACGTACGGCACAACGCAATAACTGCAAAAGTTGTCGCACCCGTACATTATGGGAAGCCACGCCTTTGCCGTTCTGTCACGGTAAACGGGCAGTCCCTCAGCAATTTCACCGTCAATATCGAATGCTGAAACAACACGCTTTTTACGGGTTAAATACTGCTTTAAAAGCTCAGGCAAAAGATAATGAGCGTGCGTACCGAAAACAATATCGACAAACGGATAGCTGTTGTATATTTTCTCCCTGATATGCTCCTGTTGCATCATACAACCGCAAAGCGCAATTATAAGCTCAGGCTTATCTTTTTTCAGCTTTTTAACCGCGCCAACATTGCCGAAAACTCTGTCCTCGGCGTGTTCACGGATAGCGCAGGTGTTATACAATATCAAATCGGCATCGGCGACTTCCTCTGTCATCTGAAAGCCCATTTTACAGAGCATTCCTTTAATGCGCTCACTGTCCGAAACATTGCCCTGGCAGCCGTATGTATGAACAAAAGCAAGAGGAATTCTGCCGAAACGAAGCAGTAAAAGCTCTTTTACGCTTTCGGCAATTTTCTTTTGCTCTTCTATTTTTTCTTTTGGGGTAAACTGTGTCAATTTTGTTCTCCTCAGTCTATTTGATAACAATTGTGAATAAATTTAAGGATATCGTTGTAAACTCTGTCATTATCCTCTTCATTAAGGATTTCATGGCGAAGTCCGGGGTAAAGCACAACTTCAGGCTCAATTCCTGCCTCAACAAGATTGTCGGCAACAGCCAAAACGCCCCTGCCCTTTGAGCCGACGGGGTCATTTGCGCCCGAAATTATGAATATCGGTAAATCCTGCGGTAGCTTATACGCCCAAGTATCTTCGCAGGCCTCGCAGATTACTGCAAACATATCGCGGTAGCCGCGAAGAGTATATGTAAATCCGCAAAGTCCGTCGTTAGAAAAAGCAAGCCTGTTTTCAGCGTCAACAGAAAGCCAAGCAAGAGGGTTGTCCTTTTCTCCTACAATTAAAGATGCACCCTTGTTAAGCAAATCGCCTATTGCGTCAACACGGCGTTTTTCACCGTATTTTTCACATACTGCATCAAACAGAGGCAAAAGTGCCGAGGAAATGTCTGGCACTTCGCCTGTTCCGCAAAGAATTAAACCGTTTAGCTCCTCGCCGAAATGAGCGACGTAAACCCTTGCGCAGAAAGACCCCATACTGTGACCAAAAAGAAAATAAGGCAAATCGGGATTTCTCTTTTTCATTATTTTAGTGAGAATGTGCATATCGTCAACAAGACGCTTGTCCCCGTCGATAGGAGCGAAATAGCCGATTTCGGAACGGTCATTAATGCTCTTTCCGTGGCCTATATGGTCGTTTCCGCAAACAATAAACCCGTTTGAAGCCATAAAGCGGGCAAAATCATCATATCTGTCAATATGCTCCGCCATTCCGTGAGTTAACTGCAAAATGCCTATCGGAGCCGCTGAATCGTCCTCCCAAATTAAAGTATGTACTCGATTTACTCCGTTTGAAGAATTAAAATAAGCCTCTTTTTTGACTATTGCCATAGTTTTCCCTCCGATAAGGCGAAGAGAGCCGAACACTATGCAGTTCTAATCGGTCGAATTCCGCCTTAAGCATAATAACTCATAATAATGAAAATATTATACTATATTTAATTAAATTTGTCATCACTATTTTTTAAAAAAGTAAAATAAAAAGCAAAAAACGGGCAGAAAAATCCTGCCCGTAAAAAGTGTATGTTAAATTATCGCAATTTTGTTATATGTTTTTTCTAATCACCCAAAATTGATATAACGGAATCAATCTGTTCTTTGGGAATACCGATATTCACAAGACAGTTGTATGTCTTTTCGCTGAGCGAATCACCTGCGGATGCCTGTATAGCATCATAATATCCGCACTTTTTAAGTCCGCTTATTGATCTTGAGTTGCCTATATTTCCAAAATTGGAATAAAGATAATCTCTGAACAAATCGTCCTCCTGAACGCCGAGCAAAGCATTGACAAGAAACGCTATCATACCTGTTCTGTCAGTGCCGATATTACAGTGAAAAATTATAGGATAATTATTCTTATCACTTAAAATTGAAAATACATTTTTAATTTGTTCTTTATTATTTTCAAACATATTGCCGTCCCAATCCATCGGGCAATTAAAATAATTAACCGTGTCGCCGAGAGGACTTGATGTAATAGAGCCGATTTCGTTGCCTTCGGTTTTACGTAAATCAATTTCAGATTTAATTCCGAGAGTTTCAAGCATTGTTTTTTTGCCTGCATCTGTAATTTCAATATTTACGGAATCACTGCTGCTTTCATTCAGCCTGCCGCACCTGTAAATAAGACCCTGTTTAGTTCTTGAACCGTCTTCGGTTTTCCAGCCGCCTAAATCACGGACATTTGTAACACCGTCAACATAAATATTTCTCGGTGCCGAATCACAAGTGGTAAATTCAAACACAGAGCTTGTTTGGTCCCCTACGCTTACAGTCCAATAATATGTAGTATCGATTTTCAAATTATAAAGAGAATACGAATTATCAGATGTTGTGTATGACACGCTGTCGGTCATATCCTTTGATTGACTGATGTTCAAAACATAGTTATCAACAGCTTGACCTCCGTTATAAACCCACTCGAATTTGACAGGTTCGGGAATGCTCAATTCCTTGGAGCCGCGCGCATAAACAAGGATTAAAGAATTGGATTTATCCAAAAAAGATTCTTGTTTTTTACTGTGAATGTCTACATTGACAGTCGGAGAAAGAACCTGAACAACGCTGCCACTGTAAACAGGTTCTGCGCTTTTTGAAATACCGCACGAGGTCAATGTGCAGCCAATAAGCAAAACAGATAATACTAAACTGATTATTTTTTTCATAAAAATTCTCCTTATATGATAATTTGGAATCCCAAGCATTTCTTTGATTATATCTGTAGTGACAACCAAATGTCTGCTGTCTAAAATAAAATCCGTTAAAATACTGCTATTGCAAAACATTGCATCAAATTATGACTTATATCAAAAAACTTTTACTGCTCTACAGATTATTATACTATATAAATATAAGTAAAAACAATGATATATCTATAAAATCGAAATAATAATTTTCATATAAATTGCTGTTTAGCAGTACTGCATTTCGTTATTTTTTATATACTTTTATTACAAATTCTGTAAAATGTGACTAAAAGTGCAGGATTATGAGTGTTTTTTCATCTGATTTTGCGTATATCTAAATTTGCAAAAGTAATTAAATTGTGATAAACTTATAAAAAAATTGAATGGAAGTGATTTTTAATGACATACGAACAGGTTGTTTCTAAAGTAAAGGATAAATTTGCAGACGCTGACGCATCAAATATTGACGGTGTTGTTGCTTTGCAGATTAACCTTGAGGGCAAAAATGCAAACGGTATTTTCTATATCGAGGTTAAGGACCATAAGGTGAATGTTGAGCCTTATGACTACCACGACAGAAGCGCTCTTGTTACCGTTAACCCTACCAACCTTTTAAAGCTTCTTGACGGTAAGCTTGACCCTGTTGAGGCTTACACAAAGGGCAAGGTTCAAATTGACGGCGACGCAGGCGCAGTACTTGCCGTTATCAATTTGGCAAAATAATTTTCCAAAAAATAAAGCGGACTTTATGTCCGCTTTATTTTTTGTTACTATTTATATCCGGCGGTGGCAAGGTTCTCGCCTGACGGCTCGGTCGTTGCTTTTAAATCTTCGATTTAAAGGTGTCCACCGGATGCCCGCAACCTTTCCCTACCATATACAGAATACCGAAAAAACGGAGCTTACATAACAATGTGCAGCTCCGTTTTTTATATTTTTATAACTTATTTTGTGCCGAAAATTCTGTCGCCTGCGTCGCCGAGACCCGGAACAATATAGCCAACCTCATTGAGCTTTTCGTCAAGAGCGGATACAAAAATGTCAACATCGGGGTGAGCGGTTTTGAGTGCCTCAATTCCCTCTGGAGCGGCGATAATGCCCATAAATTTAATTGACTTCGGCTTAAATTCCTTTACCTTGTCAATTGCGTCAATGGCTGAACCGCCCGTAGCAAGCATTGGGTCGATAACAAAAACTTCTCTTTCGGAAATATCTGCGGGAAGCTTGCAGTAATATGTTACGGGTTTTAAGGTTTCGTGGTCACGGTAAAGTCCGATGTGCCCTACCTTTGCCGAGGGTACAAGCTCAAGAACGCCCTCAAGCATACCTGTACCTGCACGAAGTATCGGCACAAATGCGAGCTTTTTGCCTGAAATTACCTTTGCATTGCACATTCCCATAGGTGTTTCTACGATTTTATCCTCAAGAGGTAAATCCCTTGTCGCCTCATAGCAAAGAAGCATTGTGATTTCCTGAATTAAGGCGCGGAATTCTTTTGTGCCTGTTTTAACATCACGAAGAATTGAGAGCTTGTGCTGAATGAGCGGATGATCCGCAATAAATATTTTTGCCATTTTTATATTCCTCTCTTTTAATAAAAATTTATATATTTACCTTTGTAACTACATATTTTCGATTTCGGCTATTTGGTCAATTCTGCGCTGATGGCGTCCGCCCTCAAACTCAGTGTCAAGGAAAACGTCAACAAGCTCGAGAGCAAGACCAATGCCTATAACTCTGCCGCCGAGGCAAAGGGCGTTTGCATCATTGTGAAGCCGTGTGTACTTTGAGCCGAAATAATTTGAACAGCAAGCCGCACGGATTCCCTTAACCTTATTTGCCGCCATTGAAATGCCGATTCCCGTGCCGCAACAAAGAATTGCCCTTTCACATTCACCTGAAACCACCTTATCACAGGTTTTCTTGGCTATGGGAGCATAATCTACTGACTCTTCGGAATAAGTTCCGCAGTCAATATACTCGATTTTTCTTTCATCAAGATGTTTCTTTATTGCTTCCTTTAATTCAAATCCGCCGTGATCTGCACCTAATGCTATCATTTGCTTATCTCCTTTTGTATTATAAAAATTTATTATGCTTTCTTTGCTTTTAACTCTCTTTCCGCCTGCGGAAGCCGCAGATAAAACGGGAGCAAATTTTCTGATTTAACCGTTATTTCGCCGTTCTTTAATTTTTCATCTGCCAAAAAGCCGATATTTGAGGCGTGAACAAGCCTGATTTCTTCATCTGCAACGGAAATATTCGGAATTTCATCCTTTAGTTTTTCATAGCACAGCACTGCGCCGTCGCCGATTAAAACAATATCTCTTTTTTCGGTTTTAAGCTCTTCCGAAAGCTCGGAAATCAGTATTGCTCTGTCATCGGTTTTGCGTTGTCCCTTGTAAAACGAAGCGGTATATACCTGATTACAGCGCGCGTCCATAACGGAAACGGCAAGAACGTTTTGCGAGCACAAGGGCTTTGCAAGAGCTTCAAGCGTTGAAACGGAAAAGCACGGAATATTTGCCGCATCGCAAATCCCCTTTGCAGACGCAATGCCTATCCGCACGCCCGTAAACGAGCCCGGGCCGTTCGTTATTGCAAGAAAATCAATACTCGAAACCGCCGTTCCGCTGTCCTTTAATACCTTTTCAATAATAGGCATAAGAGTTACACTGTGAGTGTAGCCGTTATTTACAAATTCTTCCGCAAGAATTTTTCCGTCCTCGGTAACAGCCGCCGACGCACTGACAGACGATGAGTCAATTGAAAGTATTCTCATATTTCTTCGCCCCCGTCTATCGTAATAATGCGTTCCGTATCGGCACTGCCACGCTCAAATACCACACGAATTGTATTTTCGGGCAGAGCATTTTCAATGTTTTCGCTCCACTCCACGGCTAATACTCCGCCGCTTTCATAATAATCGAAAAATCCGCTTGAATAAAGGTCGTCCCAGCTTTCCACTCGATACATATCAAAATGGTACAAGTGAGGATTTCCGCCGTAATCGTTCACAATTGCAAATGTGGGGCTTGAAACGCTCCGTTCTGCACCCAGTCCTTTGGCAATGCCACGTGTAAAAGCGGTTTTGCCCATACCGAGTCCGCCGAAGAACGCAACAACAGTTCCGCCTTTTAATGTTTTTGCAAATCTTTCGCCTAAAAGAATGGTTTCATTTTCGTTTTTTGTAACAAATGTCTGCATTAAAATTACACCAAATTATTATTGTTATTTAGATTTTAACACAAAAGAAATCATTAGTAAACAAAAAATATACAAAAATCGTTAAT
>DKTZ01000023.1 GCA_002490425.1 Ruminococcaceae bacterium UBA7217
GCTTGATCATGATCTATTTAGATAAATATCAACTTAAATTTAATTTTTAGTTAAAAGAATTCTATTGTATATTAGAACAATGTGAATTTACTTTAATATATGTTGCGAGTTTTTACATATCCAATTCTGAAAAAATGTTTTTTGCAGTTTGTAAATCTTTTTCATTCGCTTTATTTGCAATTACTGCAACCAAATTTTCCGTTGTAAAAATTTTGCGTGCGGCGTTTACTATTCGTTCATCTGTAATACTCTCATAAACATTCGCTGTGTCTTTAAATGCGTATTCTGTGCCCAAAAATCTTGATTTAAACATTAAAGACCAGTTTAAATCATGAGGATTATCGAGAAGAAATTCTCTGCCCAATGTATAATTGGCTTTTGCACAGGATAAATTAAAATTTCCTTGTTTTATCTCTTGAAAAATCTTTACAATTTCTTTAATCAATAAAAGAAAATCGGCGTTTGCATATTCCATGAAAACAGATATACAACCAATATTTCGATAGTCCCCTAAATAAGCGTCAAATGAATATACAAGACCATTTTCTTCGGAAAGACGCTGATAGAACTTGCACGTTTCGCCGGTAAATAAGACGTCATAAAGCAAATCTCTCTCTGCCCTCGTTATTTCTTGGCAGTCCATATCAAAGCAAAGGCGCATACGGGCGTCATTCGAGCAATAATGTACAATTTTGCAGGAACGGTTGCCGAACGATTTCGTCACGGGAGCAGTGTTATCTCGAAAAGGGACATTTTGTGAAATTTCCTGCTTTTCTAAAACGAATTTCGTTTTATTCAACAATTCGTCAGACACATTTCCTGTTAAACATACAATTATATTGCTTGCAGAAAAAATTTCACGGTGTGCAGCTGAAAGCTGTTTTTTGCGGATTTTGGATACGGTTCCCCGTGTGCCTAAAATCGGATTTGCAAGGGAGGTGTTTTCCCAAACGGTTTTTATAGAAAGGTCATCTAAATCCCATGTTGAATGTTCTCGAATTTCCGCACGTATACGGTTTCGCTCTGCGGAGATTTCACCTGCCGTCAAAATAATAGGAGAAAAAATTTTTTCGAGAATATCCAATGCAAAACCCGAACAGCTCGGCAGAAACTTTATATTGATTTCGATGAGTTCCTTATAAGTACAGGCATCAAACTTCACACCATTCAAGTCGAGTAATCGGTATAAATCGCCGCCATATAATTTATTCAAATTTCGGAAAATAACATGCTCATAAAAATGTGCTATGCCGTTATATTCATTTGGTTCATACATAGAACCGTACCGAAGATAAACACCTAATTCTGTGTGATGCATATGCGGGTTTGAATATGAAAGTATTTCTATGTCATTTTTTGAGGTTAAAACAGTTTCCATATCGGTTTGCCGTTCCTGTCAGTTTTAGCTTTATTTTCATATAAAACCAATTTAGATGAATATTAACTTAAATTCCGTCTTTAGTTAAAAATATTCTACTGCTTGTTAAAGTAATGTAAATCGGCTTTAAAATATGTTCTTATGTAGCCTGCTTTTGCTACAACGGCAAAGTCGCCGGCAGGGGGATAAAAATATGCTGTGTCACCGTCGGTCTTTTGTATCTTTTTAAGTGCTTTGGGATTTTTTATCACCGAATTTGCCTTACAAAGATAATTTTCCATACTGTCACAGCCGACCTCTTTACCGTGCTTCACATAATGAGAAACCATTGAAGCGGTATCATAAAATGTGTATGTATAAGGTGTGGTATCAAATTCCTCAATTTGGATTTTCCGCCCTGCGAACAGATAAATGAGAACCGCAGAAACCATTGCCGAAACAAGTGACACAACGAATGATGCTGTTACAGGAACGTTGATTTCCAATAACAAAAAAAGTACAATAAATCCAATGACCGTCCCCGTCGGTGTGCTGACCTTTTCGCTTACTTTTGTTCTTTTTGTATATCGTTTATATTCGGCTTTTTTACCTTTATTTATTTCACGACAGGTTTTGCATCGCTTCGGCAAATCTAAATTTTTTGAATTATAAAAGTCAATTTCGCTGTCATTCAGCGTGAATATTTTTCCGCACTGAACACATTTTCTGGTTACGGACATAATTATCTCAATCTTTCCTTCATACTGCGTTCAATATTGCGTTGAGCCTCTTTTTTTGCGGCGGTGTCACGCTTGTCATAAAGCTTTTTACCCTTGCAAAGACCTATTTGTACCTTTGCTCTGCCGTTTTTGAAATATACAGACAGCGGGATAAGCGTTAAACCGTCCTGCTTTATTGTGCCGAAAAGGCGCAAAATCTCTTTTTTGTGCATAAGGAGCTTGCGCGAGCGCAGCGGGTCGCGGTTAAAAATATTGCCGTGCTCGTAAGGGCTTATATGCATTCCGTTCACAAAAATTTCACCGCTGTCAATGTTGCACCAAGAGTCCTTAAGATTACACTTGCCCTGACGAAGCGATTTAACTTCCGTGCCTCGGAGCTCAATGCCTGCTTCATATGTTTCCAGCACGAAATAGTCATGATATGCTTTTTTATTCTGTGCAACGGTGTTGCCTGTGTTTTTCTCTGACATAGTTATTTATATTCCTCACGGTAGGGACAGACACCTCGGCTGTCCGTAAGTATCAATCGACAGAAAAGCTGCATGTATTGAATTTATATATTTCTCAACAATTTTGCCGTTATCTTTAAGTATAGCTTGTTTTTGGGACGCCGAGTCGTCGTCCCCTACGATGTACTCAAAAATTAAATTTGATATTAAATGAACAACATCACAAAAGTTGTCTGCCGTCAAGGGCACGGGAAAGTGTTACCTCGTCGGCATATTCAAGGTCACTGCCCACGGGCATTCCGTAAGCGAGTCTTGTAACCTTAATGCCCATAGGCTTAAGCAGCTTTGAAATATACACTGCCGTTGCTTCGCCCTCGGCGGTGGGGTTAGTTGCCATAATAACCTCGTTTACCGTGTCGTCCGAAAGACGGGAAACAAGCTCTTTAATGCGAATATCGTTAGGGCCTATTCCGTTCATAGGAGACATTACGCCGTGCAAAACGTGGTAAACCCCTCTGTACTCGTGAGTGCGTTCAAAGGCAGTAATATCCCTTGGATTTTCCACCACGCAAATTACGGAGCCGTCACGCTTGGGATTGTTGCAGATATTGCACTTCTCATCTTCCGTCAGATTACAGCAAACAGAGCATGTATGGATTTTCGTGTGAGCGTCGGTTATGGCGTCTGTAAGACTTTTTACCTGTTTGTCGTCAAGTCCCAATACATAATATGCAAATCTCTCTGCCGATTTAAGACCGACAGAGGGCATTTTACGAAATTCTTCAATTAGCTTTTGAAGTGAAACAATATCCGCCATTTACTTCCCTCTTAAATATTAAAGTCCGAGTCCGGGGATTCCAAGGTTCATTCCGCCTGTTACCTTGCCCATTTCACGCTCTGCGGTTTCGTCTGCCTTGCGCATTGCCTCGTTAAGAGCGGCTATGAGCATATCCTCGAGCATTTCCGTATCTTCGGGGTCAACAACCTCAGGTTTAATATGGATTGCCTTTATTTCGTGTGAGCCGTTAACTGTAACCTCAACAGCTCCGCCGCCCGATGATGCTGAATATTCAGCCGCCTGACATTCGGACTGAACACGCTCCATATCCTCCTGCATCTGCTGGATTTTTCTCATCATATCGGCTCTTCCGCCGCCCTGATTCGGTATTCTTGCTTTCATGAATTTTCTCCTTCAACTTTAATTCCAAGCTGTTTTGCCCTTGATACAAGGTCGCTTAAGGGGTTTTTATTTTCTTCCCTCGGCGCATTGTTGTAAACGCCCAGTGAATAGGACTTACCTGTTATATCAAAAACAGCCTGCTTTATTATTTTTGAGTATTCGCCTGTTTTAAGGTAAAGCTCCAAAACGGGACTGCCTTTAATCAGCAAATATTTATTATCGTAAACAAAAGCCGACGAGCCTGTAAGCATAGCGATAAGGCTCTTGTTTTCGGCAAAAAGCTTTTCCGTAACCTCAGGCCATTTTGCAAACGGCACCGTTGAGCCTGCATTTGACTGCGGCGGTTCATTGGATTCGGTTTTCGGCTGTTCAGGTTGAGGTGTTGCTTTCTTTTCCTCTGCTTTCGGTGTCATAGCTTGCATCGGTTCAGCTTTTTCCGTAATTTCGGTTTCTTTCTTTATTTCAATCGGTTTTTCAATAGGCTTCGGACCAGAAACAGGCTCTGCCGAAGGAGTAGAAACAATCTCCCTTTTCGGTGCAGCGGAAATACCGTTAGCAACTGCTTTTTCAAGCTCGCTTATTCTGCGGATAAGCGAATTTATATCAGCGTCAAGCGACGGAGTGCAAAGGCGTATTATGCAAAGCTCCGCAACGGTTCTGCGGTTTGCACCCTGCTTCATATCGGCGGCAGATGAGGTGAGAATGTCAATGCAGGACATAATCACCGCAAGGGTTGTGCTCTCTGACTGACGGCGAATAATCTCAATTTCATTCTGCGAGCAGATAAGCATTTTGTGGAAATCCTTAACCGCCTTTGAAATCATAAGATTCCTAAAATGGTTTGTAAGTTCGATTATAAGACGCTCCATATCGCAGGAGTCGTTGTAAAGAGAGTTGATAATCTCAAGCGCCTTGGCGGCGTCCTTTTGCAAAATGCAGTCCGCAAGCTCAAAAATGTATTCTCTGCCTGCAAGGCCCGAATTTTTCGCAACAACGGCGGAGTCAATAACGCCCTCGTGAGAAACACATCGGTCAAGAAGAGAAAGTGCATCACGCATTGCTCCGTCTGCAATTCGGGCAATGAGCATTGCACCGTCGTCTGAGAGCTGCATATTTTCTTTCTCTGCAACCTCTTTAAGCCGTTCGGCAATGCTTTCGGGCGGTATCCTCTTAAAATCGAACCGCTGACAGCGTGAAAGAATGGTTGACGGGAGCTTGTGCACCTCGGTAGTAGCTAAAATGAATTTAACGTGTTCGGGCGGCTCTTCAAGAGTTTTTAAAAGCGAGTTGAATGCGCCAACGGAGAGCATATGCACCTCGTCAATAATGTAAACTCTGTATTTTGCATTTGCAGGGGTGAAATTAGCTTCTTCACGCAAATCACGGATATTGTCAACGCTGTTGTTTGAGGCGGCGTCGATTTCAACTACATCTAAAATTGAGCCGTTGTCAATCCCTTTGCAGATGTCACATTCATTACAAGGGTTGCCGTTTACGGGGTGTTCGCAGTTAACAGCCTTTGCGAGAATTTTAGCGCAGGACGTTTTGCCCGTACCTCTTGAGCCTGTGAAAAGATAAGCATGGCTTGTCTTGCCGGCAGAAACAGCATTCATCAGCGTTTGCGTTATGTGATTTTGCCCGACAACGTCAGAAAACGTGCTCGGTCTGTATTTACGGTATAAAGCACGGTACATACTGCCTGCCCCCTGATTTTAATAGAATATTAAAGCCTTAACTTAGTCATGCACCGTGCAGGCGGACTGTGGCGCCCGTTGCAATCCGCTTAATGCTGCTCGGTTCCCCGCCTGACATGGTTCGCAGCGCACCGCCGCACAGGACCCACACGGCACACGACTAAATTAAGGCTCAATATATTTATAAAACGTATTATACTATATAATTGTTTCTATTTCAAGAGAAAACATAAAAAATTATCTTGATACACTTTTGCGGCGACGGGTTTTTACTTAAAGTGACAATTTCAGATACATTTCACTTTAAGTAAATAAATATCGATATGTTATTTTATAAATTTTTTCCATTTCCTGTTTGATAAAAGTGAAAATGCAAAGGTTAAAAATGCTGAAACAATCCATATTATAACAACGAAATTCCAGCCGAAGCCTTCAGCAGCGGCGCCGAAGCCGTAGGAGGACACCGCACCGCCTATGTGTGCCGCCGAGTTAAGTATTCCGCTGATGCCCGATGTGGCGGAATATTTTGAAAACCGCACGGGAACAAGTGAAATTATGAGATAATTTAAGGCGTACATAATCGATGTTGTAAAAGCGAGTAAAACGATTATGACGTATACGGGCATCTTATTCATAAACAGCAAAGAAATCAGCGGAATCAGCGCCAAAGCTCCCGTTATGCCTGCTGTTTTCATTTCATTTTCTCCAAGCTTTTTATAAAGGGGAGTTACGGCATAGGCGCCGAAAGCATTAAATATCGGCAAAAGGATTGTTAAAAATACAGAGAAGGAGGGCGATACACCGTAGGTTTCACCTATCATAGTGGGAACCCAATTCGTTATGCCGTCACGCATCATCCCGTGCAGAAATGACGGTATCATAATTATAAAAAGTCCGCTCACGGCAGCTAAGGATAAAATCCCAGATTTTGATTTTTCATTGACAGGACTGTCGGCAAGGGCGTTTTGATTTCTGACTTTTTCTATATCATTTTTTATATAAAGAGTCAGGCAAATTATCAATAAAGATGCTGCAAGAATACAGATACCGCCGCAAACAAAAACATATTTCCAATTGTAATATTTAATTATTACGGTAGAGATAAGATAAGCGCATATTGTACCCATGGGCAAGGACAGCGCAATGTGAAGAATGGCTTTTTTGCTTAAATCTTTATCAACGGTCTCTGAGTAAATTCTCAATATAGGCGACCACAGCATTGACTGAAAAAAACCGTTTGCCGCCCAAATAATGAGCAAAAGTATTAAACTGTCGGCAAATGCCATAGCAAAGCAGGAGACAGCCCCTGATGCCGAGCCGAATATAATCATTGCGAATGGGTTAACCTTATCCCCTAAAAGACCGCTGATTAACTGCCCTACACCGTAGCATATAAAGAAAGCCGTTCCGATTAAGCCTACCTGTCCTTTAGTAAAAATACCTTCGTCAACAATTGCTGCAATTGACGCCGCATAGCAGGTGCGTATGAAATATGATGATGCATAAACGAGCCATAAAGCAATAATTAACAGCTTGCTTTTTTTATAATCCTTTAAAACATACTGTGTCATTTAATAAAATCCCCGATTGGCTTTGATAAAGCTAAAAATGTGGTTCTGTCCTGAATTTTCTGAGTTCCGTGCCTTGTTAAGTGGCCGCCGTGGTCGGAAGCGATTACAACAAGCCAGTCCTCGCTGTCAAAGGCTTCTCTGCTCTTAATTTCGCACAGAAGCTCATAAGAAAACCTGTCTAAATTGCATACACCTGCGACATAACGGTAATTTTCATCGCCAAAGCCCGTGCCGTGTCCGTTGTAATCGGGATTTTCATATATACCCATTATAAAATCGTCGTCACTGTTTATTCGTTCCTTTAAATTACTGTGAAGCTCCGTATCCGTTTCAAATTTACAGAAAAGTTGAGAAAGACCGTTTTGCTCGGCATATTCAATTTCTTTAATGTATGTACTGTCAAAATGGGTCTGCCAAATGGCGCTGAATGAGGTTTTAAAGCCTTTCAGTGCTAAGGATTTCATAGCAGTTGGATAATCTTTATCAAGCGACCATTCAATGCCTTGCCGCCAATCCTTTTTCATCCATTTGCCGCACAGTGCGGATGCCCACCCTTGTGCGGTGCTTGTTTCCTGTATACAGCCTTTATCGCCGCCGACATAGGTGATGTACAACCCGCCGTTATCCTTTAACGATGCAATTGCACTGTAAATGTTTGTGTCGTTTTTACCGCTTACCTGTTCGTCGTCGCTTTTAATAATGTATTTCATAGCGTCGGCACGGCAGCCGTCCCAGCCGATAAATAGACATTTCGGCTTCTTTTTGCTGTTTTCAAAATGCTTTAATATTATATCGCTGATTACAGTCTGCGGCAGCTTTGTTTCATAGGTATTGTCAAAAATACCTTTTGCATTAACTGAATGTATATATTTTTTATCCTTAATTCTGTTGCTCTCAAACATTTTATTACCCAATAACGATATGTTTAATTTGACAGACCGATTTTTGCTTCTGTCAGTGATTTTTGCAATTGCCCTTTCCGCAGCCGTGCTCGCCGCAGGTGTGCGATTCACCGCCGTGTTCATGGTCATGGTGAGCACAATGAACATCAGGATTAAATGAAAGACGGTTCTCAATAAACGCATTTACTGCGTCGTCTGCACTTCCTGATACGCCGCCGAAAAGCTTAATTCCGTTTTCAGCGAGAGCCGTTTTTGCACCTCCGCCGATGCCGCCGCAAATGAGCACATCTGCTTTTACAGCAGAAAGAATGCCTGCAAGTGCGCCGTGTCCAGAACCGTTTGTATCTATAACCTGAGTGTTTATAATTTTTCCGTCCTCAATGTCGTACAGCTTAAACTGCTCCGTGTGGCCGAAGTGCTGAAAGATTTTTCCGTTTTCATAAGTTACTGCAATTCTCATAATATTGTCTCCTTTTTCTGTGTTGAATTTCGTTTGAATTTGCTGTTTGTAACAGCCGTTTTTATAGCAATAATCCGTATTGCCGCTGCAAAGGTGAAAGTCGCCGCCTGAAATTTGCAGCACTCTGCCGAGAACCAGCGCTGTTGCCGTCTTTTTTCTTGCGGTTTCATAAATTTTCTGCGCAGTCGTTCTGCCCACGCCGAGCTGTGCACCGCATTCTTCCTGACTTAAACTTTCCATATCAATAAGCCGTAGTGCTTCAAACTCGTCAACGGTTAAAACAATCGGCTCACCGTTTGTTTCTCCAGTAGGAGAAAACTCAACAACTTCGGGAAAAGAACACACACGGCGGCATTTTGTAGGTCTTGGCATCTCGTCACCTCTTTAAATGTTATTATAATGCAGTTTTCGGCATATGTCAATAACTAAAGCACCAAACAAAGTTTTCAAAAATTATAACCGCAATTTAGTGGAGGTTTTCTTATTTTGCTTTTAGGTGTGTGAATTATACTAACAGAAAAAGCGTCAGCAAATGTAAAAAAACTTTTGCACTTTCGGGCTGCGATGGACTGCCGATTTTTTTCAACTGGTATTTATGCATAGTAAAACCGTAGAAAATTATAGATATTTCTAAAATTATGCCTTTTAAGTCTTGTACGTAATTTGAGTGTGAAGGCTCCTGCTTATAAGAGATTATTAAAAATGCACCTTACAGTCGAGCACAAGAGCAAAAAATAACGCTGAACTCAAATAAAATCGAGTCCGGCGTTACGCTGGAGCTGATAGTCGGACTCGAACCGACGACCTCGGGTTGTTGGTAAGGGTGTATTTTTTATAACATATCCTTAATTTCCTTTCAAATAGCATATTCCATAGTGTTTAATCTAAATGCCTATTTCTGAACAAGTACATCATTTATACTGACACCATTTTGGGCAAATATTTTTGCCAAATTAGTTTGAAAACAATTTGCATTATAGTTGCTTAGTTTCACAATAATTAGTTTACTTTTTGCTCGTGTGACAGCAACATAATGATTGCATAAACTTGAAATATCTGACAAACGATAATCTTCTGCAAAAACAATCACCTGTTCAAATTCTAATCCTTTTGAAGAGTGGAAAGTAATAGCAATATGCTGATATTTTTCTGGCTCGAAAGCAACGTAGTACTTTTCATCTGTTATTGTTTCATACAATTTCTTCAAGTGTTCATCTTTTGCTGCATAACCTAAATATGTTGCCAAATTATTGGTAGCTGAATAAAAACTATCTTCATCATCTATCGATTGCTCTATTTTTTTAAGCATCCGCTTAATAGCAGATACCAATTTGCGGGTTTCATTTCCTTCAACAGGAATCTCGGAAATCAAATCGTAAGCAGAATATTTTTCAATTATTAAATATTTCGCTATCGAAGAATATAGCCATGCCGTATCTGTCGTAATTTCAGCAATAGGCGTTTGAGGTATATAGGTATAATCTACGCCACTTGACGATAGTTCTTCTGCTCCTAATCTTGCGTTATCATTACTAAATCGTAATAGTGCGGACTTTTTGTTGGGGTCTATATATTTCAAAACCTCTGATGACCACGCTGTTGTTGTAGTAGATAACCAAACAATGTTATCTAATTCTTTTATCGGGGAATATAAGTTGCGTGTTTCCTCATATAACAAATTTGAATAATTCTGTATCTGTTTGCATGAGCGAAAATTATCTCTCATAAATTTGGTGGTAAAATTGTTCTTGTTCCAAATACTCATAAACGCTTCTGGATATGCTCCACGCCAAATATAAATGGATTGTTTTTCATCACCAACTACAAATGTCTCAATCCCCAATGTGTCACATATATACATAAACAATTGATGCATTGATTTATCGCAATCTTGGTATTCATCAATATATATTTTAAAGTATTTTGCTTGAAGAAACAATCTGCAAGCAACAGATTTCTCTACTATTTCTTGAGCTAACTCAAAAATAAAGTTCTTCTTGTTATCAGTGTATGAGCAAAGGATTCCTTCTGTTTTGATTTCCTCAATAGCAGCTTGGAATGTATCAACTTTTGCTTCTTTTGAATAATCAGTGCTCATGTCCAAGTCATAATCAGGACCATATACATCCTTTATAAAAGGTTTTATGATTTCTTCAATCACAAAGCTATTGTTTGTACCAATAAAATGTCGGGTAACATCGACTGATAATCTATCTTTGATTTCTTGAGCTGCTTTAATTGTAAATGTAATTGCAGCAACTACTTTGTGAGTGCGGTTTTCATTTATTTCTTTTGCAATTTTGCTGACCATCGTATGTGTTTTGCCGGTACCAGCACTAGCTCTAACAATCAAATTCCCAGGAGTATTTACGATTTCTTCTTGAATAGGAGATAGGTTCATTCGGCAACCTCCTTTAAACATGCAAAGTTATAATGTTCATATATGGTTCTGCAGTCTTCATCTGAGAGTTTTTCAACCAGTTCCACCATATGATAGTGCTTGGCATCTTGTAAATAATCAACAGGTAAAGTCTCATTGAGTAAATCCACCAACCTATCATGCATAACCTCATCTAAATCATTTTCTAAGTCTACTTTTGACAAAAAGATATGATATTCGCTTCGTATTTCATCTAATGTCTTTTGATTTTCATCATATAAAGTCCTTTTTGCAGAAATAGAATTTTCTTGAAGTTGTTTTGTAGGCAACAACTGCTCTCCAATATATTTATTACAGCGTGAGAAGCCTAATACGCTGTATGTACCTTTGCCCTTTACTGCTCTTAAATCATTGTCAGTTTTAATGATATTAAATATTTCAAGTTTATCTAAGATAGAAAAATACATACTAAACCCTACACCATCAACAGGCAAGATATAAATTCCATCCGCTTCATAAAACGGATGTACTACTGACAGAATTTTACTGAAAAGCATATGCTCGGACGGTCCTTCTACTAAAAGAACTTTGTTTGCAAAAATAGCTTCAGATAAACAGCGATTTAACATTTTTCTCGCTTTTTCATAATTCTCTGGAACTTTGTAAAAAGTACTGATTCCATTGATTTTTCTGTCACTATATATCCGCACTAAATTCACATCATCCATTTCATAAAGAACAAAAGGTGAATGTGTTGTAACAAACAGATATGTGTACTTGGTATCTGTAAAAAGTATTTGAGACAACGCAATTTGCATAGATTTGTGCAAATGATTTTCTGGCTCCTCAATTAAAAAGAGTGTTATTTTTTTCTCTGTATTTTCATCCGCTAAAATATCAAAAATCGAATAGGCTAACAGCTTTTTCCGTCCTTCTCCGGCAGTTGGGTACAGATTTTCATCATTATCTTGTTTGATATATGGGATAATATTTGAATATAGTCCTTTTACAGCAATCTCAGATTTGATTGATACTGAGATTCCTTCATCACGGAACTTTTTATATTCTGGCGTAAGTTTTTCTTCAAATTCCACAATCCCTGATAAGGAAGATATATGAGAATTTAATTCATCGACAGCCTTTTGAATATTCGCCAAGGCTATCTTGTCGTCATCATTTTCGTTTTTAATGAGTTGACTTACATTCTTTTTGAATAAGGAGTATAAATCCACATATGAGTCGATATAAATCACATTAAAAACATAATCTATTTCATAAAGATATCCTCGTTGTTTCATTTCCTGAAGATTGTCTAAATCTCCACCCCAATATAGTATTGGCAGCGCAAGCAACTCGCTTTTACCATATTCGGCGAGTAATTTTATATAGACCTTATCATGCGTGCTTTGTAACGCCCCTTTGAGTTGAGCACGGAGTTTTTGACAATCGCTATTAGCAGTGTCGCTTATGTCTAATGTCACAATAATCTCAATCGGCTTTTCAATCTGCTTGTTATGGAAATCGGAGTCCGAAAAATTTAGCTTTCGTACATCTTTGTCAAATACATAACGCAGTGCATATAAAAAATTAGTTTTACCAACATCGTTTAACCCAAAGAAAATATTCTTGTTTGATAAATTCAGCTCAATATCCTCAAAGTTTCTAAAATTCTTAATCGTTATAGATTCAAACTTCATAATGACCTCCATCCGCTAATTGCATTCCATTGCTTTTGCCACTCATCCTCATTTATTATCGTATCAAACACAGGCTCAAGAAAGTTCTGTATTTCTTTAATAACCGCAGAAAACTCAAGCGTGTCATCTTTTATAGTTTTCAAAAAGCATTTCCACCGTTTCTGCATATCCTCATTATCAGCAAGAGCGACTACACGCTTAAAGCTATCTTTGTCATAGAGAGTACCCCGACGTTGCAATGTTTCAAATATAGCAGATTGCAATTTCACTCCGTCAAAATCAAACGTTCTTGAAAGATAATAGATGTCGTAAAAATCCTTCATTCTGCCTGTCAGCTCAAAGCGTTGCAGTATAGCATCGAACTTTTCTGCAATGGTGCTTTCAAGTGAATAGGTTTTGATAACAGGCGTCTCAAAGTTCGGAAGCTGCGTGTTGATTGCACGTTCTTCAGCGTGGGGAATTATAACATCACCAACACCTATGTCAACATTAAACGGTATACGCATATTTTTAATTTGAGCAATAATCTGTGTACTGATGCCGTGATATTTTCTTTGCGGAGAAATCTCTTCAAAGCCTTTTGCTCGCATCTCTATATAATCGTTGCCTGTCGGCGTGTCGATGATTTTACAAATCAAATCTTTAACATCATCTATTGAATTAGAGTATCCTCGGAGCAGAAAATCAACATCAATAGTTGCTCGGCTTTCAAAATTGGTTAGAGTATAAATGAACAATCCACCTTTGAGTATCAGCATATCCGCACATCCGGATTTCGATAATTTCCTCAAAAATTCTTCCTGCACAAAAAGTTGTAGGCATTGCTGATAGCTGATACCGGAAGCCTTTGCTTTATTTCTAAGTTTTGCCAAAACAGATGCCGCAACATCAGCCATTACAACCACACTCCAATTAATTCTTTAACCTTTTTCTGCACACGTAATTTTTTTGCATAAATCATAAGATTTGGGATATTCTTTTTCGGGTCATTCACATACCCTTGTATTGCTTTATTGAAAATTTCTCTATCCATTTTGCTCATATTTTTCAGAACATCACAAATTGTACGGTCACGGTCATAAATTCGCACTTTTGTAAAATCAATTTCACCCGTTGTTTCACCAAGCGTAACCAAATCAGACTTAACACGATATGCTTTAATAAACGGATACTCTATATTGGTTCGCAATTTTGAAACATTTCTGTCAATGGCAAAATTCCACTCAGCAGGGTTTCTATCGGTGTATTCATAATAGAACAGAGCAGTTTCCATACAAAGAACCGCATCGGGGAACAAACTATTGATGATAACTATTTCTCCGGCGTCGCAGTTTTCAACCCAATGATAATAACCCCGTCTTATTCTTTCAATAAAACCCTCATCTAAAAGCTGTTTAATATCTGCATAATATAGCTTAGCTTCAAGAAGCTCAGCAGTCGTCATTACATAGTGATGTTGATTGAACAAGTCTTTCACATTTTTTATATCATTTTCACGAAGCATTTCTCCACCTCTGTTTAATTGCCTCATATTTATTATTCGATAGGGTACTTTACTATATTATATGCGATTTTTATACAGAAAGTCAATAGTAAACTGCCTGCTTGTTTAACTTTTAAGTAGGCAGTTCGCTATAAAAGATAATTGATTTGTCGTGTTATTAAATCAACCCATCAATCCCACAAATTTATAATATATCTCCACAGTTTGATATTTTTCACCGTTGATGATTTCTTTTTCGTGGACTACAATTTTTTCAATCAGCTCGTTAAGGATACGGGCGTTTAGTTCCGTGATATTGATATACTTTTCAATCAGGTCGGTAAAGATTTTAGCGTTGTATTCTGCTGCTTCGGTTTGAGCAATTTGGTCTTTTAATTCGGATTGCTTGGATTTTAACTCGTTGTATTCGTTCTCATAATTACTACTCATTGTCAAATACCGTTCTTCGGATATCTTTTCAAGTGCTCTGTCCTCATAAAGCTTATTAAGAATTTTATCAAGCTGAGCCAAACGCTTTTCAATTTTCTTGAGTTCGCTTTTTGCTTTTTTGATATCCAACTCTGCTTTTTCATTCATACAGCTTTCAAGCAGTTCAACATATTTTTCTTTTGAGTCGGCAACACATTCCGCTTGGCGGCGGATATCCTCAAGTACGATATTGTATAATGTCTGATACCCGATTGCGTGAGAGGTGCAACGCTCTTTACCGTAATTCTTATACACCCAGCAGGAGAAGCCCGTGAATTTTTGCTTTTTGGAGTTATATGAAACATTCAGTGAAGAACCGCAGTCGGAACATTTCACCAAGCCTGCAAACATCTGTACCTCGCCACGTTTTGTTTCCCGCCTGC
>DKTZ01000017.1 GCA_002490425.1 Ruminococcaceae bacterium UBA7217
CCGCGGTACCACCTAAATTCGGAAATAATCCGCACTTTCAGGCACAGGAAAACCGATGCCGTATCTCTGTAACGGGAGAACCCGGTAAGGCTTACTGTTATTTCAGCCCACAGCTCAAAGGGGGGTTCGGCATCTTTTTCATAAGGACTCGCACCAACCGCCCTCTCTCTGAAAATCCGAGATGCTTACTGTTTCTTATCATAGCTTTTGTGTTTAATTATTTGTATTATCACATAAAATCCAATATATGTCAAGCGTCATCTGCCGAAATATTATACGGCTTATTTTGTAAACCGTCAGTTGACAAAGTCAATTGATATTCCTTTGCTTTTTAATAAACTTTGTATTATAATTGTTTAAAAATATATTGGACGTGTTGTTTTATTATGAAATTAAATGTATCTGCTTTTATAAGACAAAAAAGAAAAGAATTAAATCTCACGCAAGATGAATTTGCGAAAAAATTAGGGGTTACTAAAGCATCTGTATCCAAATGGGAGCTTGCACAAAGTTATCCTGACTTACAGCTTCTGCCCGAAATTGCAGAAATTTTCAACTGTACGGTTGACGAATTATTAGGATGTTCTAATCCGAAAACCGAATATCTTGAAAAAGGAAAACGGATTTTGCGTAAATTTACTGCGGAAACCGGCTTTACGAGAAAGCTTGTTTTGGTAAATATTGTTTCTGCTAATCCCGTTAGGCTCAGCGAGTTTTACCGTGACATATTAGAAGCCAATATTGTCAACGACCGTGCGCACGGCGGTCCTGACAGAATTGAAATATGGTTCGGCGAAAGAGACGAAAACGCCGTGTGTATTACGGTAAATTTACAGGAAGATTATAACCTGCAAAGACGAATGTCTGTCAAGGATTTGAGTTCAGAGTTGCAAATGCGGACGCCGAATACAAAAGAATGCTGAATATGGGTGTTAAAATCGAACAGCCGCCGCAGGACTTGCCCTGGGGATACCGATATTTTAATATTAAAGACCCTGACGGCAACGGAATAGACATTGTTCAGGCTTTGTAAATCAAATTTAAGATAAGTATTATAGACTAAATATCAAAAACGGTATGCCGAGGTCGGCATACCCTACAAATAAATCCAATATACAAAAACGGAGCGTATATGCCCCGTTTTTTGCTTATTTATAAATATTAAAGCGAAATCAGACCTAAATTTATTTTCCACTGCACGATTCGCAGAACGGACTGTCTTATTCGGCTTTTGGATATTGTGCCGTTTTTAACTGCTGACAGAACAGCATTATACTGATTTACAAAATCCGAGGAAATGAGCATATCGCTCCCTGCAATCACAGCGGAAACAGCGGCATTTTTGCCGTCGGTATATTTCGTAATAGCGGACATAGACAAATCGTCCGTCATAATTACGCCTTTAAAGCCCAGCTCATTTCTTAACGTTTTTACAACAGTGGGAGAAAGTGACGCAGGGTGCCCTTTGTCAAGGCAATTAACGATATTATGATTTATCATAATTCCCCCCGCCCCTGCTTTTATGCCTGCAATAAACGGGAGAAAATCGTTTTTTCTAAATGTATCTATACTTCTTTTATCTATTGCAATTCCCGTATGCGTATCGACATTACTGCCGTAGCCGGGGAAATGCTTCAGAACAGCACCCATTCTGTCTTTTTTCATTTGAGAAACGATTGTGCTGATACAGTTTGCGGTCTCGGCACCGTTTTTGCCGAGCGTTCGTTTGTAAATATAATCAGACGGATTTTGAGAAACGTCGCAAACAGGACCTAAATTTACATTTATTCCGAGAGATTTCAGCAAGGTATCCTTTTCGGCGGTATCGCTTACAAGACCGCTCATTCCGTATTGATTGTATATATCGGCAGGCGACCAAAAAGGAACTGAACGGAACGCAGGGTATTTGGATACACGGACAACTGTTCCGCCCTCCTCGTCAACGCCTATGAGCATCGGCGTTCTGCTTACACTTTGATAACCCGAAATTGTTTTCCTGACGGAAGCGGGTGTTTGATTTTGAAAATCTCTCGCAAAAAGAATGTAACCGCCGGGGTGATAACTGCTGATTTGGGCTGCCGCTCCGCTCGACGGACAGCGGGCAAAAAACATTTGCCCCACCATTTGCTCAAGTGTCATTGAGTCAACATACATTTCAACCTTACTTTTCTGAGGCTTGGGCTTTTCCGTCGGCTTTTCTGCCTGAGTCGGTTTCGCAGTAGTTGTCGGCTTTTTTGTTGTATTTTCAGCCGTACTCTGATTTTGAGTAGGCTTTTCGGTTGAATTCGGCTTGGTTGTACCTGTCGGCTTTTGGGATGCTTCGGTTTTGTCCGTTTTGGAGTCAGTCTTATCATCGGTTTTTGATTCTGATTTTGAATCGGATTCGGCGTCTGAGCTTTCAGAGGGATTTGACCCGTCCGAAACGCTTTCGTTTTCTTTCTCATCATCAGATGTTGTTCCGACCGTTTCTTCCGATACAGAAGATGTACTGTTATCCGCCTTCAATGCAGGCTTTCCGCATCCGCCGAAAAGCGTTATAATAAAAATTGCTGTTAAAAGCAATGAAATTGCCCTTTTTGCAGGTATTGAAAATTTCATTTGCAATTCCTCCTGCTTTTATTATAATACCGTTTAAATTTTTTTCAAGCAGAAAATATTGTATTTATATTTTTGTAACAATTTTCACAAGAAAATTGGAATTTGTTTACAGTTTGTCTATTTTCAGGTCATTTCATTGTA
>DKTZ01000011.1:0-70516 GCA_002490425.1 Ruminococcaceae bacterium UBA7217
GTTCGAGCCTCGTCATCCGCTCCATTTGAGGACACGAGCTAAAGTGTCCTTTTTTTACAAGTGCATACGGCGACATAGCCAAGTGGTAAGGCGTGGGTCTGCAAAACCCTGATCCCCAGTTCAAGTCTGGGTGTCGCCTCCAAAGCCTCAAGGATGTAAGTCTTTGGGGCTTACTTTTTACCTATTACTTATTCACTATTACTTTGAAAAAAACTCTTTTGGCTTTGGAAAGTAATAAGTAAAAGGTAAGAGGTAATAAGTGCTTTTGCAAGGCGCATGCTTTGCTTTTTATATAGTATTAAAAAGGCAGTGATATTATGGCAGATAGTCCTTTGATTACAAAATCAAAAGAATTTGCTTTGCAGATAATTAAAGTTTGCAATTATGTAAAGCAAACCAAAAAGGAAAGTGTACTTACAAATCAGCTTATTCGCAGTGGCACAAGCGTGGGTGCAAATATCAGAGAGGCATTTTATGGGCACGGAACTGCAGATTTTATTGCAAAATTGCAAATTGCGCTTAAAGAGTGCAGTGAAAGTGAATATTGGATCGAACTTTTAATCGAAAGCGGATATTATGACAATAATGATATTTTAGAAAAATGTATTGAGGTTAAAAAACTGTTAATTTCTTCACTGAATACTGCAAAAAATAAATTAAAATAGAATAGGGTATATTTAGAAGAAATTAAAGGTTTTGCTCAATTCGGTTTGATTGAATAAACACAACCAACATCCGTTCCTTTTCGGGAATGGATGTTGGTTTAGTAAGCAAAAATATATTAAATCTTAATTTGTGATTCCGTGCATTTCGCAGTCAATTTGAATTACATCGAATGCGTCAATTGTGCCGTCTCCGTTAACATCAGCCGCCGCAAACTGTACTTTGTCCGTGTAGACATCTGTTTTGCAGGTAACAACATCACGCACATCGGAATAATCGGTATCACTAACATTGTTGTCTTTATTGACGTCGCCGAAACGTACAATTGTGTAGACTCTTGAAACGGGACTTGTAATGTTTACCTTTCCGCCTGTGGTTGTTCCCGTAACAGTTGCTTTGTTGGTTGAGGGGGCATTCCCTGCCCAAGCATAGTAAGTGCAAAGAATTTGTTCACTTGCAACAGCGTCTTTCGGAATAAACATAAAGCCGTTTGTATTGTCAAATGAAGCCTTTGAGTTCCACATCTGAATAACGCCGGTGTAGCTTTGAGCAGAAAGGGCAGGATAAGTCAGTGCAAAATCGGAATTTGAAAAATGTGTTCCCGAATTTATGTGGTCGCCGGTCGTTTCGGTTCCGTTGCCGAATTTTGTTTTGCCGAAAACCGCATTTATACTTTCACTGCCGGTAAGAAAATAGTCGTAATAGGTGCTGTCGCCTTGGTCATCCCACGTTACGTCCATTCCGTACCATTTGCCGTCATCCATTTGAACGTAATTCCATTCGTGTGCACCGCCGTTGCCTGTTCCTACAACTATAATACAGGGGATGTTTTCCCTGTCGCAAAGAAGCTTAAATGCTTCTGCGTAACCTTCACAGACTGCCTGGCCTTTAAGAAATACGCCTGTCGGCTGGTGAGCCATGGGCACGCCTCCGATATAAGTTGTCATTTTGCAAATTTCGTCATGAATAGATTTGACCTTTTCATATCTTGAGGCGCCTTTAACGTTAAAGCTGTCAACAGCCGCTGTGAGCTGATTATAGCAACTGATTACCTCATCGCAGCTCGCATAGCTGCCTGTATCAATTGCAAATGAAAATGCAAATTTTTTGATAAAATATTTTCCGTCGCTGTCCCATGAATAGGTGTAGCTGTATGCGAAACCGCCTAACCAAAAATATTCGGGAAAATCGTCAATCGCGGCAGAAAGAGCGCCTATAACGGCAGAACGCACGTCCGTTTGCATAGTGTCCTTGCCCACGGGAAAGGCGTAGTTCGGAAAATCGACGGCAATGCTGAAAACAGGTCTTGTCGTATCGTTGTTGTAGTATGACTGCTCGCCTGAAAGCCCGCCCTTGTATTCGGCAATTAAGTCATAAATCAGCTTTTGGTTAGCGTCAAGATAATCCTTGAAGCGGTAACCGCCGTTTTGGTTAGAATAAAACACATTCGGCTGAATTAAATCTGATTTTTTTTGCGGAAAATAATATTCATCCTCTAAAGCTTCAACCCAGTACCAGTCACTTTGACGTTCAAGCCCTAAAGCCATGGGGGAAAGAGTAAGAGTAGATGAAATTAAAATAACAGTTAAAACAATACAAAATAACTTTTTCATAACCGAATTTTCCTTTGAATTATTTTTGCTCAAGGAAAGAGGAAAGCTCGTCCATAAACGCATTAACATCTTTGAAGTGCTTGTAAACTGAGGCAAAACGAACATACGCTACCTCGTCAATTTCCTTAAGCTTTTCCATTACAAGCTCGCCTATTTTAACGCTTGAAACCTCACGGTCAAGAGAGTTTTGAAGAGAAACCTCAATTTCGTTTACAGCATTTTCAATTGTATCCATTGAAACGTGGCGCTTTTCACAGGCTCTGACCATACCTCTTATGAGCTTGTCACGGTCAAATGCCTCACGGGACTTGTCCTTCTTCACAACCAAAATCGGAACGCTCTCAATTATTTCATAGGTTGTAAATCTTTTGGCGCATTTCATACATTCTCTGCGCCGGCGGATTCTTTCACCTTCATCTGTGGGGCGTGAGTCAATAACCTTACTTTCTTCGTATCCGCAAAACGGACATTTCATAAAAGTCACATCCAATTCTTTTATAAAGTTTATGCTTTATTAAAAAGCATTGAAATACAGAGTATTGCATTTAGATTATGTTTAGATATATTTTAACATATTTTGAATATGATTGTAAAGATTTTTTGTCAAATTCTTAGCAATAAAAGCAGTAAAAAGACATATTTGTTAACAAGCTGTTAATTTTAAAACAAAATATTGACTATTGGTCATTTTGTGGTATACTGTAATAGCTTAAAAGAAATTGAATTTGAGAGGCGGTTAGATGGATAAAATCTCAAAGAAAAAAAGTGAAAAATACAACAGTATTATTGATTCTGCACTTGAGCTGTTTGAAAAAAAAGGCTTGCACTTAGTATCAATTGACGATATAGTAAAAGCGGCAGGAATTGCAAAGGGCACATTTTACCTTTATTTTCACGATAAGCACGATTTGGTTTCCAAGCTGATTCTCGACAAGGCTGAAAAATATGTTAATGAAATAAGCTTTGAAATCAAAGAGATTGAGAACGATGTTGAGTTTGACGAAACCTTACGTTCTTACATTGAATATCTTTGCAGTTTTTTGGAAAACAACAGAACGCTGACAATGCTTATTGATAAAAATATCAATATTTGCGTAAATGCAATTTTTGAGGCTACAGACAGTCAGCTTTTTGAGGCTTATAAGGAAATAAAAAATTATATGGTCAAATGCGGAACAGCCGAAAGTGATTTTACCGTTAAATTTTATTTGTATGTTGAATTAACCGTTGCTGCAATCTGCAATGCGGTTTTAAGAGAGCGTCCGTACGGTGTTGCGGAGGTAAAGGATAATTTATACAAAATAATATTAAACGGTATAGCAGGAGAAAAACTTATTGAGAGGTTACACGAATGATTAAGAAATTTGCATTATGGGAAACAAAGCATCCCAAAAAGATAATTCTTATAGCGCTGTTACTGATTATTCCGTCGATGATAGGATTTGCTTTTACAAGAGTAAATTACGATATTATGTCCTATCTTCCCGACACGCTTGAATCGGTTCAGGGCGAGCAGGTGCTTGACGAAAAATTTAAAAATGCAGGAATGTCAATAGTGATTGTCGAGGATATGCCTGCCAAATACACTGCGGAGCTTAAATCCGAAATCGAGAAAATCGACGGAGTGGCAACGGTAATGTGGACTGATACGATTGCCGATTCCACAATTCCTGTTGAAATTTTACCTGACGTTATGAAGGATATATTCTACAGTCAGGACGGCACTAAGACTATGATGCTTGTGCAATATGATGAGGCGGGCTCAGCGGATAAAACACTTGACGCAATAAGCGAAATTAAAAAGCTTATGAACGACAAGGTGCTGATAAGCGGACTTACAGCAATTACAGAGGATATAAGAGATATTTGCATTAAGCAAGCGCCGCTTTACGTAACCTTTGCCGTTGCTCTTGCGTTTATCGCTATGCTTTTAATGACAGACTCGTGGTTCTTGCCGCCCGTGGTTCTGTCAGCGCTTGGAATAGCAATAATTTATAATATGGGCACAAACATTGTAATCGGGGAAATATCATTTGTTACCCAAACCCTTGCGGCAATATTGCAGCTCGGCGTTACAATGGACTATTCAATTTTCCTTGTCGACAGGTATCACGAAGAAAAGTTAATTTATGACGACAGGCGTGAAGCAATGGCAAACGCAATTGTGAAATCCGCAACTGCTCTTGCAGGAAGCTCGCTTACAACGATATTCGGCTTTGTTGCGCTGATGTTTATGCAGTTCTCAATGGGCTTTGACATTGGCTTTGTTATGGCAAAGGGCATTGTTTTAGGACTGTTGACCGTTGTTACAATTTTACCTGCACTTGTTCTTCTTACGGAAAAATATATTGACAAATTTAAGCACCGTTCACTTATGCCGAATTTCAGCAAGCTTAATGAATGGGTGTTTAAACACAAAAAAGTGTTTGCAATAATTTTTGTTGTTTTGCTTATTCCGTCTTATATCATTCAAAGCAAAGCAAACCTCTATTACAGTATGGATAAGGCGTTGCCGCAAGACCTCGTTTCGGTTAGGGGACTTAATCAGCTGAAGGAAGATTTCGGAATGGCGTCGTCACAGTTTATTATATTTGACGATTCTCTCCCGGCGGGCGAGGTTATGCAGATGGAAGATGCAATCGAGGACCTTGACGGTATAAGCTCAATTATTTCCTACAGCTCATTCTTAGGGCCTGCAATTCCAAGTAACATTATACCCGATGAAATACTTAAAATCTGCAAGGCTGAGGGACTTCAGCTTATGATGGTAAATTCCGAGTATTCAACGGCAACTGACGAACTGAATAATCAGGTGGTGCAAATTGAGCAGATAGTAAAATCCTACGACCAAAACGCTTTTGTAACAGGAGAGGGCGCAATTTCAAAGGATATGGTTGTTACCACAAGCCGTGACTTTAAAATTACGGGTGCAGTTTCAATAATTGCGATTTTCATTTTAATTGCAATCTGCTTTAAATCAATAAGTGTTCCGATAATATTGGTTCTTTCAATTGAGCTTGCAATTTGGCTGAATTTGAGCTTGTCGGTTCTTTTCAAAAGTCAGATTTCGTTTATCGACCCGACAGTTATCAACTGCGTACAGCTCGGCGCTACGGTTGACTACGCAATTTTGCTTACAACAAGATTCAGGGAAGAGCTGCAAAACGGTGCACTTAAAAAGGATGCAATTCTTAAGGCCGTTACCGCAGCGGAAAAATCAATTCTTCAATCGGCGTCGGTATTCTTTATGGCAACCTTCGGTGTGTACCTCGTGTGCGACATAACTCTTATCAAGGGCATCTGTGCACTGCTTGCACGCGGGTCGCTGATAAGCGCAATTGTTATTGTTGTGTTCACTGCTCCCATTCTTTATTTAAGCGAGTCGTTTATAAATAAAACCTCATTTGATTGGAGAGAAATTAAGCCGAGAAATAAAAAGAAGAAAAATAAAAAAGCATCTGACAAAACTACTGAGGAGGCAGAAAACAATGCGTAAAAATATAATTTTCAAATCGTTATGTGTAATTCTTGCCGTGTCGCTTGTGCTTTTAACGGCGGCAGGCTGCGGAAAGAAAACAACGGGTAATGAAATGCTTGATGTTTATTCGGGAAAGAAAGAATTTAAGCAGACTGAATACTCAAATATAATCGAAAAATTTAAGAAGCAGGAAACGGTTTATGTAAACTTGGCTCCCGACGGAACAACGTCAAATATTACCGTCACTGATTGGATTCACACCGATATGCCGCAGGTAAGAGTTGCCGATATCAGCAATCTTAAAAATATCCGCAATGTTAGAACGCTCACTGCTCCTGTAACGGACAGTGAAAATATCTATTGGGATATGGATACAACTGACCTTTATTACAGCGGAGAAACCGATAAAGAGACGCCCGTAACCTTTAAAATCCGTTATTTCCTTGAGGGAACGGAAATGACCGCTGAGCAAATCAAGGGCCAAAAGGGTAATGTTAAAATTCAGGTTGAGGCGACAAACAATTTAACTGCCCCTGCAAGAATAAACGGAAAAGATTATACTCTCAGCTGTCCTATGCTTATGATAGGCGGAACTATTCTTTCAGAAAGCACATTCTCAAATATCGCAATTGACAACGGTTCAATGATGAGCGACGGCGACAAGCAAATTCTCTTTTTCTTCGGCGTTCCCGGAATGAATGAGAGCCTCGGAATATCAGAGTTAGGTCTTGATTTCATTGACTACAGTCTTTACAGCAACACATACTGCATAACGGCTTATACGGAATGCTTTGAACTCGGCAATATGATGTTCTCGGTAATGCCTTTAACCGCAATCGGTAATTTGGGCAACGGCGGACTTCCCACAAGTGTTGAAAGCATCAAAAAGATTATCTCTGATGTCGAAAATATTCAAAAAGCGCTTACGGGGCTTGACGTTGACAAAATAGTCAATCTTCTTTACGGAGACACCAACAAGCTTCAGGATATGCTTGACGCAGTAGGAGATGCAGTCCGTCTTTATGAAGAAAACGAAAAACTTATTAAGGTTATCGGCAAATATATGACAGACGACAACCTTGCAAAGCTTGATAAGCTTGCAAAAGACCTTGAAAAAACGGATATGAATGCGGTTGCAAACACGCTTAGTGACCCCGCGGTTATGGCACTTGTAAAAATGCTTCCTCAGCTTTCTTCGAGTCTTACAAGCTTTTCAGTGCTTGCGCAGGATTTGAATGATGTAATGCCCATATTGCAGGCGATGATGCAGGAAATGGATTCCGACCCTGAGGTTAAGAAATCCCTTGAAAATCTTCCGCAGACGCTTACCGAGCTTAAACGTATTTTAAATGTAATCGAGCAAAACAAGGAACTTTTAAATGCGATAGGCGAGCTTTCAAGCGCCGACAGCACTGAAAAGCTTAACGCCATAATGGAAACTGCCGACAAATATGCAGGTTTAGGCTCGCTTAATGAAGCCGACACGGATTTGCTTGCAGAGCGTGTAAAGCAGTGGATAAATTTTGGTATGCAGTACAAAATATTTACCGAATGTCCGATTGACGCTGATTCTTCGGTAATATTTGTCTACAAGACTGCCGCAATTCAGGCATAAAATTTTTCTCGGCGCTTGAAAGTGCGTAAATAATATGGTAGAATAACCGAAACAATATTTAAAGAGGTGGAAAGATGTATAGCTTTTCTTGCAAATAAAAATGATTTGGCAATAATGCGTTTTTGGGTATTATTGTGCCGTTTTGCAGGAAAGTTATTATCTTTACAGGACCTTTGTATACGGCGTTTTGTCTGCCTTTAGGGCGGAAGAACAGCACAGCTACAGGGCCGCAGGAGATAAGCTCCTGCGGCTCTTATTTTATTTAAGCTGAGAAAATTCCTGTACAGTACGGATTTAATCAGCTTAGGAGGGGATTATTTTATGTCGATGATTAAAACAGAAAATCTGACCTTTTCTTATCCGAACAGCTTTCAAAATGTTTTTGAAAATGTAAATATTCAGCTTGATACCGATTGGAAATTAGGATTTATCGGAAGAAACGGCAGAGGAAAAACAACCTTACTGAATCTGTTAATGGGAAAATATGAATACAGCGGAAAAATTTATTCGTCCGTGCAGTTTGATTATTTTCCTTATACGGTAACGGACAAAAGTCAATCTACAATTGAAATTCTTAGTGAGATTGCCACTGCGGCACAGGAATGGGAATTTATGCGTGAACTCTCGCTTTTAGATGTTGACGCAGATGCTCTTTACAGACCATTTGAGTTGCTTTCGGGCGGCGAACAGACAAAGGCGCTTTTGGCGGCGCTGTTTTGTAATGAGGGTCACTTTTTGCTTATAGATGAGCCTACTAATCATTTGGACGCGAATGGGCGTGAAACGGTAGCGGCATACCTGAAAAAGAAAAAAGGCTTTATTTTGGTTTCTCACGACCGCAGTTTTTTAGACGGCTGTGTTGACCATATACTGTCGCTTAATAGGAAAAATATTGAGGTACGGAAAGGAACTTTTTCTTCTTGGTTTGAAAATTTTGAGCGTCAGCAGAAGAGTGAAACGGCTCAAAATGAACATCTTAAAAAGGAAATTCACCGTTTACGTCAGGCGGCGAAAAAGGCGGCAGTGCAGTCACAGCATATTGAAAGCATAAAACACGGAAACGGTATTTTTGATAAAGGCTACGCAGGGCACAAATCCGCCAAAATGATGAAACGGGCTAAGTCGATTGAATTAAGACAGCAGCAGGCGGCAGAGGAAAAGGCAGGACTTTTGAAAAATACTGAAACCGCAGAATGTTTAAAGCTTACACCGCTTATTTACCGCTCTTCTCCGCTCGTTTCTTTTTCCGAAACAGTCATCTGTTACGGTGAAAGGGCAGTGTGCAGTCCGGTAACCTTTTCGGTAAAGAACGGTGACAGAATAGTTCTTGACGGTAAAAACGGAAGCGGTAAGTCAAGTCTTATAAAGCTTTTAACGGGTGAAAAAATTGAATACAGCGGACTTGTGAATATTGGCTTGGGTCTTATAATATCTTATGTACCGCAGGACTTTTCGTATTTGCGCGGTTCTTTGCACACGCTTGCAGATAAAAGTCAGATTGACGAAAGTCTGTTTAAGACGGTTCTTATAAAAATGGGATTTGAAAAAGAACAGTTTTTAAAGGATATAAGTGAATTTTCCGCAGGACAAAAGAAAAAGGTGTTGCTTGCACAAAGTCTTTGCGAGAGTGCGCACATTTATGTTTGGGACGAGCCGTTAAACTATATAGATATATATTCCCGTATGCAGATTGAAAATCTTATTAAAAAATTTAGCCCCACAATGATTTTAGTTGAGCACGACAAGGCATTTAGGAACGAAATAGGAACCGAAACGGTAGCTGTACTAAAACAGACTGAAAAAATATTTTAATATTCTTTCATTTCCTTATTGAAATGCGGAGCGTATGGGACTATAATACTTGCGATATTTTATGCTTTTATTGGAGAATGTAATGAAACACGAAAACAGTATGCTTCGCGGCAACGCATTAAAAAGCATAATAATTTTTGCCTTTCCCATTATGCTTTCGTCGCTTTTGCAGTACAATTACACGCTTGTTGATAATATTATAGTCGGGCGGTATGTAAATACTGACGCTTTGGCGGCTGTCGGTAATGTAGGTTCAATAAATTCGTTCATTATCGGTGCGGCGCTGGGACTCACCAGCGGATTTACAATTCCTGTTGCCCACGCTTTCGGTGCAGGGGACAAAAAGAAGATTACGCTCTATGCATCGGGCAGTATTGTAATTGCATTTTTAATCGGCGTATTTCTTGTCATTTTTGCGCATATTGTTTCGTCACCCCTTTTGCGCCTTATCGGCACGCCTGACCAAATAATTGACGTTTCCGAATCTTATGTAAATATTCTTTATTTCGGAATACCGTTTCAAATGCTTTCAAACAATTTTACGGCAATTTCAAGAGCAGTGGGCGAGAGCAAAAAACCGCTTTACCTCTTCTTGATAAGCTGTGTCGTAAATTTCTTTCTCGATTTGCTGTTTGTAAAGACGCTAAAATGGGGCGTTGAGGGTGCGGCGGCGGCCACGCTGATTTCTCATATCGTTGCCTCTGTGTTAACAGGATTTTATATAATTAAAATCAATAAAGACGTTGAAATTAAGCACAGCGACTTGCGTCTTCGACCGAAAATTGCCCTCGAACAGTTAAAGCTCGGAATTCCCGTTTCTTTGCAGTTTACCGTAACGTCAATTGGCTCAATGTGCCTGCAAAGCGCTGTAAACTCATTCGGCGCAAATGTTATGGCAGGCTTTACAGCGGCGGGTAGAGTCGAAAATCTGACAAATATTCCGATGAGCGGCTTGGGTGTTGCAACGCAGACCTTTGTGGGTCAGAATTACGGTGCAGGAAACTATGAGCGAATTATTAAATCTGTAAAACGGATTTTTGTGCTTGATATTTTGGTGTCAGTCATAATGAGCATTACGCTTTACACAATAGGAATACCTATGGTGTCGCTCTTCTCTTCAGAGCCTAACAGTGAAATGCTCTTTGCCGCAAAGCATTACATAACCGCAATTTCACTTTGTTACAGCCTTGTTGCCGTGCTTTTTGTTTTAAGAAACACCTTGCAGGGACTTGGGTTTACTTATTCAAATACAATTGCAGGCGCGGGTGAGCTTTTGGGCAGAATTGCTGTCGCTTTTGTTTTAACTCCGCGTTTAGGCTTCAATGCCGTTTGCTTTGCAGGCCCTGCGGCATGGCTTTTGGCGGATATTCCCCTTGCGGTTATCTATCTTCATAAGCAAAAGCAATTCAAAAAATTGAGTGAAAAGAATAAGGTTATACTTGAAAAAAATTAACAGAAAGAGTATAATAACCTCACGAAACATAACGAAATCAAAGATTTCTATGTTTCAGAGAACATTGTATCATCAAATCTGCCGTACTGCGGTACGGCAAACGGCTTCGCCGCTCTCAAAGACTTCGTCTTTGGATTTGTGATATAATAAATATATAAACTTTAAGGAGGTTTTTACTATGGCAAACAAATACGAAGGCACACAGACAGAGAAAAATTTACAGGCTGCTTTTGCAGGCGAGTCACAGGCAAGAAATAAATATACTTACTTTGCGTCAGCCGCTAAAAAAGAGGGATATGAGCAGATTGCGGCTCTTTTCTTAAAAACAGCGGACAATGAAAAAGAGCACGCAAAAATGTGGTTTAAGGAGCTTTCGGGCATAGGCAATACAAGCGAAAATCTTGCCGCTGCCGCAGATGGCGAAAACTACGAATGGACAGATATGTATGAGGGCTTTGCAAAGACCGCCGAGGAAGAGGGCTTTACAGCTCTTGCCGCAAAATTCAGAGCAGTAGCGGCTATTGAAAAGGCTCACGAGGAAAGGTACCGTGCTCTTCTTAAAAATGTTGAAACCGCTCAGGTTTTTGAAAAGAGCGAGGTTAAGGTTTGGGAATGCCGTAACTGCGGTCATATCGTAGTCGGCACAAAAGCACCTGAGGTTTGCCCCGTTTGCGCACATCCTCAAAGCTTTTTTGAGATAAAAGAAGAGAATTATTGATTATAAAATTAAATAAGTAAGGGACGATGTATGCATCGTCCCAAATTGTAGGGACAGCCGACTCGGCTGTCCGAATTTTTTACTTTTTTATCCAAATTTGTGCAAACAAGCGCATAAAAATTCAGAAAAGACTATACAAAAACTAAATTTTAGGGTAAAATAACCAAGTGATTTTATTTTAATGATTTTATTGTCAGTTGTTTGGAGGATTTTATGGAGCATAAGAGAAGTTCATTCGGCGGCACTCTCGGCTTTGTTCTTGCCGCGGCGGGCAGTGCAGTCGGACTCGGTAACATTTGGAGATTTCCGTATTTGGCGGCAAAGGACGGCGGCGGACTTTTTATCATCATTTATTTGGTTTTGGCTTTAACCTTCGGTTTTTCTCTTTTGACAACAGAGGTCGCCATAGGCAGAAAGTCAAAGCAAGGACCGCTTACCGCTTACAGTAAAATTAAAAAAGGCTGGGGCTTCCTCGGCGTGCTCGGGTGCCTTGTCCCTGCCATTATTATGCCTTATTACTGTGTAATCGGCGGCTGGGTAGTAAAATATCTGTTTGTGTTTTTAAAGGGCGAGGGCGTATCTGCCGCAAATGACGGTTATTTCACCTCGTTTATCACGGGAGAATATGAACCTATAGTTATGATGGCGGTATTCTTCTTTATTGTTGCATTTGTAATTTTCCTCGGCGTTAACAAGGGCATTGAAAGTATGTCAAAGGTAATAATGCCGATACTTATTGTCCTTGTAATCGGTATTGCGGCGTTTTCACTTACAATAAAATATGAAGCGGATGACGGAACGGTCCGAACGGGACTTCAGGGACTTAAAATATTGCTTGTCCCGAATTTAGAGGGCATTACGGCAGGTAAGTTTTTGAATGTACTTGTAGATGCTATGGGACAGCTTTTCTTCAGCCTTTCCGTTGCTATGGGAATTATGATTGCTTACGGCTCTTATGTCAGCGATAAAGCAAATCTTTCAAAATCCATAAACCAAATTGAAATTTTTGACACGGTTGTAGCAGTGTTGGCAGGCGTAATGATCATACCTGCGGTGTTTACGTTTATGGGTCAGGAGGGGCTCGATTCAAGCGGACCGGGGCTTATGTTCATTTCTTTGCCGAAGGTTTTTGCCGCAATGGGCAAGGCAGGAAATGTTATAGGCTGTCTTTTCTTTGCAATGGTACTTTTTGCGGCGCTTACAAGCGCAATTTCAATTATGGAAGCTGTTGTATCCTCATTTATTGACGCATTTAAAATGTCACGTCTTAAAGCAACGGTGTTAGAGGGTGTAATAGCTCTTGCAGGCGCGGTTGTTGTTTGCCTTGGTTACAATAAGCTGTATTTCGAGGCAAAGCTGCCGACGGCAGACGGCGTTCAGATTCTTGATATTCTCGACTATATCAGCAATAACATACTTATGCCTATTGTTGCAATTGCAACCTGTATTCTTATAGGCTGGGTTGTAAAGCCGAAAACAGTTATTGACGAGGTCGAGAAAAGCGGCGGCGTAATGAGCAGAAAAAAGCTTTATGTTGTAATGATTAAATATGTAGCCCCCGTTTTGCTTTTCATTCTTTTCTTAAAATCAGTGGGAATAATAAATCTCGGATAAAAAACAAAAAAGAGAGTCGGCGGTTCGTCTACTCTCTTTTGTTATAATTGGGATGTTTTTTACGATATTTCAACCGGAATTTTATTTTGGACGATGTGGGCATCGTCCACTACTTATTTTTTACTCACTTTAACTGCGGGTAAAATTTTAGGTTTCTTTTCGCCTGCATTTACCATTTCCCTTATGAGCATTTTACGCATCTCTTTGCGTACATTGCTGTAATCGGGATTTTTTACAAGATTATATTTTTCAATCGGGTCTTTTTCCAAATCGTAAAGGTAGTCCTCAAAATAAACGGGAGAACTGAAAAAGGTAAATCCGGAAACAAAAGGAGCTTTAACTGAATATTTATATTTCTTCGTCCTTATGGCTCTGCCGCAGTGGCTTTCGGAAATCTGCAAAAATACGCAGTCACGCTCTTCGCCTGTTTCAATTTCTTTTATAAGCGATTTACCCATATATTCGGGCGGAATGTCAATCCCTGCAAGCTCTAACAGCGTGGGTGGCAGGTCGATAAGGCTTACAAGCCTATCGTCTTTCTTTCCGCCTTTAAAAATGCCTCCTGAAATAATGAGCGGAGTGTGAATTGCGCTGTCGTGGCAGGAACGCTTGTATTCCATATTTCTTGTCTTGAAGTGTGAACCGTGGTCGCTTGCGTAAATTATCACCGTGTTGTCGTAAATCCCCATATCCTTGAGCTTTTTCACGAGTTTGCCCACGTTTTCGTCAATTCGGTTAATCGCCGCAATGTAATCGGGATACATTTCCTTGTAGTCGCCTTTTAAGAAGGTTAAATCAGGGGGCAGGGGGTAATCTTTAAATTTCGGAACGGTTTCCGTCGGCCCCTCGTAGCGGTGACGGTCGTTTTGGTGGTGCGGCTCGATTTGTGAAATAAACATAAAGAAAGGCTTGTCTGAAGTCTTTTTATCAAGATAATCAAGAGCAAAATCGTTTATGCAGTCCGCGCGGTAGCCTTTAAACTCAACTTTATTATTGTTTTCGTCAAAAACATATCCGTCATATCCGTGAGAGGTAAATTCAAGTATATCCGCCGCCATCCAATAGTCCTTATATCCGCCTCTCTTTTCTTTCGGCACGGCAGTCTTTTCGCAGTGAAAGCCCTTGCCGGGAAATCTGTCCGACGCCAAGTGCCATTTGCCTATGTATGCTGTTTCGTAGCCTGCTTCGTTAAAATATTCCGCCAGCGGTTTAATGTCGTCACAAAGAGGGATACCGTTGCAAACGCTCCCGTTTTGTGTGGCGTAAACGCCCGTTTGCAAGCACGCCCTTGCAGGGCCGCAGACCGGCTGACAGGTGTATGAGTTTTCAAATAAAACACCTTCGTCGGCAAGTTCCATAAGATTCGGCGTAACGGTTTCGTTTACCGTGTCCCACCGCTGTTGGTCAGAAAAATAAAATATTATATTCGGCTTCATAACGCACCCTTAAATTTAATTATTATTTACCATTATATTATAAATTTATATATAATTCAACCGATAAATTAGGTATATTTTGCTTGTAAAATCCGTCTTATTGTGATAAACTGAAAATGATATTTATATTGGGAGAATTTTGAATGAGAATCGTTGTAAAGGTTGGAACATCAACACTTGCCCACTCTACGGGCAGAATTAACATAAGACGGGTAGGAACGCTTTGTAGAGTGCTCAGCGACCTGCTCAACGCCGGCAATGAAATAATACTCGTTTCGTCAGGCGCTATCGGAATGGGAATGGGTAAGCTGTCGCTCGACAATAAGCCTGAGGATATGGCTACAAAGCAGGCGGCGGCGGCAGTCGGTCAGTGCGAGCTTATGTATATTTACGATAAAGAATTTTCGGAATACAATCACACAATTGCGCAGATTCTTATTACGAATTCAATTGTAAACAATGAAACCGATCACAAAAATTTCATAAATACGGTGTCAAGACTTTTGGACTTCGGCGTTATGCCGATTATCAATGAGAATGACACAATTTCAACCGAGGAAATTGTTATAGGTGACAACGACACTTTGGGCGCTATTGTTGCCACAAGCCTTAATGCCGATTTACTTATTATTCTGTCGGATATTGACGGGCTATATGACAAAGACCCGAGGACAAACAGTGACGCAGTGCTGATTCACGAGGTTTACGAAATAAATAACGATATTATGCTTATGGGCAAGGGCACAGGCTCAACGCTTGGCACGGGCGGAATGCACACGAAGCTGCGTGCGGCAAAGGCGGTTACCGAAAAGGGTATTGATATGGTTATTGCAAACGGCAGTGATCCGAATGTTTTATATGATATTGTCGAAAAAGAGAATATCGGCACAAGATTTTACGGAAAGAAATGAAAACTATGACTACAAACGAGATACTTATTGCGGCAAAGAATGCGAAAAGTGACATAAAATGCCTTACAAATGAAGAAAAAAATAACGCCATAAGCGTAATGGCGGATAAGCTTATTTTAAATGCTGATTACATACTCTGTGAAAACGAGAAAGACATAAACGATGCAAGGGGCAAAATTTCGGATGTTATGATTGACCGCCTGTCTTTATCAAAAGACAGAATAACCGCTATGGCAAACGGTATGCGAGAGGTTATGGCTCTTCCTGACCCCAACGGAAAAATACTTAACACCGTAACAAGACCAAACGGGCTTGTTATTGAAAAAACGGCTGTGCCTATGGGCGTAATCGGCATAATCTATGAGAGCCGACCGAATGTTACGAGCGACGCCGCAGTGCTTTGCTTTAAAAGCTCAAATGTGTGCGTACTGAGGGGCGGCAAAGAGGCTTACAGAACGTCAAAGGCTATTGTAAATGCTCTTCGTGAAGGGCTTGAAGCTTGCGGAATAAACAAAAATGCCATTCAGCTCATAGACGATACAACAAGGGCGAGCGCCAACGAAATGATGACCGCAAAGGGCAAAATTGATTTGCTGATACCCCGAGGCGGCAAGGGCCTTATCAGCGCCTGCGTTAAAAATGCGACCGTGCCGTGCATTGAAACGGGTACGGGAATTTGCCATATTTATGTTGAAAAAACGGCTGACACCGAAACAGCGCTGAACATTATCGATAATGCTAAGACCTCACGTCCGTCGGTCTGCAATGCCTGCGAGGTTGCGGTAATTGACGAAGAAATTGCATCTGATTTTCTTCCCCGTCTTTATGAACGGCTGACTAAAAACAGGGAAAATCCCGTGAAATTTGTTGTCGATGAAAAAGCGGCGAAAATTATTGACGGTGTTCCCGCAGGGGACGACGGTTTTGACACGGAATTTCTTGACTATGTGTTGGCTGTTAAGGTGGTAAAAAATATAGAAGAAGCGGTTGAGCATATTTTGGCTCATTCAACGGGTCACAGCGAGGCAATTGTGACAAGCGATATGGAAAAGGCTGAATATTTTGTAAATAATACGGATTCAGCGGCAGTTTATGTTAACGCCTCAACCCGTTTTACCGACGGCGGCGAATTCGGACTCGGCTGCGAAATGGGCATTTCGACTCAGAAAACCCATGCAAGAGGACCTATGGGGCTTTCTGAGCTTATGACATACCATTATGTAATTAAAGGAAACGGACAGGTGAGATGAGTGTTTGAATACGGATTTATCGGAACGGGAAATATGGCGTCAGCGCTTTGTGAGGCTTTGGTAAAATGCATTTCGCCGAAAAAAGTCATGCTGTCAAACAGAACAGCCGAAAAGGCGAAGAATTTGGCTGAAAGGCTTGGCTGTGAATGTGCCGATAACAAAAGCGTTGCCACGCAATGCAAATACATCTTTTTAGGCGTTAAGCCGCAAATGCTTGAAGATTTAGCCAACGAAATAAAGCCGTATTTGGATAAAAGATCCGACAGATTTATTTTAATTTCAATGGCGGCAGGCAGAAGCATTGAAAATATAGCGGAGCTTTTCGGCAGATTTCCCGTAATCAGAATTATGCCCAATGTGGCTTGCGCTGTTGGCGAGGGTATGATTCTCTGCACAAGAAACAGCCTTGTGACAGATGAAGAATACAGTGAATTTTTTACTGCAATGAATAAATCGGGCAAATTAGACGATATTCCCGAAAAGCTGATTGACGCCGCATCTGCGGTTTCAGGTTGCGGCCCTGCATTTGTTTTCGAGGTTATTGAGGCTTTGGCAGACGGCGCTGTTGCGTGCGGAGTGCCGAGGAATAAGGCGTATACTTTAGCGGCTCAAACGCTTTTAGGCTCTGCAAAGCTAATGCTCCGGACAGGCAAAAATCCTGCGGCTCTTAAGGATTCGGTTTGCAGTCCGGGGGGGACTACAATTCAGGGCGTAAGAAAGCTTGAAGAGGGCGGTCTGCGGTCTGCTCTTATGGAAGCGGTAATTGCATCCTACGAAAAAACGCTGAATATTTAATGTAAATGGGGGTACAGGGTTTCAACGTACTCTTAAATAAAAAGGGAAAAATTTAATAAAAAAGGGGAAACAGGTTATGAAGAGAACTTACAAAAGCTGGCTTAACGGCGAGGTTAAGAGTGAACAAAGGGAGTACACCGAGCCTACAAAATTGCTTGACAGCGAGGGTAATTTGTTGGCAGCAGGCTGGGCAAGGCATAATGTTTTTGAATATGACAGAAGCCTTGTGAAGAAGAGCCATTCAAGAAAAGAATGGGATTTTTACCAGATTTCAAACGGGAAATATATGGTTCAGATAAGCTTTGCCAACATTTCAATCGGCGGTTATGTCTGCGCGGCGCTTGTGGATTTGCGGAATCCCGACCCGAACAAAAAACTGGCGGCAGGTACAATAACTGCGCCTCAGCCGATATTCCTCGGCAAAACGGATGAGTATGTTTTACCGAGTAAGGGAGATGTGCCGAATCTTGTGGATTTCAGCATTAACGGAATAGGCAGCGGAAAATTTACCTTTGACACAAAAGAAACCACAAGATCTCTTCATTTTGAATCAACTGACAAGGGCAAGGCTGTTGTGTGCGATTTTTCAATGGACATTCCCGAAAATCTTGAAAACATTACAACTGTTCTGCCGTTTGAGAATAAACCTAAATGCTATTTTATGACCACAAAGCAGAATTGTATGCCGTGCGAGGGCGTATTCAGATTCGGCGATGATGTTTATGAGTTTTCAAAGGAAGACACCTTCTGCGTTCTTGACTGGGGCAGAGTTAACACGCCTTACTCAATGGTTTGGTATTGGGGCAACGGCGCTGCATATATTACAGACGAAAACGGCGAAAAGCACACCTTCGGATTTGAAATTACGTGGGGTATAGGTGACGAAAGCAAGGCAACGGAAACCTGCATTTTCTATGACGGCAAGGCGCATAAATTTGGCGCAGTGGACGTTGATATGTTCCCGAAGCCCGACAAATATATGCGCCCGTGGCATTTTGTTTCAGAGGACGGCAGATTTAATTTCACAATGACGCCGTTTTATGACCATCACAGCGATATGAATGTGATAGCTATGCGTATGCACAGCCATCAGGTTCACGGGCTTTGGAGCGGCAAGGCGGTGCTCGATGACGGCACTGAAATAAATATCAAGGATATGTACGCTTTCTGCGAATATGTTGAAAACAGATGGTAAAAGAGCACAGGGGACGGAAATTATACAAGAAGCACAGAGAACCGTTCCCTGTGTTTTTGTGTTTTCAGAATAAAATGAAGTTGGTGACGATTTAATGATTTTCACTATTATAATCGTAGGATTATTTGTATTCAAAGTTCCCGATTACACTTGGTTGAGTGTTCCGATTTGTTTTGCGTATTTTTTTTCTGAAAAGTATTGTTAAGCGTAATCTGCCTCAACAAAATTATGACGAGTTTGATTGGTGGCAGGATAATCAAGGTTTATAAATAAAACAGAAGACGGTACCCTGTCTTCACAACGGACAGGTGAGGGCATCTGTACCTACTTGAAAGTGTGATGAATATGAGAGTTTCGGATGAAGGGCAGAAACCTGCTTTAAAAGATTATATTAAAACAGCAGCCGTTATTCTGGCTTTTATTGTATTCAGTATAGCTGTTATTGCATTGCTTTCCGGCAAACCGAAAGAGCCGAAAACTACAGCTCAAATGTATGATGTTTTAAACGAATACGGGTTTAAATCTGCCGATTTAACTCAAGATGCCAAGGAAAAATTTACAGGTCTTGTGGTAAATGAAGTTGTATATTATGTAAAAGACGATGTAACTTTTGAATATTATATTTTCGACGGCGAAAATGCTGCTGCTTCATTATACGGCACAATAAATTTCAACATATCGAAAATAGAAAGAGATAAAAGGATAAACGAAAAATATGTGCTCAGAGCAGGCGGCGGTAAGAGGGCAAACATAACATGTACTTCTCTAACCACCGACGAGTTGTTTTACTACATTTGCAGAATAGGCAATTCTGTTTTATATGTTAAATGCAATCCAGACAGTAAAAATGACGCTTATAAAATTATAAACGAGCTTGGCTATAATATGGACAGAAAAGAGAGCGAATAACTATGACTGCTAAACAAAAAGCAATATTTACACTTGCTTATTTTATTGTGATGCTGATAATTACAATTTTAAACAAGAGAAATCTTTGGAAAGCGGTATGTAAGGCTTCCGGAAGAACAATACAGGAAATTAATGAAAAGAAAAAAGAATTTTACAGTTCGTCAACTACAGGCAGAACACTGCAAATGAATTTTGAAAGTTGGATGAGCGGTAATGCCGCTGACAAGGAGAGGTTTAACAAGCTTTATAACTTATACAGAATATCAATAATTCCTAATATAATTTTTTTAATACTATCTTTTATAGGGCTTACAACGCATACATTTGACAAAGTTCTTTTTGTAGGTTATTTTATTGTTCCTGTGTTTGCAGTTGCAACATTTGCTTTTGGTATGATTGAGAAAAATAAGTAAGGAATATTAGCTATGAACGAAAAAGCACTTGGATACTTAGTGATGTTTTCTGTATTTGCGATTTTCGGTAAAATGGCTTATAGATGGTATTTAGATGAAGTATATGCATCTGCCGGTAAGGACAACGGAAAAGTCATAATTTATAAGCAAGAAAGACTGAAATTCAAGACACCGTTCAAATTGGTTTTTCAGTGGCTTATTGAAGAATCACCAAATCCGGAATTAACTAAGAAAAAAATAATAATTTATGAATTATTCAGAGTACCGTTGGTATTGTTGGCGATCTTTGCATTTATCGGGTTATTCACGCACGAATTAGATGATTTTCTTGATGTGTGTCCAGCTATTATGACTTTATATTTGCTGGGAACTGCTTTTATGTGCCTTACTCGCGGTAAAAAAAGTTAAAGGGTGAGTCGACCGGATGCACCGTGAAAAATGAGCTGAAAAATTAACTTTCGTAACGGACAGCCGAGGGTGCGGGTGTCCGGTGGGCACCTCTGCGAAGACAAAGCGGCGACTGAGCCAGCAGGCGGGTAATGGAGACGGGGCGGAGTTGACAGAGGGGTTATAAAGCTTTCTGTTAGAAAAATTAACCCCTCAGTCTCGCTAAAGCTCGACAGCTCCCCTTTCAGGTGAGCCGAGGTCAGCCCCTACCCGTACAGAATGGTTTTTCGTTCCGCGCTCGGTTAAAAATGTGCTCAAATTTGCGAAACATAGGTATGCGTTTACCACAAAATAAAAAATCCGAAATTCACTTATTTTGCGAATTTCGGATTTTTTATTTATATATTTTTTATTTATACTCCCTGCCTGTTAAATAATAATATGCGGCGACATATTTGTCTGAAGAGCGGGGGACGGAGCTTTTAAGCAGGTAATAGTCATTTTCTTTGTTGATGAGAACAAGGTTTTGCTTGCTTGCATTCTGAACCCGTTTTAAGTCGTTCAGCGGTAACGAAATCGTTTCGCCGTTTATTAAAAGCTCAAAACGGTCTTTGTAAATGTTTATTGTGCCGTCACTGCAAAGCTCTTTCGGAACTCCGTCATCAACCTTGTTGATAATCTGATTTTTTTCGCTGAATATAAGTCCGTCGGCATTTTGCAGTATGCTGTGCCATTCTTTTCTCTGCCATTTATCCCAGCTTAAAATATTGTCAAAAATGACCTCGTTTTTGTCGCTGTGGAACAGGCCGTCCTCGCCGTAGGTAAGGGAATATCCGCATTCGCAGGTAAGTTCATTGCCGTGTGAATGAAGCGTTCCTATTTGATTGCATTTCGGGCAAAGGTAAAGGGTTCGTTCAACATATTCCGCCAACCTTTCGCCTGAATAAATATGCGGGTGCATTTTTTGTTGCTCAAAGGCATTTACATAAATGTCACGCCGTATAAGTTCATTTATTTCGTCAACCGAATAATTTTTCAGTTCTTCAGCGCTGTATTCGTGAACAACCTTACCGTAAACAGGGCCGCTGCGCTCTGTTTCTGCCCAGCGAGGTCTTCGCAAATATCCGCCGACTATTCTGTAAGTAATCAGAGCCACGCCCGAGTCTTTTACAAGCTTACCCGTGTTCGGGGAAATGTAGCCTGTTTCGCCGTTGGTAGTAATAAGTCCTTCGGCGTGAAGTCCTACGGGTATACCTGCTTTAAGATTTTCCATTATTTCGTCTATGAGAACGTCCGACGGTTTACTTCTGTTTTTGACTATTACGCCGTCAAGCTTGCCAAGTATAAGCTTAGTAAAAGCATTAACTCTTACAAGAAAATCCGCCGCAACAAAACGGACATAGCGGTTAAGCGAAATCATTTGATAGCCCGGGTCCATGGTGTCAGTATGATTTCCGATTATAATAAACGTATCGTTTTTAGGCGTGTAGGCTTCTACCTCAGCGTGGAAATGCTTTAAAATTTTATTGCGACCTAAAGCGAGCACCGCACCTACTAAAAATTTAGCAAGAGAGTAATAGCGCCGAACATTTTTCTTTTTAGTCTTTTCAGCCATTTTGTTCTGCTTCCTCTTCGAGTGTGTGATATGCCACCTTGCCGACGAGCGTTTTGGGGAGCTCGTCACGGAATTCAATTTCTTTGGGCCATTCATAGCGGTCAAGATAAGGCTTGCAGAAATCTTTAATTTTCTGCTTTTCCTCGTCTGTTTTCTTAACGCCGTCGTTCAATACAATATATGCTCTGATTTTTTGCATCTTATAAGGGTCTTTAACACCTATGACACAGCAGTAGTTGACGTCGGGGCACTTGTCAATAACATCCTCAATTCTTGACGGGTAAACATTATATCCGCTTGTGACTATCATACGCTTAATTCTCTGCTTAAAGTAAACGAAGCCCTCTTCATCCATATAACCCATATCGCCCGTAAACAGCCATGTTGTGCCGTTTTCGTCTTGTCGCAAAGCCTCGGCAGTTTCTTCCTCGTTGTCAAGGTAACAACTCATAAGTGTAGGGCCTGTTAAAATTATTTCGCCGTCCTCGCTTAGTTTCCTTTCGTTAAACGTACCGGGCTCAACGATTTTGTACTGCATATCCCTAAGCGGTAAGCCTATACTGCCCACCTTTGACTTGTCAACGGGCGTTACACAGCTTGCGGTGACACATTCCGTAAGACCGTAGCCCTCACGGATTTGAATATCGGCGTTGTGGTCTTTAAGAAATTTATCCGCACGCTTTTTAAGCTCGGGACTTAATGCATCGCCGCCGCTGAATACTCCCACAAGGAAGGATAAATCCTTACCGTTAAAGCGGTCGGTTTCAAAAAGAGCCTGATAAAGCGTGGGAACGCCTGCAATGAAATTAGGCTTTTTCTTTATAACGGTTTTGGCGTAAGAGTCAATGGTGAACTGTGGAACAAGAATACATCTCGCACCGTTAATAAGAATTGTGTGAATACCAATGCCCAGACCGAATCCGTGGAAAATGGGCATAACGGATAAAAATTTGCATTTATCGTTAAGATTTACTCCGCAAATCTCAGCAATTTGCATTCCGAGAGCGTTAAAGTTTTTATCCGAAAGGCAGATTCCCTTTTGTTTGCCGCTCGTTCCCCCGCTGTAAAGAATGACTGCGGTTTCGCCCTCTTTGTAGGTGACGGGGGGAAGAACTTCATTTGCGCCGCATTTTAATAAATCAGTCCAGAGAATGTCACATCCTCTGTCAGGAAACTTCATATTCTTGCTGTTTTTGGCAAAACGGTAAATAACATTCAGCGGAACGGGCAATTCGTCCTGAATCCTTGCGACGATAATTCTTGCCTTGCTTTCAGATGCGTCAACGGCGCATTTCACCTTTTCGTAGAACATATCCATAGTAAGAATCATTTTGCTTTTTGAAAAATCAAGGTAAAAGGTTATGTTTTTTTCAGCGGAAAGAGGGTGCACCATATTAGCAATTGCACCTATTCTGTTGAGCGCATAAAGGCAAATGACACCCTGAGGGGTATTCGGCATACAAATTGTAACTCTGTCACCCTTTTTAATGCCCTCGTGTAAAAATCCCTTTGCGGCCTTTTCAATTAAATTTACAAATTTCGTATAATCGGTCAGTTTGCCCTGAAAGTCATAGGCAATGGCATTCGGATAAGTGTTTTTTGCTTTTTCAACCGCACCGAACATAGTTGTTTCGGGGTACGGGTGAATCTGCGGCGTTCTGTCGAGTTCTGGCTGTTTCATATTTACTCCTCAATCACAAATAAATCTTAATTAGTATTTGTATTTTTATGAAAAAATATTTTATTTCCATATTTTGCTGTATTTTAATACCCAAAAATAAACTGAAAATAAACTGAAAAAATTTTTTGCATACAGTAACAGAGTAGGGAGGGGTGTGGGTGTCCGGTGGAAACCTCTGCGAAGCAGAAACAACGACCGAGCCGGCACTCGCAACTTCGCCCCTAAGTGAGGGAGCGGAAAAGCGGCGAGAGCAAGCCCTCGCCCTACAGTGTAATCGAACAATAGAATACAAAAACGGACAGGCGTGTAAACCTGTCCGTACTGTTTATTAAATTTGTTCTTTCACACTCCTATCGGCAAAATCAGTTTAAAGCAAGTTGTTCCGTTAAGGCTTTTGACTTTAATTTCGCCGTGGTGAAGATTTACGACGTGCTTGACTATTGCAAGCCCTATTCCGTTGCCCTCGCCCGCGTGGGATTCGTCCCCTTGGTAAAACTTGTTAAATATAAAAGGCATTTTCTCTTCGGGAATGGGATTCCCCGTATTGATAACGGAAACGGTGATAATCTGCCCTTGTTTTCGTAAATCAATTTCGATTTTGCCATTTTCGGGTGTGAATTTCACGGCATTGTCAACAAGATTTATCCAGACCTGTTTGAGCATTTCCTCGTTTGCATTTACGTTGTATTCGTCAAAATCAAGGATAAGCTCAACATTTTTCTTTTCCCATTTGTTTTGAAGGAGCAAAACGGAATTTCTTATCTGTTCGGAAAGGTTAAAGGTGTTTATATCGGTAAGAATTATCTGATTTTCAATTTTCGTAAGGCTTAACACATTGGTCGCCATATGCGAAAGTCGCAGCGATTCCTCTTCAATAATATCAATATATTCCTTTTGCTCTTCAGGTGTAAGATCACCGTGCTTTAAAAGCTTTGCGAAGCCTGCGATTGATACAATCGGCGTTTTAAATTCGTGGGAAAAGTTGTTTACAAAATCAGACCTGAGCATTTCAGTCTTTTGAAGCTCCGACGCCATTGAATTAAAGCTTTTTTCAAAATCCCTTGCGATTTTTGTCTTACCGAAAACGGATTTGAATTTAAGCCGTACCGCATAATTTCCCGATGCAAGCGAATCCATTGCACTGAACACAATATTGAACGGAGAAATAGAAAATGCGCCTGTCGAAAAAGACGTAATAAATCCGAGAAACAGGCTGATTAGCGCCGCAGTTAAAATGTTTTTCTTAATACTCGGAATATTATCGCCCAGCTCCAATGCTCCCGTATGTATAAGCAATGCAACTACGCCGAATATTATGCCGAGAGCAACTATAATTATTGCAAAAACAAACCCTGAAAAGAATAGGGTAAGTTTAAGCCTTGTTATCAGTTCTTTTCTCTTGTTTTTCATATTTTCTTCACTGCCTTGTACCCGAGTCCTCTGACGGATTGAATTTCAAATTCTTCCCAACCCTCAAAACGCTTGCGGAGTCTTCCGATATGTACCGTCACGGTTTCCCAGCCCGTGTCGCTGTCACTGCCCCAAATTTCGTCCATAAGCTGTATGCGTGTAAAGATTTTATTCGGGAATGACAAAAGCTTGTAAAGAAGCATAAATTCCTTTTGCGGCAGCTCCTGAGTTTCGCCGTGACCCGTGACCGTAAGAGAGTCATAGTCAATTAGCACACTCCCAATTTCAATTTTTCGGTCGCTTGCAATTTTGGCTCTGCGCAAAAGCGCCCGTATTCTCAAAAGCATCTCTTCCTCGTCAATCGGCTTTGTCATATAATCGTCCGTGCCCGACTCAAAGCCGATGTATTTATCCTGCGGAAGATGCTTAGCTGAAACCATTAAAATGGGCAAATCGCTGTTGCCCTGCCTTACGGTTTTTGCAAATTCGTACCCGTCCATATTGGGCATCATAACGTCAAGAACAGCCAAATCAATATGCTCTTTGTCAAGAACTTCGAGCGCCTCAACACCGTCGTTTGCAGTGAAAACCGAATATCCTTCGGATTTTAATACGGTGCTGATAAGAAGTCTTGTGTTTTTATCGTCATCAGCAACGAGAATATTGAACAAAACAGTCGCTCCTTTCTGCTATTAAAAGTAGGGACAGGTTTTAACGCCTGCCCCGTACGCTTTGTTTAATTAAAGAGTAGGGCGGGGGCTTGCTCCCGCCGTTTCATTTTGTAGGGACAGCTGTTATTACCCTGCAAGGGGAAATGTCTGCAAATCAGACAAAAGGGTTTTGGCAAACACCGTAACCTCGGCTGTCCGAAAATATTCAACTGCATAACGGAACGCCGAGGTCGTCGTTCCCTACCAATTTGCAATATAGTTTAAATCTTGAATTATATAATCTTTTCAAGTCCTTCGGCGGAATATTCTTCGCCGTTGCGTTTCTTTTGAAGCTCTTTATTTAAGAGTGTGAATTTTTCTCTTGTAATCGGGTACATTACTGCACCGATAACAGACAGCACAAGAAATGCGGCGGGAATAAGCGTTACGTTATTTTCAATTCCGTTAACTGTCTTGGTGCTTTGTGCGGCAAGCTCTGCATTATATCCTGTAATTTTCAGAATAAGAGAAACAGTCCAAACGCCTACTGCCGCACCGAATTTCTGGAAGAACTGAGGAAGTGCGGTTATAACGCTTTCACGGCGTGTGCCGTAGGCAAATTCGTCAACCTCAACAAGGTCATAAGCCATTGAATAGAATACTGTCCAGAAATTCGCCATACCCATAGCCATACAAAATGTAACAGCCAAAACAACACCTATTGAGCGAACGCCTATTATTCTGCAAATTATAAGTCCTGCACACATAAGGCTCATAAATAAAATACTCGAAAATCTTCTGTCCTTTGTTTCAGCAATTTTTGTAACAAGCGGAATAAACGCCGCCATAACAACAACCAATTCAATAATAACAACGGTCATCCATGTTTCGGGGTCTTTGTTTACAAGGTGTTTTATCATATATTCAAATGACGACTGAATCATTGACGATGCCATAAGGAAGAATACAATAAACATTGCAAACCATTTAAACGGCTTGATTTTCAGAACCTCAAAAAATTCGCTGAAAATTACTTTTATACTCTTTCTCTCATTTGCTGACGGTGTGGCTTCCGCCTTTTGGAGTGTAACGCCCTTAAGAGATTTAACGGTAATGCATGCGAACAGAACAGACATAACCGACATTATGACTGCTGTGACGGTCCAGCCGAAGGAGTCACCCATCTTTTTGCCCGAGAAAACAAGTCCTGCAAAAAGTGACGGCAAAACGGCCGGCAGTGCATTGCCGAGAAATATTGCGGCGGTGTTAATAAGCGAGCTTGTACTGCGTATTTCGGTACGCTCGTCATAATCCTGCGTAATTTCAGCAACAACGGCATAATAGGGGATAGTGTAAACGGTGTAAGCGAGCCAGAAAAGCATTGTAACTGCCGTGTAGTAAATAAACTGAACTACTGACGGCTGTGCGCCGATGTTAACGAATGCGGCAATGAACATAAGTCCAAGCGGAAATGCGGCTTTAGCCATATATTTCCGTTTATCAGAACCGTTTCTGTCTGCAAACGAGCCGATAATAGGGTCCGTTACCGCATCCCAAATAATTGAAATGAAGCTGACAGTACCTGCAAGAATTGGGTCCATTTTAATAACGTCTGTCAAGAATACAAGGTAATATGTGTAAAACATATTGTAAAGCAACGACTCCGTAACAATTCCGGAGCAGTAACCGAGTTTTTTGCGTTTTGTGAATGAACTTTGCATAAAAAAGCCTCCTTTAAAAAGTATAACACAGCTTTGGCCGATAGTAAATAAAATGTTTTAATTTATATCTTACAAAATAAACAAAATTTTTTCTTTGTTTTATACATAATCCCATATTGCTATGCACCACAATATGTGGTATATTTATATGCAGTCGCGCAATTCATTCGGAATATCTTGTTTTTGAAAGGGGAGAGAAAAGTGCAGATTCACGGCTTTCAAAAGATGACACTGCTTGATTTCCCGGGGCGTGTCGCCTGCACGGTGTTTACGGGCGGGTGCAATTTGCGCTGTCCGTTTTGCCACAACGCACTGCTTGTAACAAAGCTTACCGATACGGATATTATTCCCACGGAAAGCGTTTTTTCATACCTTGAAAAGCGAAAGGGCGTTTTGGACGGCGTTGCGATTACGGGCGGCGAGCCGCTTTTACAGCCTGACATTGCGTCGTTTATACGAAAAATTAAAAGTATGGGCTATGCCGTAAAGTTTGACACAAACGGCGCTTACCCCTCGAAGCTTCGTGATTTGGTGGAAGAGGGCATTGTGGACTATATTGCAATGGATGTAAAAAACTGCAAGGAAAAATACGGCAAAACAGTCGGAATCCCGAATTTTGATGTTTCCAAAATTGATGAAAGCGTTAAATTTTTAATGTCGGGCAAGGTGGATTTTGAGTTCAGAACGACGGTAGTAAAAGAATTTCACACTGTTGAGGATATTGAAAAATTAAGTGAGTGGATAAAAGGCACACCTAAATATTATCTACAGAATTTCACGGATTCAGGTAATTTAATCGGCGAAAATTTACACGAGTGCGGCAGGGAAACGCTTGAAAAAATGAAAGAAACTGCAAGTAAAAATGTCATTTTGTGCGAAACACGAGGCGTGTAGTTGATTTTTTGCAAAAGCACAATATATTGTGCCCAAGGCTATTGACTTTACCATAAAATGTGTGGTATACTTTTCAGCGTTGACGAAAATAACTTGAAAAATCTAAAAGGAGAGTAAAAATGTATACGGTTGTTAAACGTGACGGCAAGGTTGTTGAATTTAACCTTGAAAAAATTAAAGACGCTATTGTTTTGGCGTTTGAGGCTTGTGAAACTCAGTACCACCCTGACACTATTGACTTTTTGGTGCTCAAGGTAACGTCTGACTTTGAATCAAAAATTAAGGACGGAAGAATTTCTGTTGAGAATATTCAGGACAGCGTTGAAACAGTGCTTATTAAGGCAGGCTATGACGATGTTGCTAAGGCTTATATCCTTTACCGTAAGCAGAGAGAGAAGCTCCGTAACATCAGCAAAACAACACTTGACTACAAAACAATTGTTGACAACTATCTTCAAATAAACGACTGGCGTGTTAAGGAAAATTCAACCGTTACATATTCAGTAGGCGGACTTATTCTTTCAAACTCGGGCGCAATTACAGCTAACTATTGGCTTTCTGAGGTTTACGATGAAGAAATCGGCAATGCACACAGAAATGCTGACATTCACATTCACGACCTTTCAATGCTTACAGGCTACTGCGCAGGCTGGTCTTTAAAGCAGTTAATTCAAGAGGGCCTCGGCGGTGTTCCCGGAAAGATTACATCTTCTCCTGCTTCTCACCTTTCAACACTCTGCAACCAGATGGTTAACTTCCTCGGCATTATGCAGAACGAGTGGGCGGGCGCACAGGCTTTCTCTTCGTTTGATACATATTTAGCTCCCTTCGTTAAGGTTGACAACCTTTCCTACAAAGAGGTTAAGCAGTGCATACAGTCCTTCATTTACGGTGTAAATACACCTTCACGCTGGGGCACACAGTCACCGTTCACCAACATTACTCTTGACTGGACGGTGCCGAATGACCTTGCAGAGCTTAACGCTATTGTCGGCGGCAAGGAAATGGATTTCAAATACAAAGACTGCAAAAAAGAAATGGATATGGTCAACAAGGCGTTCATTGAAATTATGATTGAGGGTGACGCTAACGGCAGAGGCTTCCAATACCCCATTCCGACTTATTCTATTACACGTGATTTTGACTGGTCCGAAACCGAGAATAATAAGCTCCTTTTTGAGATGACCGCAAAATACGGCACTCCCTATTTCTCAAACTACATCAATTCCGATATGGAGCCTTCGGATGTCCGTTCAATGTGCTGTAGACTTCGCCTTGACCTTCGTGAGCTTCGTAAAAAATCAGGCGGCTTCTTCGGCTCAGGCGAATCAACGGGTTCGGTCGGTGTTGTTACAATCAATATGCCCAGAATTGCTTACCTTGCGGCTGATAAAGAAGATTTCTTCAAGCGTCTTGACAAGCTTATGGACATTGCTGCCCGTTCGCTTAAGATTAAGCGTACGGTAATCACAAAGCTCCTTGACAACGGTCTTTACCCGTACACAAAGCGTTATCTCGGCACATTCAATAACCATTTCTCAACAATTGGTCTTGTTGGTATGAATGAGGCAGGTCTTAACGCTAAATGGCTTAAAAAAGATATGACAAGCAAGGAAACACAGGATTTCACTGTTGAGGTTCTTAATCATATGCGTGAGCGCCTTTCCGATTATCAGGAAGAATACGGTGACCTTTACAACCTTGAGGCAACTCCTGCTGAGTCCACATCATTCCGTCTTGCAAAGCACGATAAGAAATATTACCCCGACATCATTACTGCAAATGAGAACGGAACGGCTTATTATACCAACTCTTCGCATCTTCCCGTTGGCTTTACCGAGGACATCTTCTCGGCTCTCGACATTCAGGATGAGCTTCAGACACTTTACACATCAGGTACTGTATTCCACGCATTCCTCGGCGAAAAGCTTCCCGATTGGCAAGCGGCGGCAAATCTTGTCCGCAAGATAGCAGAGAATTACAAGCTTCCGTACTACACAATGTCACCTACATATTCCGTATGTAAAAACCACGGCTACCTTGCAGGCGAGCAGTTTATTTGCCCTGAGTGCGGTGAAAAGACAGAGGTTTACAGCCGTATTACAGGTTATTACCGTCCCGTTCAGAACTGGAATGACGGTAAGGCGCAGGAATACAAAGACCGTAAGGTTTACGATATTTCACATTCACATCTCACTCATACAGGTGTTCTTGAAAAGACAGACGAAAACACAGAGTGCGGCTGTGACACTGCGGCACAGGACGCAACTTACCTTTTCGCAACCACAACCTGCCCCAACTGCAAAATAGTTTCTGCTATTCTTGACAAAGCAGGTATTGGCTACGACAAGATTTATGCTGATGAACAGCCCGAGCTTGCAACTCAGTTCGGCATTAAGAAAGCGCCCACACTCGTAGTTGTTAAAAACGGCGAGGCAGAGAAGATTTACGGCGTTTCCGATATTAAAAAATACTATAAGCTTTAATAAGGTACAGTAATTTATGTATGATATTATCATCATCGGCGGTGGCCCTGCAGGGCTTACCGCCGCTCTGTATGCACGCAGGGCTGACAAAAATGTGCTTGTAATTGAAAAAGAAACCTTCGGCGGTCAGATAACCTTTTCGCCGAAAGTTGAAAATATCCCCGGATTTTTAGAGCTTTCGGGCAATGAATTTTCCGAAAAGCTTGTTGAGCAGGTAATAAGTCAGGGTGCTGATTTTGAATCCTGCGAGGTGCTGAAAATCATTGACGGAAACGTGAAAACTGTCGTTACCGATTCGGGTAATTTTGAGGGCAAAGCCGTAATCATTGCCACGGGCGCAAAGCACAGAACCTTGGGACTTCCGAATGAGGAGGAGCTTATCGGCGAGGGAATTTCATTCTGCGCAGTTTGCGACGGCACATTTTACAGAAACAAGACCGTTGCGGTGGTAGGCGGCGGAAATTCCGCTTTGCAGGAGGCAATTTTGCTTTCCGATTTAGCCAAAAAGGTTTATGTTATTCAAAATCTTGATTTTCTTACGGGTGAGCAAAAGCTACAGGAACAGCTTCGCTCTAAGGAAAATACGGAAATAATATGCGGTACTGTTTTGTCGAAATATAAATCAAATAACGGCGAAATTACGGGAATTACCGTTAAAAACCAAAATGACGGAACGGAAAGTGAATTAACCGTTGACGGCGTTTTCCTTGCGGTAGGTCTTGTTCCGCAGAACGACTGTTTCACAGATGTAATCGAGCTTGACGGTAGAGGCTATGCCGTATCGGACGAAACCTGCAAAACAAAAGCAAACGGTATTTTCACGGCGGGCGACTGCCGTACAAAGCGTATCCGTCAGGTTGTAACGGCGGCGGCGGACGGCGCAGTAGCGGCTCTTGCGGCGTGCGATTATATCGATTCTCTTTAACTAAAATAACGGCAAGCTTTTGCCGTTATTTTTTTTTGTCATTTTTAACTGTTTGCAGTTGAAAAAACATATAAACTTTGTTATAATAACCTCACGAAATACAATTAAAATCAAAGATTTTGTGTATTTCGGAGAACATTGTTACATCAATTTGGGCTGTCGCCCTTGCGGCTTCGCCGCTCACTGTGCTTCGCACAGCGAAATTGTGTTATAATAAATAAAATATATATTTTTACCAAAAGATACCTGTAATTTTTGAACAGATTTTGACGGTACAGCATAATTGGGGCTTAACGCCTGCGATAAATACAAAGGGGCAGAAAAGTAAGAACGCAGTTCGGAAGAACCGTTCTCAGGAGTGATTTTTTGGAATTTTTAACTAAAGAATATACATTTCCGTCAGCGTCAGGGCTTTGCGATATTTATGCCCAAAGTGCCGCACCGATTGACTACGGCAGTATTCGGGGAGTGGTTCAGATTTCGCACGGAATGGCTGAATATTCAAACCGTTATGCGCAGTTTGCACTGTCACTTTGCAAAAGCGGTTATGCAGTTTTTGTCAGCGACCATATCGGTCACGGTTCGTCGGTTGCGGATAAAAATATGTTAGGCTACTTCGGCGAAAACGGTGAGGAAACCTTTGTCGAGGATATGAAAGCTCTCACGGATATTATCAAAAGTGAATATAATGATTTACCGTTATATTTGTTAGGGCACGGAATGGGCTCACTGATTGCACGGAAATATACTGCAAAATACGGTTATTTGCTTGACGGCGTAATTTACACGGGCACAAGCGGTGAAAATCCGGCTCTTGGCATCGGAATACAACTTGCGAATACGCTTATTAAGCAGAACGGACCTTATTACCGTTCTGAACTGCTTGACACGATAGCTTTCGGGACATACAACCGAAAAACAGAAAAAAGAACGGACTGCGATTGGGTATCAAGAGATACAAAAGAGGTTGATAAATTTATTGCCGATGAGCTTTGCGGCTACAAATACACCGTAAGCGGAATGAAAGCGCTTTTCTTAACGCTTAAGGCAGTTTCCACAAGGCGCTGGTACAATTCCGTTCCCTTAAGTATGCCGATTTTGCTTTTGTCAGGCTCAATGGACCCAATAGGTGATTATTCCAAGGGTGTTACCGAGGTTTATAAAAATCTCAAGAAAACAGGGCATAAATATGTAACAATGAAGCTTTATGACGGAGCCAGACACGAAATTCTCAATGAAATCAACCGTAAAGAAGTTTTTGCGGATATAATCGAATGGCTTAACGGATTAAATGAAAAAGTGGCTGAATAGTGCGGATTTTCTTTGAATTTTCGCCTAAATCAATATAAAATATTTTATATAGGGGAGTGTTTTTGTGGCAACATCAATCAATTATATTAAAAAATACGGCGACCGTGATTTTGCGGAAATGCCTTTTAACGACGTAGATAATATTGCGCTTTGCGAAATTCTCTATATGCCGTTTGAACATGTCGTGTCCGATAGCTTTAATGATGAGCCTGTTTCGTTTGAAGAGGCCTGCCAGAAGTTATTTGCATATAACGGCAACCGCCATGTAGCTCCCGGACTTATGCTGATGAAAAAAATCAGCGTTAAAATGATGGCAATGGCTAAAACAAAGCGATTTGGCTCAATGAAGGTTGTGGGCTGTAAATGTGCCTTTGACGTTGAGCCCCCGCTTCAGTTCGGTGCAATGACATTTTTACTTCCTGACGGAACTTGTGTTGTTGTATTCAGAGGCACAGACGACTCACTTATCGGCTGGCAGGAGGATTTGAATCTTTATACAAGAAAAGGAATACCGTCACACGCTTTGGCGGTGGAATATCTTGAAAATGTTGCAAAACATTATGACGGAGATATAATTATATGCGGTCATTCAAAGGGCGGGAATGTTGCTCTTTACAGTGCTGTTAAATGCTCTGAAAACACAAGACAGAGAATAGTACGGCTGTATAATAATGACGGTCCCGGCTTTGTAATCGACGATTTAACGACCTGCTCGGAATACAGGGAAATTCTTCCCAATTACCGTCATTTTGTTCCTTCAAATTCGTTTGTCGGAATGCTTTTGGTACACGATAACGACTTCAAGGCGGTTAGGTGCAAGCATTTTCTCGGCTTTATTCAACATGACCTTTCTGCTTGGAAAACAAAGGGAACGGAAATTTATTTCAGAGATGATATTTCAAGATTCGCAAAACTGACTGACGAGTTTTTAAAAGAAGTGATTTACCGTGTTACGGACGATGAAGGAAGGCTTATTGACAAATGGTTCACTGAGCTGATAAAAGGCATAGGTCAGGACGGACTTATGAGCATTTCACGTAATTTGGTTAGCTCAGTCAAGGGCGCTGTTAAGGTGTATAAGGACACGGACAGCGAAACAAAAGCGGCCTTTGACAACTTCCTCGGCGGGCTCGGCAAGGTAGCGGTTAATTCGGTGAAATTTGTGGTAAGAAATGCAGAAAATGCCGCAGAAAACGGTCTTGAAAAAATAGCTGAATCCGTTTTGGCATAGCTTTTTGTATAAAAAATAAAATACTAATAAAAAGTGGTGGCGCAATTTTGCGTCACCACTTTTTATGTTTTTAATGTGATTTATTCCTTTATTTCAGCTTTAACAGCGTTAAAGGTTTCTTCAATATCCTTTTCGGGAGCTTTTGTAAGAAGGCTGACAACTACAATCGCAATAATACCTACAATGAATGCGGGAAGAAGCTCGTAGATGTTAAGAATTGTATCGGCAAACTGAACACGTACAACGAATTTCCAAATGAATACGGTGGCGCCGCCGGCAATCATACCTGCAATTGCGCCCCATTTGTTTGCACGTTTCCAGAAAAGCGCAGAAAGAACAACGGGACCGAACACAGCGCCGAAGCCTGCCCAGGCAAATGAAACAATGCGGAACACTGAGCTGTCGGGGTTACGTGCAAGGAACACTGCGATAATTGAAATAACAATAACCGAAACTCTTGCAAGAATCATAGATTTTTTCTGTGAAAGCTTGATTTTAAAGGTTTCCTGAACTAAATTCTGTGAAACGGCAGATGCGGCGGCGAGAAGCTGTGAATCGGCAGTTGACATTGTAGAGGCAAGAATACCTGCAAGGATAACACCGCCTACAAATGCAGGAACATAACCGTAGTTTGAAATAACCTTTGCAATATCAACAATAATCGTTTCAGCGGCTGAGCTGCTCTCGTAAGTCGGGATAATGCCCGATTTCATAAGAGAATAGCCGATTACGCCGATAAGCACTGCAACGCCCATTGAGATTGTAACCCAAATTGACGCGACACGGCGTGAAGTTTTAAGCTTGTTTTTGTCTTCAATCGCCATAAATCTGAGAAGAACATGGGGCATACCGAAATAGCCAAGACCCCATGCCAGTGTTGATGCAACAGGAAGTGCGCCGTAGCTGCCCGTAGTGCTGGATGCAACGTCAAAGCCCTTGAACATATCAAGGTAGCCTGGAAGCGACTGAACATTTGCAAATACATTGCCGAAGCCTCTTACTGCGCCCTCGCCGAAGCCGATAACAACGAAAAGAGCAATCGTCATAATAATACTTTGAATAAAGTCGGTCGTTGATGCCGCAAGGAAACCGCCAAAGGTGCAGTAAACAATAATAACAACTGCACTGATAATCATTGCGGTTACATAATCCATTCCGAAAAGTGCAGAGAAAAGCTTTCCGCAGGCGGAAAATCCCGACGCAGTGTAGGGAATAAAGAATATAATAATGAAAATCGCCGCAATGCATGTAAGCATTTTGGATTTGTCACCGAAACGCTTAGAGAAGAAATCGGGAATTGTGAATGCGTCAATTTTCTGGCTGTAAACACGAAGACGTTTTGCAACAATAAGCCAGTTAACGTATGTACCTATTGCAAGACCTATGGCAGTCCAGGATGCCTCTGCAAGTCCGCCCATTAAAGCGACGGCAGGCAGTCCCATTAAAAGCCAACCGCTCATATCGGAAGCCTCTGCGCTCATGGCCGTTACAAAAGGACCGAGTTTTCTTCCGCCGAGGAAAAAGTCACCCGACGTTTTGTTTTTGCCCGCAACGGCAAAGCCGATGCTAACCATCATTACCATATAAAGCACAATGGCAACGAGGATTACAATACTTGATGTACTCATATTCATTCTCCTTAAAAATAATTACAGAATATAATAACACATTTTCAGGAAGAATGGAATAGAGAATAAAGTATAGACTAAACTCGATAAAAAATAAGCATTAATTCCAAAATTATATTGAAAACTAAGACTTATTTAGAAGAATAAAGTATAGACCGAAAATCAGTATAAAAATAAATTTCATTTAACAGTAATAAATTATTTGAATTTTCGCAAATATTCCTTTTGCTCTTTGTTTATTCTGAAGCTTTCGCACGCCTTTTGAATTGCTTTTCGGTGAGTCCAATCGTCAAGACTGCGGTTTTCGATAATCTTCACAGCCTCGTCCCACTGTTTTGCAAGAGCGGTGGCAAAAAACCACGCCTGCATCATTTTTATGTAGTATTCGTCACTGCGTATTTCCGCAATTCTTGAAAAATAGGACTTGTCAAAATCGCTGTCGAGAAAATGGCACATAATCATTCCTATGGCGAAACGCTTTGTGTAAACCTCATCGGAGCTCAGCCAAATGTCAATATCCTTTTTTAACTTATCACGGTTTTTCTCAAAGGCTTTAGGCTTTAAAAGGTCGCAGGTCGCCCAGTTGTCAACATAGGGCAAAAAAGCGTTTAAATAATTTACCGTCCGGTCATAATCTTTGCAGTCTGCAATAATAAACCCGTGAAGATTATTTTCGTCATAATATTTATGAGGCAAATCGGATAAAAATGTATCAATTTCAGGGTGATTACGGTATTCCTTTGCAAGCTTTTTGACGGTCGGCGTACGCACACCGATTATTCTTTCGGGCGGGATATTCGGAATAAGCCTTGCGTGGAACTGCTTGTAACTCTCGTCTGCATTTTCAAAAAGCGTTTTTCTGATTTCGTCTGTTATCATATTTTTCTCCTGATAAAAATGTAATGGCGGGAGCAAATTCTCCGCTCCCGCCTCGGTCATTGCTTTTAAATCTTCGATTTAAAGATGTCCACCGGACACCCGCAACCCCGCCCTACTTTTACTGCTTACAATTTTATTCGTGTTTGCTTGCACATTCCGCACAGTTCCCGTTACAGCCAAATTCTTTTTTGCCTTCTTCGGTGTCACGGTAATACTGGGTGTGCGTGTCCTTGTGCTTCGTTGAGTTCCAGATTTCCTCTGCCTTGGGCGCCCAAGCAGCGGCATAGCAGTCGCATTTTGAGCAAAGCTCGTCAGCGGATTCAGCCACAATTAAATCTGTGGATTTTGCCCCTGACTGTGACACTATCTTACGCAGTATATCAGGATTTTCAAGCATTGGGCAGGGGCGCAGGTGATTGTCGTTAAACGGCTGATTTTTATAATACGCCGTGAACAGCGGAGAGCGCAGAGCCTCTAAAAGTGTGTGTGTGCGGATGTTAGCGTCCGAATAGTGAATGAAAACACACGGCTCAATATCGCCTGCGGAGTTAATATGGAAATAGTTTCTGCCGCCTGCAATACAGCCGCCAACATACTCAGCGTCGTTTTGGAAATCCATAACAAAAATCGGATTGCCCGTTTTGCTGTTCCTTGTTTCTCTGAGCCATTTATACATTCTTTCACGCTGTGCGGGAGTTGGAATAAGCTCAGCGTCAGCGTCGTGACCTACGGGCATATAGTTGAAATAAAGAGCGTATTTTGCCCCTTCATCTATAAGCATTTTCATAAAGGCAGTGTCTGTAACAGCCTCAATATTTTTGCTTGTATAACAGATTGAAACACCGAAAAGACACTTGTTTTCTTTAAGGAGCTTCATAGCGTCCATTGTAGTTTTGTAAGCGCCCTCGCCCCTGCGCCAGTCGTTGGTTTCTTCACTGCCCTCAATGCTGAGCGCCAAAGAAATGTTGCCCGCCTCTTTCATATCATCGCAGAATTTCTGGTCAACAAGAGTTGCGTTTGTGTAAATGACAAATACACAGTCTTTGTTATTCTTTGCAAGCTCAACAACATCTTTTTTGCGCACAAGCGGCTCACCGCCCGTAAGCATATAAAAATGCGTTCCGAGCTCCTTGCCCTGTGAAACGATTGACTGCATTTCTTCATTTGAAAGGTTGTGCTTGTGACCGTATTCCGCCGCCCAACAGCCCTTGCATTTAAGGTTGCAGGCACTTGTCGGGTCAAAAAGTATAATAAATGGGATATTGCACTTGTATTTTTCACGGTTTTCACGCACAGCCTTTGTGCCGTAAAGACCTGCGTCCACACCGAAGGATACAAGCATCTGCTTGAAAACTCCACGGTCAATATCACGGATGAGGCTCAATGCGTACTGAGTCCAGATATTATCAGGGTCTTTGGCGGCATCCTGAAACTTTTTAAAGTTTTCAGGCGGAAAAACCTTATTGAAAATAGGCTCAATTTTGTATGACATCTTAACAAGGTTGCCCTGCGGGTCCTTGTCAATGTATTTGAGCATTTTGTCAAGCAAAAGCTCTATACCCTTTTTCTGCATATTGTAAGTAAAATTCATATCTTCACCTAATAAAAACGCTATTTAATCTATTTTAGAGGAAAAAAAGATTAAAGTCAACAATATTTTGTGTCTTTTAATTGTTTTTCATACATATTTCGGTTATTTATGTAAATACCGGCAAAAATAATATTGAAAAATCAAAAATACAGTGGAAAAATATGTAAGCGTATGGTAAAATAATCAATAATACTATTTTAATTATATTCTGTGTTATATTAAGGTGAAAAGGATGAGTAAAATAAAATACAGTGAAACAGCAGACGGCATAAGACTGCTTTGCGTTAACACCGAAAAGTTCAAAACAAATTATATAAATATTGATTTGTTTACACCACTCGGGGAGGATTTGCCTGCGCAGTATGTTTTGACAAGCCTGTTATCACACATTTCGGGCAATTATCCTACGGTTAAAAGCTTTAATTCAAAGATCGAAAGCCTTTACGGTGCGTCGTTTGATTCGTCAATCGGTAATTACGGAGACAATATGCGGATGTCTTTCTTTCTAGAGCTTCCCGACGACCGTTTTGCGCTTTACGGTGAAAAGCCTTCCGAGGAAGCGGTGGACTTTCTGACGGATGTTCTATTAAATCCGCTTTGCAGTGATGGCAAATTTAGGGAAGAGGCGGCAGAGCGTGAAATCCGTTTTGCTCTCGAAGATTTAGAAGCGAAGAAGAATGACAAAAGAGCCTATGCGCTGTCCCGCCTAAAACAGCTTATGTGCGAGAATGAAAAATACGGTGTTGACAGCGAATGGCTTGAAAATGAGGTTCGCTCTCTCACACCGGAAAGGCTTTTTGCGGCTTATAAAAAGCTTTTGAGCGAGGCGCAGATTGTTGTTACCGCCTGCGGTTCTTTGAATGAAGCGATGCTTTATGAAAAGTTTACTGCTTTTGCAAACAAAATCGAAAACAGAAATCCCGCAGAATTAACATCTGAGTTTGTGACGGGTGCAGATGAAATACGTTATTTTAGCGAGTCGATGAAAATGATGAATCAGTCAAAGCTTGTAATCGGACTTCGCAGCGGTATGGAAAACGAGTCGGACGATTATTTTGCTTACAGAATAATGACCGACGTTTTCGGCGGCGGACCTTATTCACGCCTTTTTGCCAATGTTCGTGAAAAGCTCGGCCTTTGCTATTACTGCGGTGCAAGGCTTATAAAGCAAAAGGGAATAATTTTCATTCAAAGCGGAATTGAAAATGAAAATTATCAAAAAGCCTTGGATGAAATCACTGAACAGTTAAATGTTATGAAAAACGGCGAATTTACGGATGAGGAGCTTGAGGCATCCAAAAGAGCGCTTGCTGACGCTTACTGCGGCGTTGAGGACAGCCCGTCGGGTGTTTGCTCCTTTTTCGCTTCACAGTGCTTTGCGAAGAGTCTTGTAAACGGTGAAGAAGAGGCAAAGGCTCTTTTAAAGGTAACAAGAGAAGATGTTATAAAATGCGCACAAAAAACCGTAATAGACAGCGTTTATCTTCTCAGTGGGGAGGATAGCAATGAATAAGATTAAAGAAATTAAGAATGAGCTTTTAAATGAAAGATATTTTGAAATAGACCATTTCTCAGGGCTTAAAATTTTTGTTTATCCCAAAGAAAACTATTCGTCGGCCTATGCGATTTTCGGCACAAAATACGGCTCAATTGACAACTGCTTTAAATCGGGTGAAAACGGGGAATATATTACCGTTCCCGAGGGAATTGCTCACTTTTTGGAGCACAAGCTGTTTGAGAGTGAGGAAAGGGGCGCATTTGAAAGATATTCCGAAACGGGAGCTTCTGCAAATGCTTACACCTCTTTTGACAAAACGTGTTACCTATTTTCCTGCACGGGTAATTTTTCAGCATCGCTTGAAATTTTGCTTGACTTTGTAACAAGCCCGTATTTCACTCCCGAAACCGTCAGAAAAGAACAGGGCATAATTGGGCAGGAAATAAAAATGACTAACGACGAGCCGTCATGGGCTTCGTTGTTTACTCTTTTAGGGGCAATGTATAAAAATCACCCTGTAAGTATTGACATTGCAGGTACAACGCAGTCAATTTCGAAAATCACGGCTGACCTTTTGTACGATTGCTACAACGCTTTTTACAATCTTAATAATATGGCGCTTGCAGTTGCAGGTAATGTAAATGTAGATGAGGTTTTGGCGGTTGCCGATAAAATCTTAAAAACTGCACCGGATAAAAAAATCGAACGCAATTTTGAGGAGGAACCCAAAGAGGTTGTAAGCAGATATGCCGAAAAGCATCTTGATGTTGCAAGACCTCTTTTTGCCATTGGCTATAAGGAAGATGTCGGGAATACACGAAGAACCTTAAAGCAGTCCTTGGAAAGCGAAATAATGCTTGATATTATTGCAGGCAAAACCTCCGTTCTTTATGAAAAAATGATGAACAGTGCTCTTACCAATACAACCTTTAACGCAGAATATTTTGAGGGTCAGGGTTACGGTGCACACATTTTTTCAGGCGAGAGCGAAAATCCGGATGAAGTAAGAAAATGTATTGACGAAGAAATTTTGCGCTTGCAAAAAGACGGCATAGACAAGACGGAGTTTGAACGCATCAAGAAAAAGCATTACGGCAAATTCATAATGGATTTTGACGATGTTGACGCAGTTGCAAATTGCCTTATAAACGATTACTTTAACGGTGACGGACTTTTCGACGGACTTTCAGTGCTTGAAAGTATTACTGCTGAAGATATAAACAGGCGGCTTTGCGAAGCTATTGATGTAGAAAATTCTTCAATGTCCGTTATTAAGGCAGAATGAAAGGAGCTAAAATATGCGTTTTTTAACTGACTACACCGCCGTTGAATTTCCGAAGCTGGGCTGGAAATTTGACGTTTATGCAAATCTTGTTGAATTTACAATTCCCGGGTGGGATATAGACGTTACAATAAGATTTTACGGTGTAATTATTGCATTCGGCTTTATTCTTGCCGTGCTTTTCGGCGGAAGAATGGCTTATAAATGGAAAATGGATTTGAATAAAATGATTGATGTGCTTTTGTACGGCACTGTTGCAGGCATAATCGGAGCACGCCTTTACTATGTCATTTTCGAGTGGGACAGCTATAAGGATAATTTGCTTTCCGTATTTAAAATATGGGAGGGCGGTCTTGCAATTTACGGCGGAATCATTGGTGGAATTTTAGCGGCTTATTTCGTCTGCAAAAAGAACGGACTTAACTTTTTAAAGCTGCTTGATTTATTCGGAATGAGCGTGCTTATCGGTCAAGGTATAGGCAGATGGGGCAACTTTACAAATCAGGAGGCGTTCGGCACTAACACTGACCTTCCGTGGGGGATGTGGAGTGAAAAGGTGGCGGATTATATCAATGTAAATTATGCAACGCTTTCCGCAAACGGGATTGATATGGATGCGTCCAGTCCAGTTCATCCGACATTTCTTTATGAATCTGTCTGGTGCTTATTAGGTTTTCTGATACTTTACATAGTTTGTAAACGGTTCAGAAAATTTGACGGTCAGTTAATACTCGGCTACGGTGTAATTTACGGTTTAGAGCGAACGGTTGTTGAAGGACTTCGGACAGACAGCCTTTACATTGCACACACCAATATCCGTGTTTCACAGATACTGTCGCTTTTAATTGCTGTTTTGTGCCTTGCAATTACAATAGCAAAATTCGTACAGCTCCACAGAAGAAATGTATATAAAGTTAATGAATATAAGGAGAAGAAAAATGCAGATAATTGACGGAAAAGCAGTTTCGGCATCAGTTCGTGAACGCATAAAAAATGAGATTGAAATTCTTAAAAATGCCGGCAAGGAAACAGGTCTTGCAGTTATTATTGTGGGCAATGACCCTGCCTCAAAGGTATATGTTAACAATAAGAAAAAGGGCTGCGCTGAGGTCGGAATAAATTCCTACGAATATGCACTCCCCGAAGAAACAACAACGGAAGAGCTTTTAGAGCTTATAAATAAACTTAATGGGGACAGTAGGGTTGACGGTATTCTCTGTCAGCTTCCGTTGCCGAAGCATATTGATGAGAAAACCGTAATAAATTCAATAGCACCCAAAAAGGATGTTGACGCATTCCACCCTGTAAACACAGGTCATATTATGATAGGCGATTACTCGTTTTTACCCTGCACGCCTGCGGGTATTATCGAGATGCTGAAATTTTATAACATTGAAATCAGCGGAAAAGAGTGTGTTGTAATAGGCAGAAGTAATATTGTAGGCAAGCCCATGGCAATGCTTTTACTGCATAACAGCGGAACTGTTACTGTTTGCCATTCAAAAACGGTAAATCTTGCTGAGGTCACTCGCCGTGCGGATATTCTTGTTGCGGCTGTGGGCAAGGCGAATTTCGTTACAGCAGATATGGTAAAGGACGGCGCGGTTGTAATTGATGTCGGTATGAACAGAAATGCGGAGGGTAAGCTCTGCGGTGATGTTGATTTTGAGGGTGTAAAGGACAAATGCTCGTTTATAACTCCCGTTCCGGGCGGCGTCGGACCGATGACCATAACAATGCTTCTTAACAACACTCTAACTGCGTCTAAAAATAATAAGTAAAAAGCAACAGGACCGCATTTGCGGTCCTGTTTTGGTAGGAAACGGTGTCAATTTTCACCGTAAAAAGGCTCCCTTGTGTAAAGGGAGCTGGATTTGCGCCAGCAAAGACTGAGGGATTGTCAATAAATTTTATTTAGCTTTTTGTATGTAACAATCCTCCCGACGAGCTTTGCTCGCCACCCTCCTTTGCACAAGGAGGGCATATTGGTAGCCTGTCGTTACTTAGTAACATCAAGTTGAATATTTACCTCAAAACTCTTTCGGAAAATAAGCGTTTGAATATGCTTTATAGCCGAATGTGTCAGTAATTACTATTCTGAAATATTTTTCGTTTTTCTTTATTTTAAAGGTCGCCTCGTTAATGCACTTTCCGTCCTCGGCATTTTTAATTTGGCAGTCACGGGAACAGGGAATATAGGCAATGGAGCGAACATCGCCTGTTTTGATATGTACCTCGCCGTTTTCGTATGTTATACCGTGAATTTCAGGGCCTGTGTGCTTGTAAGTGCCTGTCGAAGAATAAAATAGTCCTTTTTTGAGAGCGGCGGTAACATCTCTGTAATTAAGTGACGGAGAAGCAATCATAATATATCCGCCGTAGGAGTCGCAGTCAGGCGAGGAATCGGGAAAAAGATTGTGATTGTCGTCGGTTGAAATGCAGAAAAGCTTTTCACCGTGTCTTAATATATCGTCATAAGCGTGACCGTTATCATCGTCAAATCCGCACACAACACAGCCGTAATTAGTAATTTCCATAGCGTCTGCATTTTTGTACCTTGCGTATTGCGGATAAGACTCAAGACTCCAAGTGGGGTGGTTGTAGGTTACGAAAAATCCGTGCTCTTTACCTGTTTTTATTAACTTGTTTACTCCGTGTTTTGTATATTTTCTGAAAAGCAGACTTGTTTTTTTATTGATGTTTACATATTTTGCATTTTCCTTTGCATTGCCCCAAAGGTGCACTTTGCTGAAGCAGACTTCTTCGGTATTGTCGGGTTCAAGAGCTACAAAGCACAGGTGACAGGTTTTGCCGCCCGTTCCGCTCGCTTCGATTTCATATCCGTTCAGCATAAGAAATTCACTGTCGGAAAGCTCGCTGTGCGGAATAAAAACCTCATGGTCTGTAATTGAGAGGATGCTGTAACCGTGCGCTTTGTAATCTTTCTTTAGCTGTTCGGGAGTTTTTGCACCGTCCGATATTGTTGAGTGGCAATGTAAATTTGCCTTGTAATATTTTAAATTTGCGTTTTCTTCGGGAAGTAAAATTTTCTTCATATTTTATCACCGAATTTATTTTATCAAATTTTTATTTTGCGGTCAATAGCTGTAAAGGGGATTAAGAATTTATGATTTACGAAAATTGGATGAGCTATATAAAGGATGATGTTAAGATTACCGAGGTTGTAATACCCGGCGCGCACAATGCAGGCAGCTACGGGATGAAAAAAATGGCTGAATGTCAGAAGGACGGTGTGCTAACACAGTTTAAATACGGTATGCGGCAGTTTTGCCTAAGGCTTAGCGAGAGCAAAAACGGTGAAATTTTGCTTGCCCACGGCATAACAAAGGGAGATTTGTTTGAAAATGTGCTAAAGGATATAAAAGAAATTCTTGAAAATTACCCGACTGAAATTCTTTTGCTCGACATAAGAGAGTATCAGCCTCAAAAATTCGGACCGATAACGCTGAAATATAAGGCAGACCCGGAAAAAGTAAATGAACTGCTGAAAAAATACATAGACCCCGAAAAAAATGCCTATTACGATTTTGACAAAATAGGCGATGTTACAATGGGGGACATAAGAAATGCAGGTAAGCGGTTTATTCTCATAAATGAGGCGCAAAGCTACCGCTTCAGCAAGCCCTGCGAGCAGATTACACCGTGGGACAGCAAAATAAACGGTATGAAAGCGGAAAATTTCCGTATTCACGCAACGGACTTTTTCGACACCTGCCATACAGACGGTCTTTATTGGTTTCAAACTCAGCAAACGCCCAATCCGTTTACTGAAATCGGAATTACTCCGCCAGTAAAGCTTGACGGGAGTATGCGCCTGTATTTTCCTGAAATTATCAGAAAAATTGCAAACAACGAAAATTATCTTTCTCAGGCAAATATCATAGCAGGCGATTTTATGACACGGGATTATATGAAAAGCGAGCTTATTTTAAATCTTAATCTTTTGAAAAATAATGTCAAAGAGGATTTGAGAGAAATGTATGCGGAGGGACTTAAATGGAACTGACTGTACTCGGAAAATATGGCCCTTACGGTAAGGCGGGAACGGGAGCGGCAAGCGGCTATCTTGTAAAAAATCAAGACGATTATCTCGTTATGGATATGGGTAGCGGCACTCTGTCACGCCTTATGGGTGTTGTGGATATAAGGCAAATCAAGCACATTTTCATTTCCCACCTGCATTTTGACCACACAAGCGATTTACTGCCGTTCCGCTATCTGCTTGAGGAATTAGATCACACTGTTAATATTTACACGCATAAAGAGGACACACCGTGGTACAAAATTCTTTTTGACCATCCAAATTTTAATGTGATAAACATTGACGAAAATTCCGAAATAAAAATCGGCAGTATGACGCTGTCGTTTTTGAAAATGCACCACACGGTTACGGATTATGCAGTTATAATAAAGGGTGAAAAAACATTTTGCTACACGGGCGATACAATGTATAACGGCAATATTCCGAAGTGTTTTAGCTTGAGTGATTATGTGCTTGCTGACTGCTCAAAGACGAAAGGCTTTAACGGACTGCACATGAATGTAGAAAATGCAATTGAGCTGTCAGAAAAATATTCTGCAAAAATTATTGCAACGCATTTGTCGGCGGATTTTGACCCGACTGAAATATTTAAGCCGTATAAAAATATCGCGGTTGCAGAGGAATTAAAAAAATATATTCTTTGAAAATAAGGGAGCAAAAAAATGAAGAATTATGAAAGTGTTATAATAGGTCACATTTCAATGGATAATAATATTGACCATTTAGGGAACGGAGTATTTGTATGCGGAGGGGCGGTGCTTTACTCGTCAGCGTCCGCACACGCTTTAGGGCATAGTGTTTCCGCAGTAACACGTCTTGCGGAGAAGGACAGTGAAAGACTTTCGGAGTTCACAATTCCGAAAGAGGATATTTATGCCGTTTGGTGCGAAAATTCAACCACAATGAAAAATGTTTATTTAACGCCCGACAAGGAGAGAAGAAATTCGTCCTGCCTGTCAGTGGGTACACCGTTTGAGCTTTCCGATATTCCCGACGGAATTTCAGCGGATATCTACCATTTTGCAGGTCTTATTTACGGTGATTTTCCAAATGAAATGATAAAAGAATGTGCAAGAAAAGGCAAAATTGCCGTTGATGTGCAAACGTGCCTGCGTCACGTTAATACAGACACGGGCGAAATGTACTTTGAGGATTGGGCAGATAAAAAAGAAATGCTCCCGTACATCGACTTCTTAAAGACCGATGCGGCAGAGGCTGAGATTATGACGGGCACTTCCGACCGATATGAGGCGGCAAAAATTCTTTACGGGCTTGGTGCGAAAGAGGTGCTCATTACCCATAACACCGAGGTAATAGCCTATGACGGTGAGAATATTTATTCCTGCCCCATAAGAGCGAGAAATTTAAGCGGAAGAACGGGCAGGGGAGACACCACCTTTGCCGCATATATAAACGAGCGCCTTACAAATAACATTCAACATTCGCTTTTGTATGCAACTGCAACTGTTTCGCTTAAAATGGAAACACCGGGACCTTTAAAAGCGACACGGGCGGATATTGAAAATTACATAAAAGAATTTTATTCAGATTTTGCCGAATAAGGAGATTTTTCAATGAAATATTTTATAGCGTCGGACATTCACGGTTCAGCCTATTACTGTGAAAAAATGCTGACAGCGTTTGAAAATGAAAAAGCGGATAAAATAATTTTGCTCGGCGATATTTTGTATCACGGTCCCCGTAACGATTTGCCCAAAGGTTATGAACCCAAAGCTGTAATAGAAATGTTGAGCCGCTTTGCCGACAAAATTCTTTGCGTTAGGGGCAACTGTGACGGCGAGGTTGACCAAATGGTTTTGCCTTTTCCGATAATGGCGGATTACGGCGTACTTTGTGAAAATGGACGGCTTGTCTATTTCACTCACGGGCATAATCACAATGTGGATACGCCGTTGCCCTTTGCAAAAGGGGACATACTTCTTCACGGGCATACGCATATCCCTGCGTGGGAAACATTCGGCAATGAAAATCTTTATTTAAATCCCGGTTCGGTGTCAATCCCGAAAAATAATTCTGCTCACGGGTTTATGACTCTCGAAAACGGAATTTTCACGTGGAAAGATTTAGATGGAAATGTATATCACGAAATAAAAGTATAAGGGGATAAATACGCCTCCTTTGTGTTACACTTTATATTATTATAATCTGCCGGAGATAGTGTTTTGCGTTTTTCTAAAGCCCTCCTTGTGTAAAGTAGGGTGGCGAGCGAAGCTCGTCGGGAGGATTGTTTCTGTTCAATAATGAATAATTTCGGATAAAATTTTAATATCAATCCCTCAGTCACTCGTGCCTCGTGACAGCTCCCTTTGCACAAGGGAGCCAAAAGGATTCATCAGCCTTTGCTGCAAAAAAGTTCCTCTGTTAAAAAATAATCGTGTAACAAATTCACCGCCGGAGTTCAGCGGTGAATTTTTATCTATTTTATATGTATCGTAACTTTGCTGGGGTCGCAGAACTCTTTTTCGAGGATAATTTCGCCGATTTTTTTCGCCGTGATAATCGAATTTGGTGCAGGGTTTTTAATGCTCTCGATTTCACCCTTTATTGCGGCGTTAACTTCACTTCGTTCAAATGAAAGGTCACAGTCCTCCGTTTCGCAATCCTCTAAAACGAGTCCCTTACAGTAACAAAGCGGCTGAGTTCCGATGATTTTACAGCGGATTAAATGTAGATTTTCGGAGTACCAGCCAAGGTATTCACCCGTTAAAACGCTGTCCTTAACAGTTACATTTTTGCTGTGCCAGAATGCATCCTTGGTTGTCAGAACGGAGTTTTCTATAACCGCATTTTCAACATACTGGAATGAGTACTTACCTGTCATATTAAGACTGTCGATTGAAATATTTTTGCACTCAAAGAACGGATATTCCGATATTATCTCGCTGTTTTTGATGTGAATATCGCTGCATTTCCAAAAAAATTCGGGCGAGCTTGCGGTAACGCTGTCAAGGCTTACGCCTTTACACTCTCTGAAGGCTTTAATACCGTTCATTTTGCAGTTCTCGGCGGAAAAGCTGTTGCAGTACCAAATCGCCGCACGGCAGTTAACGGTTAGTTCGCAGTTTTTGATAGCTGTGTTCGTGTTGTGCCAAAACGGATAGCGCAAATTAAAATACGAATTATTAACTGTAATGTTCCGACATTCTTTAAATGCTGATTCTCCGTCCGCAGGACCGTCAAATTTGCAGTTGTTAACCTCTGTGTCTTTGAGCGCATAAAGTGCTCTTTCTTCATCAAAAGCCAAATCAAATATCTTTTGCATTGCTGATTTTCCTTGTTAAAAAATTATCTTTCATAGATTATATTACAAAATATTTTTATGTCAATAAATAAATGCTCATTTCGGTTGTATTATCTTTAGATTTATTATATAATTCAGTAAGCGAAAAAAGACAGGCGGTGAAAATGTGATTAAAATTATGTTTGTGTGTCACGGCAATATTTGCCGAAGTCCGATGGCAGAATTTATATTTAAAGACCTTGCCGAAAAGAAAGGTGTTTTGCATTCTTTCAGCATTTCGTCCTCGGCGACAAGCTCTGAGGAGATATGGGGAAGCATAGGCAATCCCGTTTACCCTCCTGCAAGGGAAGAACTGTTAAAACACGGAATTTCCTGCGGCGGCAAACGTGCCGTTCAACTAAAGAAGAGTGACTATGACAAATACGATTTATTTATCGGTATGGACAGCAACAATATTCGCAATATGGTGAAAATTTTTGGTTCTGACCCGGAGGAAAAAATACATAAATTACTTGAATATTCGGGCGAAAACGGTGGCGTTGCCGATCCGTGGTATTCACGGCGGTTTGACACAGCCTATAACGACATTTTAAGAGGCTGCACGGCGCTTTTGAGTACGCTTACCAAAAATGCGTAAGCATATTTTTCTTGATTTATATTTCCGTTTATGTTAAACTTAATATTCGCGTTTCAGTAAAAAAAATAAGGAGAGTTTTTTATGGAAATATCTGCAAGATTGGCAGATTTAATGTCAATTCCGAGCGATAATATAATCTTTGCGGTAATACTGTTCGTTATCGGCATATTTTTTATTGTAAAAGGCGGAGACGTTTTTGTTGACGCTGCTACTTGGATTGCTGAGGCAACGGGAATACCGAAATTCATTATCGGCGCAACCGTTGTAAGCTTTGCGACCACTCTTCCTGAGCTTTTGGTTTCTGCTATTGCGGCATCGCAGGGCAAGAACGATATGGCAATCGGTAATGCCGTCGGCTCGGTTACCGCTAATGTAGGTTTAATAATGAGCATTTCAATTCTTTGTATTCCTGCATTTGTCAAGAGAAAAGAGGTTGCGTTTAAAGGCTTTTTGATGATAGGCGCAGTCGCGGCACTGTTTGTATTTACACAGAATTTGAGCCTTTCCATTTGGCAAAGCATAATTCTTATAGCGATTTTTGCCGTATTTATGGTTGAAAATATTATTTCGGGTAAAAAGGGAATGGACGAGGACGACAAGTCGGATAACCCCGTAATCAACGCAAAATCTCTGTCGACAAATATTGCAAAGTTCCTTATCGGTGCGGCAGGTATTGTTATCGGCGCTGATTTGCTTGTTGACGACGGCACGGTTATTGCCAAGAGCCTCGGTGTTTCGGAAGCTATAATCGGCGTTACAATTATTGCCGTGGGTACATCTCTTCCTGAGCTTGTTACAACGGTTACGGCGATTGCAAAAAAGCAGTCGGACCTTTCAATCGGCAACATTATCGGCGCAAATATTATTGACCTTACGCTTATTCTTCCGATTTGCGCGTTTATTACAAAAGGTTCACTGCCTGTCGGCCCGCAGTCTGCATATCTTGATATTGCAGTTTGTATGGTAGTAATTCTTATTGCAATTGTTCCGACGGTTATTTTCAAGAAGCTGAGCCGTTGGCAGGGCGCTTTGATGATTTGCATTTACATAGCTTATGTCGCAGTGCTTGTAACTAATTCTTCAATGCACTACCTGCCGTTCTAAGAGAAGCATTTTACATTTGCATAAATCAGCGCACCTTTGAGCTTAGTTGTTCAAAGGTGTTTTTTATATAATATGCTGACAGAATATTGAAAAAGCGTTTTCATTGTGATACGATATATTTAATTGAAATTTTCTAAAAAAATCTTTACAGTAAATGAAAATTTAAGTTCTTTTTATTTATGAAAAGAGCAGAGGAAAGAAGACATAAAATGAAATTTTTGAAAAATCTTAATAAAAAGCAAAAAACGGTAATAAGCAGTGTCATAGGCGGAGTATTGCTGTTAGCTGTTGTAACTGTTTGCGTGCTGTATAAGCACGGCGTATTCGGCGGCAAAGTTCCCACATCTTCCGGAGAACTTTCACAAACTGTTACGGAAAGCATTACTGAATCAGTTACCGAAAGCTCCTCTGAAAGTACAACCGAATCCACAACAGAAAAGGAGACAAAGCCGCCTGCCGCTCCCGTAACCAAGGCGTATAAGCCAAAGCCTGCCGCACCTGCTCCCCCAAAGGCGTCCGCTTCATCTAAGAGCGTTAAGCTTAATGTGCCGCTGGTCAAACAAAATCCTAAATATCCGACGGGCTGTGAGGGTGCTTCGGCTACAATGCTCCTTCAGTATTACGGATATAATGTTACTATTGACGAGATGATTGCCGCTATTCCCCGTGAGGATTTATATGAGGAAAACGGCGTAGTTTACGGGCCGAGCATATATGAAAAATTTGTCGGCGACCCCACAAAAACATATACGGACGACCGCCCGGGATACGGCGCATTTTCTCCCGTTATAACGGGTGCGCTTAACCGTGTAATCGTCAAAAAGGGTAACAGGCACACGGCAAAGAATATCACAGGGTGTACATTCAGTGCGCTGATTTCTCAATTGGATATGAAAAGACCTGTTATAGTGTGGGCAACGGCGAATATGAAAACACCGACGCTTGTAAACAGCTGGTACATAAAACAGCCTGACGGCAGTGCGAAATATTTTGAATATCCGAGAGGCACTCATGTTATGGTTTTGTCAGGCTATGATTCTCAATATGTTTACATAACCGACCCGTATTTCGGCAATGTGAAATATACACATGCGGCGTTTAATGACAAATGGGTTTTGTTAGGTAAACAGGCAATTGTTCTTGAAGAGGGCGGTATTGAAACGACAACAAACTTTACGTTACCCTCTTGGCCTTCTTTGCCGTCATGGACAACGAAACCTACAACGGAAAAAACAACAAATCCGACAACAATCCCTTCAACGGCAACTACCGAGCATTCAACGGAAATATCTACTGACCCGCCGCAGTCAACTGAAACACCCGAAGAAAGCGGAACTTACGCAAACGAATAGAAAAAATTCATAATACAAAAAGAAACGGGACTTACCGAATGATATGCATCTTAAAATTTAGACACTTATGGAGGTGCGTATCAGAACGGGAGTCCCGTTTTTACTTTTTAATCACGGTGTGCGTTTTCGTATGCGATTTTAATATCTCTCGGCAATTTATCGGGAATCATACTCTGCACCCGGTCTTCACTGCCGTCACATATTGCCTGCTCATAATACCAGCATTTAAAATTCAGCATATCAAGAACATTGTTTAAACGTGCAATTTCTGCCAAAAGATTTTCTCTTTGCTTTTCAAATATTGCCTTTCGGGCAGGATATGTGGATGCACCCTTAACGCACAAATCCATAAATTGTTTAATATCCTTAATTTCCAATCCTGACTTTTTTAAGCATTCAATAACTCGCAAAGCTTCAATTTCGTCATCGCTGAATTTACGGATACCTGATACTCTTTTCATCTTCGGGAAAAGTCCCTGTTTGTCGTAATAGCGTAAGGTGGAAATCGGCAGCCCGAACATTTCTGAAATCTGTCCTATCGTATACATAAAATCTCCTTAAAATAATTCTGCAAAAAAAATTTTCAGAAAACGCTTGACCTAAAGTCAGGTTTAGGTGATATTATCAGTATATCAGAAATGCGAAAGAATTGCAATATATAAAAAGGAGATTTTTCAATGATAAAAATGTTTTGATTATTTCTTCAAGTCACCGCAAGGGCGGCAATTCCGAAACGCTTGCAGCCAGTTTTGCCAAAGGCGTGCAGGAGGCAGGTAATAAGGTTGAAACTGTATATCTTCGTGAAAAGGAGATTGGCTTTTGCAAAGGATGTCTTGCATGTCTGAGGCTCGGTCACTGTGTAATTAAAGACGGTGCGGCAGAAACAGTAGATTATTATTTTCTATCTGCTTTCGTTTTTCAATATTCAGTTGTCACGGGAGTTCGAACCTTCTCACAAAGGGAAAACACTCATTTTACATCTACTATTTTGTTTCTCGAAAAATCGCCGCCTAAGACGGCGAAAACCCCGATTTCATCGGGGTTTTCCGGGACAATATCTTTTTTATTGTCTCTTGATGGTGCGGATAACAGGACTTGAACCTGCACCGAGTTGCCCCGACTAGAACCTGAATCTAGCGCGTCTGCCAATTCCGCCATATCCGCATAATTGTTCAATTTTGTCTTTTATTTTAGCGTGCGCGTGACACTTGCGGCGCCCGAAGACTCGTGCTACCGCACTCGCTTTTCGACCGCTGCGCCTTTTTGACTCTCGCTTAATCCTCCGCAGGAGACGCTCGGTCAAAAACTGCCAATTCCGCCATAACAGAATAATTAACTTTGTCCTCTATTTTTACACGGTGAGGATGACCGAGGCGGAGCTTACTTTCAGTTGGAAACTTACTTTTCGGCTTAATCCGCATTTTAATACTGAATTTTTTCTCAGCCGTTAAATAATATCATTTACAAAGTGAATTGTCAAGTTTTATAACGGCAATTCTTTTTATTTTCGGATGTTCAAGTCGATTTGAAAGCGCAACCCTGAGTAATACCACGAACCTTTAATTCACGGTTAATTGTATTGAGCACAGTTTTCTTATCTCCGCTCCATTTAGGCTCTGCAAGCAGAGCTTTCGGCGCGTCGCCCGTAATTCTGAGAATTACAACGCTTTCCGGGATTATTGCAATACATTTACAGATTAAATCCGTATATTCTGTAAGCGTTAACGGTTGAACATTCCCTTTAAGATAATCTTCATAAAGATCGGTGTCCTTAAGGATATGCAGAAGCTGAAGCTTTATGCCGTCTGTACCGCTGTTGACGGTAAAGCGAACCGTATTTAAAATATCCTCCTCGGTTTCATTCGGCAAACCGATAATTATATGGGTAATAACATTTATTCCCCGCTTTTTAAGTTCCTTTACAGCGTTTTCATAAACGTCATTTTTATAGCACCGACGTATATATTCCGCACTTTTTTCATTTGAGGTCTGAAGCCCCAATTCAACAAAAACTGGCTTGATTTCATTTATTTTTGACAGCAGTTCGAGAACATCAGGTGGCAGGCAGTCGGGTCTTGTACCAACTGATAATGCCGCAATTTCGGGCAAATTTACCGCATCAAAAAACGCTTTTTCCAAAATTTCAATCGGCATATATGTCGTTGTATAGCTTTGAAAATATGCTATGAATTTATTGGAGTCGGTTTTACCTTTTACCCTTTGCTTTGCGTTCTCAATCTGTGTTGTAATGTTATTTCCGCTTTCGGCAAAATAGGACGAGCCCTCACTGCAAAAAATACAGCCTCTTGTATCTAATTTTCCGTCACGGTTAGGGCAGGTGAACCCTAAACGCAAAGCAAGGCGGTAAACCTTTTCTCCGAATACCGCCTTGTAATATTCATTTGCCGAATAAAATCTTCCGTTCATATTAAAGCCTTTTTGCCGCTTCCAAGTCAATGAAAACGTGCACATTCGGGTGAAGCTGAAGCACGCTTGCAGGGCAAAGGGGTGAAATATCGCCGTTAATCATTTCGTAAATGGCGTCCTTTTTGCTTTCGCCCGTTGCAATCATAAATATTTCCTTTGAACGCATAATTGAAGCCGTACCCATAGTCAGAGCGTAGTGGGGCATTGGATTCTCGTCAAAATAGATTGAGTTTGCGGCAATTGTGCTGTCCGAAAGCTTAACTCTGAAGCAATCCTTGGTGAATTTTGTTGACGGCTCATTAAAACCGATATGGCCGTTTCTGCCAAGGCCCAAAAGCTGAACGTCAATGCTTTTGTCTCTGATAAGGCAGTCGTATCGGTTGCACTCTTTGTCAAAATCCTCGGCATTGCCGTTTAAAAAGTTGATGTTTTCTTCCTTAACGTCAATATGATTGAAAAGATTTTCGTGCATAAATGTGTAATAGCTGTTTTTATCGTCACGGGGAAGGTCGCAGTATTCGTCAAGGTTAAATGTTGTAATATCCTTAAACGAAACCTCACCGCTTTTATATAACTTAATCAAATTGCCGTAAACAGGCAGGGGAGAAGCACCTGTTGCGAAACCGAATGTAAGATTGGGCTTTGCTTTAATTCGGCTGGCAAGCACCTCAGCTAAAACCTCACCCAAATTTTCTTTGTTGTCAAAAATTCTGACTTCCATTTAATTTTCCTCGATTCTTGATTTTATTTTTGTATTGCAGATGTAATGCATAGCAAATGTAATAATGTATTCGGCAAATATTATGTAAAGTCCTGTACCGATTTTAAGACCTGATGACACGCAAAGATATGTCATAACGGATAAAACAGCAAGGTTTATAATGCTGAAAATAATATTTCTGACAAGCGATTTCTTTCCGCAGGAGAAAAGCGAAGAAATAATAACCGCAAGTGAAAAAATTATGATAAAAACCATAGTAAGCAACGGCAAAAGGTAAAGCTTATTATTTAAAACTGCATCAAATTGAAGTTCACCCTTAATAAATCCGATAATCAAACCCTGTAAAGTAAATGTGAATGATGAATTGCCCTGATTTAAAGTGAATACAGGTAAAAGCATCCACAAAAGGGGAGTGAAGAAAAGCACGAGCCTGATTATCTGCCATACTCCGCCCACGCTTGACAGCTTTAATCGGTATAAAAATGCATTAACTGCATTTACCTCTTTTTCGGCTTTTATTCTGTCTTGCTCAAGGCGGTTTTCAAGGTCATAGTAAAGCAGATTTGTATTGCATTTGGGGCAGTTCTGCTTTAAATAAAATACGCTTAAGCTTTCACCGCAATTGGGACATTTGTTATTAAGCATTGTTTTCGCCTCCCGAAACAGATTTTGACTTTTCAGCACGGCGGTCTGCCATATCGGAACGAATCCCATTGAGCTTTTCGCCTGTAAGGTCATACCAAATATACGGAATGGCGCTTAATATTCCCAAAACGCTGGGGACAAGGGTAAACATTGCCCAGATAAGTACATCGGTGTGCTCACCCTTAACGGCTGTTTGAACACCGCCTACGTCAACATAAGAAAGACCGATTATGGGAAGCAGAGCAGTTGCCACAGACGTTGAAATTGAGCCTGTCAGCTTGCCTACAAATGTGAGCACGGAGAATGACACACCCTCGTTTCTCTGACCTGTTTTCCATTCCATATAGTCAACCGTGTCGCCTATCATCTCAGTCGGAATAACCATATTGACCGTGTCAAAGAAACTGTAAATCAGATTTCTTACAAGTAAAAGCGGAATGATAAAGCGTATATCCGTGCAGTGGTTCATACCGATTACGAACACGATTACGGCAGTTATTACCCTTACAAATGTGTTAAGAAAAACTATCTGTCTGTTGTCAAAGCGCTTTTTAAGCTTCGGAATAAGCAAATATGTTGCCCAGCCGAAAATGGTTCCGGGGAGATTTATGATAAGCACAAGCGAGCTGAGGTTAACGACCTCTGCGTAGTAATAGCTTTGGAACACGCCAGCAAGTCCGCCCAAGGAGCCTATAACACTGCTGCAAACAATAAGCAAAAGCGGCTTGTTGTTTGCAAGCAGACGGAAGCCTTCCAAAACGGACGGTTCTTTTACCGACTGCACAACTCTTTCCTTGGTAAAAAAGCCTGCAAGCGAGAAAAGACCCATTCCGAATGTTGCCGCAATAACTGACAAAAGGAAGAAAACCTGCGGAAGTGAAAGAGAAATAATGTTGTGCTCGGATGCGTCCATAAGAAGCGGGATAAGCGTAAGCGAAAGACCGCCCACAATTCCCGAAATGAAACGGGCAGATGAAATCGCCCTTGTTCTGTCAGACGGTGACGGTGATATTGCAGTGCTCATTCCCCAGAAAGGAACATCGCCTATGGTGTAAAACAGCTCCCAAATTATGTACGAAAGGTACATATAAACTATTTTAATTGCAGTTGATTTTACGTCCTGCAAAATAAGCGGGCCTGAGAACAGTAAAACCGTTGTTATTGCAAGGGGCAGGGGAACAAATAAAAGATATGGGCGGAGTTTTCCGTACCTTGTTCTTGTTCTGTCAATGAGTGCGCCCATAAGCGGGTCGTTTATTGTGTCCCATATTCCTAAAACAATTATCATTGTAGCAACAGCCTCAGGCGGGATTCCGAATACCTTGGTAAAGAAAAGAGAAAGGTACCCTCCCGCAACCATATTGTAGCCGAAAACCTGACCTGCGTTTGCAAAGCCGTAAGCAAGGTTTTCTTTTACGCCTACGTAGCGAATGTCATTACTGTTGTTTGCCATATTAACCCCCCCTATTTGTTTTGTGCCGTGAAAAAGTCTCTCTTATCACCAATGCAGACATAGGATTTTTCAAATTTGTAAATCATTCTGTCTTTTGCGCTCATTTTATAGTCAAAAACTCTGTTTTGTATTTTGTCATAAAGCGGAGTTGCAAGTGTGCAGCTTTCCTTTTTACCTTCGGCGGTTGCGGCGATAATTACTATATCACGGTCAGACGGAAGCGTTACGTAGCCGTTTTTGTCAACATCAACCGAAATAATCCAGAAGAACAGCTGAGAGGCTATTTCGTCACCCTTTTCAGAGTGTGAATGTGTAAATTCAAAGCCCAATTTGCCGTTTTTGGTAAATGCAGTTTCGCCGTAATCGTAAAGGTCCCAGCCGGCGTAGTATTCTTTAATGTCGTTTATTTCATAAAGCTTGTCGCCGAACATCGCAAGCTTGTCGCCGCTGAGAGAAGAAACAAGGAAATGAACTTTTTCGGTTCCTTTAGGCGGAATAATTGTCTGCCCACCGCAAAGAACAGCGCTTCTCTTTGAAAGGTCAAAGCTTATACCGTTTACATAAATATTTTTCGGAGCAATCTCCAACGGAATTGTTCTGTCTATTTTAGGCAGTGTTCCCTCGGCGTTGAAGTTGGCTGAAAATGCGTTTATATTTGACGGAATAGGCAGTGTTGCAGTATTTCCGTCTGAGGCACTTTCCCGTTTTACTTTCAGAGCAAAGGATTTTATTTCATAAGGCTCCAAATCAAATATAAGCTTACCGTCAGTCACAGGGACATCAGCGATATGCTCTTCGGAAGCATAAACCGCCCTTGCCGACAGGATAGGCACGCAAAGTGAAAATTCAATATTTTTCTGAGGCTTCTTTTCGCCTTCGCCTACTCTTATAATGATTTCGTCACTGTCCTCGGCTTTTTTCATTGCTCTGAGTATTGTGCCTTTGTTTGAGAGCGAGCCGAACGATAATTCAGTGCCGAGATCGCCGCCATGCTTCGAGCAGACAAATGCTGTCAGCGGCATAATGAAATCACGTGCCGCCGCCTGAGTTTCACTTCCCACAGCACCTTCGTGGGAGTAAATTGCATAATTATATTTATTACAGCCTAAATCCATCATAGACTGCATACTGTCTATTTTGTAATTCTTTCTCGGCGTGTGGACGACAGTAAGGCGAAGGGTATTATCGTCAAATTTATCCCAACCGTATTTACATTCGCTGATTACCGAAACACCGAATTCACCGCTTTTGTCGGTTATATCCGCCCATTTTTGAGCAGGTACCTCAAAAAGCTTTTCGTTCATATTTCCACGTTTAATTGTGCCGAGTCCCAAATCGTAAACGGCAGTTTTGTTTTCAGCTGTAAACGGGAAAATTTCTTTACAGCAGGAGCGAAGACTTCTCCATTCAATGTCGTTGTATACTTCTATATACTTTCCGCCGGAAGCGAGTGCTATAAGGCTTGAAAAGGTTGAGTCGCCGTATTCTCTTACAATTTTTACTGCAACTCTGCACGGCCCATTTTCAACGATTGTTGCAGATTTGATTTGCGGTGTGTGCGAAGGCGCACGGTTAAGCTCTTCAAAGTTCATTTCCCAAGCGGGCCAGCTATTACTTCCGTTATAATCAAAAATACCCGTTGTAATGGGAGCGGAAAGAATTTCTCTGTTTAATTCTTTATCAAAAATTGAGGCGATACTTCCCTGAGAATTAAGAGTAACTTTATATTTACTGTTTTCAATAACGTCCTGTGAAACCTTAACATCAGTTTTAAGAGTGCATTTTTGCGGTCTTAAGTCGAACACTTTATAGCCCATAGGTGGAACGGTAACCTTAGCAAGAATTGCCGTTGAATTTAAGCTGTGTGCCATAATCTGCGTTGGGTATTCTTTTTCGTCTGCGTCGAACAGCGAAACAGCAGTGCCGTAAATATTTTCATTCAGTTTGATTTTTACGGTATCCGTACGCTCGTATTCCATGGGGTTTACAACAATAATCGGCGTGCCTTCGACAAAGGAAGTATCAAGCTTTTCGGCGATTTTACCGACCGCCGCCTCGTATTCGCCCGAAAATGCGTTCAAAGACAGTGCATAATCGTTCCAGCTGCGCTTGTATGCACGCTGAACCGATGTACCCGGAATATCGTCGTGGAATTGGTGGGCAATAACCCTCTTCCAAGCAGTTCGCAATGTTTCTTCAGGATATTTGTAATTTGCAACCGTTCCTGCCGCAATGCACGCTCTCTCCGCCATATCGGCAATTTCTTCGTTGTATCTGTTCCAGCGTTTGCCGATAGCACGGGAGGTGTATCCACCCACAGCGTGATTTGTCATAACAAGCTCGTTGTTCCAAACGGGTAGTTTTTGCTTTTCTTCCGCTGTCATATTTTCAATATCACGGTAAATATCGTCAGCGGCGGCTGAAACGATTTGTGTGTCGCTTTTTGCGTTCTGATTTATTTCCTTTTGAAGCACTTTAACCGAAGCCTCAGGCGGCGCTCCGCCGGTGTCACCGTGGCTGCCGTGGAAAACAGCAGTATAATTTATTCCGCTTTTCTCATTTTCCTGTAATTTCTTAGCTGCGAAGTCATAATCTCTGATTTTCTTAAAACAAAGGTCATATTTGCCGGGATTTGTTACGGCATAGACAAAATTGCCGTCAACTCCGTACCATTTGCCGATGTCAAACGGGATTCCGTAAGCAGAGCCCCAAGAGAGCTTCTGCGTGGTAAAGCCCTTAAGGTTTGCGTGGTGCATAACCGAGGGCAGTGCATAGCCGAAACCGAAGCAGTCGGGCAAAAATATGTCAACCGAGCGCTTGCCGAAATTCTTTTCAAAAAAACTGTTTCCAAGCAAAATATTTCTGAACAGAGCCTCAGGAGAGGGAATGTTAACATCTCCGTTCTCGTATGCGCTTCCGCAGACATTCCAGCGCCCTTCTGCTATGTATTTTTTCAGCTTTTCCCACTTTTCGGGATAGTATTCTTTAATAAGCTCATAGCGGTAAGCACCCTCAAAGCTGAAACGGTAGTCGGGATACTTCTCAAACAGTGCAAAATTTTCGTCCAGAGTTGCAGGGATATACTTTTTAACTGTTGTTTCAAAATCCCAGCACCAAACAGTGTCAAGGTGCGAATTTGCAATGGTGTAAATTTTCTTTTTGCTCATAATTTTTCCTCCGCTGATAAGGATTTTTTGAGTAAATATTTATTTAATGAAATTATATAAAAATTTTTTGTAAAATGCAATTAAAATCGCAAAATATATTAAAATACTCTCGACAATATATTAAAAAACTGATAAAATAATAAATAAGCAGTATTTTTTCGGGAGTGATTGTATGAAAAAAGCAATATCGTTGTTTGTTGTGCTTGCAATTCTTGTTTCGGTAACGGTAATTGCGTTCACATATAATAAAAATGATGAAGAGCTGTTAATTTCAAAAGATAATATTTCATATAACATAAGCGACAAGCTTTACGGTGTGTCGTTGGAAGATGTAAGCTTCGCAATTGACGGGGGGCTTTCGTCAAACCTTGTTAATAATAATTCGTTTGAGTATGAAAACGACAGACTGTTTGCGTGGAATATTGATGCTGTAAGCTATTCGGTTCAGGGCAAAGAGGGGCTTAACGAAATCAACAGGAATTATCTTTCGGTAACGGTTGATGGTAAAGGGGCAATTATCAATAACGGCTACACCGAAATTTACGATTATGATACATATAATTATAATGATAAAAAGAAAGATACACCCGATATGGGCTTTAAGAAAAATGAAAAATATGAATTTTCTGCTTTCTTTAAAAATGTAAGCTTTGACGGGGATTTAACCGTGAGTCTTTCGGCAAACGGTAATTCCGAAATATACAAATTCAATCTTGACGGTTACGATGAGTGGACAAAGGTTATTTTCCAAATTGAATCAGATATAACGGCAGACGGAGGACTTTTAATCAGCGCAGAGGGCACGGGAACATTTTTGATGGATTATGTTACGCTTGTTCCCATTGAAAGCTACGGCTTTTACAGCGAGGAATGGAAATATTCAAGCATCCGTACTGATTTGTTTGACACACTTAAAGGACTTTCGCCGAAGTTTATCCGATTCCCCGGAAGTATTGTTTCAAAGGGAAAGAGTATTTCAAAGAGATACAGCTGGAAAAATACAATCGGTCCTCTTGAAGAAAGAGTCCAGACGGTAAATCCTTGGAGCGACACAGTAAAGGGAAAAAACTGTAATAACTCAAATTCAGTAGGGTATTATGAATACTTTATGATTTGCAAGGAGCTGAATGCAACGCCTATCCCGTCAGTGAGCGCAGGAATAAGTGTTGAAAGTAATGAAAGCTTCAGTAAAATGCAAAACGACTACGAAAACGGCGTCTTAACGGAGAATGAGTGGCAAGCTTATATTAACAGCATTGCTTTAATGCCGGATTCAAAGGAATGGGAAGATTATATTACCGACATTTTAGATTTAATAGAATTTGCCAACGGAAATACTGACACGGAATGGGGTGCTGTGCGCGCAAAGAACGGCAGTGAAGAGCCGTTTAATATGAAATATCTTGAAATAGATAGTGAAATCAGCGGGGATATTTATTGGCGTAACTTTGACGGTATTTATAAGGCTGTAAAAGCGGCATATCCTGAAATAACTTTGATTGCGTCCCCAAGAGCAGAAGTTGACAGCGACAAGTTTAAGGAGATTAAATCACGCATAAACTCAGAATATCCCGATGTAATGCTCGGCGAAAGCTATTTCTCCGAAAACGGTCAGCTGTTCGAGAAAACGCATAGATATGACAGCTACGAACGGGGCGGTGCAAAAGCGGCTGTCGGAGAATGGTCGTTAAAATCAAACGGCTACGGCGCTGTTCAGACAAGCAATAATATTTGGTCGGCAATCGAGGAGGCGGCTTACCTTACAGGCGTTGAGCGCAATGCAGATGCAGTCAGTATGATTTCCTGTGCACCTTTATTCTCAAAAGTGAATGCACAGAGTACAGATGTTAACCTTGTTTGGTTTGATTCACAGGAATTTGTTTTGACTCCCGATTATTACACTCAAATGCTCTTTGCCAATAACATAGGGACGCAGTTTGTTTCCGCAAAGCTTAATATGGAGCAGCAAGGCGTTTACGAATCTGTGACGGTTGATACGGAAAAAAAGGTGATTTATGTAAAATTAGTGAATAAGGATAATAAAGACGTTGATTTAACGCTCAGTGTTCAAGGCTTTGGGACTGTTTCACGTGCGTCAAATCAGTATATGTCAGAGGTGTTTAAGGCGGCTTGCAACGAAATCGGCGGAACTCTTCATGTAGCCCCGAGTGAAAAAGAGTATACCTTAAAAAACAACAAATTGAAATTCACTCTTGAGGGACTTTCGGTAAATGTTATAAGAATACCCTACGGCGATAAAAATCCGACTGAGCTTTACACTCTTCCCGAAACAAGTCTTGTAACTCCGTTTATTCACCCTGCGTTCAAATCTGTAATACCCTGCGCTATAACCTTGTTACTGGTTATTACGGGCATAGCGGTTCTGGTAAACAGATATACAATAAAAAGACGTGTAAAAAACAAACCGTCTGAAAACAGCGGAAAGAGCGAATGATAATATAAGATATTGTAAAAATGAACAGCATCTCAATAGCCACTGAGATGCTGTTTTCTATATTTTGTCATTTATTTTTCAAACGGATATATAAGCTTCATTTGCCATCTGCATTCGTCCATAATCTTCATACAGTCAAGCGTTGCGGAAAGAGGTACATATTTTGATTCCTTAAGACCGCTTTTCATTTCTTCGGCGGCTCTTGTGAATTCCGTTAAGTAATCGGTTGTGCTTTTGAAAACTTTTTTGCCGTTTTCATTTTGAAGTATCGCTTTGTTTGACATATGAAAGAAAGTCGGCAGCTTTATTGTGCCCTTTGTGCCGACAATTGTGCAGTCCTCACGAAGTCCTTTAAGAGATGAATGTAAATCGCATTTTAAATTTCCGTAAGTTAAAATTATGTCCTCGGAAACGTCAATTCCGTCGGAAATTTCACCGTTACATTCAATTTTGTCGGGGTAGCCGAATAAATTGTAGCAGTAGGTAATCGGGTAAATTCCCACGTCAAGAAGCGCTCCGCCAGCCGTTTCGGGAAGACGCACACGGGAGTTTTTTGGCTTCAGTAGCCCGGGAAACTGAAAGTAAATCGAAGCTGATAAGACCTCGCCGATTTCACCCGACTGCACCCAGTTTTTAACAGTGATTGCAACATCTGAAAACCAAGTCCACATAGCCTCCGCAAGGTATGTGTTGTTTCTTTCGGCACATTCAATCAGCTCTTTAACATCCTCTTGTGTAATCCCCATTGGCTTTTCACAAAGCACGGGAATTTTTGAATTCAAAGCCTCCATAGTGTATGCTTTGTGCGATGTATGCGGAGTTGCAATATATACAGCGTCTGCTCCCGAATGTTCAATCGCATCTTTGCTTGTCTTGTATGCTGTCGCACCATATTCCCTAGCAAATTTTTGTGCTTTTTCAAAATTTCGGCTGTAAACGGCAACAATTTCGTGTTCGCCTTTTAGGATGCTGTCAGCAGTCTTTGAGGCAATACTGCCGCAGCCGATGTAGACCCATTTGGTTTTACTCATATTATATTCTCCTTAAAAATGCAGGTAACGACGGGAACCACACAAAATTCTTGTCTCCCCTGAAAGGGGAGATGTCAACGGAGTTGACAGAGGGGTTATAAAGCTTTCTGTCAAAAAAAATTAACCCCTCAGTATTTTGCTATACAAAATACAGCTCCCCTTTCAGGGGAGCCGAGCCCGCACCTATATTATTGTAATTTTCTTATTTAATCTCCGATATATCGTAAGGTGTGCGCTGATATACAAAATAGTTAAGCCAGTTTTGCATAAGAAGACTGCCCTCAGTGCGCCAGGTTATGGGCGGAGTCAGCTTTATATCGTCATTCGGGAAATAGTTGTACGGCATTTTTATGGGCAAGCCCTTACTTAAATCTCTGAAATACTCTTTTGCAAGCGTGTTGCTGTCATACTCCGAGTGACCCGTGCAGAAGAAATTGCGACATTCCATATCTGCTACAATGTGAACTCCCGCTAAATCCGAATAAGAAAGAATCTGCAAATCCTTTACAAGGGCAATGTCCTCTTTTCTTATCTCCGTATGGCGTGAGTGGGGAACATTGAATACGTCTGAAAATCCCCTGAGGAGAGGGTGGTACATATCAAGCGGACGGCACTTGTAAATACCGAATATCTTTTCGGGAAGAACATATTTAGGTATTCCGTAATGGTAATAAAGCGCCGCCTGAGCGCCCCAGCAGATGTTGTAGGTCGAGTAAACGTGGTTTTTTGCCCACTCGAAAATCATACAAAGCTCGTCCCAATAGTCGACCTCTTCAAAGGGCATCAGCTCAACAGGAGCGCCCGTAACAATCATTCCGTCAAAGCGCTCGTCCTTAACGTCGTCAAAGGTTTTGTAGAATTTGAGCATATGCTCTTTTGAGGTGTTTTTGCTTTCGTGGGTTGCAACCTGCAAAAGCTCAACATCGACCTGCAAGGGAGAGTTACTGAGCAGTCGCAGAATTTGCGTTTCAGTCTCCATTTTTGTGGGCATAAGATTGAGAAATAGAATTTTAAGCGGACGAATATCCTGTGTCATAGCCCGTGATTCACTCATAACGAAAATATTTTCCAATTCAAGATTGTGTCGGGCAGGCAGTTGGTTGTCAATTTTAATAGGCACAGTTCATCACTTCCTTATTATATATAATATATACTAATTTTTTATTTTAACACATTTGTTCTTAGTTTGCAAATCAAAGTATTTCTGCGAGTATGCTGTTTGAGAGCAGGAAGCCGTTTCGGGTTAGGCGGATACCCGTTTCGTCAGACTCCATAAAGCCGTTATCCGCAAAGACTGCGGATTTTTTTATCATTTCTTCGGGGATTTTGTGCTTGAATCGCCTTTCGGTTTCGCTGTTTAAAATCCCTTTAGTAAGCCTTAAACGGAGCATTGCGTATTCGGTAAAATCACCGCCGTTGCCGTCTGGTATAGGTTCTGCACTATTCAAAAATCCCGCTATATCACGCTCAAAATAAAATCGCTTGCCGTCTAAAAACGAGTGGGCGGCAGGACCTAAACCTAAATATTCCTCGCAGTTCCAATATTTAAGATTATGGCGGCTTTCATATCCCGATTTTGCAAAATTAGAGATTTCGTATTGCATTATGCCGTTATTTTCGAGTGCTTCGCACGCTTGTAAATACAAATCTGCAACTGCATCGTCGTCAGGCAAAGAGAGTGAATTTTGCTTGTTATAAAATACCGTGCCTTCTTCAAGCTTTAAAATGTAGGCGCTGATATGGGAAATACCGAGGGACACACAAAAATCAAGTGTCCCTGCAAGCGATTTTTCAGTCTGACGGGGTATGCCGAGCATAACGTCAAGTGAAATATTTTCTATTCCTGATTTCTGAGCGTTTTTTACGGCTTTTTTTACGGTTTCTGAATCCGAAAGTCTGCCGAGTGCCCGCCGTTCACTGTCATTTGCTGATTGCAGTCCCATTGAAATTCTGTTAACGCCGTAAAACGCAAGTGTTTTGAAAAAAGCTTCGGATAAGCCGAATGGATTGCACTCAACCGTTATTTCGGCATTTTTCGACAAAAACGGCGATGCGGATTTCACAATTCTGCCCAAATTCTCAGCTCCGAGAACGGACGGCGTACCGCCACCTATGTAAAGTGTATCAGCTTTACAGTCTGAAGTACTCATTTCGGCTGAAATTCTGTTTTTCAGTGTATTAACATATTGCGTTTTTACGCTCTCATCCGCCCGAACCGAGTAAAAATCACAGTACGGGCATTTGGAACGGCAAAATGGAATATGCAAATAAAGTCCTATATTTTTCATACGGTTATTCGTCGTCGAGCTTGAGCACCGCCATAAACGCCTCCTGCGGAACTTCAACCGTACCGAATTGGCGCATACGCTTTTTGCCTTCCTTCTGCTTTTCAAGCAGTTTTTTCTTTCTTGTAATGTCGCCGCCGTAGCATTTTGCAAGAACGTCCTTGCGCATAGCTTTAACGGTTTCACGGGCAATAACCTTACTGCCCACGGCAATCTGAACGGGAATTTCAAACATCTGTCTCGGAATATTGTCTTTCAGCTTTTCGGCAATTTTTCTTGCTCTGCCGTACGCTTTGTCAGAGTGTATAATGAATGAAAGCGCGTCTATTGTGTCGCCGTTAAGGAGTACGTCAAGTTTTACAAGGCTTGAACGCTGATAATCCGCAAGCTCGTAATCAAATGATGCATAACCTCTTGTGCGTGATTTAAGAGCATCAAAAAAGTCATAAATTATCTCGTTGAGCGGTAATTTGTAATGCAAATCAACACGGTCGGCGTCAAGATAAGTCATACCTATATATACTCCGCGTCTGTCCTGACATAAATCCATTATCTGACCGACATAAGAGGGCGGAGCGTAAATGTGCGCTTCAACCGTGGGCTCTTCCGCATAATCAATCGTTGCAGGGTCAGGGTAGTGGCTCGGATTGTCGATTTCGACCATTTCGCCGTTCGTCAAGTGAATTTTATAGATAACGCTCGGAACGGTGGTAACCAAATCAAGATTATATTCCCGTTCAAGGCGTTCCTGAATTATTTCAAGGTGCAAAAGTCCTAAAAATCCGCATCTGAAACCGAATCCGAGTGCGCCCGAGGTTTCAGGCTCAAATGAAAGTGCGGCGTCATTTAACTGTAATTTTTCAAGTGCCTCTCGCAGTGCCTCGTAGTCTGCTCCGTCGGCAGGGTACACTCCGCAGAATACCATTGGGTTAACCTTTCTGTAACCGGGCAGTGCCGTGTCGGCAGGGTTTTCAGCGGTTGTAACCGTGTCGCCCACTCTCGCATCACCGACCGTTTTAATTGAAGCAGTGATGTAACCAACCTCGCCCGAGGAAAGTACATCTGTCTTTTCCATAAATGTGGGGCGCATATAACCCACCTCAACAACGGTAAATTCAGCGCCCGTTGCCATCATTCGCATAGTGTCGCCTGCTTTAATTTGCCCGTCAACAACACGTACGTAAACAATAACGCCCTTGTAGCTGTCGTAAACCGAGTCAAAAACAAGCGCACGCAAGGGTTTATCATCGTTATTTTCAGGCGGCGGAACAAGCTTTACAATGCTTTCAAGCACTTTTTCAACATTTTCACCCGTTTTTGCCGAAACTTTGGGCGCTTCACTGCAATCAAGACCTATAATATCCTCAACCTCTTTTGCAACACGCTCAGGGTCTGCGGCGGGCAAATCGATTTTGTTTATAACGGGAACAAGCTCTAAATCGTGGTCGAGAGCTAAATATGTATTGGCAAGTGTCTGCGCTTCAACGCCCTGAGATGCGTCAACAATCAACACTGCGCCCTCGCAGGCGGCAAGCGAACGTGAAACCTCATAGTTAAAGTCAACGTGACCGGGGGTGTCGATTAAATTAAGGTTATAGGTGTTGCCGTCTAACGCTTTGTAATCAAGCTTTACGGCGTGCGCCTTAATTGTAATTCCGCGCTCACGCTCCAAGTCCATATTGTCAAGCAATTGTTCCTGCATATCACGCTTTGCCACGGTTTCGGTAAGCTCTAAAAGTCGGTCAGCCAAAGTTGACTTACCGTGGTCAATGTGAGCAATAATTGAAAAATTTCTGATAAATTCTTTTTTTGACATAATTACCTCTTTATATAAATCGCATTTTTACTAACTTGTTTTAATTTAAAAGTTTTTGTCAACCTTTTTGAGAAACGGCGGGAGTAAGCCACCCGCCCTACATAATAAATAATTTTAAATCTTAAACCCTTCTCCGAGTATTTCCTTCGCGTTTGTGATTATAAGAAAGGCTTTTTCGTCAAAGGCTTTTATTCTTTTAATAAATTTGCCTGTTTGATTGTCATAGCAGGCGCAAATTAAAACATCCTTTTGAGTGTTTGTGTAGCCGCCTTGCCCACGCAGTATCGTAACACCTCGGTGTATTTCGTTTGTTATAAGCGTTCTTATTTCGTCGCCCTTTTCGGATATTATGAAAATAAGGCTTGAGCGGTGCATACCGAAAATTATATAGTCAATGGTTTGCGAGCTGACAAATATTACCACCGCCGCATAAAGCGAGGACTCAATATTTCTGTAAACAAGCCCGCCGAGAATTATAATTGCAAGGTCGATAATAAAAATTGTTTTACCTAAGGTAATATGGGGATATTTCATTCCGACAAGCTTTGCTATTATATCCGTTCCGCCTGTGGTGGCTCCGTTTATAAAAACGATTCCGAGACCTGCTCCCGACAGAAATCCCCCGAAAAGCGAGGCTAAAAGTAAATCGTCTTTATATACGGGCAGAAAACCGCCGATGTCAATAAGAGCGGACATAATAAGCGTTGCCCAAAATGAGGACAGCACAAAGCGCACGCCCAGTTTTTTGTAAGAAATAATGAAAAGGGGAATGTTTAAAAGAAAAATAACCGTACCTATGGGCAAACTGAATAAATAGTTTATTACGGTTGCAAAGCCCGTAAACCCACCGTTCAGTATTCGGTTTTTTGACAGAAAGCAGTTTACGGAAATGCTGTAAAGCGTTCCTCCGAAAATAAAAACCGCAGTGTCAGTTAAAAAGGACAGTATTCTATTCTTTACTTTCAAAAATGTCAGCACCTATTTCATTGATAACTACATTAAACAATGAGCTTAGGCGCTCGGAAGAGCCGCTTAAATAAAGATAGCCTACAAGAGCCTCAAAACCCGTTGCATAGTGATAGTCACATCCGCTTTGGTTCTTAGGCGTGTGAGAGGTGTGGGCATTTCTGCCCCTCTTGAAAACCTCGGTTTCTTTTTCCGTAAGCACGGGCAAAAGTATTTTCATATACTTCGCCTGCGCCTGAGCGTTAACAGCCTTAACCGAAAGCTTATGTAAATCACGCACGGGTCTGTTAGCGTCGCTTACCAACATTTCACGGATAACGAGCGAAAAATATGCGTCGCCGACGAAAGCCAAAGTCAGAGGACTTAATGCGTCGGGATTTGTGTGTTTATCAAATAGTGTCATAATTTTTTCGCCTCATTACGGTACATATTCAAATTCAAGGTCGTATATGCTTACAAGGTCACCTTCGTGAATACCCTTGTTTTTAAGCTCGTCAATAATTCCGCTTGACTGTAATACCCTTTGAAAATATTGAAGAGATTCATAGTCGTCAAGGTCGGTCTGGCAAAGGATTCTGTAAAGCCATTCCGCCTCAACAATATATACATCATCGTGCACGGTGACTGTAAAGCCGTCCTTTTTGCTCTTCTCTTCAAGCATACTTACGGGGATTTCTTCAGCCTCATAGCGTTTAACAGGGGGGAGCGTGTCAAGAAGTTTCGCCGCCGCATCAATAAGCTCTTTTGTGCCGTGCTTAATGGGTGCGCAGATTTCAAAATACTGAAGTCCCTTGTCCTCAATATATTTTCTGAATGAAGAAAGCTGTTCGTCCGTGGCAAGGTCAATTTTATTGCCTGCTACAATCTGCGGACACTTTGCAAGCTCGGGATTGAATTTTTCGAGCTCTGAATTTATCGCCTCAAAATCCTCAATCGGGTCTCTGCCCTCACTGCCTGCAACGTCTACAATGTGAATGAGCATACGGCATCGCTCCACGTGGCGCAAAAATTCGTGACCGAGACCCACGCCGTCGCTTGCTCCCTCAATAAGACCTGGAATATCCGCCATAACAAAGCTTTTTTCGGGACCCATTCTGACAACGCCCAAAACGGGAATAATAGTAGTAAAATGATAGTCGCCGACAATAGGCTTTGCCTCGCTTACAACGGAAATGAGCGATGATTTTCCGACATTGGGGAAACCTAATAATCCGACATCTGCAATAAGCTTTAATTCAAGGCTTACATCCCATTCTTCACCCGGTGCACCCATTTTTGCAAAACGGGGGGTCTGCCTTGTAGATGTGGCAAAGTGTGAGTTGCCCCAACCGCCTTTGCCGCCTTTTGCGCCGATAAATTCCTCGTCAGTCGAAAGGTCTGCGATGATAACGCCGCTGGACTCTTCACGAATAACCGTACCTCTCGGCACACGGATAATAAGGTCTTGTCCTTTTTTACCGCTTCTTCGGCTGCCTGAGCCGTCTGCGCCGTTCTCGGCAACGTATTTTCTTTTGTATCGGAAATCGGCAAGGGTTGACAGATTGTCGTCAACCTTAAAAACAACATTTCCGCCTTTTCCGCCGTCACCGCCGTCAGGCCCGCCCGAGGCTATATATTTTTCACGGTGAAATGCAACAGCACCGTTTCCGCCGTTTCCGCCCTTAATTTTAATTTTCGCTATATCTACAAACATAAAGCTACCTCAAAATTCACACAAATATACATATACATTATTATTTTACACCAAAATCCAAAAATAATAAATAGTATTTGAAAAGATTTTTTAGGTTTTTATATATAAAGGTTTATTTTTTTGTTCTGTTTCGGTAAATAAGAAAATATAGTAGGGGACGGTGCCCCACCGTCCTGTGAAAATTGCATATAAATTTTTGGGCGGATGAAGGCATCCGCCACTACTTTTTGATGTATTTTTATAATTACAGCGTAGGGCGGGGCTCACCTTTCAGTGGTGACAGGAGTTTTGTAGGGACAGGTCTCCGTGCCTGTCCGTTATATAGCGATGTTCTTTAATCTTTTTACGGCGGGCGTGGGAAACCGCCGCTACAGG
>DKTZ01000011.1:70784-75637 GCA_002490425.1 Ruminococcaceae bacterium UBA7217
GGGCGTGGAAACCCGCCGCTACAGTTTCTCACGGTGCGCCAAGGTTGTCGCACCCTACAAAAACACCAACAATATAGTAGTGGACGATGAGTCTCGCTTGCCAGTTCGGTCAGGGCTTCTGTTCTACAGAGGTTTCCACTGGCAACCCGCACCCCTCGCCGTCCAAAATTGTAGGGGCAGCCGTTATTCCCCTGCAAGGGGAATTGTCAGCGAAGCTGTCAAAAGGGTCTTGGCGAAGCCGTAACCCGGCTGTCCGTTGCAAATATTGATATTTTATGCGGCTTTTCACGGTACGCCGGGTCGGCGTAACCTACAAGGTGATATTTACTTTCTAAGAATATAAATCACGACAAAATGCAAACAAGTCCGAAATTTTGGACTGAAAAGCGCAAAAACTGCGAACATTTGTATTGACAAAGTGAAAAAAGCTGATATAATAATACTCGTAAAGAACATTTGTTCAACTTTGTTCGGCAAATCTAAAATCAATTACAGATGTGAGGTATGAATTATGACAACAGCAAGTATTATTTCAATTTTAGTGGATTTTTTGGCGGTGGCTCTTTTGCTTTACGGCTTTATTAACGAAGAAAAGGTTATTGACTTTGAAATGAATGTGAAAAGAATAGTAATTGGCAATATCAGAAGATATATCCGTATTAAGAACCGTAAAAAAGCAGTGGCAAGGGGTGAGCATCTTCACCTTCATTCAAACAATGCAAATTGCAGACTTGCAGAGGATACAACTGCAACAGTTGCGTAAAGAGTTTATTTGTGTGTATTACATACTAATGCAAGGTAGGGCTGGGGCTTGCTCCAGCCGAAAAAAGTTGAATTATTTTATTTCTGCAATGGGCTGATGTGGGGTGCGGGTGTCCGGTGGACACCTCTGAATACGCAGTATTCAGAAGCACCGACCGAGCCGGCAAGCGAAACTCATCAGCCCCTACTGCCCAATATTTTTATAAAATCGTAGAGGACGATGCCCACATCGTCCTAAAAACTGCACAGTTCTATTTGCAGGGGAATAACGGCGTACCCTATAATGTCAATTTTAAACTGCATTATTCTAATTATAATTTTCTTTTATTTTTTCACACCCATTTAAAGCTACGGGGCAGTACATTTTTGTACTGCCCCGTATGCGTTATATATTGTAAACTATTTAATTTTCTCAATCACTTTATCGTAATTTTCGGCTTTGTGGGGGAAGGTGCAGTTACTGCAATCCTTTACGCCGTTTGAAAGAATCGTAAAATTCCCCTTGCAGTCCTCTTTGTAAAGCGGACAAAAGCAGAAAAGACAGTTGATTTTGTCAAGCCCCTTGTGGCAGGGGTAGTATTCACATTCCTTATTTTCAAAAAATTTGTAGCTCATATCAGTCCGCAGTGTATTCCCTTACCCGAAGCGGTATTCCCATTTTGTCCGCAAGCTTTTGGCAGTCCGCAATATCCTCTTTTGAAATAACATCAACAAGCGAGAATTTTACTGTGACATCGTATTTTTTACATTCCTCGGCAAATTTAAGTATTGCGGGGAATGCTTTTTCTTTAAATGTCGGGTGGCAGAGCGCCTCATATTTTTCGCTTGTGGGGGCGTTGAGCGATATTGAAACAATATCCAAATTCTCGCAGATTTCCTTTGCAGTCGGCTTTTTATTGAGCAAATCCGAAAGCCCGTTTGTGTTGATTCGAAGCTTGCACTGCGGAAGCTTTGTTTTAAGATATTTTGCGGTTTTAATAAGATTTTCATAAGCGCATGTAGGCTCGCCGTAGCCGCAGAAAATTATTTCACCCGAATATTTGCTGAAATCAAAGGCGTCAATTTCAGCCTTTATTTCGTCGAATGACGGGTTGTGCCCCGAAAACCAGAGCGTGTCGGCATCACCCACGCTGTCGCCGTTCTTGCGTATGCAAAATTCGCATCTGCACGGGCAGGAATTTGTAATATTAAGATAAACATGATTTTCAAAAGTGTAAACTATATTAGCCATATTTTTCTCCTCTTTATAATTATTTGAACAGTCTGTTTTTGAAATTCAATTTGTCAAGGGACGCACCCAAAATCCAGTAAACCACTGCACTGCCTGTCGCTTGCACAATGCTGAACGGAACGGACGTCCACGCACTCGGAAAGCTATACATAATACCTTCAGCCAAAAGATAACCGCAAACCGTTATAAGTCCCGAAAAAACGGGCATTGCAACAGTTGCCTTGTTTATAATTTTATTTGGACTTTTGGTGATTTTTGCACTGTACATAACGGCAAAGGGCAACACATTAAGCGCTTTAATTACCGCTGTTATGGGCGCCCAGACCGCCGCGCCTGCCAGCAAATCCGCAATTCCGCCGCCGACAGCCGCCGCAATGCAGGCGTAGGGCAGCGGAAGAATACAGGCGGCAAGGTAAATTACACTGTCGCCGAAATGAAGATATCCCTCGTTAATGCCCGTGTTTATTTTGATAAACGCTGTTGCAACCGCTGTCAGAGCGGCAAAAAGCGCAGTTAGTGAAATAAGACGAAGCTGTTGAACCTTTTTGTCAGTCATTTTTCAGCACCTCTAAATATTTTTGAAAATTTATTCCGTCATTTCGGTCAGTACCCTCATAAAATGAGCTTTTAACCGATTTTTCCAAGAATTTTGACGCTGTTTCAACCGCCGATTTCAACGGGACGCCCAAAACGGCTTTTGCGCAGATTACACTTGCAAAAAGGTCGCCCGTGCCTGAATAGCTGCCGCCGAAAATCTGCGATTTTATATGACATCGTGAATTCTTTTCGCAGACAATATTGTAAATTTCACCCTTGAAGCGTACGCCTGTAACAATTACCGCTTTCAGCGTATTACTGAGCAGGCTGTCGGCAACAGAGCCGATAAATTCGATGTATCCGTCATCTTCGCTTTTAAGAATTACGTCGGAATATTCCAAACCGGCGAGAACGCAAAGCTCAGTAAGATTAGGCGTGATAATGTCGGCTTTTTTAGCGATTTCCGTAACTTTTTCGCAAAGCTCATTTGAATAAGTTCCGTAAATTTCGCCGTCATCCGCCATTACGGGGTCAACAAGCAAAACCGTATTTTCTGTCTTAAATTTTTCAATGAAAGAAGAAATTAAATCTGCCTGCAAGGGCGACGCTATGTAGCCCGTCAAAATTCCGTCAAAGCTGTAACCGAGTTTTTGCCATTCATTTGCATAAGCGGTAAATTCACTTGTAAGGTCGATGAAATGATATGAGCTGTACCCCGTCTGCGCAGAGAGAACAGCGGTGGGAAACGGACAGCACTCAATTCCGAGCGAGGATATAACGGGAATCGATGCCGTAAGAGAGCACCTGCCGAAGCCCGAAATATCGCCGATTACAGCTATACGCTTCAAGATTTTTCGCCTTCTTTCAATTTACAAAAAATAACATTGCATTTATCTGTTCTGTGATATATAATATACTTAAATTGTCATTATTAAAATATACAAAATTTAGAATTTTTTAGAGGACAGTTTATGAAAAAGCAGGACAGTCTTTATATGCAGGTTTACGATTATTACCGTGGCTTAATTGAGTCGGGAAAAATGCATAACGGTGAAAAAATTCCGTCAATAAGACGGAGTGCGTCAGAATTCGGAGTGAGCAAAACGACTATTGAACAGGCATATATGTGCCTTTGCGACGACGGGTATTTAGTGCCGAAAAAACAGAGCGGATATTATGTTTCAAGGCGTGCCGAACAGCGGAAAAGCGAAATTTCCAAAAGACAAAAATTAACGGAAAATAAATTGATTTATGACTTTGCGTCCTCGGGTGTTGACAGCGAAAGCTTTGATTTGAGCCTTTGGCGAAGATATGTTAAAAGCGCTCTGCGCCAAACCGAAAGGCTTCTCGGCTACGGCGAGCCGCAGGGGGAAAAGGAGCTTCGTGAAGAAATAGCGATGTTTGCAAAGCAAAACAGAAACTGCGTTTGCGATGCGTCAAATATCATTATAGGCGCAGGGGTGCAGTCGCTTTTGCACATTTTGTGTCCGCTGATATGCGAGAGAAAGAGCATAGTTTTTTCAGACCCGAATTATATCCAGGGTGTGTCCGTATTTACTGATCACGGATTTGAAATCTCAAAAACCTTTGACGGGGCAGATATTATTTATACTTCTCCATCAAGAAAGACAAGATGGGGCGAAACAATTTCCGTTGCCGAAAGATTTAAGCTGGCTGAGTATGCCGTTGCCGAAGATAAGCTTATTATTGAGGACGATTACGGAAGCGAATTCCGTTATGTGAATAAGCCTACGCCGTCCTTGCAGGGCTTGAGCGGCGGAAAAAACACAGTTTATCTAGGCACCTTTTCAAAGTTGCTTTTACCGTCAATACGAATAAGCTATATGATTTTGCCGTCCGAGATTAACGAAAAATACCGTAAGGTCTCGTCTGTTTACAATCAGACCGTGTCAAAAGTAGATCAAATAGCGCTTTGCAGCTTTATCCGCGACGGGCATTTGTCCTCTCAGATAAGAAAATCCCGAAAGCTTTATTTACAGAAATCTAAAATTCTCTGCGATTTGCTTGCGGAAAGTTTTGAGGATAAAGTGACAATAGGCAAAACGGATTCGCCGCTTTTTGTAAAGGCAGAGATTAAAACGGATATGTCTTTGAATGAGCTTGTTAAATCCTGCGAAAAAAACGGACTCAAAATTGTTCCGATAAGTGAAAACGGCAACGGCATTGAAATTGCATTCTCTGTTTCTGCAATAAGCGTTGAAAAAATGGAAAAAGGCGTTAATTTGTTAAAAAGTTTAATAACAGATAGTGAATAATAACAAAAAAAACAAACGTAAATGTATGAAATGACAATTCTTTAACA
>DKTZ01000011.1:75812-94834 GCA_002490425.1 Ruminococcaceae bacterium UBA7217
TTGTCTTTAACAAAATCCCGTTTTTTTTACAAAAATTATAGATTTTTGAGGTCACATCTGTTATAATCTTTAAGAATATGCAGAGTTATATATTTGTATATAAAATTGCACATATTAAGGTTTGTTAAATGCTATTTTTATAAGGGAGGAAACCTACAAATGCTCAAAAAGATAAGTACAATTCCTTTTAAGGGAACAGCGGAGCAGGAACAGCAGTTAAAGGCTGTTATTGAGGAAAACAAAGACGACAAAAGTATGCTTATGCACGTAATGCAGGAAGCACAGGCAATTTACGGCTATCTTCCGTATGAAGTACAGGTTATGATTGCAGAGGGAATGGATATTCCGATTGAAAAGATTTACGGCGTTTCAACCTTCTACGCTCAGTTTGCGCTTTCACCGAAGGGTAAATACAATATTTCGGTTTGCCTCGGTACGGCTTGCTACGTTAAGGGTGCGCAGTCAATACTTGACAAGGTCGAGGAAGAGCTTGGCATAGGAGCGGGCGAGTGCACAAATGATGCGTCTTTCTCAATTGAAGAGTGCCGTTGTATCGGCGCTTGCGGACTTGCTCCCGTTATGACTGTTAACGACGACGTTTACGGCAGACTTGTTCCCGAGGATATCCCCGGCATACTTGCAAAATATCAATAATTTTTACCTATTAAACGAAGGGGCTTTGCTGTTATGAAAATCAGCACGATAAAAGATTTGCTCGGTGCAAAAATTGTCTGCGGTGAGGATATGCTTGATAATGACGTATTTTCCGCCTGCGGAAGCGATATGATGAGCGACGTTTTGGCTTATGTTAAGGATCAGGCGGTTTTGCTTACGGGACTTGTAAATTCGCAGGTTATCAGAACGGCGGAAATGATGGATATGGTCTGCATAGTCTTTGTAAGGTCTAAGCAGCCCACAGCGGAAATGATTGAGCTTGCCAGGGAAAACGGCATGGCGGTTATGACGACAGATATGCGCCTTTACGAGGCTTGCGGAAAGCTTTACGTAAACGGTCTTGTCGGGAACGGCAAGGTGCATCATGAGTGAATCGTTGACTTTTCATTTCGATGTTGACGGCGAGGATTTTACCTCGGCAGGTCAGGCATCGGTTCAGGTAAAAAAGAATTTAAGACGTCTCGGGATTCCGCCCGAAATTATCAGACAGGTTTCAATTGCTATGTATGAAGGCGAAATCAATATGGTAATTCACGCCGGCGGAGGAAAAGCGGACGTAATAGTAAGTGAGAATAAGATTGAAATTATTCTTGAAGACCACGGCCCGGGAATTCCTGATGTTGAGCTTGCCATGCAGGAGGGGTATTCAACCGCTCCGGACAGTGTACGTTCACTCGGTTTTGGCGCCGGAATGGGGCTTCCCAATATGAAACGGTATATGGATGAAATGACAATAGATTCGGTTGTAGGTAAAGGCACAACCGTCAAAATGGCGGTTTACCTTTCCTGACTATTTTGCAAAAGGGGGTAATAAAGATGTTCAAGCATTCAGTTGAGCTTGATGTAAGCAAATGCACGGGCTGCACAACCTGCATACGCCATTGCCCTACCGAAGCTATCAGAATAAGGGACGGCAGAGCCGTTATAAATGACGACCGCTGTATTGACTGCGGCGAATGTATAAGAGTCTGCCCCAATAATGCAAAAAAAGCAATGTGCAGTAAATTTGAGCATTACACCCACTACAAATGGAAAATTGCCCTTCCTGCACCTGCGCTTTTCGGTCAGTTTGAGGGACTTGACGATGTTGACGCCGTTTTGCAGGGACTTCTTGACATTGGCTTTGACGATGTTTTTGAGGTTGCCAAGGCGGCTGAGCTTGTTACCGAATACACAAGGCTTTACCTTAAAACCGAAGGTATTAAAAAGCCTGTTATCAGCTCGGCTTGTCCTGCTGTTGTAAGGCTTATTTCACTGAGATACCCGTATCTTCGTGACAATATAATGCCGATTTTACCGCCGATTGAAATTGCGGCTATGCTCGCAAGGAAAAAGGCAAAGGAGGAGCACCCTGAGTTTTCGGATGAAGACATAGGAATTTTCTTTATTTCCCCCTGTGCTGCAAAGGTCAGTTACATAAGAAACGGCTTCGGCGACTACAAAAGTAAAATCGACGTTGTAATTTCTCTTAAAGATGTTTATTTTATGCTTATGGGCGTAATGAAGGGCGGCAAAACGCCTGAGGTTTCGTCAGAAACAGGGATGATTGGAATTGGCTGGGCATCCAGCGGAGGGGAATCGTCCGCAATACTTAATGATAAATACCTTGCCGCAGACGGCATTGAAAATATAAATAAGGTTCTTGATACCATAGAAAACGGCAATATTCAGCAGTTGGAATTTGTTGAGCTTAATGCTTGCCCCGGCGGCTGCGTGGGCGGTGTTATGACAATAGAAAACCCGTTTGTTGCAAGAACACGCTTGCAGTCCGTAAGACGGTATTTACCTGTATCGCTCAACAGACTTCCAAGCGATATGCACTATATACCTGATAGTGTTGTTTCTTCTTCTCTTCCGACTTACAGACCGATTTCACGGCTCAGTGAGAGCTTTAGTGAGTCAATGCGAATGATGGCGGAAATTCAGCGGATAAGAGAAACACTTCCCGGAATTGACTGCGGTGCATGCGGTTCGCCGAGTTGCCGTGCTTTTGCCGAGGATATTGTAAGAGGTACGGCAAGCATTGACCAATGTTGTGTTCTTAAAAATTCACTTAAATCCCAGACGGAGGAAACACCGTGACAGTTAAAGAGCTTTCGGAAAAATGTAACTTTAAAACAGCGGCTATGCCGGACGGCGACCGTGAAATTGACGGGTGCTACATCGGCGACCTTTTAAGCTGGGTTATGGGCAGAGCGGAAGAGAATAATGTTTGGATAACAATAATGTCTAATCAAAATATTATTGCAGTAGCTTCTCTTGCCGATGTCGCTTGCATAGTGCTTTCAGAGGGCGTAACCGTGGAGGACAGTATACTTAGGTTAGCCGAAGAAAAAGGCGTTAACATTTTACTGTCTGACAAAAGAACCTATGAAACGGCTGTTGCTGTTTACGAAACAATATGAATAAGTATTATTACGATTTGCATATTCATTCCTGTTTGTCCCCCTGCGGCGACGATGATATGACGCCAAACAACATAGCGGGAATGGGCGTGCTTAACGGACTTAATATAATGGCGCTGACCGACCATAACACTGCAAAAAACTGCCCTGCTTTTTTTAAAGCGGCAAAGCGCAACGGTATAATCCCCATTGCGGGAATGGAACTTACAACGGCTGAGGACATTCACGTTGTTTGTCTTTTTAAAGACCTTGACACGGCTTTGGATTTTGACAGTATGGTTGACAGTCACAGGGTTAAATACCCAAACAGAACGGATATTTTCGGAAATCAGCTTATTCTTGGTGAAAACGATGAGGTTATCGGCACAGAAGAGTTTTTTCTTCCCAATGCAACCGATATTTCGGTTGAAAGCGTGCCGAAACTGATAAAAGATTTCGGCGGATTTTGCTATCCTGCTCACATTGACAGGGAGGCAAACGGCATAATTTCAATTCTCGGCGATTTTCCCGTGAACAGCGGCTTTACTGCGGAGGAGTTTCACGACAGCGAGAATATTGAGAAATTTAACAAGAAATATCCCGAAACACGTAATAAACAGGTAATTGTGTCGTCAGACGCACATTATCTGTGGAATATAAAAGATAAGAAAGAATATTTTCTTATTGACGATGAACCGTACAGCAGTGATTTGGTACGCAAAAGACTTTTTGAGCTGTTGGAGGCAATTTAGATGAAAGAACTGTCACTTAATATTCTTGATATAGCAATGAATTCCGTTAAGGCAAAAGCGGACACGGTTTGGGTTACTCTTACCGAAACGGCGGACACATTTAAAATGCAAATTGCGGATAACGGATGTGGTATGAAAGAGGATTTTCTTAAAACAGTGACCGATCCGTTTTCGACCACAAGAACGACACGAAAGGTCGGAATGGGAATCCCGTTTTTACTGCTTGCGGCGGAGCAAACAGGAGGGAGCTTTGAAATTACTTCAAAGCACGAAAGCGAATATCCCGATTCACACGGCACTGTGACAACGGCGGTTTTCAATAAAAACAGTATAGATTTTACACCTCTCGGTGACATTGTTTCAACGGTGACAACGCTGATACAGGGCAGTCCCGACATTCGCTGGATTTTTAAGCATACACTGCCCGAAGGTGAAGTTTCACTTGATACAGATGAGCTTAAAGAGGTGCTCGGCGACGTTCCGCTTGACAATGCCGAGGTAATTCTCTGGATAAAAGGCTATCTTGAGGAGGCTTATTCGGAAATAGAGTAAGCTTGCTTTTTAGATTATAAAAAAGTATATATTATATGAAAGGATAAGATAAATATGAAATCGTTGGCTGAACTTGCGGCAATTAAAGAAAAGATGCAGAACAAGGTTGTTATGCGTGAAGGCAGCGGAGATATCAGAGTTGTTGTCGGAATGGCAACCTGCGGTATCGCAGCAGGTGCAAGACCTGTTCTCAATACCTTCGTTGAGGAAGTTAACAATCAGGGTCTCTCGGGTAATGTAACAGTTACACAGACAGGGTGCATCGGCATTTGCCAGTATGAGCCTGTTGTTGAAATCTTTGAAGCAGGCAAGGAAAAGGTAACCTATGTTAAAATGACTTCGGAAAAAGCAAAAGAAGTTATTGAAAAGCACCTTAAGGGCGGCAATGTTGTTGAAGAATACACAATGACAAACGCTTGATTTTCTAATGTATAAAAATTGGAGGTAAAAAATATGATTCGTTCACAGGTTTTGATATGCGGCGGTACTGGCTGCACATCATCGGGCAGTGCGACTCTTATTGAGGAATTTGAGAACCGAATTGAGGAAAACGGTCTTACTGATGAAGTAAAAATCGTAAGAACCGGCTGTTTCGGTCTTTGCGCACTCGGTCCTGTTGTTATCGTTTATCCCGACGGTACATTTTACAGCAGAGTTCAGAAAGAGGATGTAGCTGAAATTGTTTCCGAGCATCTTCTTAAGGGCCGTATTGTTGAAAGGCTTGTTTATTCAGATGTTGATGAAGCTGTTAAAGAGGAGGCGGCACACGTTTCCTTAAGCGACACAACCTTCTACAAATCACAAAAAAGAGTGGCTCTTCGTAACTGCGGTGTTATTAACCCCGAAAGCATTGAAGAGTACATAGCAATGGACGGTTATGCCGCTCTCGGTAAGGCTCTTACGGAAATGACTCCCGAAGATGTTATTAAATGCGTTACGGATTCAGGTCTTCGCGGACGCGGCGGCGGCGGATTCCCGACAGGTAAAAAGTGGAGCTTTACAGCCGCTAACAAGGCTGACCAAAAGTATGTTGTATGTAATGCCGACGAGGGCGACCCCGGTGCATTTATGGACCGTTCTGTTCTTGAAGGCGACCCGCACTGCATTGTTGAGGCAATGGCAATCTGCGGTTATGCGACAGGCGCAACAGAAGGCTACATTTACGTTCGTGCCGAGTACCCGATAGCAGTTGCACGTTTGAAGATTGCTATAGAACAGGCAAGAGAATACGGACTTTTAGGTAAGAATATTTTTGATTCCGGATTTGACTTTGACCTTCACGTAAGACTTGGTGCCGGCGCATTCGTTTGCGGTGAGGAAACTGCTCTTATGACTTCAATCGAGGGCAACCGCGGCGAGCCGAGACCCAGACCTCCTTATCCGGCAGTAAAAGGTCTTTTCGGTAAGCCCACAACAGAAAACAACGTAGAAACCTTTGCAAATATTCCGCAGATTATTCTTAAAGGCGCTGATTGGTTCGCTTCAATGGGTACTGAGAAATCAAAGGGCACAAAGGTATTTGCCCTCGGCGGTAAAATCAATAATACAGGTCTTGTTGAGGTTCCCATGGGAACAACTCTTCGTGAGGTTATTGAGAAAATCGGCGGCGGTATCCCTCATGGCAAAAAGTTCAAGGCGGCTCAGACGGGCGGTCCTTCCGGCGGATGTATTCCTGCTTCCCTTATGGACACACCCATTGACTACGACAACCTTACGGCTATCGGCTGTATGATGGGTTCGGGCGGACTTATTGTTATGGACGAAGACAACTGTATGGTTGATATTGCAAAATTCTTCCTTAATTTCACTGTTGACGAGTCCTGCGGTAAATGTACTCCGTGCCGTGTAGGTACAAAAAGACTTCTTGAGCTTCTTGACAAGATTACATCAGGCAAGGGAACTCTTGAAGATATTGACAAGCTTGAAGACCTTTGCTATTACATCAAGAACAATTCGCTTTGCGGTCTCGGCCAGACAGCTCCCAACCCCGTTCTTGCAACACTTAAATTCTTCAGAGAAGAGTATATTGCACACGTTGTTGACAAGAAATGTCCTGCGGGAGTTTGTAAAGACCTTCTCACATATAAGATTGTTAAAGATACTTGCTTCGGCTGCGGAATGTGCGCTAAACAGTGTCCTGCGGACGCAATTAAGGTTACGGACTACGTAGCACCCGGCAAGAAAAAGCCTGCTTACGAAATTGACCCCGACAAGTGCATTAAGTGCGGCGCTTGTATGTCAACATGTAAGTTTAAGGCAATTGTAAAAGAGTAAGGAGTGTGCCATTATGGGTAATGTAAATATTAAAATCAACGGCATGTCCTTAAGCGTGCCTGCGGGTATTTCAATTCTTGAAGCTGCAAGATATGCAGGTATTGAAATTCCGACCCTTTGCTACTTAAAGGGCATAAATGAAATCGGCGCTTGCCGTATTTGTATGGTAGAGGTTGTAGGTGCAAGAAGCCTTGTTTCTGCCTGCGTATTCCCCGTTAACGAGGGAATGGAAATCTTCACAAATTCCGAAAAGGTTCGCCATTCACGCAAAACAACTCTTGAGCTTATTCTTTCAACTCACGATAAGAGCTGTCTTTCATGTGTCAGAAGCGGGACCTGCGAGCTTCAGAAGCTTTGTAAGGAGTTTGGAGTTGACAATCCAAATTATTATCAGGGCGAGGTTGTTAAATATAACTTTGACGACTCTGCCGCTCATATGATAAGAGATAACAACAAGTGTATTCTTTGCCGCCGTTGTATTGCCGCTTGCGACCAGCAGGGTATTTCGGTAATCGGCGCAAATGCACGCGGATTTGACACTCACATTTCATCTGCATTTGACAAAGATTTGGCGGATGTTTCCTGCATTTCCTGCGGTCAGTGTATTGTTAACTGCCCGACAGGCGCAATTGTTGAAAAGGACGATACAGATAAGGTTCTTGCCGCTATCAATGACCCCGAAAAGTTTGTTATTGTAAATACTGCTCCCTCAATCCGTGCAACACTCGGTGAGGCTTTCGGTATGCATATCGGTACAAATGTTGAGGGCAAAATGGTTGCAGCTCTTCGCAGACTCGGCTTTGACAAGGTATTCGACACCGACTTTGCGGCTGACCTTACAATTATGGAAGAGGCAAACGAGCTTGTAGAGCGTGTAAAGAACGGCGGTGTTCTGCCGATGATTACATCTTGCTCACCCGGTTGGATTAAGTATTGCGAGCATTATTATCCCGAGCTTATTCCGCACCTTTCAACATGTAAATCACCTCAGCAGATGTTCGGCGCTACAATGAAGACTTACTATGCTGAGAAGATGGGCATTGATCCGAAGAATATGGTTGTTGTCGGCATTATGCCCTGCACAGCCAAGAAATTTGAGACAAAGAGACCCAATCAGGCGGCTTCGGGTTACCCCGATGTTGATATTGCACTCACAACCCGTGAGCTTGCAAGAATGATTGAGAGCGCAGGAATTTTCTTCAAGCACCTTCCCGATGAAGAGTTTGACAATCCGTTCGGCGAGTCAACAGGTGCAGCTACCATTTTCGGCGCAACAGGCGGCGTTATGGAAGCGGCTCTTCGTACTGCTGTTAAGATGATTACGGGCGAGGAGGCTCCGTCACCCGACTTCGAGGCAGTCAGAGGTATGGAAAATATTAAGGAAGCCGATTACAAGGTTGGCGACCTTGATGTTAAGGTTGCAGTTGCAAGCGGCACAAAGAACGCAAAAGAGATTATGGAAAAAATCAAGAAGGGCGACAGTAATTACCTCTTCGTTGAGATAATGGGTTGTCCCGGCGGCTGTATTAACGGCGGCGGTCAGCCGATTCAGCATGCGGTTGTTCACAACTTCATTGACCTTAAGGCGAGAAGAGCACAGGTTCTTTATGATGCTGATAAGGCAAACAAGAAGAGAATGTCACATGAAAACTCCGCAATTAAGGAGCTTTACGACACATATCTCGAAAAGCCCGGCAGCCATAAGGCTCACGAAATTTTGCATACATCTTATACTCCCAGAAAGAAATATTGATTTTATAAACAATTTGAGCCGAGGGGATTTCCTCTTGGCTCAATGTTTATTGGGGCAGTGTAAAAAAATGAAAAAGGAAGTTGTAAAGCGAATGTGCTTTACAGTGCGGCGAATTAAATGAAAAAAATACTTTCAGTTTTTTTATGTATCACAGTCTTATTCGGTTTTGCTTCCTGCGGCAAAAAGAAAGACGAAAATATAGCTGACTCAAATATGAATACAACAAAAAAATCAGCAATTTCACAGAATAATCCGTCAGAAAACACATCAAACAGCTCGGAGGGTAATACATCGGGCGTGTCTTCGGCACAAAATCAGGTTGAAAAAGTTAAAATTACAATCCCTGAGGGCTATACTCTTTTGAGGATTTCGTGGCTTTTAGAGGAAAAAGGACTCTGTAAATCAGATGATTTTGTAAATGCGGCGCAGACAGCGAAGGATTGGCTCGATATTTCTGAATATCCTTTTTTGAAGGATGCGTTTAATGCAAAAAATGTGTGTTTTTACCTTGAAGGCTATATTTTTCCGTTGACCTACGAAATTCCAAAGGGAACGGACGTTAAATCAATCATAAAAATGTTCCTGAACGGTGCAAAGGCTCGTTTTAATTCCGATTTTATGGCGAATGTTCAAAACAGCGGATATAATGTTCACGAGATTCTGACTATTGCGTCAATTGTTGAGAAGGAAGCATGCACGGATGAGCAAAGACCTATGGTTGCCTCAGTGCTTTACAACAGACTTAAAGCTAAAATGCCTTTCCAATGTGATGTGTGCATAAATTACTGTGAGGGTGTAATCAAAATAGAATATCCGGACAAATTCCCGACAATAAAGGAATATTATAATTCAAAGAATGCAGGTTTGCTTGCAGGGCCGATTTGCAACCCAGGTATGAAATCAATAAATGCCGCATTAAGTCCTGCGAAAACCGATTATCTTTACTTTATAATCGGTACTGTTCCGCCTTATGAAGCGCATTATTCAAAAACCTATGAAGAGCACGACGCTTTTTGGCAGGCGAACAAGGACAGACTGACAGGTAAATAAATCAAAAAACAGCGGGTATTCGTGATTCGGATATTCGCTGTTTGTGTATTGCAGACTGTGCAAAAAAACTTAATAAATCAGTATTCTACGATTCATAGGTTGATGTTTTATATGTTATTCGGTATAATTTTACCGAGGTGATATTATGGATACCGTAAAAATCGGCGCCGTTATAAAGTTAAAGAGAAACAGCCTGAATACAAGGCGCTGTATGAACGGCTTCAAAAAAATGAACCCTAAATTCGGATAGAATTTAGGGCTTTTAGAAAAGCTTAGTGGGAGCAAATCATTTGCTCCCACTGTTATTTTTGTACTTATTGCTTGAAAGCGTTTCTTTATTCTGTAATTACCTCTTCGGGATGAATAAGAAACTGCTCCTGAATTACAGTAAATGCATTAGATGAATTAAAAAAATAATCACTCATAGCATATTCCATAGCGGTAACAGACGGATACGGGAACGGGAAACTTTGATGAACATAATTACAATAACTGCAAATAACCATATCCGTGTTCATTACATTCATTGAATAAGCTACATATCCACGTTGTTTTTCGCTGTTCTTAGGAATAGAAAAAGTTGCAAAAATATCGTTGCGCATATTGCTGCCGAAAAAGACACTCTCTTTCGTGTAGGTTTTTGTCCCGATATAATCATAATCAGAGGTAAATGTTTTTCCGTTTATGTCATACAGTACACGCCCGGTTGCCTTTGTGTCAGGGTAGTAGTAATTATCTGAAAAGGGCGGTTGTATTTGGACGGCCTCTGTACCGAAAAAATTGTGCTTTCCGGTCCAGAAAAAATGGTGGAACATCATCCAGCTGTCTTGTTCCGCAGAAATCCGTACACCGATTGAGGTAATACATAAATTACGTGCAGAAGAATCACTTTCGGCACTGCTGTCTGTCAGTTTATCCGCTGTTTTCGCTAAGCCGCAAATTACTTTGCTGTCGGATTTTTCTACAATAACTTGTGAAGCGCCCTCGCAGGCTTTAATATCTTCAGCATTGATATCATTCAGAATATTTTCAGGAAATCCGAGGAAAATTAAGTCAGATTTAATATTTTGAATACTTTCGTGTTCTGTTTTTTCCTGTGGTATCCATTCCATTGGATAGCTGTTTCCAAACGTATATCCGCAGACGAGACCGATAATTAGAACGGCAACAATGGGAATTACAATATAACGGTCTGTAATTTTTATCGGCTTGCTGCAAATTACATATCCTGTTTCGTTAATATCTTTGGAAAGCTTATATAAGCTTCGGATTATAAAAATATATCCGATTATAATTGCAATGGGAATAAAAAATCCCTCAAATTCCGCTAAAGCGAGATAATATATAATTACCGAAATAATAATAAGCATAAATGCGCCGCCTGCATGGGCAGGGAGTGCAGATTTTTTTTGAACAGCCAAAATGGCGCGCCAAAGACAAAAATATTCAATAACGGAAAGACTGACGGATATAAATGTTACTGCGGCGCCTGCTGAGGAGCTGTGGTATGCGTTTTGAATGATTGTTGAATTGAGTATCAAATCCGAAAAGCGGAATACAGCGATTATTGCAGAAAGAAAACAACAGGCTTTAAACCATTTGTTTTCATATTTTAATACTCGGAAGCCGAGTAGCTTTAAAATTGTGCCGACAGTCGGAAGAACGTAGTTAAGACACCAAAAATTAAGCGTAATTGTTTCCAGAGCCAAGCCGGTTAAAACTCTGTTCATAGATTTTTTCCACGGCGTAACCTCTGAAACAACAGTTACTGACGGCTCAGGAACGATTTGTACAAGTGTTTTTTCAAAGCTTTCGTCATTTGATTTCTGCCATTCATAATTATTCATTATTTTCACCTCCGAGAATTTTACGCAGTTTTATTTTTAAACGGTAGAGCTTTCCTTCAACCGCTCTCTCCGTCATACCTGTTTCCGAGGCTATCTGGGCAATTGATTGGAGATAGTAATATTTTCGGTAGAATAAAAGTTTTTCCTTTGATGACAGCTTAAGTAAAGCTTTATTAAGCTCTGCCTGCTTTTCACGCCGAATAACCTCGTCCTCAGGAGAGGGTTCATTTGACGGAATACTGCTGTTGATTTCTTCATCATTGTGATAATGCAAGGCTTTTCTTTTATAGTTTAAGGCAGTGTTTCGTGAAATTGTCGTAATCCATACGCTAAGGCTTCCACGGGCGGAGTCGTATGTGTCAATTTTATTCCATATTCGTATAGAAATCTCAGACAGACAGTCCTCACGGTCTTGAAAATTAGGCAAAATCGGTGCAATTATATATTTTATCAGCGGTTCGTAGTGCTTTATTAATTCACTTAGTCCGATTTCGTTTTTCTGAATAAGCAAATCAATTATTTCCTGTTCTTTCACGCAAACCGCCCCTTTCTTAATATCCTTCTGTTTAATTATACACTCTTTTACGAAAAAACCCATACATTTTTATTCTATTGTAAGGGTTTTGGACTTTTACGTGTATTCTATGTTAAAAAAGTGATGAAAAGTCATATTCTATGATTCATAGGTTGATGTTTTATATGTTATTCGGTATAATTTTACTGAGGTGATATTATGGATACCGTAAAAATCGGTTCTTTCATAAAGGAACAGAGAAGCGTCCTGAATATGACGCAAAAGGAGCTTGCGGAGAAAATCGGATGCACAGATAAAGCCATATCACGGTGGGAAACGGGAAAAGGTATGCCCGATTCATCCTTCTTAATTCCGCTTGCAAACATTTTTAATATAACAGTAAATGAATTGCTGACAGGGGAAAAAATATCGGAAGAAGTATTTTTGCAAAAGTCCGATGATAATTTGGTTAATGCTGTTAAGGGTATTGAGAAAACAGTAAAAAAAGGAAAAATTACAAAATATCTTTTGATTATAGCATTGATTTTTTGCGTTCTGTTAATTTCGTTGGTCGTTAAAAATTTTATCAAATCACAGAATATTGATACTTATGAAGGAATATTTAACACTAACAACAGAATTGATGTAATGGAAATGTTGGTGGACTTAAATGAGCATACGCATTTTTTTACGAAAGATACAGTTTGTACCGATTATGAAATAGAGCTTAATAAGGCAGGGGATATGGTAAAGGCTGATATAAAGATGAATGATGAATTTACACACGAATATATAAATGTAATGTTATTTTCATCAGCCGAACAGCCCGACAGAATATCATACCGCATTGTGCGGCAAAGAGAGTTTGTTTCTGCCGAAGACGGAATATTGTTTACGGATTTGTGCGATTTTTTAATTAAATCAGATATTGCGGAGAAAAGCAAAATATACAGTGATATTGAAGATTACGATACGATAAATGTAAGCGGAATGTCTACTTTATATTTTAATTTTGACGGTCAAAGTAATATATCCTTTGCAAGCCAGCATCTTTTTGACGGAGAATTAAAAAAGATACACAACGCGAAGGATATGAACGGAAAATATTATGAAATAGTTATCTCCACTCTTAATAAGTCAAGAAATGAAAGTGGCACAGTTTCCAGCGTTTGTGAAAGTGGCACAGCTTTCAGCGTTTATATTGAAAGATAAAATTTAAAATGCATAAAACAGTAAAAAAACACGCCCGAGTTTCCTTGGGCGTGTTCGTTGTATTTAATTGATATTACTAATCAATCAGTCCTCTTTCGGAGCATAGAGGTCTTTAAGGCGAAGAAGGTGGTCATATCTTGCCTTTGCAGTAGCCTCAGCCTGAGTGAAGAGCTGTTCTGCTCTCTCGGGGAATGAGCGTGTAAGTGAAGAGTAACGAGCCTCATTCATAATGAAGTCACGGTAGCTCTCGGCGCCTTCCTTAGAGTCAATTGTGAACGGGTTCTTGCTCTCTGCTTTGAGAGCAGGGTTGTAACGGAACATATTCCAGTAACCGCAGTCAACAGCCTTCTTCATTTCAGCCTGGCAGTTTGTCATACCGCCCTTAATTGAATGCATTTCGCAGGGTGCGTATGCAATAATGATTGACGGACCGTGATAAGCCTCAGCCTCTGTAAGAGCCTTGATTGTCTGATTCTGGTCAGCGCCCATAGCAATCTGTGCAACATAAACGTAGCCGTAGCTCATTGCAATTTCAGCAAGGCTCTTCTTAGCAATTGCCTTACCTGCCGCCGCGAACTGAGCAACCTGACCGATGTTAGATGCCTTAGATGCCTGACCGCCTGTGTTTGAGTAAACCTCAGTATCGAATACCATAATGTTTACATCTTCGCCGGAAGCGAGTACATGGTCAACACCGCCGAAGCCGATGTCGTATGCCCAACCGTCGCCGCCGAAAATCCATACAGATTTCTTTGAAAGGTATTCAGCATTGTCAAGAATGTCTTTCTTTGTTTCGCAATCGCAGTCGAGAGTCTTAAGAACCTCAACAAGCTTTTCAGATGCAGCCTTGTTTGCGTCGCCGTCGTTAACTGTGTCAAGGTAAGCCTTTGCAGCGTCGAGAATTTCAGCCGGAGCTTTGCCCTCTTCTACAATAGCGTTAACCTTGCCGATAAGTCTGTTTCTGATTGCGTTCTGACCGAGGTACATACCGAAGCCGTGCTCTGCGTTGTCCTCAAACAGTGAGTTAGCCCATGCAGGACCGTGACCGTTCTTGTCAGTTGTATAGGGTGATGTAGCAGCAGGACCGCCCCAGATTGATGAGCAGCCTGTTGCATTTGAAATGTACATTCTGTCGCCGAAGAGCTGTGTGATAAGTCTTGCGTAAGATGTTTCAGCACAGCCTGCGCAGGAGCCTGAGAACTCAAGAAGAGGAGTCTTGAACTGACTGCCGATAACAGTGTTGTTTGCAAGGTCTTCCTTAACAGTTACATTTGCTACCATATAGTCGAATGCTTCCTGCTTTGCATCCTGTGATTCACGGGATACCATCTTAAGTGAGTTTGTCGGGCAAACGCCTACGCAGACGCCGCAACCCATACAGTCAAGCGGAGAAACTGCCATTGTGTATTTGTAAACGCCCTTGCCCTTACCCTTCTTCTCAACGATTGTTGCAGAAGCGGGAGCCGCAGCAGCCTCAGCCTCAGTTAAGGCATAGGGGCGGATTGTAGCGTGCGGGCAAACATAAGAGCACTTGTTGCACTGTGCGCAGGTAGATGCGTCCCACTCGGGAACCATAACTGCAACGCCGCGCTTCTCATAAGCAGCAGCGCCCTGCTCAAATGTACCGTCAACGTGGTCTTTAAATGCAGAAACGGGGAGTGAATCGCCGTCCATCTTGCCAACGGGTTTCATAATGTTGTCAACCATCTTGACAAGCTTTGCAGGACCTTCGCTCTTAGCGTCAGCCTCAGCGTCAACAGCATTTGCCCAGTCAGCCGGAACGTTGATTTTAACGTAAGCAGATGCACCTGCATCAATTGCCTTTTCGTTCATCTCAACGATTTCTTTACCCTTCTTCATAAACTTCTGTGCTTTTTCCTTCATATAGCCGATAGCTTCTTCCTCGGGAAGAACCTTGGAAAGTGAGAAGAAAGCAGACTGAAGAACTGTATTTGTTCTCTTGCCGAGACCGATTTTTGCAGCAAGGTCAATAGCGTTAACAGTGTAAAGCTGAATGTTGTTCTTTGCAATGTACTGTTTTGTTTCAGCGTTAAGCTTTTCGCAAAGCTCTGCTTCGTCCCACTGGCAGTTAATAAGGAATACGCCGCCGGGTTTAACGTCCTGAACCATCTTGTAGCCCTTTTCTATGTAAGAGGGGTTGTGGCAGGCAACAAAGTCAGCTTTATTTATATAGTATGAGCTCTTAATGGGCTTGTCGCCGAAACGAAGGTGGGAAATTGTAATACCGCCTGTTTTCTTTGAGTCATACTGGAAATATGCCTGAACATATTTGTCGGTATGGTCACCGATAATCTTGATAGAGTCTTTATTAGCGCCAACAGTACCGTCACCGCCGAGACCCCAGAATTTGCACTCGATTGTGCCGTCTGCCGCGGTAATGGGAGCAGGCTTTTCTTCGAGTGAAAGGTGTGTTACGTCATCGTTAATGCCGATTGTGAACTGACGTGCAGGAGTTTCAGCATTGAGGTGCTCATAAACTGCAAAGATGCTTGCAGGGGGAGTATCCTTTGAACCGAGACCGTATCTGCCGCCGCAAACCTTAATGCCGTCTCTGCCTTGCTCGTTAAGAGCGGCAATAACATCAAGGAATAAAGGCTCGCCGATTGAACCTGGCTCTTTTGTTCTGTCAAGAACTGCGATTTTCTTAGCAGTCTGAGGAATAGCGTCAACAAAATGCTTTGTTGAGAAAGGTCTGTAAAGACGAACCTTAACAAGACCAACCTTTTCGCCCTTTGCCGTAAGATAATCGATAACCTCTTCGGCAACGTCGCAAACTGAACCCATTGCTACGATAACTCTTTCAGCATCGGGAGCACCGTAGTAGTTGAAGAGCTTGTAATCTGTGCCGAGCTTTTCGTTAACCTTGCCCATATACTCTTCAACAATACCGGGAACAGCGTTGTAATATTCGTTACAAGCCTCTCTGTGCTGGAAGAAGATGTCGCCGTTTTCGTGTGAACCGCGCATAACGGGTCTTTCGGGGTTAAGAGCGCGCTTACGGAATGCTTCAACAGCGTCCATATCGCACATCTCTTTAAGGTCTTCAAAATCCCAAACCTTGATTTTCTGAATTTCATGTGATGTTCTGAAACCGTCAAAGAAGTTAATGAACGGAACTCTTGACTTAATTGTTGCAAGGTGTGCAACAGCGGCAAGGTCCATAACCTCCTGAGGATTTGTTTCTGCAAGCATTGCAAAGCCTGTCTGACGGCAAGCATAAACGTCTGAATGATCGCCGAAGATGTTAAGTGCATGTGATGCAACGCAGCGAGCTGAAACGTGGAATACGCAGGGGAGTAATTCACCTGCAATCTTATACATATTCGGGATCATAAGAAGAAGACCCTGAGAAGCAGTATAAGTAGTTGTGAGCGCACCTGCCGCAAGAGAGCCGTGAACAGTACCCGAAGCGCCTGCTTCCGACTGCATTTCAGCAACCTTTACGGTTGTGCCGAAAATGTTTTTAAGACCCTGAGCTGACCACTGGTCAACAAAGTCTGCCATGGGGCTTGACGGTGTAATAGGATAAATACCGGCTACTTCAGTGAATGCATAAGAAACATGAGCAGCGGCATTGTTACCGTCCATAGTCTTTGATTTTCTGACTACCATGATTTATTTCCTCCTTGAATTGATTACAAAGTAATAGAAATGAAAATTTCTCATACATTTGACATTTTAACACTTTTAAATTAAATTGTAAATATTTTTTTGCAGGGAATTTTGACGTATTCAGGAATATTTTTGGGCAAAACGGACAAATGAGCAGTTCTTAAGGCTTTACTTGACTAATTGCATATTTTGTTATACAATATAAAAAAGTATATATACCGAAAATATTTTTTTGAATTTAAAGGAGTAAATTTTGTCTATGGACGCAGACCCCGTGAGTATTATTCTAAAACTTTTGGTACTCTTTATTTTAATTCTTGTAAATGCATTTTTTGCAATGAGCGAAATTGCTATTATTTCGCTTAATGACAACAAAATTGAAAAAATGGCAGAGGACGGCGACAAAAAGGCCAAGCAGGTTCTAAAGCTTACTAAGGACTCAAGCGGATTTTTATCAACAATTCAAATCGGCGTAACGTTGGCGGGCTTTTTGACAAGTGCCACCGCTTCGCAGAGCTTTGCCGTTATGCTGACTGAAAAGGTCGCCGAAACCGGCATTGTAAACGTTATTCCTGTTGGTGTAATAAGCGCTGTTTCAACCGTGCTTATCACCGTTATTATGTCTTACTTTTCACTTGTGCTCGGTGAGCTTACTCCGAAAAAGATTGCAATGCACGCTCCTGAGAAGGTTTCGTTTACGGTTGTTCCCGTGCTGCTTTTTGTAAATAAAGTTGCAAAGCCTTTTGTTAAGCTTCTTTCTGCATCTACAAACGGAATAATTCGTCTTTTCGGCATAGACCCCAACGAGGACGAAGAGGTTGTTACCGAAGAAGAAATCCGAATGATGGTTGATGTCGGTCAGGAAAAAGGCGTTATTGAGGACGTTCAAAAGGAAATGATTAACAACATTTTCGAGTTTGACGATATGGACGTTGCAGGTGTTATGACCCACAGAACGGATATGGACTGTGTCGATTTTGATGACCCGCTTTCCGATATAATCAATATGTCAATTGAGTGCGGTCATTCACGAATTCCTGTTTATAAAGAGGATCAGGACAATATTGTCGGCGTAATTTACGTGAAGGATTTTCTTAAATATATCGGCACTTCAATTCCGAAATCAAAGTCTATAAAGGACTTTTTACGTGAAACATATTACATTCCCGAAACCAAAAAATGCTCTGAGCTTTTAAATGAAATGCTCGAAAAGCATATTCAAATGGCGGTTGTTGTTGACGAATACGGCGGAACGGCAGGTATTGTTACGCTTGAGGACATTTTGGAGTCTATTGTAGGAAATATTCAGGATGAATATGACAATGAGGATGAAGAGATTTCCAAAATTGACGACAGTACATTTACTGTTGACGGAATTACATTTATTGATGAGGTGGAAGAGCTGATTGGAATTAAAATTCCCGACGGCGATTATGATACTCTCGGCGGATTTATTATAAGTCTTTTAGGCTATCTTCCCAAGGGCGAAAATCAGGACGTAGCGCAGTATGAAAATATTAAATTTACAGTGCTGAACGTTGAAGAGAGAAGAATCGGCAAGGTAAAAGTTGAAATTTTACCTGACAATGCTGAAAACGCAGATGCAGATGACGAATAATATTAACTATCAAAAACAGCTTGACAAAATAATTCAGGGACTGGGCGACGTTGCCCCGTCCCTGCTTTTGCATACCTGCTGTGCGCCGTGCAGCAGTTATTGCATTGAATATCTTTCAAACTACTTTAATATTACCGTGCTTTATTATAACCCAAACATTTACCCTGAAAGCGAGTATAATCACAGAAAGAGCGAACAAATCCGTCTTATAGGGGAAATGAAAACGAAATACCCTGTAAAATTTATTGACTGCGATTTTGAAAGCGAAAAGTTTTATGAAACGGTAAAGGGTATGGAAAATTGCCGTGAGGGCGGCGAGCGGTGCTTTAAATGCTACCGATTACGCCTCACAAAAGCGGCAAAGGTTGCGAGCGAAAACGGCTTTGACTGGTTCACAACCTCACTTACAATAAGCCCGTTAAAAAATGCGCAGAAAATCAATGAAATCGGCGAAGAACTTGCAAACGAATATAATGTTAAATTTTTACCGTCGGATTTCAAAAAAAAAGAGGGCTTTAAGCGCTCAATTGAGCTGTCAAAGAAATATAATCTTTACCGCCAGAACTATTGCGGCTGTGTTTATTCCTACAAACGCCTTGTAAACGGCGATTGATAATCATTATATTGTTTGTTATATTTATGTTGATGAATATAATTTATATTGTATGATATATTTGTAGGGGATGATGAGTCTTGCCTGCCGGCTCGGTCGGTGCTTTTGCTTGCTGTTGCAATCAAAGGTTGCCACCGGCAACCCG
>DKTZ01000011.1:95150-95723 GCA_002490425.1 Ruminococcaceae bacterium UBA7217
GGTTGCCACCGGCAACCCGCACCCCCTCACCGTTTCGTTTCTCACTGTATTCTGTTCTTGATTTTTCAAATCATAAATATCAATAAAAAAGGAGCATTTTACTGCTCCTTATTTTTGTTCTCAATATGTTGCTTTAATATTAAGTTGATATATTGCGAAAGAGACCTGTCGTCATCTTCAGCCAATTGACGGAGCTTTACAAGCAAATCTGCATCAATTGTTATGCTTATTTTTTCTTTCAACGGTTTCATATCATCACCTGAATATAATATTAGCATATTTTCGCTTATTATATTGACAAGTAAGAAAAAGTAGGATAAAATACTACTTAAGAAACTAAAATTACGCTGTGCTGAGTACGTTTTTATGCCAAAACTTATTTATCTGCCTTGCGGACTTTTCCTTTTTAATGGAAATAGCATCGCATACTACAATCTTATATCTCACATTTAATGGTAATGTCCTCGAAGATAAAAATATAAGTTTCACATAAATTGCCGATTTTTATATTTATATTTCCTGTTTTGGTATTGAATTGCCTCTATTATTGATATAGACTTATATATGTAAGAG
>DKTZ01000018.1:0-180 GCA_002490425.1 Ruminococcaceae bacterium UBA7217
TATTTATATAATATTTTCCACTTTTATACAGTAAAAATTTATGTTAAAATACATAACGTGGTAGTTTATTACTATTTCAAAAGAAAGCGCAGTATGAAAAAGCTGTTTTCAGCTCTTTTCACCGTTTAACTAATTTTCTGGAAGTGAATATAATGCAAGTAGCAGTAATGGGTTACGGAA
>DKTZ01000018.1:475-10342 GCA_002490425.1 Ruminococcaceae bacterium UBA7217
AAGTAGCAGTAATGGGTTACGGAACGGTAGGTTCCGGTGTTGTTGAGGTTATTACCACGAATCACGAAAGCATTGTAAAGCGCAGTACACAGCAAGAGCTTGAGGTTAAGTACATTCTTGATTTGCGTGATTTCCCTGGCGACCCTAACGAATCAAAAATGATAAAGGATTTTAACATCATACTGAATGATGATGAGGTTAAAGTTGTTGTTGAAACAATGGGCGGACTTCACCCGGCATTTGAATTTGTTTCATCGTGCCTTAAAACAGGCAAAAGCGTTGTTACATCAAATAAGGAGCTTGTGGCATCAAAGGGCTATGAGCTTTTAACGATGGCTCGGGAAAATAATGTAAATTTCCTTTTTGAGGCGTCTGTCGGCGGCGGTATTCCGATTATCCGCCCCATTTCACAGTGCCTTGCCGCAAATGAGATTGACGAAATTGCAGGTATACTTAACGGCACGACAAACTTTATCCTCACTATGATGATAGAAAAGAATATGAGCTTTGAGGACGCATTAAAGCTTGCGCAGGATAATGGCTATGCCGAAAAAGACCCGACCGCTGACATTGAGGGTCACGATGCTTGCAGAAAGATTTGTATTCTTGCATCTCTTTGCTTCGGTAAGCACGTTTATCCGGACAGTGTTCATACTGAGGGTATTACAAAAATCACTCTTGACGATGTTTCGTACATTTCGAGCTTTGGCGGAGTTATAAAACTTTTAGGTCGGGCAAAAAGAATTTCGGACGACAAAATTTTTGCCGTAGTATCCCCTGCCATTGTTATGAACGGCAGCCAGCTTGCATCTGTTAACGACGTTTTCAATGCAATTCTCGTAAGAGGAAATGCGACAGGCGACGTTGTATTTTACGGCAAGGGCGCAGGTAAATTGCCCACCGCTTCGGCAGTAGTTGCAGACGTTATTGACTGCGCAAGAAATGCCGATAAGAGAAAGCCGTTCGGCTGGGGCGACAGCGTAGAAAATTACGTTGCGGATTTCGATACGGACGTAAATCCGCTGTATATCCGAGCAAAAACGGATAATGCCGAAAAGGCAAAAGCTGCCGTTGAAAATGCAATAGGAAGCATACAGGTTCTTACATTTGACGGCGCAAAGCAAAATGAAATAGCTTTTGTAACAAAGAGTGCTGAGGAAAAAACGCTTGTTTCAGCTCTTAAAAACATTCCTGAAATTGAAATTGAATCGCTTATAAGAATTACAGATTATTGATAAATTTCCTGTGAGGTGAAATATAATGGGACTTATAGTTCAAAAATTCGGCGGCAGCTCCGTTGCCAACGCCGAAAGAGTTATGAATGTTGCCAAAATTGTTACCGACACTTACCGTGAGGGTAACGACGTAGTCGTTGTTGTTTCCGCTCAGGGCGACACAACGGACGATCTTATTGAAAAGGCACACGAAATTAGCGAAAAGCCGTCTAAAAGAGAAATGGATATGCTGTTAGCCTCGGGCGAGCAGATTTCAATTTCACTTCTTGCTATGGCTATTGAAAAGCTGGGCTGTCATGCAGTTTCGCTTCTCGGTTGGCAGGCAGGCTTTAACACCACATCTGCTTACGGCACTGCAAGAATAAAATCCGTTAAGGCAGACCGTATCCGTGCGGAGATTGACCGCCACAACATCGTTGTTGTTGCAGGCTTCCAAGGTCTTAACAAATATGACGATTTAACAACTCTCGGCAGAGGCGGCTCGGACACCAGCGCAGTTGCAATTGCGGCGGCGATGCATGCAGACCGCTGTCAGATTTTTACTGACGTTGAGGGCGTTTTCACGGCAGACCCGAGAAAGATTCCTAACGCAAAAAAACTTCAGGAAATAACATATGACGAAATGCTTGAGCTTGCAACCTTAGGCGCTCAGGTTCTTAACAACCGTTCGGTTGAAATGGCAAAAAAATACAATGTAAAATTAGAGGTTCTCTCAAGCCTTAAGAGAGTTCCCGGCACAATAGTTAAGGAGGTCGCTAAAATGGAAAAAATGCTTATTAGAGGTGTCACCAAAGACACGGATGTTGCCCGTATTTCAGTTACAAAGATTTCAAATACTCCCGGAATTGCATTTAAGCTTTTCTCGGTTCTTGCAAAGCATAAAATAAATGTTGACATTATTTTGCAGTCAGTAGGCCGTGACAATACAAAGGATATTACCTTTACCGTTTCAAAGGGCAATGCCGAAGAAGCGATTTCCTGCATTGCAGACGCATTTGATATTTCGGAAGAAGACATTATCTGCGACACAAACGTAGCAAAGGTTTCAGTTGTAGGCGCAGGTATGGAGTCACATCCCGGTACAGCTTCTAAAATGTTTGAGGCTCTTTACGAGCACGACATAAACATTGATATGATTTCAACCAGCGAAATTAAGATTTCGGTACTTATCAATATTGATTCTGCTGACAAGGCAGTTTCAGCTATTCACAAAGCATTCTTCCCCGAAGAGTAAACAGAAGAACAATAAAACAACGGAGGACAAAAAATGTACAGTAATATTATTGACACCATAGGCTTTCTTGCAAACAGCGACCCGGAACTTGCCGCTGCTATGAACGAGGAGCTTATAAGACAGAAGCAGAATATTGAGCTTATTGCCAGTGAAAACATTGTTTCGCCTGAGGTTATGGCGGCAATGGGAAGCGTTCTCACAAATAAATATGCGGAAGGCTATTCAGGACACCGTTATTACGGCGGATGCCAGTTTGTTGACGAGGTTGAGGACATAGCCTGTGAAAGGCTTAAAAAGCTTTTCGGCGCTGAATATGTAAATGTTCAGCCTCATTCGGGCGCACAGGCAAATATGGCGGTTTACTTTGCTTTGATCCAGCCGGGCGACACCGTAATGGGTATGAACCTTGCCGAGGGCGGTCATTTAACACACGGCTCACCTGTTAATATGTCGGGTAAATACTACAATTTTGTTCCCTACGGCGTAAACGAAGACGGATATATTGATTACGAAAAGTTTGAGGAGCTTGTTAAAGAAAATAAGCCGAAGCTTATCGTAGCAGGTGCTTCGGCATATCCCAGAGTTATAGATTTTGAAAGAATGGCAAACATTGCTCATGAAAACGGCACTTATTTAATGGTTGATATGGCTCACATTGCAGGCCTTGTTGCCGCAGGTGTTCATCCGTCCCCCATTCCATTTGCAGATGTTGTTACATCTACAACTCATAAAACATTAAGAGGTCCGAGAGGCGGCATTATCCTTTGCAAGGATGCTGAATTCGGCAAGCAGTTTAATAAGGCAATTTTCCCCGGCACACAGGGCGGTCCGCTTATGCACGTTATTGCAGGCAAGGCGGTTTGCTTCGGTGAGGCATTAAAGCCCGAATATAAAGAATATCAGAAAAAGGTTGTCGAAAATGCGGCGGCTCTTGCAGAAGGGCTTACCAAGAGAGGCATAAACCTCGTTTCGGGCGGCACTGACAACCACCTTATGCTCGTTGACTTGCGCTCAGTCGGAATTACAGGCAAAGAGCTTGAAAGAAGACTTGACGAGGTTCATATTACAGCTAATAAAAACGCTATTCCAAATGACCCGGAAAAGCCGTTTGTTACAAGCGGCGTAAGACTCGGCACGCCTGCCGTTACAACAAGAGGTATGGGCACTGCGGAGATGGATGAAATCGCAGAGTGCATTTATCTTTGCGCTACGGATTTTGAAAACAAAAAGGACGAAATCGCAAAGAAGGTTGCAGATATAGTTGCACGCTTCCCCTTGTACGAATAAACACTAAAGGTTCATCATATCTTTTCTCAGGAGGAGATATGATGAATTTTGTAAAAATGCACGGCGCAGGCAACGACTACATTTACATAGACGGTTTTTGCGAAGAGGTCCCGAATCCGGAAGAAACTGCAATAAAATTAAGCCGACCGCATTTCGGAATAGGCGCTGACGGAATTGTTATTATTCGCCCTGACGAAACGGCTGATTGTTTTATGGATATTTACAATGCAGACGGCTCACGGGCTAAAATGTGCGGAAATGCTGTTCGGTGTGTTGCTAAGTTTCTTTATGACAGAAAAAGACTTAACGGGATATGCGCTAAAATCAACACGCTGTCGGGACTTCGGACCGTGGCGATTGACGAAAAAGACGGAAAAGCCGTTTCTGCAACCGTTAATATGGGCAAACCCGTGCTGAACGGAAAGTCAATACCCACACGGTTCGGCGATGCCGTTGTAAAAAATAAAAGCATATTTGTTTATGACAGATATTTTGATGTGACCTGCCTTTCAATGGGAAATCCGCATTGTGTAACCTTTTGTGACGACCCTGATTTAATGGATTTGAGCATTTACGGGCAGGCATTCGAAAATCACGAGTATTTCCCTGACAGAATAAATGCTGAATTTGTAAGTGTTATCGGCAAAAATGCTCTTAAGGTCAGGGTCTTTGAGCGAGGAAGCGGTGAAACGCTTGCCTGCGGAACAGGAGCTTGCGCTTCGGCGGTTGCGGCGGTTCTCTTAGGAAAATGTGACAGAGAAAGTGAGATTTCCGTACAGATGAAGGGTGGCGAGCTGTTCGTCTGCTGGAGCAACGACGGCGATGTTTACCTTAACGGCGAGGCTGTTGAGGTTTTTACAGGAAAAATATAAAAAAAGAGGAGAAAAGCTCATGAAAATCAATGATAACTTTTTAAAAATACAAAGCTCATACCTTTTTTCAAATATTGCAAAAAAGGTAAATGCTTACATTGCGGCTAATCCGGACAAGCCTATTATCAGACTCGGCATAGGCGATGTTACAAGACCGCTTGCGCCTGCCTGTATTACTGCTATGCACAAGGCGGTTGACGATATGGCAGATGAGAAAACCTTTATGGGTTACCCGCCTGAATACGGTCACAAATGGATTTTAAATGCAATTGCAGAAAACGATTACAGAGCAAGAGGAGTAGACATTGACGAGAGCGAAATATTCCTCAGCGACGGCGCAAAGAGCGACTGCGGCAACATCGGCGATATTCTTTCCGTTGACAACAAGGTTGCAGTTTGCGACCCCGTTTATCCCGTTTATGTAGATACAAATGTTATGGCGGGCAGATCGGGCGACTTTGTAAACGGCGGCTGGTCGAATATTTACTATATGCCCTGTACTGCTGAAAACAACTTTCTTCCCTCTCTCCCTACGGAAAAGGTTGATATTATTTATCTTTGCTTCCCCAATAACCCCACAGGTATGGCAATTACAAAGTCAGAGCTTAAAAAATGGGTTGATTATGCAAACGAAAACGGCTCGCTCATTTTGTTTGACTCAGCTTATGAGGCATTCATAACTGAGGACGATGTTCCTCATTCGATCTATGAAATTGAGGGTGCAAAGACCTGCGCTATTGAGTTCAGAAGCTTTTCAAAAACAGCAGGCTTTACGGGTGTTCGTTGCGGATACACAGTAGTTCCCCACGCACTGAAAGCAGACGACGGCACTGAGCTTAACGGTCTTTGGGCAAGACGTCAGGCGACAAAATTTAACGGTGTTTCTTATATCACACAAAGAGCCGCCGAAGCGGTTTATTCCGAAGAGGGTAAAAAGCAAATCCGTGAGATAATCGCATATTATCAGAACAATGCAAAGGTAATTTACAACGGTCTTAAGGACTGCGGATTTACCGTTTACGGCGCAAAAAATTCACCTTATGTTTGGCTTAAAACTCCCGATAATATGGGAAGCTGGGAATTTTTTGACACTCTTCTTAATGAAATTCAGGTTGTAGGTACTCCCGGTGAGGGCTTCGGTCCCAGCGGCGAGGGTTATTTCAGACTGACAGCCTTCGGCTCAGCGGAAAACACCGCCGCCGCAGTAGAAAGAATTAAAAATTATTTTGCGAAATAATTTTAAAGGAGCAGAAAAATGAAAGATATTTATGAAAGTCCTTTAAATTCAAGATATTCAAGCAAGGAAATGAAATACATTTTCTCGCCTGACTTTAAATTCAGAACATGGAGAAAGCTTTGGATTGCCCTTGCTGAAAGCGAAAAGGAGCTTGGCTTAGGCATCACGGACGAGCAGATTGAAGAGCTTAAATCTCATGCTGACGACATAAATTATGAGGTTGCCGAGGCTCGTGAAAAGGAAGTTCGCCACGACGTAATGAGCCATGTTTACGCTTACGGCGTTCAGTGCCCCAAGGCAAAGGGAATTATACATCTCGGCGCAACGTCTTGCTATGTCGGCGATAACACGGACGTTATTACTATGACCGAAGCACTTAAACTTGTACGCAAAAAGCTTGTAAACCTTATTAACGGACTTGCAAAATTTGCCGATGAATATAAAGCTATGCCATGTCTTGCTTATACGCATTATCAGCCTGCACAGCCTACAACCGTAGGTAAGAGGGCGTCGCTTTGGCTCAACGATTTAGTTATGGATATGGCTTCTCTTGATTTTCAGATTTCGCAGATGCGCCTGCTTGGCTCAAAGGGTACAACTGGTACACAGGCGTCATTTGTTGAGCTTTTTGAGGGTGACAGTGAAAAAATTAAGGCTCTCGACAGAAAAATTGCAGAGAAAATGGGCTTTAAGAGCTGTTACATGGTTTCGGGTCAGACTTATTCAAGGAAGCTCGACTACAACGTACTTTCAGTGCTTGCGCAGATAGCGCAGTCGGCTTACAAATTCTCAAACGACCTTAGAATGTTACAGCACGAAAAAGAAATTGAAGAGCCTTTTGAAAAGCATCAAATTGGTTCTTCTGCTATGGCTTATAAGCGCAATCCTATGAGAAGCGAAAGAATTTCATCGCTTTCAAGATATGTAATTGCAGACGCTTTGAATCCTGCAATTACCGCCGCAACTCAGTGGTTTGAAAGAACGCTTGACGACTCTGCAAACAAGAGAATCAGTATTCCTGAGGCATTTCTTGCCGTTGACGCAGTGCTTGAGCTTTACATAAATGTTACAGAGGGACTTGTTGTTTATCCCAAAATGGTTGAAAAGCATTTGCTTGCTGAGCTTCCGTTTATGGCAACCGAAAACATTATGATGGCGGCTGTTAAAAAAGGCGGCGACCGTCAGGAGCTTCACGAAAGAATCCGTGTTCATTCAATGGCGGCGGGCAAGGTTGTAAAGGAAGACGGGCTTCCCAACGATTTAGTCGATAGAATTGCCGCTGACCCAATGTTCGGTCTTACAAAAGAGGAAATCCTCTCCGAAATGAAGACTGAAAACTTTGTTGGCAGAGCGCCCGAGCAGGTAACTGAGTTTATTGAGGCTGAGGTTAAACCCATTCTCGAAAAATATAGTGACCTTTTGGGACTTACGGTTGAAATAAAGGTTTAATAATGTAGGGACAGCCGAGTCGGCTGTCCGTTTTTTATGCCCTCCTTGTGCAAAGGAGGGTGGCGAGCGAAGCTCGACGGGAGGATTGTTTTAATAAATAATTTCAGTTGAAATTCAAACAACAATCCCTCAGTCTTTTGCGTTGCAAAATCCAGCTCCCTTTACGCAAGGGAGCCATCGCACATACTCTTTCTGCTACGGTTTGTGTTCTCACCTTTTGAAGACAAAAAATATTTCGAAAAACGAAAGAAATTGTTTACATTTGAAATACAGTGTGATAAAATGAAATTTAGCAAAGGTCCTTTAATTCGGTACAGAGATGCCGGCAAGGTTTGCTGAATGTAATAATAAAGAGTTTTATTATGCCTTGCCGATTTTCAGTGAGGCATCTTTTTTATACGTAAATATTCAAATCGGAGCAAAAGTATGGATTCAAAGGTTATTATTGACGGGCAAAGGGTTGAGCGAACACTCGCCCGCCTCTCACACGAAATAATTGAACGCAATGCCGACGAAGAGGAGCTTTACCTAATAGGCATTAAGCGCCGAGGTGTGCCAATAGCCGAAAGACTTCGGGAAAATATTGAAAAATTTTCCGATATAAAGGTTAAAACAGGCGAGCTTGATATTACTCTTTACCGTGACGACCTTACGGAAAAGTATGTTTCACCGCATATTAACAGCTCGGTTATAAATTTTGATGTAAATGAAAAAAATATTATTCTTGTTGACGATGTCCTTTTTACGGGCAGAACGGCACGGGCGGCAATGGAAGCCGTAATCGGGCTTGGCAGGCCGTCTGTTATACAGCTCGCGGTAATGATTGATAGGGGTCACAGGGAATTGCCGATTTGTGCAAATTACGTAGGCAAAAATGTTCCGACCTCAAAGGAAGAATTTGTAAATGTCAGGCTCGAAGATATTGACGGCGTTACCGAGGTCGCAATTTCAAAGGGATAAGGGGCGAAAGCCTTAAAATATAAGGAGGATTTAAAATGAATCTAATTTACAACATCAAAGACAAGCCGAAATTCGGACAGCTCATTGTTTTCGCATTTCAGCAGTTGCTTGCAATTCTTGCGGCAACAATCGCAGTTCCCTCAATCGTAGGCAACGGAATGAGCCAGTCAGCGGCACTTTTCGGCGCGGGTATAGGTACAATTGTGTATCTTCTTTTCACAAAGTTTAACAGCCCCGTTTTCCTTGGATCGTCATTCGCATTTATCGGTTCAATGTTTGCCGCATTCGGCGGTGCGGCTTCAGCGGAAGCAGGCTATGCAGGCATTATTTTCGGCGCATTGTTTGCAGGTCTTGTTTATGTAATAATCGCTGTTATAGTTAAGTTTGCAGGCGTTAAATGGATTAACAAAATTATGCCCGCAGTTGTTATTGGACCCACAGTTTCTATAATCGGTCTTTCACTTGCAGGCAACGCAGTCGGCGACCTTACGGTAGGTAAGGTTCTTGACGCAGAGGGCGTTTCGGTTGCAAGCCCCTATGTTGCTCTTATCTGCGGTCTTATTACTCTCTTTACAGTTATTCTCTGCTCGGTTTATGGCAAGAAGATGGCAAAGCTTATTCCGTTCATCATCGGTATTCTTGCAGGCTATGCAGTTGCGGCAATCTTTACCGTAATCGGCATTAAAACAAACAATCTCGCATTACAGGTTATTGACTTCTCAGTATTCAGTGATATGAAAATTTTCGCTGTTCCCGATTTCTCGTTCATTATGGCGGCAAAGGGTCTGAGTGCTATAAATGCAAAATATCTCATTACCGTTGCAGTGGCTTATGTTCCCGTTGCATTCGTTGTTTTCGCAGAGCATATTGCAGACCATAAAAATCTGTCATCGGTTATCGGCAAAGAGCTTCTTGAAGACCCCGGACTTCACAGAACGCTTCTCGGCGACGGCGTAGGCTCAATTGCAGGTGCGCTTTTCGGCGGATGCCCCAATACTACATACGGCGAATCGGTAGGCTGTGTTGCAATTACCGGTAACGCATCGGTTGTTACAATTCTTGCAACAGCTGTTATGGCTATTGTGATTTCGTTCTTCGGTCCGTTTGTCACATTTCTTTCAACAATTCCCAACTGCGTAATGGGCGGCGTTTGCGTTACTCTTTACGGCTTCATTGCAGTTTCGGGTCTTAAGATGATTCAGAAGGTTGACCTCGGAAAGAACAGAAACCTCTTTGTAGTTGCAGTTATTCTTATCTGCGGCATAGGCGGTCTTACCGTTTCATTCGGTAAGGTTACTCTTACATCAGTTGCCTGCGCACTTATTCTCGGCATTATTACAAACGCAATTCTTCCGAAGGATACAGAAGCGGAAGAGGCAAAATAAGTATAATTTAAAAATTCCTGATGCTCTCCGTTTTTCGGGGAGCATTTTTCTTGACAAAGCATTCGCTCTTTGATAAAATAGAAATCTGACACTTTGTGACAGAACCTTGTTATTATAAAAAGTGTTACAGAGCGTCATAATAAATTGAATATATGCCTCCTTAGTTAAATGGATATAATAAACCCCTCCTAAGGTGTTACTTTACCAC
>DKTZ01000019.1:0-133289 GCA_002490425.1 Ruminococcaceae bacterium UBA7217
TTTGAAATAAAAAATTATATTTATATAATAATACAAATTTAGTAGGAATTCAAGATGTAAATAAAAAACAGCGGAGAAAATTCCAGGCTTTGTTAAAACTCAAAGGGAGGGCGTGGAAGCCCTCCCCGTAAAATGATTATATTTTATCTGTTATTTGCTTTCGGCTTTTGCTCGGCGCTCCTGAAGAGCCTTTGAAATAGCCTGCTTTTTCTCACCTACTATGTCATATTTGAACATAGGAACAATTGAGAGAAGAGCGAGAATGCCGGGGACTGCTGTATAAGCAAAGAAAATAATGTCCTTTGTATGTGTCGTAAAGCCAGCCGCTGTGCCTGCGTTAATCTGCGAAAGCGTGTCTGCATAGCCCGAGAACTGAACGAATACAAGACCGAGAGCCGTGCCAAGAGCGAGGCATACTTTAATTGTAAGAGTAAGGATTGAATAAGCCGCGCCTTCCATTCTTTTGCCTGTTTCGTATTCGTAATAGTCAACTGCGTCGGCAGTCATAATCATAGGCATAAGTGTAACTGCGCCGAACTGAAGACCGATAAGGAACAAAGATGCATAGAAGAGAACTGTAAGAACAATATTAGAGGGATTGCTGAACCAGAAATGACCTACTACGAATGAGAAAATCGAAGCGGCAAAGCCGTAAACGGAAAGAAGAATATATGCTTTTTTCTCATTCATTTTCTTTATAAGCAAGGGGCAAAGCGCCATTGAAATCATTGAGCCGACTGCTGTTACAATGCCGAGAACGGCAACAAGGTTTTGCGAGCCTAAAAGAACATTTGCCGCCTGAACCTGAATACCCATTGCCATCTGTCTGCCGAAGCCGAGGAAATAAGAAACGATTACGAGCATAAGCGGTTTATTGTTTTTGAGAGCTAAAAGCATATCCTTTGCCGTTACCTTTTCATTGGATTCAACCTTAACTCTCTCTTTATTTACAAGAGGAATAAGGGCAAAAAGCGCACAGCCGAGAACGGCCGTAAGAATTGCAGTGCCGAGATATTCTGACGCTATCATAGGTGTGTCGGTTTCGCCCTTTGCAACGATAACCTTTGAGCCACCTTTAATTATGAGGCAGACAATAGGAACAATAACAACGCAGGCTGAAAATCCAATCTGCTTAAATGTGTTTGAGATTGAAACAACATTTGTACGCTCTGTCGGGTCGGGAGTAAGCGCAGACGCGATACCCTGTGAGGGAACATCGCCCATTGTCATTGCTATGCTCCAGATAAGGTATGTAACGAAAATCCAAGCATAAAGTGCAAAGCCTGTGAAAGGCACTTTAACAAATACAACCGCAGTGAAAACAAGAAGCGGTACTATTGAGTACATTATCATTGATTTGAATTTGCCGTATTTTGACTTTGAACGGTCAACAAGTCCGCCGACAACAGGGTCTGCAACGGCAGAAATTATTTTTGCAACGAGGATTAAAATACCTACCACTGCAATGTCCGCACCGAGAATTGATGCGTCAAACTCCGCCTGATAGGAATTAAGAAGCCCCACTATTGCCTGAAAGCCGAAAAGTCCGAGGGAATAAGCGGCGATTTCTTTAAAATTCATATATTTTTTCGCCTGTGTTTTTTCACTCATAAGAACAACCCCATTCATAAAAAATAATAAATAAAGTATATCACAAAAGCATATTATCCGTCAATATTTTTATAAAGACAAAGCAGCATCATAGGCTGTTGATGTTGCATTGCGGATTCTGCCGACCTTTGAAGAGTCGCCTACATTCAAGACCTTTATTCCACTGTTTTGGAGCTCTGTGTAAATCGCTGTATCGGGCTTTGAGCCGAGAGCCAGAACAACTGCGTCTGCAAGGATTTCTCTCTTCTCTTTTGTTTTAACGTTTTCCGTAACGATTTTACCGTCATAAATTTCGGAAAGCTTTTCACTCGTTAAGAATGTCGTCTGCTTTTCACGAAGTCTTGGTAAAATGTCGTCAAGGTGCTGCATCCAAGTGTTTGGAGCCAAGGTGTCCGCCATTTCAATGACGGTCGTTTTACAGCCGTTTTCATTAAGATATTCGGCCGTTTCAAGACCCGTCATTCCCGAACCTATCACGGCTACCTTTTTATTCTTAAGGTCCGCTTTGCCCGTCAGCACATCTTCAAATGTGCAAACAAATGAATCGCTGTATTCGCCGCCGAATTTAGGCCTTATCGGTTTACTGCCTGCGGCATAAATTACCGCATAAGGATTATAAGTTTTTACGAGTTCGGCTGTAGCGCTTGTATTATAGAGAATTTCAACGCCTTCTTCACTACAAAGAGCGGTTAAATCTTCAATAAGCCAGCCGATTTTGGCTTTATGGGGCGGTGCAGACGCAAGATTTAGCTGACCGCCTGTTTTATCGCTATTTTCCAAAACAGTAACGGAAAACCCTCGAAGTGATGCTACATAAGCAGCAGTAAGACCCGAAGCACCTGTGCCGATAACAACTATTCTTCTGCCGTTTCCGTCTTTCGATATTTCTTTGCCCTCACTGCCTACAAAGGGATTTACGGCGCACTCGCCGTGACCGCCTTTATATGCGTTTGTCTGCATTGACTCGAAGCAGTTAAGACAGCAAATACAACGTCTTATTGTTTTGCCGTTCTGCGCTTTATTTGCCCAGTCGGGGTCTGCAATATGAGGTCTGCCGAGAGATACAAAGTCCTGTACCCCTTCTTTTAACTGATTTTCCGCCTGTTCGGGAGAACGGATAAGGTTCGCGGCGATTACGGGGATACCCACAGCCTCTTTAACCGCTTTTGCCATATATTTACGCCAGCCCGGTTCAAATGAAACAGGCTCGAGCCAATAGTTAAATGTGTCATAGCCTGCGCAGGAAACGTCAATAGCGTCAATGCCAAGCTTTTCAAGCTCTTTGGCTATTTTCACACCCTCTTCGAGATTATAGCCCTTGTTTTCTTCACCGATATACGAATAGCACTCGTCAACGGACAAGCGTACAACAAGAGGAAATTCCTTTCCGCAACGCTCACGAATACCGTTTATTATGTTTGTGATAAACCTCATACGGTTCTCAAAGCTGCCGCCGTATTCGTCGGTTCGCTTATTCGTTACGGGGCTTAAAAACTGCTGAAGAAGATAGCCGTGGGCGGCGTGAAGCTCAACTCCGTCACATCCTGCATTTTTAACACGTACTGCGCCGTCAACAAAATTCTTTTCAAGCTCCTTAATTTCCTTGTGCGAAAGTGCCCGCACTCTGCCGCCTGCAAAATAAGCCGGCTCGCACTTTGAAGGAGCAACAGACGAGGGAACAATGTTCTTTTGGAGAAGTGTAGGGCCGAATTTAGGAGTCAGATTATAAAGGATTTTTCCGTAAATGCCCTTTGTCATTTTTTGAGCCGCAATGCTAAGCGGAACCGTGCCCACCATTAAGCCCACATTTTGCCGACCCGGGTGGTGGAGCTGAACGAAAAGCTTTGCGCCGTGTTTATGTATGCGGTCAGCCATTTCCCTGAGAGGCTCGATTATTCCATCGGAGCTTACAGAAAGCTGAGCAAAAGCAGACGCACCTGTTTTGTCGTTAACCCTTGTAATTTCGGTGATAATAAGACCCGTGCCGCCCTTTGCACGCTCTTCGTAATAATTCATCATTTTTTCGGTAGGCTTGCCGTCAAAATCCCCGAATCCCATAAGCATGGGAGCCATAACAATTCGATTTTTTATTTCACAAGAGCCTATTTTCATAGGCGTAAAAAGCATTTTTTCGCTCATTCCGTTTTCCTCCCAATTCATATATAATAATTGTAACATAAGGGAAAGAGATTTACAACAAAAAAATAGGACAGCCGGTCGGCTGTCCCAGCTTGTAGGGTGCATCGACCCGATGCACCGCAGAAGCAAGAATATAATTATTTCAGAATGCCGAAGTTGCGGGTGTCCTGCGGACACCTTTGAATACAAAGTATTCAAAAGCAACGTCCGAGCCGACAGGCGGGAAGGGCTTCCCCTGCTGTATGCCCACCGAAAATGCGAAATAAGGACAGGTGTGGGCACCTGTCCCTACTCGGCAAAAAAACGGCGGGAGCAAGCCCCCGCCCTACTCATACAAAATAAAGTTTTTGTTATTCTGTTGTCAAATAGAGTTCTTTCATTCGTTCGACATATTCACTGTCTGCACAATCGGATTTTTCCAAAATGTCAATTGATTCTTTAATAAAGTGCTTTGCGTTTTCATTTGTTTCTGCTTCAAAATCAATTAAGTTGAGCGTTGCGCCGATAATACTGTCTCCGTTTGCTTTATTATCTGCCATTTTCTCAATTTCATTTAAAGCTAAATCGTATTCTCCTCTTACAAAAAGTGCGTGAGCGTATTCAGACCAAACAAAATACTTATGAATACCGGTAAGCGACTGCTCAATTTCCTTTTGAATATTTTTTTGAAAAGCATCGCTCTGAACTACTGCTTCAAGCTTTTGGAAGCCCCAATTTTTCAAATTGCTGTCTTTACTGTCAACCGCAATTTGATGCAGAAGTGAATGTATTTTTTCATATTTGCCCTCTGAAATACATTTGTCGCAGTACTCGTCTGCTTCATCAAGTTTTCCGTTACTTAAAAGAAAGCGGATATAAAACTCATCGGTATAGGTAAAAGCACTTATCGCAATAGTATCTTGCTGGTACTCGTCCCTTATTTCAAACACATCGTCAAAATAAGGCTTCAGCTTATCGTAATTATCCCCTTTCATACTGTAATACTCAGTTAAAAAGCTTAAAACATCACGTGATTTTGTAATTTTATAAGCCAAAGCATAATAATCAAAATATTTGCTGTCTGAAACGTCATCAATTTCATCACTTGTAATATTTAAAATCGGTGTTCTTGTAAAGACCAAAGCAATTGATATTAACGAAATGACCGAAAGAATTATTGCCGTTATTCTTCTTTTCATTATGACCTGCTCCTTTCAAGTGAAATGCGCTCACTTAAGAAATATCCGAGCGACGCCAAAAGAACTGCCAAGGGTATAATAAGCATAGTAAATGCGGGGGTAAAATATGAGCTGATTAAACCTGTATCACTTCCGAAATATGTAAACAGCACCAAAACTGCAATTGCCGCCGCACAAGCAAGAATCATCAAAAATGTCATCACTTTTTTATCAAGCCTGTAAAAAATCATAGCAAACAGATAGCCTGCAATCATAGACAGTGCGAAAACCGATGTGCATACAATTATCTTGTATACGAGAAATATTTTCATATCCGAAACGGCAAGTCCTTCATTATCATCGGCAAAAATCAATGTAAAATAATCGTTTTGCGATTTGATTAAATAACACGCAACGTTTATTATTGCGGAAACGACAAGCGTTGACGGCAAAGAAAGAAGAAAGCTTTCGTAAATTCCTGCGTTTTGGTAGCCGTTTTGAAGCAAATATTTATAGGGCTTTTTGAACGACATTATGCCGAATACAAAGAAGAAAATTCCTTTAATTATTGAAAGCCAAGCGTCAATCTCCGTAACTTCTCTGTAGGGCTTTGTAAATATATACTGAATAATTGAAAATACTATAACTGCCGCTAAAAAAGGTGCAAGAGTCTTGTAGCGGTATGCTGCTGCGTGCCTGAGTTTCATAATGTTTCTCTCCCCTCGTCTTCTGTAAGCTTAATAAACAGTTCCTGCAAGGTTAATTTTTTGATTTCCAATCCCGTCACAGTGCTGTGCGGAATTTCACTGCCGATCACATAATACGATGCACTGTTCCCGAAATACTGCTTTGAAATGACGTTTTTATCTTCCGTCAGCTCGCAAAGCAAGGTTTTGTCACCCGAAATGCAAAAACTGTTTTCCAATACATTTATACAGTCGTCATTTAAAATGATTTTACCTTTATCTATTATTACGAGCTTTTCAATAATGTTTGAAATTTCGGAAATCAAATGCGTTGTTAAAATGAATGTGCCGTCTGTTTCCGAATACCGTTCAAGCAAAAGCCTGTAAAACACTTCTCGGTTTACTGCGTCAAGCCCCAAAGTAGGCTCATCGAAAAATACATACGGTGTGTTTATGCAAAGACCGATTATATTTTTAAACGCTGTGTTGCCGCCCGTTGAAAGCTCTTTTATACGAGATTTTGCCTTAAGCCCGAATTTTTCGAGCATTGCATTTGCTTTTTCGGCATCAAAGCTTTTGCGGAACTTTTTAGTATCCTTAAAAATCTCGTTTATGCTCATATCAGGCGGATACAAGTTATCCTCGCTTATCAAAAATATATCCTCAAAATAAAGCCGGTCTTTGTTGCTGTGTTTTTCTCCGTCTATGTATATTTCGCCGTCAAAGCCTGTGCTTCTTCCGTCAATAATGTTTAAAAGCGTTGATTTGCCTGCACCGTTTCTGCCCAAAAGTCCATAAATTTTTCCTTTCTCGAACTCCAAAGAAACACTGTCAAGCGCTGTTTTTTTGCCGTATTTTTTGGTGATGTTCTTAATTTCAATCCCCATTTTTATAACCCCTTTCAATTAAACTGTTTATTTCGTCTTTGCTGAGTCCCAGCTTTTGTGCTTCGGAAACAAGAGGCGAAATGAAATCTTCATAAAAGCTCTCCTGCCGTTTCTTTCTGATTTTTTCGGTTGCTCCCGAAGTCACAAACATTCCGAGTCCCCGTTTTTTATAAATTATATTTTCCGAAACCAAAATGTTCATACCCTTAAGAACAGTTGCGGGATTTATTTGCAGTGAAACGGAAAGCTCTGTAGTGGAAGGAATCTGCGTTTCTTCAGGGAATGTGCCTGTAAAAATTGCGTCTTCAAGCTGTTCTGCTATTTGAATGTAAATAGGTTTGTCGTCCGAAAACTTGAATACCATTTTTGCCTCCTTTCCTGAAATTGCCTTTAAGCTAATGTTTATTTGTTGATTGTTTTAGTTAGTTACTTATATAACTAACTATATAACATAAAATATGAATTGTCAATAAGTTTGTGAAAAATAGAAATTGTAACAGAACAATTTAACTTTACAACGGTATGTCGAGGTCGGCATACCCTACAAACAGTAACGGACAAGCTTTCACGCCTGTCCGTTACTCGTTTTTTATTACACATTTTCGGCGGGCATGGTATCTCGTCTGCCGACTCGGTCGGTGCTTCTGCTTTTTAGACAAAAAAATGGGACGATGAAGGCATCGTCCCTTACGTTTTGTTCGTATTCAGTTACGGTATTTTTCCATACCCATTTTTTCGGTTAAACAGCCGAGGCTTTTGTCATACTGGGCTTTAGTAATAGCCCCGTGGGACAGAAACGTATCAAGAAGCTCCTTTTGATTTTTATATAATTCTATCTTTTTTTCATCAGAATTGTTTTCCGTCATAAAATCAATCCTTCTTCTGTTTGAGAATATAAATCTCATGTATTACCTAAATCAAATGAAATCACGGTACATCAACTACTTATTATAAACTCGTATAATATCGCTTTCTATATATTTTTTTATGGAGGGGTCATCTTCTTTGATTTGTTTGGTTAATAAACTAAGATAAAAATATAATGCTTCAATATCTTCTCTGTCAAAACAAAGAGAGATATAGTTCTCCGTTATTCCAGCATCCCACAAATGAACACGTAGATCAGTAACTATATCCGCAATTTCGTGTCCGGGTGCCACATAGGTATAATTCGGATCTAATGTTAAGTCTTTCTGCGGATTTAAAACAAAAGATAAATCAGGTTCGATAAAATCCAATTCTTCTGTCGATTTAATTTTGTTAAACAGCAATGCTGATAATTTGTTTCGTAAAATTTCTACTTCATAAGAAAGCAATATTGATGAAGAAATTTTGTAATCCAACCAATTCTCACTTTGCAGTGTTAAATCAATTTTACACCATTGATCATAATAATTAGTTTTGGTACTCTTTTGATAATCAGAAATACGGAAATGAAAATTAATCCCGTCTAAATCCAAATAAAGCCACATATTAAAACCGCCTTAATTTATGTTGAACACAAACCCGTCCTTTTTTATTTCTTCTGTCCGTAATAGGCATTTGCGCCGTGCTTGCGAAGGTAATGCTTATTGAGCAGCTCCTGCTGCATAGGGGGAATGTCGGGATTCATCATTAAATTATGCCAAGCCATAAATGCGAGCTCTTCAAGCACAACCGCATTGTGAACAGCATTCATAGGGTCTGTGCCCCAGCAGAAAGGACCGTGGCTGTGAACGAGCACGGACGGAATGTCGTCGGGACTTTTTTCCTTAAAGGTTTCAATAATTACATTGCCTGTTTCAAGTTCGTATTTTCCGCCGATTTCTTCGGGAGTCATTTTGCGTGTGCAAGGAATTTCACCGTAAAAATAATCGCCGTGAGTAGTGCCGAGGGCAGGTATTCCCCTGCCGCTCTGCGCAAAAACCGTCGCCCAGCGTGAATGGGTGTGAACAATGCCCTTAATATTAGGAAATGCGTTGTAAAGGGCAACGTGGGTGTCGGTATCGGACGACGGATTTAAGTCGCCCTCAACCTTTTGGCCCGTTTTAAGGTCAACGACGACCATATCCCACGGCTTCATTGTGTCGTATTCAACGCCAGACGGCTTGATTACCATTAAGCCCTTTTCACGGTCAACGCCCGAAACATTGCCCCAAGTAAATGTGACAAGCTTATATTTCGGTAAAAGCAAATTTGCCTCAAAGACCTCTTTTTTTAACTGTTCAAGCATAAATTATACCCCTTTAAGCTTCCAAGCAACATCGGCAAAGAAAAGCTCTTTTTCAAGACTTTCCTGCGTTGTGTTCTTGTCAATATGAACGAACTCAATATCCATCATTTTTGCAAAATCACGCATCTGCTCAGCGGTTACATCATGAGTTAATACCGTGTGGTGAGCTCCGCCTGCCGTTATCCAGCACTCAAGACCTGTTTCAAGTGACGGCTCAGCTTTCCACATAACACGGGCAACGGGAAGATTGGGCATTTCCATAATTGGCTTAACACACTCTATATCCTGACAGATAAGGCGGAGTCTGCCGCCCATATCAATAAGGCTCACAACGATTGCCTTGCCCTCTTTACCCTCAAACACAAGCCTTGCAGGGTCTTTTTCGTTCATACCGATGCCGAGATGATGTGTTTCAATCCGAGGTTTACCTGCGGCAAGAGACGGGCAAACCTCAAGCATATGTGCGCCCAGGCTCAGTTTATTACCGTCAACCAAATGGTAGGTGTAATCCTCCATAAAGCTTGTACCGCCCGTTTTACCCTCGCCCATAGCTTTAATAATAGCTGTCATTGCGGCAACCTTCCAGTCGCCCTCGCCGCCGTAGCCGTAGCCGAGAGCCATTAAGTGCTGAGATGCAAGACCGGGGAGCTGTTCCATTCCGTACAAATCCTGGAATGTGTTTGAAAATGCCTTGCAGTTTTCCCTGTCAAGCATTTTCTTTATTGCAATTTCTTCCTTTGCCTGATAGCGGATTGCATCAATATTATCTGTTGCAATATCGTAGTTTTCTTTATAAACTTCAACAAGAGCGTCAATTTCAGCCTCTGTTACGGCGTTCATTTCCTTAACAAGGTCGCCAACAGCCCAAGTGTTTACCTGCCAGCCGAGTTTAGTCTGTACCTCAACCTTGTCGCCCTCGGTAACGGCAACCTCACGCATATTGTCGCCGAAACGCATAACGGAAAGGTCACGGCTTGTCGCAACGCCCACAGCCGCACGCATCCAGTCGCCGAGCCTTTCACGCACTTGTGTCTCTTTCCAATAGCCTGCGATAATCTTTCGGGGCATACGAAGTCTTGCGGCGATAAAGCCGTGTTCACGGTCGCCGTGAGCCGCCTGATTAAGATTCATAAAGTCCATATCAATTTCTTCGTTGGGGATTTCTTTATTGTACTGCGTTGCAAAGTGGCAATAAGGCTTTTGAAGATTTGCAAAGCCGTTTATCCACATTTTACTGGGGCTGAAGGTATGACACCATGTGATGATACCTGCGCATTTTTTGTCGAAATTCGCCTCTCTTACTACATCTGAAATTTCTTTGTTGGTTTTTGCGGTTACTTTATAGACGATTTTACAGGGAAGAGAACCGCTGTTATTAAGCTCGTCCGCCATTTCCTGCGCTCTTGCCGCAACAGTTTCAAGTACCTCGGGTCCGTAAAGAAACTGAGAGCCTACCACAAACCAAAATTCGTAATCTTTAAGTGCCATAATTTTTTCTCCTTAATGTTTCTTTATTTATTTTATTGTTTCTGCCGCCTTGCGCTCTGCCTCAAGACCTGCAATATAATTTTTCATAAACTCATTAAAGCCGTTAACATCGCTTTCGTCAGGCTCTTCAATGCTCTTTTCAGCATCCTTGAATACTTCTTCTGCAAGGTATTCGGGAAGTGATGTGCCGTGTTCACCGCCTGCAAATTCAGCAAGCACCGCTATGCCCCAAGCGCCGCCCTCAGCCGCAGTTTTCATAACGGCAATAGGCGCTTTCATAGCCGCCGCCATAAGCTTTTGACCTACTTTAGGTGTTTTGAAAAGTCCGCCGTGACCCATCAAGCAGTCGATTTTTACATTTTCCTTATTGCTTAAAATGTCGTTGCCGTATTTAAGCACCGCCATAGCAGAAAATAACTGCGCCCTCATTAAATTCGCAATGTTAAAGTTTGCGTCGGGGGTACGGACAAGCATAGGTCTGCCCTCGGGAACATCTGTCACAGGCTCGCCCGAAAAATAGTTATAAGCAATTACTCCGCCGCAGTCGATGTCACCTTTTAAGGCAATTTCATAAAGTTTATCATAAAGCTCGGACTTTTTAACCTCAATGCCGAAAAGGCTGTTATACTGCATAAATATTTTTACCCAAGCGTCAATTTCGGACGAGCAGTTATTGCAATGCACCATTGCGACGGGTGCACCTGAGGGAGTAGTTACCACATCTATTTTTGAATAAACACCGCCCAGCGCTTTTGCAAGAACCACCATTGAAAACACAGATGTGCCTGCGGAAATGTTGCCTGTTCTCGGCAAAACCGCATTTGTTGCAACCATACCTGTGCCTGCGTCGCCTTCAGGCGGACAAACTACTGCGCCGCCCTGCAAAATGCCTGTTTCGTCAAGCATTTTTGCGCCTTTTTCTGTAAGCCTTGCACTGCTGTCACCTGCCAAAAGAACTTTCGGCAAAATGTCACGGATATTCCACGGCATAGCCTTAACTGACGGGATTTCAGAGAATTTTTCAAGCATTTCGCTGTTGTAATCCAGTTTTTCGCTGTCTATGGGGAACATTCCCGAAGCCTCGCCAATGCCAAGTGTTTTTTCACCTGTAAGTGAATAATGCACATAGCCTGCAAGAGTTGTTAAAAATGCTATGTCCTTTACATGCTCCTCGCCGTTAAGAATTGCCTGATAAAGATGCGCTATGCTCCACCTTTGCGGAATGTTAAAGCCGAAAAGTTTAGTCAGTTCTTCTGCCGCCTCTGCCTGTTTTGTATTCCGCCAAGTTCTGAACGGCGTTAAAAGCCCGCCGTTTTTGTCAAAGGGCAAATAGCCGTGCATCATAGCGGAAAATCCAATTGCACGCAAATTTTTAATTTTCACTCCGTACTTTTCTGTTGCATCGGCGTAAAGATTTGAATAGGCGCTCCGAAGGCCTTTCCAAACATCATCTAATGAATATGTCCAAATTCCGTTTTCAAGCTTGTTTTCCCAAGTGTAATCGCCCGATGCCAAAACAGATGTGTCAGGGGCAATTAAAACTGCCTTGATTCTTGTTGAACCAAGCTCAATTCCAAGCGTAGCCTTCCCGCTTTCTATTATTTCAGCGATGTTTAAACTCATATAAATCACCCAAATTTATATTTTTTATTATCATACATTATTTTTACGGTAAAATCAATTGTAAAAATCAAAAAACGGATACAACATTTCGCCGTATCCGCTGAATCACGTATTTGTATTTACGATTACTTTTTCTTACATACAAAGCAGAGCCAGCCGCCGTCCTCATGGCGTTCGATTATTTCGAATCCGTTTTCTATGAATGCCGCCGTAACCTCTTCCTCACGCATTGCAATTATTCCCGAGGTTATGAACACTGCGCCGTCATTCATAAATTCGCCGACCTGCTCCGAAAAAAGGATAATAATATCCGCAACGATATTGGCGACTACAACATCAAATTTGCCCGTTACCTTATCGGTAAGATTACCCTGCAAAACGGTATACTGCGGTTCGAAAAAGCCGTTTGTTTCTCCGTTTTCCTTTGCTGTTTTAACGGCGAGCGCATCAATATCAACACCCACAGCACTTTCTGCGCCGAAAAGCAATGATGCGACAGAAAGTATTCCGCTTCCGCAGCCGCAGTCAAGAATCTTTTCGCCGCCTGTTACATATTTTTCAAGGGTTTGCAGGCAAAGACGGGTTGTATTGTGTGTGCCTGAGCCGAATGCAAGCCCCGGTTCAATTGAAAGAACCTTTCTTCCGTCAGGGTCATAATCGTCTATCCAAAGAGGTCTTATTAAAAGTCTTTCGCCTATTTTCATCGGCTTGAAATACTCTTTCCAGTTGTTCTCCCAGTCCTCATTTCGGCAGGCGTTATGCTCTATTGTATGCTCAATGCCCTCAGCCGTAAAGCGTTCACGAAGGAAGGAAATTGCCTCATTGTAATTTTCTTCGGGTGAAATATAAATATGAACAAAGCCGACGCTTCTGTCCTTCGCAAGCAAATCCTCATCTATTATGTCGATATTGGCAATTTCAAGAGCTTCCTCTTCAAGCGTTCGGTAATCCTCAATATAAATTCCGTACGGCACTGCCATACTCGCTATGTCAGAGGCTTTGTCAATATCGTCAGCGTTAATTTTTATTTTAATTTCGGTCCAATCAGCCATTATCTTACATCTCCTAAACAAAAAGCAGAGGTTTTGCCTCTGCTCTTCATCTGCATTTTTTGCTTAGATTCTTTCTTTAACTTTAGCAGCCTTGCCGACTCTGTCACGAAGATAATAAAGCTTGCTCCTGCGAACACGACCGTGTCTTACAAGCTCAACCTTTGCAACATTAGGTGAGTTAACAGGGAATACTCTTTCAATGCCGACACCGTAAGAAACACGGCGAACAGTGAATGTTTCTGAAACTCCGCTGCCCTTCATTGCAATAACTGTTCCTTCAAAAACCTGAATTCTTTCTCTTGAACCCTCAACGATTTTAACGTGTACCTTTACAACGTCACCGATTTGGATTTCGGGCTTGTCTTCTTTAATCATGCCCTCTGTAATAATTTTTAATGCGTCCATAACTAACCTCCGTAAATTTTTTCAAGCGTTCGTGCCGATAAATGCAGAGGACCGCCCGAGATTATAAGTTATTTTGTGACCGCCGTCACAAAGCCTTAATATAATAACACAAGAAATATTCAAATGCAAGTATTTTTTTCAAAGTTTTATTGATATATAAGACTTACCGTGCGTTTTCAGCTGATTTTGCAGGCTCAGACTCTAAAATTTCGTCAATACATCTGTATTTTGCCAATTCGTCTTTTACAATTTTACTGTCACTGTTTTCTGCATAATCAACGATTTCACGCATATAAGTTATATCCTCAGGCTGTAAGCGACCGTCCTCAAAGTTATCTGTTGCGGCACGGATGCGAAGAACACGAACAATATCTGCATGCTTCTTTTCGGTGAGGTCATAGAAGAAGAACGGAATTGCAATAATTACCGCACCGATAAGCGCTAAGAGTGACTGATAGAAAAAGACGTTGTTTCTGAGCTCCGCATTTTGAAGAGCCTGAGAAATATCGTCCGAGAAGCCGACCCCTGCAAAAGAAAGGAAAATGGGGGTTAAAAATCCCGTGAATATGCCGATGATTGTGGTGATAATCGCCATATAATTCTGCCAAAATCCCTCTAAACGCTTGCTTGTTTTCATTTGAATACTGTCCATAACGTCCGAGGTCATAATACCTGAGACGAAATAGAAACCGCCGAAGAACTGCTGGAAGAATGAAACAATCAAAATTAAAACTGCATTTTTGTGGAATATCAACTGCAATGCTATAGCAATAACATAGCCGACACAGGAAATAAGCATAACTCCGCGCTTGCCGAGCTTTTTAATTACAAACGGACCGACCGCCAGCGCAATGGCAATAGCGTTCATCAAAAGAGTGGAGCAGTAAAGCCCGACAACAGTTTTTGCAATATCTGAGGTAAAGCTGTACTGTGTAATCCAAGTTGTAATATTTGAAAGACCGCGAACGGCATTAAATGCGTTAAACAGTGTAATAATCCAGAAATATTTGTTTTTTGAAAGCAGCTTCATTCCTTCCCAAAAGCTAACTTTAGCAACGTATTTTTGATTAACAACAACTCTTTCCTCAACGCCGTTTACCAAAATGCTTACAAGAAAAATGCCGCCGACGCCGCAAATCGGGAAAATTAAACGGTACATCTCAACTGCATTCCAACCGCCCCTTGCGGCAAAAACAGAGCCTGCCAATATAGGAAGAATGATATTGACAATCGAGCTTGGAAGTCCCGAAACAAGGCCTTTAATTGAGCCGATATTTGCACGCTCCTGCGCAACGCTTGATATTGTCTGCTCAATACCCGAAAATGACTGATTCAAAAGAGTAATAAAGAACTGACCTATCTGCACAAGCACAAATGCAAGAACAATGCCTAAATTAAAGTCGATAACCGCCGATGTTTTTATGCCCACAATCGGCATTGCAGGCAGTGTCAGGCTGAAAAGGTGAATGTCAACCCACGAAGACGGAATATACGGAATAAATGTAAAGGAAGCGGCTGTTCCGATTGCCGACCAAATCAAGAAAGGCTTAAATTTACCCTTTTTGCCGTTTGAATTGTCAATCATCATTGAAAGAATCGGCGAACGGATAATGGCTATAACTGCCGCCGCAATGCTGAACACCCACGCAAGCCCCGTGGAGAGCTTAAAGTAGGAAATCATCAGGTGTACGCTTGTAGCAAGCGTTGTGTACTGAGTAAGTACGCCTAAAACATTAGGACCGCCCGACCCCAAAGCAAAGTTCGCAAATTCCTTATAGCAAACCTGATACCCCTCGGGCGGGGTTTTCCAATGTGATTTAAATTTTTCTACTCCTGTTTTAATCTTTACCCCTAAAGACTCTTTTTCCTTTTCCATTTTTTCAAAAGACCCCTCTTTCCCATATTAAAAAAGCTGTAAAATAAAGCTTAAATTCTGCATATTAGGTTATTTGTTTCGCTTGACAGCTAAAAATATGTATTGTATAATTCCCGTACAGCGTGCTCGTGCACGAAATATGCTTTAATATTATAACACTCAAAATTACAAAAAGTCAAGGGAGAGAGCAAATGGCAATTACAGCAAAAGAAATTGCACAGCTTGCAGGGGTCAGCCGAGGCACTGTTGACCGTGCGCTAAAAGGGCGGTCGGGAATTGCCGAAAATACTAAAAAGCGGATTATGGATATTGCCAAGCAATATGACTACAAGCCGAATATCATCGGCAAGGCGCTTGTGTATTCAGGAAAGCATATATATGTACCTGTTATTTTAAACAGCATCGGCAACCCTTTTTTTGAAGATGTGAAATCAGGTATTCTTGCCGCTGAAAAAGAATATGCGGGGTACGGCTTTCGAGCTGAAATATTTGAATGTAAGGGATATGAGCCTGAGCCGATGCTGGGGCTCTTAGACGCTCTGCCTGATAACATTTCTCAGCTTGTAATTACGCCGATTTACCATAAATCCGTTTTGGAAAAACTGCTTGAGCTCCAAAAACGCAACGTTAAAATTATTCTTTTGTCAAGTGAGCTTGAAGATCTCACTGAGGCTACATATATCGGCTGTGATTATGAAAAAAGCGGACGGATAGCCGGAAAGCTTACAGGACTTTTGTCAGACGGTAAGGCAGAACTTTTCATTATTACGGGAAGTGCTCAGCACAAGGGCCACAGGAAGCGTGTTAATGGGCTTCGCGATATTATTTCAAAGGAATACCCTGAAATTCATCTTGCGGGTATGGCTGAGAGTAACGATGACGACAGCACGGCTTACAGTGTACTGTGCTCTGCCTTTAAGAAAAATCCCGAAATTGATTTTGTATTCATTACAGCAGGCGGTGTTAAAGGCGCTCTTAAAGCAATAAAAGAACAATGCCGAAAAATCCGTGTTTGCACCTTTGACGAAACGACTGTTACGAGAAAGGCTTTAAAGCAAGGCGACATACTCGCAACAATTTGCCAACAGCCGTACGAACAGGGCTTCGGCACTATCAAAGCATTATATGAGACTATTATTTTGAAGAATGAAATTGCAAATGAAATTTATACGGATTTGTATATAAAAATTGACCAATCACTTTGATAAAAAGGTAAACTTATGAAATATATTTCTGTTGCAAAATATGAAAATATTAAAATTGTGAATGACAGACAATTACCGTTTAAAGAAATAAACGACGACAGCGTATCCATTAAAATTACGGAAGAAAAACAACTGAACAGCGGTATTAAAATAAAGGCTGTATGTACTGTGCAAAAGCCTTTAAAGAGCTGTGCCGTAAGACTTATTTCAAAGGAAACGGATTGGAACACAGACAACTATGTGTTTGCACCTGCCGCACTTTACAACGGAAACCGCTTTGACTGCGTAAACAAACAATATCCCCAACGCACAACCTGTATTGATGCAATTATGAATCAGCTCCCCTACGGTGATGAGCGAGGCTTTGTGATGTTCTTTAACCAAACAGACAAAGAACGCACCGGGGAAATTACTCTTCCCATATATTACACGGGTCTAACGGATTTGGAAGCACCACCTGCACCCTTCCCGATTACGAAAAACTGCGACGTATTATATCCGCTTTACTGCGAGGAGATAGCACCGCTTGTTATCAAGGCACGTGACGGTTTAACACGTACATACATAACCGATGAAAAAGTTGTTGACAAGCCTATTCCCCCTCTTTCCAAAGCTGTGGATACAGACAAAACAATCTGCATTTCAGCAGAGGACAAAAACCCTCAAATTTACAGCATTGATTCAAACGGGAATGTGCATATAAATGAAACAACCTGGGACAGGTCATTGCTTTTTGCGCTGAGAGGTGTATTTCTTGCAAACAAAGCCGAAACAGGCATTAAAGAAACCGTAAACTATTGCAGAAACAGACTTTTAGGCTCGCACTGCCCCTACCCGTTTGAGGCATTTCCTGAGGGAAACAGGGCACACCTTGCCGCAGAAAGTTTGCTCTTTGCAAGGATAATTACGGAAGGTCTTTTCGGACTTCGGGCAGTTGGTCTTAAAAAGCTCAGAATTAAACCGCAGATAAGTGAAGCTTGCAATAAAATTTCACTTGAAAATATTAAACTGTTTTCGGAATGTTTTGACATTACGGCGAATGCAGACGGAATAAGCTTAAACTACAACGGAAACGTCTATAAAACCGACAGTCTAAATGCTGTATTCGATTTCAACACCTGCTGTTTTGAAAACCAGGATTAAACGGAGATTGTTTAAATGAAAGAGCGACAGGAAGTTATTGATTTTTGCCTTGAGTTTCCGCACAGCTTTGAGGATTATCCTTTTGATGACCTCAATTGGACGGTTATGCGGCGAGAGGACACTAAAAAGGGCTTTGCGTGGATTTTTGAGCGTGAAGGCAAAATTTGGGTAAACGTTAAAGTTAAACCCGACTGGGCGATGTTCTGGCGGGATAATTACAAATCCGTTATCCCTGCATACCATATGAACAAAACCCATTGGAATTCGGTTATCTTGGACGGCACAGTCCCCGACAGCGAAATAAAAATGATGATTTCAGAAAGCTTTGAGCTTTGCGGTAAAAGTAAGACAAGAGGTTAGATATGAGATTTGAATATACAAACGGAAATAATAATGATTTTATTTTGCTGTGTAATGAATTGGATAAATTTTTGAATGAGATTTCAGGCGGAGAAAAAAACAGAGCCGAGTATATTCAGTATAACGCAACAGATGATATTCACGATGTTTATATAGCATATGACAATGATATTCCGATAGGATGTGCAGGATTTAAGAAATATGACAGCGAAACTGCCGAAGTCAAAAGAGTATTTATTAAAAAGGATTATCGCGGACAGGGAGTATCAAGAGAACTTATGAATTTGCTTGAAAAGTCAGCACGCAAACAAGGGTATAAATATTTTATATTAGAGTCCGGAGAGCCGCTTATATCGGCTATGGCTTTATACAGAAAAATCGGTTATAAAGTCATACCTAATTACGGGCAATATGCTGATATGAAAGATTCTGTTTGTATGAAGAAAAAATTATAAAATTTTTTAATAATAAGATGATAATATAGCAGCAGTAGGGAAAGTCGAGGTCGGCATTCCCTGAAAACAACAGAAACATTAAACTTTATCACGGGCAGATGTGGGCATCTGCCCCTACTGTTGACCATTCCTATCCCTCTTCGATGGAGCGAATAATTTGGCTTTTACACGGCATATATTTTGCCTTATGGCAACAAAAAAGAGCGGCGAACCGCTCTTTTTCTTTATCTCGTCACACGGAAAAGGTTTGAACATCTCCGAGTAATTTTATATTTCCGTTATCGGCAACAATTGCGCCCTTTCTGTCAGCGAGGGCATATACCGTTTTTTGTCTTTCCTGAAGCACACGTTTGATTGCATCGTTTTGCACATCGGTATCTGCGTAATGAACCTCTAAATAGAAACTGTCCAAATATCCGAGTCCCTCATAATAGTTAAATTCATTATAGTAATCGTCAGGCGATAAGTGGTATTCGGACAGCTGAATTACCGCCCCTGCACTGTAACCCATAACAATACCGTTATGATTTTTGAGAACTTCGGTTAAGTCAAATTCTTTTATGCGCTCCGCCATTCGCTCAGGCGCACCGCCTGTAAAATATATAATATCTGCCTGCTTTATTTTTTCTGCGGCGGTTTCTTTAGTATCGGTAAAATAATTTATAAAAGTAATATTCTTTTCGGATATGCCGTAAGACAAAAATCCGCTGACAATTCCGTCATAGTATTTCCCTTTTTTGAATAGTTTTTTACCGTATAACCGATTCCAGTCCGATAAGGATTTAACCTCGCTGTCCCTGAAAGAGAATGCAACCACTGCAACAGAGTAATTCGGCTTAATATAATTTTTAAGACAGTCTTGTAAATAAGGACTGTCTATTTCATAACAGTCAAGCAAAATATTTACCATTATTCCCACTCGTGTCCTTCTGCTGTATAAGATTTAAGTTTTATTATTGAAGCACAGTCGGCGTCTGTGGTGCTGTTTTCTGTGATTTTTCCGATTATCAGCGAAGGGTTAATGTTATTCTGTATTCCCGAGGAGAGAGTAATATTTAATACAGCAAAGCCGTTTTCGCAGTCTACGGAATATTTAAGGATTTTATCCTTAATGTCAACCTCTCTTTCGACCTTTTCTCTGCCCTTTTTAACTTTCTTTATTACTGTTATTTTGTCATCTGAAAGTATTTTTTCGGCATGCTCGGGAAAGGTTTCGTCAGCACCCTCAAATATTATTTTGTAATCTGCCCAAGCAATTTCCTGCGGAAGAAATTTGGGCACGGCGATTTTTGTAACGTGAATATCGGGCGGTAAAGCAGAGTCAAGACGGGCAGTCAGCTCTTCTAAATTCTCTTCTTGCATAAGCCTTATATCCACGGTTTCACAGTAGCTTTCCGTGCCCAGTGACAGAGGCATTGCAAAGGTTAAAAACGCACGGGGATTATACCCTTCCGTAAACCAAATCGGGATTTTTGCACGCTTTATTGCCCTTGTGAAAAGGTGAACTGTGTCAAGGTGAGATATATATTTTGCCATTCCCGTTTTTTCATAGAAAACACGGATATCTGAGTGCCATTTATTTGGTTCGGGCATCACATTTACCTCCGTTCAGCATATTTGCCCCGCAGGCAGAGCATTTTATTCTGCAATGCGGCGTTGTTTCGCTCCTGTGGGCTTTTTTATTCTCCTCAATAAGGAAATCCTTGCGTATTCCGTAATCCATAACGTCCCACGGGAATACCTCGTCATATTTCCTTACTCTGTTCGCGTAAAATTCGGGCTCTAAGCCGCACTCTGAGAACGCTTCAAGCCAATTGTCATAGTTAAAATATTCGTCCCAGCTGTCAAACCTTGAGCCTTTTTGCCACGCCTTGTAAATAACCTGACCGAGCCGCCTGTCACCCCTCGCCAAAACACCCTCAAGCACGCTTGTTTTTGATTCGTGATAGCTGACTGAAATTTTACGGCTGTGAACGGACGAGAGCAAATGCTTTTGTTTTTCAACAAGGCTTTCGGGCTTGTCCTGCGGCTCCCACTGAAACGGTGTAAAAGGCTTCGGCACAAATGAAGCACAACTGACTGTTACTGTGGGTGGTTTGCCCTTGGGTTTATCGGGATTTTGATAGTAAATGTCAAGCACCTTTTGAGCTAAATCGGCAATACCCTTAACATCGTCCATTGTTTCGGTCGGAAGCCCCATCATAAAGTAAAGCTTAATTGAATTCCAACCGCCCGACCAAGCCATTGAGGCTGTGCGTGCAACGTCCTCCTCCGTAACGTTTTTATTTATAGCGTCACGAAGCCTTTGCGTGCCTGCTTCCGGGGCAAAGGTAAGTCCGCTTCGGCGGATTTTTTTTAGCTCATTTAAAAGCTCGTCCGAAAAATTGTCAACACGAAGCGACGGCAATGCCACATTGATTTTTTCAGGCAATGCCCATTCAAAGAGTTTAGGAATAAGCTTGTCAATCTGCGAATAATCGCTTGTTGAAAGAGAGCAAAGTGAAACTTCCTCATAGCCCGTTGCATCGCTTATTAAATGGCACTGTCTGTCAATTGTGTCGGCGCTTTTTTCGCGTATGGGTCTGTAAATAAAGCCTGCCTGACAAAATCTGCACCCTCGAATACACCCTCTGAAAACCTCGCCTATTGTTCTGTCCTGCACGGTTTCAATGAACGGAACGACAAATTTTTCGGGATAATGCGAATTGTTCAAATCCGAAACTATTCTCTTTTTTACTTTTTTCGGTGCAGTTTCGCTGTTTTTGTATTCCTTTACCGTGCCGTCGTCATTGTATGTAACCTCGTAAAATTCGGGAACATAAACGCCCTCAATTTTTGCGGCTTCACGTAAAAATTCAAGCCTTGTTGAGCCTTTTTCCTTATGCTCAATAAGCAAATCAATAAGCTCGTTTGTGACCTCCTCGCCCTCACCGGGGAGAACAATGTCAATAAAATCGGTAATCGGCTCTGCGTTGCATACACAAGGTCCGCCTGCAACAATAATGGGAGTAAGCGAGTGCCTGTCCTTTTTCAAAACAGGAACGCCGCCCAAGTCCAGCATATTAAGCACATTTGTATAGCTTAATTCATACTGCATTGTAAAGCCGATAAGGTCAAATTCACTTATCGGGTCGCCGCTTTCAAGCCCGTAAAGCTTAACGCCGTTTTTTCGCATAAGAGCTTCCATATCCTCCCACGGAGCAAAAACGCGCTCGCACCAAGCGTCTTGTCTGTCATTTACAAGGCTGTAAAGGATTTTAAGCCCTAAATGAGACATACCTATTTCATAGCTGTCGGGAAAACAAAAAGCATACCGAAGCTTTACGTCGTCCTTATTTTTTATCACAGAATTAAGCTCACCGCCCGTATACCTTGCAGGCTTTTGAACTTTTTTGAGTAACGGTTCAACTTCCTTTTTTATCATAAGAAACCTCACAAATAAATATTATATATATTATACTTCATATTCTGATTTTTTTCAACATTCCTCTTTTGAAAACATCGATAAAGAAAGCATCAGGGCGATAATCAGCATTGTAAAGTTACGGCGTGTGGTCAAAAGTAAATATCCGCCGTAGAAAATTAAAAGACAAATAAAAATCACAGATGTGCAAATCAAAACTGTTTTTGCTATTTTGAAATCAAATGCTTTTGAAATCAAATAGTAAATGACCTTTCCCCCGTCAAGTCCTTTTATCGGTAAAAGGTTGAAGGTCATCAGAATAAGATTCACGCACGACGCATTAAAGCATTTAATATTGCCGTTCTGCAAATAAATGAGTATTAAAAACACAAACAGAATCAAATTTACAAACGGACCTGCAAGAGCGATAATAATTTCCTGTATTAAGCTTATACCCGTTTCCTGCCGTCTCCTGATATTTATTCCCGTAAGCTCAAGAGATACGCTCAAAGGAGCATTGCCGAGAGCAGTCATTGCCGTTATATGACCCATTTCGTGAAAAAGAGAAAACAAAACGGCGTACAGCACATTTTCTGTATGCAATGACAGCATAAACGTAATCAAGGCAAGAAAGTGCCACGTAACACAGACAGGTACACCGCAAACTTTAAACTTCATATTAAAAAATATCGGGAGAAGTGCTCGTCGCCTCTCCCTTAGTTTCATCTTCGCTTGAAATGCTCTCAATCGGTGCAAAGGTTTCCTTTGCCGCATTTTTAAGTGTGCCGAGCACCTGCGAAACCGCCATATCGGTCTTTTTTATTTCACTGTAAAAATTTCCGATGTTTTGTGAAACCGAACCGCCCGTTCTGCTTATCAGAAACAAAACAAGAATTATTACTGCGCCGAGGATTAGCTGAAGCGTCAGAAGCTTTGTCCTGACAGGGATTTCGGTTTGTTTTTTATTTCGGGTTCTTTGAGGTCTTTCGGTTTTTATTGTATTTTCTCTTATGTTTTCTTCGTTCATTTTTATCACCTATAATGATAATATGACTGTGTGTTCGTGATTAGAACATAATATTTTTAAGGGCAATAATCACTCAAATAGCGAGCGAACGAAACGGGACGACGGGTCGTCGTCCCCTACAAAAGCAACAGAAAAAACGGCAGGCAAAAAGCCCACCGTTATATTGATTTTAAATCACAATTATTCTTCTGTATTTTCGGTATTATCTGTCTGCGTTTTGTCCTCTTCGGCTTTTTCTTTTGTTTCAGCATTTTTTTCTTCAAAAACCTTTTTTTCCGGTTCTTCGGGTAAAACGCCGTTTTCCATAAGAGATTTAAACTGCTGTTCGTTAATCTTTTCGAGCTTCACAAGCGTTTCGGCTACAAGGTGAAGCTTATCAATATGCTCATTGAGAATTTCTTCTGTGCGGTTATAAGCATTTGAAATTATCTTTTCAACTTCTTCGTCAATTGCCGATGCAATTGTTTCAGAGTAATTGCGGACATGGTTATAATCCTTGCCTATAAACACCTCGTCATTGCCGCCGCCGAATGAAATCGGACCGAGTTTTTCACTCATACCGTATTTCGTTACCATACTTCTTGCAAGCTCTGACGCACGCTGAATATCGTTTGATGCACCTGTTGAAATATCGTTAAATATAATTTTTTCAGCAACTCTGCCGCCTAAAAGCCCAACAATATCGTCAAGCATTCTTGACTTCATAAGGTGCATTTCATCTTTCTCGGGCTGATACATTGTAAATCCGCCTGCCATACCTCTCGGTATAATTGAAATGTGCGTAACAGGGTCACGGTTTTCAAGATAATAGGATGAAACGGCGTGGCCTGCCTCGTGATAAGCGGTAATTTTCTTATCCTTTTCGGTAATCTGCTTTGATTTCTTCTCACTGCCCACAACTACCTTAATTGTAGCTTCTTCAATTTCAGCCATAGTTATAGCCAACAGCTTGCGCTTTGCAGCAAGAAGAGCCGCCTCATTAAGAAGATTTTCAAGGTCAGCGCCAGTAAAGCCCACCGTTTCAGCAGCAATAGTGCGAAGATTTACATCGGGAGCTAACGGCTTATTTTTAGCGTGAACCTTGAGTATTTCCTCTCTGCCCTGAATGTCGGGGTAGCCGACCGTTACCTGACGGTCAAATCTGCCAGGTCGAAGTAAGGCAGGGTCAAGAATGTCAGGTCTGTTGGTAGCCGCAATGACAATAACGCCCGAATTTACTCCGAAGCCGTCCATTTCAACAAGGAGCTGATTGAGAGTCTGCTCACGCTCATCGTGACCGCCTCCCATACCTGCGCCTCTGTGCCTGCCGACTGCGTCAATCTCGTCAATAAATATAATGGCAGGTGAATGTTTCTTAGCCTCATTGAAAAGGTCACGCACACGTGAAGCACCGACACCGACATACATTTCAACGAAATCCGAACCTGAAATTGAGAAAAAGGGTGCGTCCGCCTCACCTGCTACTGCCTTTGCAAGGAGCGTTTTACCTGTACCGGGAGGGCCGACAAGCAAAACTCCCTTCGGAATTCTTGCACCGAGCTTATTGAAATCAGAAGGATTTTTAAGAAATTCAACAATTTCCTGAAGCTCTTCCTTTTCTTCGTCTGCACCTGCGACCATATCAAAGGTAATCTTATTTTTTTCATCATCGCCGCGCTTAACACGTGCCTTGCCAAAGCTTATTGCCCTGTTTTCTTCATTATTAACGGTGTTGTTCATCTTTTTAAGCATAACAACCATAAAGATGAGAACAGCTCCCGAAAGAATAGCCAACGGCAGAATGCTTGCCCACCAAGAATTTGACGAGCCGGCTTTATAGTTCATCTCAATTTTAGCATCGGGATGCTCAATATTATATTTGTGAACCGAATCGTGAATATCGGAAAGGAAAAGATTAACATTTGGAACGGTATATTTTTTAGCCTCTTCTTCGCCGTTCAGCTTGTATACAAGCGAGCCGCTCGAAAGATTCAGCTCATACTCCGTAACCTGACCTTTATCAAAATATTCAACAACCTGATAATACTTAACACCCTTTCCCGTGTTGTTGCCGTAATAAAAATACATAACGGCAATGAAGCACAGAGGAATAACTATATAAGGTATAAGTATTTTCCAATTTCTCTTTTTCAATATAGTTTACACTCCTGTTTTTATTGATATACTGAAGGCTTTAACACGCCGATAAAAGGCAAATTTCTGTACTTTTCGGCATAATCAAGACCGTAGCCTACCGCAAAAGCATCCGGAATTGATGTTCCTACATAATCGGCAGAAATATCTGCCTTTCTGCGTTCGGGCTTGTCAAGCAAGGTGCAGATTTTGATGCTCGCGGGATTTCTTGCAAGCAAAAGCTTTTTAAGGTAAGAAAGCGTTACGCCGCTGTCGAGAATATCCTCAACAATAACAACATCCTCCCCCTCAATTGACTCTGTTAAATCCTTGATTATTTTAACCTCCCCCGAGGTTTTTGTGCCTGAGCCGTAGCTTGAAACCGCCATAAAGTCAATTTTACAAGGTATTTTTACTGCACGCATTAAATCCGCCATAAAAATGACTGAGCCTTTAAGTACGCTTATGAGAATTAAATTTTTGCCCTCATAATCACGTGAAATCTCTTCGCCGAGCCTTGATACGATTTCTTTAAGCTCGTCTTCCGAAAGTAAAATCTCAGAAATATCATTTCTCACTCTTCGCACCCATCCTTTCAAATTTTATTGCTCTCTTAGTTTCGGGCGTTACTGCGCATCTCTCGCAGACTCCGAACCCCTCGAGCCAAACTATTCCCTCATCATCCGCCGAAATTGCAATTTGACTGCGCTTGGAAACGGGAATTTTTTTCTCGTTAAAAAGACCTTTCAGCGTTTTGGTGATTTTTCTGTTCTTAAGCCTTATTCTGTCACCTGAATTCCTTGACCGAGTTTTAAGCTGCCCTATAATTCTATCACAGTCTATCAAATTATTAAAGGCTTGTTTATTAAAATTTTGTAAATCTTTTTTTGCGAAACTGATAATTTTAAAGCTTCCGCAGGGAGTTTTTACAAATGTATCCGAAATATTTACATCTATTGAAAATTCGGGGATTTCTTCCGCTTTTCCGAAATAAAGTATTCCCCGCTCGCAAATAACCGTATTTCCGCAGACAGACGCACTGCCGCCGTGCAGAATAATATGATTTACAAGCTCAATATGCTCACGGATAATATTTTTTGTACCCTGCTCCTTTAACATTTCGGAAATTGCAACCAAGCGCAACGCTTCATTTGAATTTTTCAGTTTTCCCGTATTATATGTTTCGCCGTTTCTGCATCTGTTTAAAAGTTTTTCCGCCTCATCTTTAATATATGCGTTCTGCATCTGAAGTGAGTTTTCACATTTCAAAAACGCTTTCTGAAACGAAGGATTCAGTTCAAACATTTGCGGAATTAAATTATGTCGGATTTTATTTCTTGTGTAATCATCGCTTGTGTTAGTGCTGTCGGTAATATAAGTTAAGCCGTTTTCGGTAATATAATTTTCAATTTCATCACGTGTTACATCAAGAAGAGGACGGATATAAATTCCTCTCACATAAGGTATTGACAAAAGCCCTGCGGCAGACGCACCCCTTGACAGATTGAAGAAAAATGTTTCCATTCTGTCGTTAAGATTGTGCGCAGTTGCAAATTTGTCAAATCCGAAGCTATCAAAAACCTCATAACGCATACGTCTTGCGCATAATTCGGTGCTCTCACCTGTTTTTTCACATTCTTTCGGCACGTCAATTACAACCGTTTTACAGGGAACGCCTAAGCTCTCACAAAGATTTTCCGTAAAGAGCATATCTCTGTCTGCCTCTTCCCCTCTTATCGAATGGTTAACGTGAACTGCAGTAATACTTTCAAATCCGAGTATTTCCTTATTTTTCACAAGGAAATGAAGCAGTGAAACGGAATCGGCGCCGCCTGAAACGCCCACACCGATTTTATCGCCAACCGAAATCATATTATGCTTTTTTACGGTCCCATTGACCTTATCTGTCATCACGTATCCTCTCAAGTGTTGAAAACATTGTAAATTCGGGATTCCATGCAACCTCAACATTCGCAGTTTCGCCGTGCCTGTTCTTGGCGATTATAATTTCACCCGTATTTGCCACAACATTTTCAGGGTCTTCATTGTTTTTAGGTCCGTTATTATAATAATCCTCACGGTGAATCATAAGTACAATATCTGCGTCCTGCTCAATAGAGCCGGATTCACGAAGGTCAGTAAGCTGAGGACGGTGATTGTCCGACTTTGCGGCGGTACGTGAAAGCTGTGAACAGGTAATAACGGGTATGTTAAGGTCTTTTGCCATTATTTTAAGGCTTCTTGTAATTTCAGAAACCTCATTAACACGGTTATCATTTTTCTTGGTACCGCTCATAAGCTGTAAATAGTCGATAAACACGCAGTCAACGTCTTTCATTCTCTGCACTCTTGCCTTCATTTCGGGAACGGTTATATTGGTAGTGTCGTCAAAATACAGCTCCGCCTTTGCAAGAGTTTGAAGAGCCGTGCCCATCTTTTCCCAATCAGCGTCATTAACCTGACCCGTTCTGAGCTTTTGGCTGACAATTCTTGCCTCTGTTGAAATAATTCGCTGAGCAAGCTGTTCCTTTGACATTTCCAGCGAGAAAAACAGAACCTTTCTTCCACTGACAGCAATATTTCTTGCAAGATTAAGTGCAAGCGCTGTTTTACCCATACCGGGACGAGCACCTAAAAGGATTAAGTCGGAACGGTGAAATCCGCCCGCAAGATATTTGTCAAGAAGTGAGAAGCCTGTCGGAAATCCGAGGTACTGCTCACGCACCGCAGGGTCGTCCTTATTAAGATTATTAAGTCTTTCAAAGACTTCATTTATTATAATATCGGAAATTTTTGACGGACCTGAGGTAGTTTTACCTCTTCTTATGTCATAAATCTTCTGCTCTGCCATATCGAGCAACGTTTCGGTAGGTGTCGTCTGAGAATTTGCCTCGTCAAGCACCTCAGAGCAAGCCGAAATCAAAGTACGCAGATAAAATTTATCAACAATTATATCCACATAGCTTGAAACATTTTTTGTTGACGGAACGGAGTCGGCAAGCTTCATAAGATAAGTTTTGCCGCCGATGTCATCGTAAACTCCGTCTTTTTTCAACTCTTCAAGTACGATAAGCGGGTCGATTTTTCCGCCCAATGCGTCAATTTTAACTATTGTGCTGAAAATGCTTTGATGCTGAGGAAGATAAAAATATTCAGGCTTAACCCTGTCCTCAACCGTATAAAGACACGGCGGGTCTTTAAGTATTGCGCCGAGCACCGCCTGCTCTGCATCAAGGCTGTAAGGCTCACTGCCTAAAGCAGCAGAATAATTTTCACTCATATTTTTTTCTCCTCAGGTTAAGCTTCTGAAACCGAAACCGTCATTTCAGCCGAAATATTCTGATAAAGCTTAACCTCTATTTTATATGAACCGAACGATTTAATGTCATCCATCGTGATTTTACGCTTATCGGCATCAACTCCATACTGCTTTTTAATCTCGGCGGCAACATCTTTTGAGGTTACAGAGCCGAAAAGTCTGCCGTTTGTGCCTGCCTTTGCCGTAAGCTTTATAGTTTTTCCGTTAATCTTTGCCTTAGACTCATTTGCGGCGGCAATTTCCATATCGAGCTTATGCTGATTTGCAGCTTCCCTGTTGCGAAGCTCTGTAAGGCTCTGCGCATTTGCCTCAACGGCAAGACCTTTAGGAAAAAGGAAATTTCTTGCATAGCCGTCGCTTGCCTTTACCTTTTCGCCTTTTTTACCCAGACCTTTAACATCTGCTTTTAAAATTACGTCCATATTCTTTCCCTCCGATTTTTTATTCGTTTAACAGTTTAACTGCTTTTATTGATTTTTTTAATCTGCCCAGCGCTTCTTCAAATGAAATGTCCGGAATTTGGCAGGCCGCCATTGTTCTGTGACCGCCGCCGCCCATATTTTCCATTACAAGCTGAACATTCACATTGCCGAAAGAACGGGCTGATATATTAATTGCATTGCCCGCCTTAAACAGTACGTACGACGCTTCAACACCGTCAACACACAAAAGCTCATCAGCCGCCTGCCCTGCAATTACTCTTACATTTTCGGATTCAAAATCCACAACACCGACGGCAGATCCGCCGAAAATAACCGCATTTTTTACAACCTCGCTCTTTTCCTTTTGAGTTTTAAGGCTGTTTGAGAAAAGCCGCTTGACCGCCACCGTGTCAGCACCTGCCGCACGAAGATACGCCGCAGTTTCAAAGGTTGCAACGCCCGTTTTCATAACAAAGCTTTTCGTGTCAAGCATTATTCCGGACATAAGAGCCTCAGCTGCAGGCTTGGAAAGAGAAATACCGACCTGCATATATTCAATAAGCTCTGTTACCATCTCTGATGCCGAAGAAGAATTAGGCTCGTGATAAAACACGACCGCCTTGTTAATATGGTCAACGGTTTTTCTGTGATGGTCAATAACTATAACCTTTGAAACCATATCAAAAACCTGCGGCGCTTCAAGGAATACTTGTCTGTGAGTATCAACAATTATTAAAATAGTATTTTCGTTCACAAGGCTCTGTGCCTCAATAGGAGAAATAATTTTTTCACATATTTTTGTGCCGTCTAAATGTGAAATCAAAGGCATTGCAAGCGTTGCGTCTTTGTCGATTACAATATTACAAGCCTTGCCCAAAAAATCACAAATCTCAGCAACACCGACTGCCGCACCGACAGCGTCCAAATCGGAATTTCTGTGCCCCATAACAAGAACATTGTCAGCGCCGGAAATAATCTGACTTATTGCCGAAGCGATTATTCTCGCCCTGACTTTAGTTCTCTTTTCTGATGTTTGAGAAACACCGCCGAAAAATTCGTAATTATTGTTTCCGTTGTTGAATGCAACCTGATCTCCGCCTCTTCCCAAAGCCATATCAAGCGCCTGCTTTGCCGAGCTTTCACAGTCCGCAATACTATTCCCAACTGCGGCCCCTACAGAAATAGTTATTCCCGCCTTTTTATCGCCGAAAGTGTAATTTCTGGCAGCTGAGAGAACAGAAAATTTTTCTGCCTTCATTTTTTCGGAATTTTGTATATCCGTAACTATCATAAACCTGCCGTTGCCGAGTTTTCTTATAAGACAGTCATATTTCGTGAACCAAGTTTCTGCAAGCCCTTCAACTCCGGAAATAATTTCTGAAACCTGACTTTCACGTAAGCTTTTAAAGTTTTCCTCTGCAAAGTCAAAAGTCATAAACATAACAACGGGTCTTGAATTTCTGTATAAAAGCCGAAATTCTTTAAGCTCTGTGTCCTCTATAAAATAAAGCGCATAGAGCATTTCTTTTTTATATTCCGTAAAAGAATGGAAAGCCGTATAGCTTTTACCGTTGTATTCACACTCAAATGTTTCGGATTCTCTGATTTTTTCAACGCCGATTCCGCCCGTAAACTGCTCAATGCTATCGCCACGGGGAGAGGTATTTGCAATAATGTTTCTTTTAAATACCGTGTTATACCAAATAATTTTGCTGTCGCTGCCGAAAAGCACAACGGGAATTGAAAAATTTTCAAGTCCGTTGCCGTTTTCCGCTGAAATAAAGCTTTGACAGGCATTTATACGTGCTATCAGTCTTTTGAACTGAAAGTTTTTAACGGATACGGCAAAAATAAGAAGAATTACGATTACTGCCGATTCGCAAAGCGCAACCATATAGTTATAGAAAAATGTTACAACGCACAAAATTACTGAAACAGCAATAAAAAATACCGTTACGGGATAAGCCGAAAATACTTCTTTAAATGTCGGTTTTGATTTAGATGAAGTTTTTTTCTTCATTACCGTCGCCTCTCAGAAATTCAGACAGATGTGATTATAGGCAGCACCATAGGACTGCGCTTTGTTCTGTCATAAAGCAGTCTTGAAATATCGTCACGCATACGGTTTCTGATTACACCCCAGTCAATAAAGCCGTCATGTATGCACTCATCAATAACAATTTGAGCCACAAGCTTTGCTTCTGCAATTAGCTTTTCGGAATCACGCACAAATACAAAACCTCTTGAAATAACGTCAGGACCTGCAACGAGCCTTCCCGTTTCTCTTTCTATTACGGCACTTATTATCATAAGTCCGTCCTCTGCCAAGCGCTTGCGCTCTCTGATAACAGCATTGCCGACATCGCCGACGCCGTAGCCGTCAACGAAAACCTGCCCTGCAGGAACATCGGGAGCGTGAGTCATTTTACGCTTTGTAAGCTCTATCTGCTTGCCGTTATCGGCAATAAAAATGTTTTTAGAACTGATTCCCATACTCTCAGCCAAAGAAGCATGCTTTTGCAGGTGCTTTTGCTCGCCGTGTACGGGAATAAAATATTTAGGCTTTGTAAGGCTTAACATAAGCTTAAGCTCTTCCTGACAGGCGTGACCCGAAACGTGCACGTCATACATTCGCTCGTAAACAACCTCAGCGCCTCGCTTTAAAAGCTCGTCTACAACCTTGCCTACTGTTTTTTCGTTACCGGGTATGGGCGTTGCAGAGATAATAACATAGTCGCCGCTTCCGATTTCAACTCTTCTGTGCTCGGAAAACGCCATTCTGTAAAGAGCTGACATCGGCTCGCCCTGACTGCCTGTTGTAATAATTACAAGCTTATCGTGAGGGTAGCGTGAAATTTGATCTATGCTGATAAGAATTCCCTCGGGGACACGCAAATACCCAAGCTCCGCCGCAGTTGCAACAACATTTTCAAGGCTTCTGCCCGAAAGGGCTACCTTTCTGCCGAGAGATTCTGCAACATCAATAATCTGCTGAACACGGTGAATATTTGAAGCGAATGTCGCAACAATAAGCCTTTTACCGTCAGCTTTCGGGAACAGTCTTTCAAAGGATTCACCTACCGTTCTCTCGCTGGGAGTAAAACCGGGACGCTGTGCATTTGTTGAGTCAGACAAAAGGCATAATATACCCTTTTCGCCCAATCTCGCAATTCTTGAAAGGTCAATAACCTCGCCGTCAATGGGGGTTGTGTCTATTTTAAAGTCGCCCGTCTGCAGAATTATACCCGCAGGAGTTGTTATTGCAAGGGCAAGCGCATCGGGAATTGAATGGTTAACGTGAATAGCTTCAACCTCAAATACGCCGAGATTAACTTTTCCCTTAGGCTTTATTTCGTTAAGCTTTACTTTGTCAAGAATTTTATGCTCCTGTAATTTGCTTTTTATAAGACCGATTGTAAGCTTAGTTCCGTAAACGGGAATGTTATATTTCATTAAAAGGTATGGAAGTCCCCCTATGTGGTCCTCATGCCCGTGAGTGATAAATATACCCTTAATTTTATCCTTATTTTTCTCAACATAGGTAAAATCGGGGATAACAAGGTCTACGCCGAGCATTTCAGGCTCAGGGAAAGCAAGACCGCAGTCTACTAAAATCATATCCCCCTCACACTCATAAAGAGTCATATTTTTGCCGACCTCGTTAAGTCCGCCTAAGAATGCGATTTTCACGCTCTTTTCAGGAGTTTGTCTTTTTTGTCCCGTTTTTTTGTCGGTATTAAGTTTTCCTTTTTGCTTTTGATTTGTTTTTCTGTCATACGACTGCGTTTTTTTTGCTGTTTGCTTTTTTGGCAACGAATCATTGGCACGCTTTTTTCCGTTGTTCGCCGATTTCGTACCGAGCGAACGTTTTTCGGCTTTTTTATTTTTGTTTTCAGCCATAAGTCCTCCGTAATTTTTCTTGTCTGATAAATATAGGTAATCAGTTAAATATATGTATAAATTCCCATAATAATACAATTTTAATCGTCTAAATATAATACCTCAAACGGCAATTATTGTCAAGAAAATCTATATATAATGTATATAAATTTATGTTGAAATAATTCTTTACCCGTGGTAAAATCAAAATATTACACACTGATATTTTTGATAAGTTAAAAAGAGTTTATACAAGAGGTTAAAAATATGGCGCTTACAAAAGTTGAAATGTTTACAGACGGAGCGTGCTCAGGCAACCCGGGTCCCGGCGGTTGGGGAACAATTCTTCGCTGTAACGGAACAGAAAAAGAAATGTCGGGCGGCGAGAGCAACACGACCAATAACAGAATGGAGCTTTTAGCTGTTATCAACGGACTTTCCGCACTTAACAGACGGTGCGAGGTAAAAATTTACACCGATTCTCAGTACGTTGTTAACGGAATTACAAAGGGTTGGGCAGAAAGCTGGAAGAAAAACGGCTGGCGCAAAAAGGACAAAAAGCCTGCCTTGAACGCTGACCTTTGGGATATGCTTTTAACGCTTCTCGCAGAACACGAATATTCGTTTATTTGGCTTAAAGGGCACGACGGACATCCAGAAAACGAGCGTTGCGATGCTATGGCTGTTGCCGAGTCGAAAAAATTTTCAGGTAATTAAAAAAAGTTGCCTTAATTTAATTGATTATTCTTTTCCGATATGATATTATTAAATATGTATTATGAAAAACAGGATGTGATAAATCGTGGATGAAACCAAAACCACAGCCGTAGAAGAGCTTGATGAAGCAGAGGTCGAAGCTGAGATTGAAACGCTCTCTACCTCTGACAGGAAATATCTCCGCCCGCGTGAAATTTTTGCTTTTCTTCTCACCTCTTTCGGTCAAAAGAATTTAAGCCAGTATGTTAATGCATTCCGTCAGTTCTTTGTTATCAGTTTCTTGGGACTTTCGGGCAGCGCATACGGTGTTATTATGTTTATTGAGTCAATCTACGACGCTGTCGATGACTCTATTTCCGGTCTTATTATTGACCGAACAAGAACACGCTGGGGCAGACTTCGTCCGTGGCTTGTTGTTCCTACTCCGTTTTGGGCGATTGCAAACATAATGCTTTTTACTGCGCCCGCTTTTCTTGTTCATGAATGGCAAAAAATTGTTTGGGTTGTATTTTCAATATTTGTCTATAACCTTGGTATGTCGTACTTTGGCGCATGGAACATTATGCTTTACAACATCACGCCCAATACAGACGAACGTGACTCGCTGATTGCCACCTCAAAGTTTATGGAGCTGTTCGGAACATTTCTTCCGTCAATCGCAACGGTTCTCGTTACATTCCTTCCCAACCTGACTGACAACAAAATCGGTATGCAGGATGTTTACACAGGGTTTGCAGTTGCAATGTCAGTAATTGCGGCTATCACTGCGTTCTACGGCTTCAGTGCTATGCGTGAGCGTGTTCCGTTGGCTTCTCGTGAGCAAATGCAGGAAGTCGGAGTTATTGAGTCGTTTAAAAACGTATTTAAGAACAGACCTATGTTTATTCTCGTTCTTTCAGGCTTCTTTAACGGCTTTAAATCAGTAGGTGTTGCAAGCGAAAGCTTTTATTGGATGCACAATTCCAAGAGCCTTGTTCACGGCACAATCGCAGGACTTTTCACAGGTCTTCCCAACTACATAATGGTTCCGCTTGCTCCCAAGCTTATCCGTAAATTCGGTGCAAAGGCTGTTTGCGTGGGTTCGGGTATTTTTGCAGGTATCGCTTACCTTGCGACCTTCCTTATCGGCATCAGCGGTGATTTTCTTGTTGACTGGGGCGTAGGCAATACCATTGTAAAAATGGTTGTAATAACAATATGCCTTACAATCTGCGGACTTCCCAACCAGCTTATGAACGTTGCAGGTGCGGTTTTGCAGGGTGATGTTTACGATTACAGTGAATGGAAAACAGGCGCACGAAATGAAGCTCTTGTTCAAACCGTTCAAAATTATTTCGGCAAAGCGGCTAACTCAGTTATTCAACTCCTTTCAGGTGTTGTTATTTCGGCTGTCGGTTATGTTGCACGTAAAGACGAGTTCGGAAACATTGTTGCTGAGTCAAACCACAATGTTCTTCTCGGCTTTTGGGCAGTATTCTGCTTACTTCCTGCAATTGCAAGATTCCTTTACGGCGTAACTCTTATGTTCTTTAATGTTACAGGTAAAACAAAAGAAACCATGCTTAAAGAGCTTGAAATTCGCAGACATGAAAAAATTGAAGCAATGAAAGCACAGGAAGCTAATCTTTCAAGAAATGTAAATAATGCAGAGGAAGAATCTCAAGAGTAATTTGCTCTGTAAATAAATAGAGGTATAAAAATGAAAACAATAGATTTATCCAAATTTAAAGGCGTTTTTGTTGCGCTTAACGCAATTTTTGACGAAAACGACCGTGTTGACCTTGAAACAACAAAAAAGCTTGTAAAAATTTACCGTGAAAAAGGCGTTAAAGGCGTTTATGTTTGCGGTTCTACGGGCGAGGGCTTCCTGCTTTCAACCGAAGAGCGTATGCAGGTTGCAGAGGCCGTAAAGACTGCGGCTGGCGACGATTTTACCGTTATTGTTCACGTTGGCTGTGCAGGCAGTAAGGAGAGCATCCGTCTTGCAAAGCACGCTGAAAAAATCGGCGTTGACGCTATTTCGGCGGTTCCCAGCGTTTATTACCGTCTTCCCCCGAAGAGCGTTGAGATGCATTGGAACGCAATAATCGATTCGACCGATTTGCCGTTTATTATTTACAATATTCCTCAGCTTACATCTTTCCATCTTCCTTATGACTTGTTTGAGAGAATGGCAAAGAACCCGAAGGTTATCGGCATTAAGAACTCTGAAGAGCCTGTTTTCAATATGGAGCGTTTCAGAACAATTGCGGGCGATGATTTTATCATTTTCAACGGTTCGGACGAGCAGTTCCTCGGCGGCCGTTTAATGGGCGCAGACGCTGGTATCGGCGGTACATACGGCACAATGCCTGAGCTTTTTGTAGCACTCGACAAATACATTTGCAACGGCGAAATTGAGAAAGCAAAAGCCTTGCAGTATAAAATAAATGAAATTATATTCGATTTACTCGCTTGTGACTCGCTTTACGGTGCGGCAAAGCAGGTTATATCTGTTCGTTTTAACGTTAACGCAGGACAGCCCCGCTGCCCGTTCTTGCCCGTTGCACGTGACGAAAAGATTTACGCAATTGCGGAGAAGATTGAAAAAGCAGTTACCGAAATTCAGGCAAACGCATAAAAATAAAATTTTCGTTTTGTAAATATTAAAAAGACAACAGCCGAAATTCACAGAAATATGAGCTTCGGCTGTTTTATATTTACATTTTTGAAAATTAAACTTCTGTAATTATCATCAAAAAGTAGGGGCTGATGCCCACATCAGCCCGTAATATTATCTGCAATTTTCACGGGACGGTGATGGCACCGTCCCCTACGATTTAAAAAACACAGAATGGTGAGAGCGAAAAAGCGGGACATGGTCGTCAATACCTACAATGCCAATTATATTAAGCTGTATGTTTTAATGAACTGCGAGGGGTCGGCGCCGCTTTCTATGTATCTAAGTAAAATTTCGGCACAAGCGCTTGAATCACTGTCTGCTTTATGATGGTCAAGACAAATTCCGTAATAATCGCAAAGCACATTCAGTTTATGGCTCATTTTCGGTAAAAGTCTTCTACCCATTTGCACGGTGCACAAATACGGCGCATTCTCTTTCCAATCAATATTATAATCACATAAACACCTTTTTAACACGCTCATATCAAACACCGCATTGTGAGCGACTAAAATTCCGCTTGCGAATATCGGCTCAAGCTTTCCCCAAACCTCGGGAAAGGTCGGAGAATACATCACTGATTCCTCACTGATACCTGTTAAACGTGTATTAAAGTAATCAAAATGTGTTTCGGGATTGACGAGTGAATAAAAACTGTCTGTAATTTCTCCGTCCTCAATAACCGTTATTCCTATTGCGCTAATTCTGTTATTAAAACGGTTCGGCGTTTCAACGTCAAATACAATAAATCTTGTCATTTTAATCTCTTTTCCAAATCATAAGCAATTCTTTCTCGTTTGTTTCGCTGTCAATACCTTCTGACTGAACAATAAAATTCTCTCTCATATAAAATGAAACGGCACGCACATTTTTCTTATAAACATTCAAATTTATTTCGGATTTTATCTGCTTTATACGGTCTAAAAGCATCTTTCCAACGCCCCTTGAGCGTGAATTTTCTTCTACAAAAATCCCTGCCAAATAACTGTCCGTCAAACCTGCAAAACCTGATATATGATGCGTTTTTTCATCTTCATAGACATATATTTCCGCACCGGTTATCATTTCTTTTACCGCATCAAAATTATTCTCCCAATACTCTTTAGCTATAAACCAATGTGCTTCAACATTTGATTTAAGCCAAATCGTCATAACAGCGTCTAAATCGTTTTGCGCAAATTCTCTTATCATAATTTTAAATCAGCCTTTAAGCAGTTTTTCGCTCCATTCAGCCTCTTTAAAGCCTACAAGCACGAAGCTGTGGCTTATTAACAGTGGTCTTTTAACAAGCATACCGTCTGTTGCAAGGAGATGCAGCATCTCATCTTCGGTCATTTCAGGAAGTTTTTCTTTGAGATTTAATGATTTATAAAGCAGACCGCTTGTGTTAAAAAAGCGCTTTAAAGGAAGTCCGCCTTTTTTGTGCCAGTCTGACAGCTCCTCAAATGTAGGATTATCCGCCTTGATATTTCTCATTTCATATTCAATCTTATTGTCATTAAGCCACTTTTCAGCCTTTTTGCAGGTAGTGCATTTTGGGTAGCAAATAAAATTTAACATTGTGTTCACCTGTTCTTTCGTTTTTTTGTATCTATTATAACTTTATTTCATTCCGTTTGCAACAAAAAAGACCTTGAAAGCAACGTCTCACAAGGCCTTTTTTAAATCTGTTGTATTAAGTTAACAATGTATTGCCCGTTTATTTATCCAAACTCTTCATAGTTGGGAACAATAAAACATCTCTTATGGCAGGAGAATTTGTGAGGAGCATTACAAGTCTGTCAATGCCGTAGCCTATACCGCCTGTCGGAGGCATACCGATTTCAAGAGCATTGAGGAAATCCTCGTCAGTGTGGTTTGCTTCCTCGTCGCCTGCCGCTGCCGCCGCGTCCTGAAGCTTAAAGCGTTCACGCTGGTCAATCGGGTCGTTAAGCTCGGAATAAGCATTGCACATCTCCCAGCCGTTTATGAACAGCTCAAAACGCTCAACATAATCGGGCTTATCCGGTTTTCTCTTTGTAAGAGGAGAAATGTCAACGGGGTGGTCCATAATAAATGTAGGCTGAATAAGGTTTGCTTCACAGAATTCCTCAAAGAACAAATTGAGAATATCGCCCTTTTTATGCCTGTCCTCAAATTCAATATGATGCTCTTCTGCAACCTTTTTTGCCTCTTCATCGTCCTTTATTTCATCGAAATCAACGCCTGCATATTTCTTAACAGCGTCAATCATCGTAAGACGCTCAAAGGGCTTGCCCAAATCAATCTGATGCTCGCCGTATGTGATTTCGGTTGTGCCGCAAACCTCATTTGCAAGGTAACGGAACATATTTTCGGTCAAATCCATCATACCGTGGTAATCGGTGTAAGCCTGATAAAGCTCCATAAGAGTAAATTCAGGATTGTGACGTGTATCAACACCCTCATTACGGAAAACTCTGCCGATTTCATAAACCTTTTCAAGACCGCCGACAATAAGGCGCTTCAAATAAAGCTCAAGAGAAATTCTAAGCTTTACGTCCTCGTCAAGCGCATTGTAATGAGTTTCAAAGGGTCTTGCCGCCGCGCCGCCTGCATTGGAAACGAGCATAGGAGTTTCAACCTCCATAAAGCCCTGTTCGTCAAGATAGCGGCGAATTGAAGAAATTACCTTACTACGCTTAATAAACGTGTCCTTAACCTCAGGATTAACGATAAGATCAAGATATCGCTGACGGTAACGTGTGTCTGTATTGGTAAGTCCGTGGAATTTTTCGGGAAGAGGAAGAAGCGACTTTGAAAGAAGTCTTATTTCCTGAGCGTGAATGGAAATTTCCTCCGTTCTTGTTTTAAAAACAAAGCCCTTAATTTCAATAATATCGCCTATATCCCAAGCTTTTTTGAAAGCAGTGTAGCTCTCCTCGCCCACATCGTTAATTGAAACGTAGGACTGAATTCTGCCTAATTTATCCTGAATTGTTGCGAAGCTTGCCTTACCCATAATACGCCTTGCAATCATTCTGCCGCAAACGGATACGGTTTTGCCCTCAAGCTCATCGTAATTTGCCTTTATTTCAGTGCTTTCGTGAGTTTGATTTGCGGTTGTAATAACGAACGGGTCGTTGCCCGCCTCCTGCATAGCTTTGAGCTTGTCAATACGAATCTGTCTGTATTCATTAACATCTATTTCTTCAGTTGCGGGTGTATTCTTATTATTCTCTGCCATTTTTAACTCTCCTTTACCGAAATTATGAAAACAGGGCGGTTACCGCCCCGTTAATCTTGTATGACGAACATTAAAATTATTTTAAAATGGCGGTTATTTTAAACTGAAGCTGACCTGAAGGTACTTCAACCAATACTTTATCGCCTTTTTTGTGACCGATAAGCGCTTTTCCTACAGGTGATTCATCGGAAATTTTGCCTTTTACAGGGTCTGCCTGAGCAAAACCTACGATTGTATATGTGAATTCGTTTTTCTTTTTGTCCTGAACGGTAACAGTTGAACCGATATGAACATTCTCTGTTCCGAGTGAGTCAACATCAATAATTTTTGCCCGTTTAACAATATTCTCAATTTCGTTGATTCTGGCTTCAAGCTTTGCCTGGTCGCTCATTGCCTCATCATATTCTGAGTTTTCGGAAAGGTCGCCGAAGCTTCTTGCTACTTTAATTTTCTCTGCGGCTTCTTTTCTGCCGACTGTTTTTAACTGTTCAAGCTCTGCCTCAAGTTCTCTTAAAGCCTCTATGGTAAGTTGTGTTTCTGCCACGATAAAAAACTCCTTTCATTTTCCGTGAAAAAGCACACGGTAACAAAGGCATTTAATATGCCATATATTAGAATATTATATTAAAAAATTGCCAGTATGTCAAGCAAAATAAACATTTCCGACGCTCTTTTTTTCTCCGTTCACCGTTACAAAATCGAAACGGCACTCCCCTATCGCAAAAACTCCGCAAAGCTCATACAGTGCGGCGGCAAAAATGTATTTTTCAATTTCCTCCGGCTTTAATGAACTGTAATGTTCAGCTAAATTAAAATCATTTCTGTCTTTTCCGATTTCAATTACATTTTCACGGTATGTAATTATTCCGTTTTCTTCGTCATACAAAGCTTTGTCACCGATTTGTTTAATCAGAAGCTCCGCAGTATTATCAAGCAGTTTTTTATACAGTAAATCGCTGTTAAATCTGCCTATTCCTTTGATATTGGGCAATATTACATCATCACTTACTAAGAGTCTTTGTGCGCACCGCCCAACCTCAAAAATAACACGCTCAAAGTCAATCCCCTTTCTATTACCGGTGGTCACTTTTAAATGATAAAACGGTGCACCGTGCAGTACAGGCACTGTTAAAAGATTATAGCTGTCCTTCTTCACTCTTCCGAAAAGCTTTTCGGAAATGTTATTTTCACGTACGTTTTCCGTTAATACACAGAACATAAAAATCCCCCCTGCACAATATATGCAGAGAGGCAAAAAATAATTTTAAGTATCTGTCATCAGTGACAGTGCTTTTTGATATTGCGTATCCTCATCAAGGGAAAGCATCGGCAGTCTGTCATTTTGCTCAGCGGTAAGTGCTACCTCAGTGTCACATTTAAGCCCTACGCCATCATAGCTTTCACTTTTATAAGGCAAAATCTTCGCAACGGTAAGCTTTACTGCGCCGCCGTCCGAAAGCTCAAATATTTTCTGCATTGTACCGTTTCCTGCGGTGGTTGTGCCAACAAGAGAGGCAACTCCGAAATCACGTAAATCGCAAGCAAACAGCTCTGCAGCACCCGAAGTCCCCGCATTTACAAGTACGCACAAAGACAAAGAAATTGAATCCGAATCAGAAGTAAAGGTTTCAATTGTGTTTCCGTTTTTGTCAACGGCAGTGGCAAGTGCACCTGTGCCCTCAGTTGCAACCGGAACAATTAAATCTATACACGCAGTGGCATATCTCACAAATCCGTCCGCATTGCCACGCACATCAAAGATTACGGAAGATATTGATTTATCACTGAAAAACTTGAGCGCATTTTTAAGCTCTTCAGCAGTATTTTCGTAAAATGCAATTATTTTAATGTAGCCGACTTTTTCGTTTACCTGACTGTAATAAACGGTTTGCAGAGTGTATCCCCTTGCAACCTTTACAGTTTTAGACGTATTGTTATGAGTAAATGTAACCGTAACCTCAGTTAATTTGTCACCCTCTAACTGCTGTAAAAGGGTTTCTGCATTAAGAGCAGTCACTTTTGTGCCGTCAACCTCGGTTATAATATCTCCCTTATTCATCCCCTGTAGCTTTGCCGGAGAAGAGTCGGCAACCTCTGTAATATAAAGACCTTTACTGACATCGTCATAAAGTGCAATTGCGCCTATACCGCCCTTTTCACCTTTTTCAAGCTGTTTGTATTCAAGGTATTCATCAGCGGTCATATAAGCGCTGTAACGGTCGCCGAGGCCGTTGGTATATCCTTTTGAAATCATTGAATTAAGAAGATTTTCGTTAATCTCGCCGTAAAAGTTTCCACGAATAACATCGTCAATTTCGGAAAGCCCCGAATACATACCCGCCCTGTCGGATACATCTTTGATAAGGTTGTTGTATGTATACATCAAAGCAGACATTGTAACCGTAACGGCCAACGCCACCGAGATAAATATAAGAGAAAGAGCAAGACCTAAGGATATTTTCTTATTCAACGCAAATCAGTCCTTTTTAAGCTAAAGGCGAAATATAGTTGCCGTTTGACTTTTTCAAATAATCTTCCGGAGTAACCTGTGTTCCGTTTACACGAACTTCAAAATGAAGGTGAGGACCGGTAACTACGCCTGTACTGCCGACATAGCCGATAACCTGTCCCTGCACAACTTTAGTCCCTTTACTTACGATCATTGAACTGCAATGACCGTAATACGTAACAACACCGGAACCGTGGTCAATAAGAATATGGTTGCCACTGTAACTATCATAAGCCGCTTTCATAACAGTTCCGCTTGCAACAGCATAAATGGGCTTGCCGGTTGTTCCGCTTAAATCGACTGCCCTGTTGTGATTGCCTCTTTTTACATGATCCCAAGAATGTTCGTTAAAGCGAACTGTGTAGCCTTGAAGCGGACAAATTATACCCCTTGTAGAAATCTCAAAGTGGTGTGATGTTGGTCCACCGTCGACTATATTACCGTCGCCTTTAGAGCCTTCATTGTTGACAAGGTTATCAATTTCAGTTTTAAACGCTGCTTTTTGGGCATTTGCCTGATCAATAAGTTTTTGATACTGTGCGCTCTGTTTATTAAGAGAGCCTATATATGAGTTCACTTGATCGATTTTTGACTGAATGGTTGCTACTTTCCCGTCAAGAACCGCTTTTGATTCCTTAACAGTTTCTCTTGATTCGTCAAGCTGAGCACGCTGACTGTCAAGCAAAGCCTTACTTTCTTCAAGATCTGCCTTTTTCTCGTCAAGAGACGCCATCATTTTGTTAAGAGCATCTATTGACTCCCTGATACTGTCAACAAGCGCCGTGTCGTGCTTTGCTATTTGGTAAACAAGCTCTGAACGCTCAATGAAGTCTGAAAAATCCTTTGCCGAAAGGAAAATCTCAATCATTGAAGTTTCTCCTGCCATATATGCGGCGCAAAGTCTGTCCGAAAGGAGGTCATAAGCCTCATCAACCTCAACCTGCTTTGCAGCAATCTGCGTTTCAACAGATGCAATTTCGCCCTCTAATTTTTGAATTTTTGCTTCGAATTCGGAAATTTCGCCGTCAAGAGTTGCAATTTTTGTATTCAATTCGTCAATCTGACCTTGGAGAAGCTCAAGCTCATCATCATAAAGATGAATTTGCTTCTGTAACTCATCAATATATTCATCCTGCTTGTTAGCATCGCCTTTAAGAGAATCAATTTTTTGCTGATACTGTGCAATTTCTTTCTCTTTCTGTGCAATTTCATCCTCAAGACTTGCCTGAATTTCTTCCTTTGAAACTGCAAAGCTGCCTATTGAAGCTGAAAAAATCATTATAAAAACAAGTAATACCGAAATTATTTTTTTATTCATCACTTATAACGCCTCCCTGTTCTTTAAGGTATTTGCTCATTGAAATGAGACTTCCGACAGAGCCTGTAAACACACCGATTGCGGCAAAAATTCCAAGTATGTACCAAGCGTAATTCCAGAAGTTTACAAGTTTAAACTGAGCAATAAGTCCTGAGCAAATGTACTGTATTCCTGAATAAATTCCCAAAAGAACTAAAAACGAAACTAGGCAGGAAATAATGCCTAAATTCACGCCCTCAATCATAAACGGCCAACGGATAAACCAATTTGTAGCTCCTACCGCCTTCATAATGCTTATTTCAAGTTTTCTTGAGAACATCGTAATTCTTATTGTATTTGAAATAATAAACAGTGAAACAACGAACAAAAGAGCAACTATTCCCACACTGATTATTGTAACAGCTCTTCTAATGCTTACAAGTTTCGTGGCAACATCACTGTTCTCACGAACACGTTGAATACCGTCAATAGACTTTAACTGTGTAACTGTGTAATCAAATTGACTGAGGTCTTTAACAACAACCTTGTAGGCATCAGGAAGAGGATTTTCTTCAAGTCCGTCTAACAATGCGGCATCTGCTCCCATAGCTTCACGCTGTTCTAAAAGTGCGTCATCCTTCGGAACAAAAATACAGTCCTCAACATTGTCAAGTACCTTGATTTTATTTCCGATTATACTTACCTCTTCATCTGTTGCGTCATTCTCGGCAAATACCATAATAACATTTTGATTTTCGACATTATCAAGAAGTGCATTAATGTTAAAGAATATCATTGCACCGAGACCTATAATTACAAGACACGCCATAAGAACGGCAACTGACGCCAATGACATAAGCTTGTTTACCCAAATGCTTCTGAAACCCTCTTTCGTGAGGTATTTAAGACTTGAGCCTTTCATTCTGCATCACCTCCGTCACTAAGATATGCAGAATAATCTACATCTGTTTCTTTACCGATATCATTAGAATCAATACCGTAATTTTTCATAAAATCTTCAAGATCCTTGTCTATGTTCGGTTGAATATAATAAGCCGTATCGGGGTTTTCTCCGATTTCAGCGGTATTTGCCTGCTCTTCACGGATTTTGTCAACGCTTGCCTGAATGTCTTGATGAGCCGCTTCAATAAGCTCCTGCTTAGTAGCGGTTTTATCGTCATCGGAAACAACAGCTTCAAAAACAGACTCAGGTGCTGTTGCGGTTTCATTTTCCAATGTGTCCGAAACAACCTCGCCGTTGTCAATAGTAATAACACGGTGATTAAACCTGCGCACCAATTCATGCTCGTGAGTAACCATTACAACCGTTGTGCCGTTTGCATTTATATGATTTAAAAGGTCAACTATTTCATACGACATTTCAGGGTCAATGTTACCCGTAGGCTCGTCCGCAATAAGAATCCCTGCGTTGTTTACAAGTGCACGTGAAAGCGCAACTCTCTGCTGTTCGCCGCCCGAAAGTTGGTTCGGGTACTGGCGTGCCTTTGAGGTAAGCCCTACAAGGCTTAAAACATAAGGTACACGCTTGCTTATTTCTCTTTCCTTTGCACCGATAACACGCATTGCAAACGCAACATTGTCATAAACCGTCATATTGGGAATTAAACGGAAGTCCTGAAAAACAATTCCCATTGTTCTGCGAAATTTAGGAATATCACGCTTTTTAATTTTGTTAAGATTATAATCGTTAATGACAACGGTACCTGAATTCGGCACCTGCTCACGCATAATGATTTTAAGAAATGTGCTTTTGCCGGCGCCCGAAGCTCCGACTACAAAAACAAATTCTCCGTCATTGATTTTCAGTGATACATTTTTGAGCGCCGCTGTTCCGTTGTCATAGGTCTTTGAAACATTATTGAACTCTATCACAATTTTTACCTCTTTTAGAACAAAGCTATACATTATAACTATTATTAAAGAGAATTATACCACAAAATATAGTGTTTGTAACGTATTTTATAAAAAGTTCATATTTATCGTCGATTTGCACAAACTTAAGTCGTATTTATATAGTATATTCACAAAAAAAAAGAACCGACATTACGTCGGCTCTTAAAAATCAATATTTAACCGGATGAGAATTCAGGTATTTTTTAACCATCAGTGCTACCTTAAACACAATAGCGTCGTCAAACTCACGAAGGTCAAGTCCCGTCAGCTTCTTAATCTTTTCAAGTCTGTAAACCAAGGTGTTTCTGTGAACGAAAAGTTTTCTTGACGTCTCGGAAACATTAAGGTTATTTTCGAAGAACTTTTGAATGGTGAAAAGCGTTTCATGGTCAAGGCTTTCAATTGAGCCTCGCTTGAATATTTCTTTCAGGAACATTTCGCAAAGCGTTGTGGGGAGCTGATAAATAAGCCTTGCTATACCGAGATTATCATAGCTTACAATTGTTTTTTCTGTATCAAACACCTTGCCGACCTCAAGTGAAACCTGAGCCTCACGGAAAGAGCGCGCCAAATCCTTTATACTGTCAATCGTTGTGCCTATCCCGACAAGAACACGTGTATAATACTCCGTGCCGAGAGAATCAACTATTGAGCGTGCAAGCTTTTCAAGGTCTTTTGTGTCTATTCCCGCCTTAACCTCTTTAACAAGAGCTATATCGGTCTCATTTATATTGATAACAAAATCCTTTGTTTTGTCGGGGAACAAATCCTGAATAACATCGAACACTGAAACATCGTTATGCTCTGCAATTCTTATTAGAAGGACCACCCTTGTTGCGTCGTTGTTGAAACGAAGCTCACGTGCCTTAATGTAAATGTCACCGGGAAGTATATTTTCAAGAATTACATTCTTAATAAAATTGCCCCTGTCATATTTTTCATCATAATACTGCTTAATAGTGGAAAGTGAAACAGAAAGAACCGCTACATAACGGGTTGCAATCTCGTCATCGCCTTCAACGAAAACAGCATATTCGGGGTGCATATGAGCGCCGAAAGCTTTGTAAGTGTAGCCATCGGAAACTGAAATTTCAGATGATGCAAAAGCAACAGACAGCGCGTGCGGCTGAATCTCACCTATTCTGCCAAGCTCACTGCACGAAATAACCGTGCCTGTTTCATCAATTACACCGAAGGTTCGGTCAATAACCTCGACCATCTGGTGAACTATTCCTTGGAACAATCTGTTTGACATTAGGAACCCCCCATTTTTTGTGTTTATACAAAAACACAATTACAACACTATGTATTTTACACAATAAATACACATTTTGCAAGCGAATTTTTGAAATTTTTCGATTTTTTCAAACATTTTTCACAAAAAAATGTCCAAAAATTAGTCAAACAACGCAATTCAGGGCCTTTTTGCTCTGTTTTTTTATTGTTCAAAATCACTAAAAAATTTTCCTGCCTCGACTTTTGACAGCTCATCGGACGTAATTTCACGGCATTTACCCGGTTTCAGCGTTTCGTCCAAAGGTAAATTACCCATTTTTGTCCGCTTAAGAGAAATTACTTTATTGCCCGCAGCCGCAAACATTCGCTTTATTTGATGATATTTACCCTCGCATATTTGAATGTTCACAAGAGGATTATCACCGTTTTCAAGTATTTTTACCCTCGATTCAAGGCAGGTTGTCCCGTCTGAGAGCACTATTCCGTTTTGAATAAGCTCAAGCTGTTCCTTTGACAGAGACTGGGCAAGCCTTGCCTCGTATGTCTTTACAATATGATTTTTCGGAGATAAAATTCTGTGTGCAAAATCTCCGTCGTCGGTAATAAGGACAAATCCGACTGTGTCCTTATCAAGCCTGCCAGCAGGGAAAAGTCCCGAGCGGAAAAGCTCCGGCGGTACAAGGTCAACAACCGTTTTTTCCGACTTTGAGTCACTTGCGGATACGACGCCTGCAGGCTTATTCAGCATTAAATATATATACTTTTTCAAAATAAGCTCTTTGCCGTCCAAAGAAACAGTATCGTTTTCGCTTATTTTAACCGAAGAATCCCTTACTGTTTTTCCGTTAACGGCTACTCTTCCGCTCTTTATCATTTCTTTTACATCTTTTCTTGACGACGCACCCTGCGACGCAAGAATTTTGTCAAGTCTTTCCATAATAATGTTTATTCCTACTCCTGCGGCTTAGTAAATCCGTGCATAAAGCCGTCAAGCTCGACTGAACACACATCGCCGCCTATTACTTTGCCGTTGCATACAAGTATATTTATTCTTATGCAGTCTTTATCCTCGTATTCTTCGTAATTTTTTACGGCATAAGTCCATTTTTTCGCTCTCATTCCCTTAAAAGAGGTCAGGTCAAATCCTTGGGAAAGCTGAATTTCGTTGTATTTTGTATAAACCTCGTCAAACTCTTCGGGAATTATTATTTCACGAACCTCGGTGGGTTCCTCCGAAACCTCCCAACCGAACTGTGAAATAAAGCTGAGTCTCTCGCTTTCGTTTGAAGCCGAAAGATTTGCCGTGTTATTGTTCTTTGAAACATCTTCACTGTCTTTTGAGAGAAAAATAAGCACACCGGCTGTCAGCACCACAAAAAGAATAATAAGAATTGCTCTTATTTGCTTTGATTTAACCGTGTAGATAAACATAAAAACACCTCGAACACATTTTTATAATAAATATGCTGCGAGGCGGTTTTTAATGAATATAAATTTATTCGTCAATGCGCTTTGACTGCGAAGCTGCTCTGAGCTGCTGGCGGGTACGGCGGATTTCATTTACGGAGCTTGTAAGAGTTTCATCTGCCATACCGACTATGTTTTCAACATATTCGCTTGCACTCTTACGCATTTCGCTTGACCAATTCTTTGCCTGCTCGGTAAGCTCTGTTGCGGCATTTCTTGCCTGCTCAACAATTTCATTTGCGGCATTTCTTGCCTGCTGCATCATTTCGGCAGCCTGAGCCTCAGCACCTCTTGTAATTTCATCCTCGGAAATTATTTCCTTTGCACGAAGATGTGCCTGCTCGATAATGTCGTCAGCGCTTGCCTGTGCGCTTGCAAGAATTTCTTTGCGCTCCGATGCAATCTTTCTTGCCTGTGTAAGCTCATCAGGCATATTAAGCCTTATGTCTTCAACAGCCGTTTTAATTGCCTCTGCATCAACTAATATATTTGATGTAAAGGGAACGCTTTTGCCCTCGTCAATAATATTGATTATCTCGTCAAGTAAACTTTCTATGGTCATTTTTCTGCACCTCTCATAATTCTTTTGACTATATCATCACGAACCGCTTCGGGAACAAAATCGCTTATGTCCCCTCCAAGCTCGCAAATTTGCTTTACAACGCTTGAGCTTAAATACATATTTTCGCTTCTTGTATTTATAAATATTGTTTCAAGGTCGCCGTTCAGCTTTTTGTTAAGCTGTGCCTGCTGAAACTCATATTCAAAATCAGACAAAGCCCGAAGTCCTTTAACGACTGCAACAGCGCCGCATTCCCTTGCATACTCCGCCAAAAGCCCGTCGGCAACTCTGACTTCAACATTCTGCAAATGAGAAGTACAACGCCTGATTAACTCCGCACGCTCATCAGGGGAAAAATAAAAGCTGTTTTTCTTTGACGGATTAAACATAACGGCTACTATTACTTTGTCGAAAAGTAATGAGCTTCGCTCAATAATATCAAGATGACCGTTTGTAATCGGGTCAAACGAACCGGGGCAAATAACAGTTCTCATAATAACTTATTCTTTCTGTACGTTGTAATCTTTATTTTACCGTATTTATATTCACGGGCGACTGAAAAATCCCCTGCCGTTTCGGGAAGCGTTTCTTCCAAAGATGTTTCACAGACGATAATTCCGCCGTCGCTAACTTTCCCCGCCACTATCGGCAAAACCTTATCAATAATCTGTTTTCTGTAAGGCGGGTCAAGAAATACAATGTCAAACACGTCGTGAGTAAGCTCTGCGTAAGATACACCGTCGCCCGAAAATGTGCTCGCTCTTTTTTCAAAGCCGCAAATTTTAAGATTTTCTTTTACCGTGTCCAAGGACCGCTTTGACGAATCCACAAAGCAACAGTGCCTTGCCCCTCTTGAAATTGCCTCAATTCCGAGCTGACCCGAACCTGCAAACAGGTCAAGAACATTAGCTTCGGGAATATCAAACTGAATAATATTAAATATTCCCTCTTTAACCTTGTCAGTAGTAGGGCGTACATCGTCACCCTCTAAAGTGATAAGCCGCCTGCCCCTTGCTTCGCCTGTAATAACTCTCATAATCTGCTCCAAACCGAAACTTACGTTATTCCAATATTATATTATTACAATTTTTCGTCGATTTGTCAAGTTTTTTGGCAAATCCGCTGAATTAATTCAGTAATATTCTTGTAAGCTCCTGTGCATTTTCAGCAAAAGAGGTTGCACCTGCCGACTCCAAAACAGCCTTACTACGAAATCCCCAAAGCACGCCGATAAAGTCAATTCCCGAATTTGCGGCCGTTTGCACGTCAACGTCGGAATCGCCTACAAAATACGCATTTTCTGCCTTTGCGCCAAGCTTTCGGAGTGCTTTTAGCGTAGTGTCGGGATACGGCTTATGACGTGTGTTTTCGCTCGCTCCGACAGTAACGATTATTAAATCACCGAATATTCCTTTGCAAAGAGCCTGCGCCGCAAAATCCGCCTTATTTGTTACAATAGCCGTTTTAAAGCCCGATTTTTTTAATTCACGAAGCATTTGGATTATGCCCGAATAAGGCTTTGTTTTGTCATTCATATGCTTTTCGTAAAATGTGCAAAAATTCTCAAAACACTTTTGCAGCATTTCTTCACTGCAATTTTTCGGAACAGAGCGTTCTATAAGCTTTTTTATTCCGTTGCCGACAAAGCTTCTGACATCTTCTGTGCTGTGAGTCGGGAAACCGTTTTCCGCCATAGAAAAATTCACCGCATCGGTCAAATCTTCAAGAGTATTTAAAAGTGTTCCGTCCAAATCAAAAATTACCGTATTCTTCATTTTCTGCTCCGTTATAATACAAATAAATTTTTTCTGCCAAATCCTTATTTATTCCCTTTACCCTTTGCAAATCCTCAACGCCTGCATTTTTGATTGCCTTTATAGTTTTAAATTCCTTAAAAAGTGCCTTTGCCTTTTGCTCGCCGATGCCGTTTATTTGTGTAAGCGAAAGAGTAAGACCGCTCTTTGCGTGCTTTTTGCGGTGGTAGCCTATTGAAAAGCGGTGTACCTCCTCCTGAATTTCGGAAACGAGGGTAAAAACAGAACGGTTATCGTTTATTGTTATTTCGCCGCCGCCCTGCGCTATCGCCCTTGTGCGGTGCTTATTGTCCTTAACCATTCCGAACACGGGAACATCTAAATTAAACGGCATTAAAGCCTCTTTAACCGCATTAACCTGTCCTATTCCGCCGTCAAGCAAAATAAGGTCCGGCATTTTTCCGAAGCCGTCTTCTTCGCCGTCGTCCTTGTGGAGAAGATACTCGTTAAAGCGCCTTGTCAGCACCTCACGCATTGAGCCGTAATCGTCCTGACCCGTGAATGATTTAATTGCGAATGTGCGGTATGCCCTTTTTAACGGTCTTCCGTTTTTGAAAACAATCATACCCGCAACATTATCAGCCCCTGCAGTATGAGAAATGTCGTAGGATTCAATATATTCAGGTGTATTTTCAAGGCCTAAAAGTGTCTTTAACTCTTCAAGCGCACGGATTTCAGTGCCTTTTCTTCCATTTTTCTGGGCAAGCTTTTCAAATGCGTTTTCACGGCACATATTGACAAGTCTTACGCCTTCGCCACGGGACGGCACCGCAATAGTGCATTTTTTGCCCAAAAGCTCCGTAAGATACTTCTCAACAAGCTCGCTGTCGTCGCACATTTCGTCTAAAATAACCTTTTTCGGCACTGAATTTCTCATTCCGTAATACTGCATAAGAAAATCAGTACGCATTGCACCGTTTGCCTCGCCGTCAAGAAAAAAATGCTCGCTGTCGCAAAGCCTGCCGCCGTTAAAGCGCAAAACCGCCGTGCAAACATCATCGCCGTTTGATGCAACTGCAAAAACATCTTTAGACTCGTCCGTTTCCGTAACAACCTTTTGCTTTGACTGCATATTTTTTATTGCGTTTATTTTATCTCTGAATCTTGCGGCGGCCTCAAACTGAAGATTTTCAGATGCCGTCTGCATTTTCTTTTCGAGAGATTTAATTACAGAGCTTACATCGCCCTCAAGAAATTTTAATGCTTCATTCACAGACTCCTCATATTCGGACTGCGGTATTTTGCCCGTACACACGCCCATACACCTGTCAATGTGGAAATTAAGACACGGTCTGCCCTTTTTGAAATCCCTCGGAAAAACCTTATTACACTGCGGAAGTTTAAAAATTTTATTTGCCTCATCAACCGACTGCTTAACTGAATAAGAGCTTGTAAAAGGACCGATAAACTGCGCGTTACTGTCATCCTTTTGCAGAACAGCTGATATTTTTCGGTACGGGTCATTTGTGACTTTTATATAGCTGTAGCCCTTATCGTCTTTAAGCAAAATGTTGTATTTCGGCATATTCTGCTTAATAAGGCTTGCCTCCAAAACGAGCGCCTCAAACTCGGAATCGCAAAGAATATAATCAAAATCGTCAACATTTTCAACCATTTTGCGAACCTTTAAAGAATGTCCGTTCTGTGAGCCGAAATATTGGCTGACACGGTTTTTAAGCTTTTTCGCCTTGCCGATATATATAATTTTTCCTTTTGCGTTTTTCATAATGTAAACTCCCGGTGTGAGTGGAAGCTTCATCGCTTTTTCACGCAGTATTTTCATTTTCGGGTTCAACCGTGTCACCTCCTAATAAAAAAACAAGGCACACCGCAAAAGCGATGTGCCAATAAGCTTAAATTACTCAGCAAAGCCTGACTCAACAAGTTTCACGAGTTCATCAACAGCCTGCTCCTCGTCAGAACCGCTTGCATGAATACGAATTGTTGTACCGCCCATAATACCGAGAGATAAAACGCCGAGAAGGCTCTTAGCGTTAACTCTTCTGTCTTCCTTCTCAACCCAAATTGACGATTTGAATTCGTTAGCTTTCTGGATAAAGAAAGTAGCGGGACGGGCATGAAGACCTACCTGATTTTTTACTTCAACATCTTTTGTATACATAATGCATTCTCCCAAACAATGATAAAATAAATATGGCTTATTAGATTTATTGTCTTATTACTCTCATATTATAACATAAAAGTTCAATCCGTCAACGGATTTTGCACCTCAAAAAATTATTTCGGTTAGAAAAACAAAAACCGCAAAAAAACCACTTTTATCTTTGTTCAAATTGACAACGGCAACCTGTAAATTTTATATACATTTCACATTTAATTATTTACTTTATGGCAAACTCTGGGCGAATTTTCTGTTATTACGCCGAAATCGGCACCCTCATCTTGGTAGAAATCTATAATACCTGAAAGAGCCTCCAGATTCACTCCGCAAATGTCAATATCGTGCATTAAAATTACAATATTTTTCGCCTTTTTTGAATATTTGGTCGCCTTTTTTATTTGGTAATCCGCACTTAAATTCTTTCCGCCTGCATCGCCGTTGTCACAGTTCCAGTCAAAGTATATATAACCTGCCTCTTCAGTGTCCTTAACAAGATTTGTCATTATGCCCTTACAGTATTTTCGGCTTATAGTATTACTGCTTCCTCCAGGAAAACGGATAATTTTCGTATCTACACCTGTTTCGGTTTTAACCAAATCGTGAATTTTTTCCAAATCGTCGAGAAACGCTTTTTCGGAAGAATATATTTCGGGATATTTATGTGAATAGGAATGAAGAGCTATTGCACTGCCCCCGTTTACAATATCTTTCATATAACTGTTATATTTCCCGTTAATTACAAAAAATGTAGCGCCTATACCGTATTTTTGAAGCAAGGAGAGAATTTCAGGTGTATTTTTTGACGGTCCGTCGTCAAATGTCAGATAAACGGTAATATCGGATTTCGGGACATAATCATTGCCGTTTTTGTCTTTCATATTTTGAAATGTGCCGTCCTCAGTGCTTTTCTCTGTTTTTGCTTGCGGTTGTGATTGAGTTTGCGCTTCAGTTACAGCCGCCGTTTCGTTAAGACTTTCAGGCAAAGTTTTTGCCGATTTGCTCTTTTTGACAGATAAAGAAAAATAGGATAAAAGACAAACTGCGGCAAGGAAAAAAGCAATAATTAAAACTGATTTTTTGTTAAATTTTACGGTGATAAAATTCACTTTTCCACCCCCACAGCCAATATATGAAAAGAGTGGGGAAAATATTAAAACAGGATGATGTGGAATCTTCCCTTACAAAAACGGCGGCAGCAAGCCACCGCCCTACATTATGAATTTTTTTATTTAACCATATTTTCAAATCCGTTTTCGGATAAAAATTCCTTGTCTTTCTTTGAAAGCTCGGCAGTTTTCAACATATCGGGTCTGAGCCGTGCAGTCATTAAAAGCGACTGCTCTCTGCGCCATTTTTCAATATTGCCGTGATGACCTGAAAGCAAAATATCAGGCACTTTATGCCCGTTCCAATCGTAAGGTCTTGTGTACTGCGGATACTCCAAAAGCCCGTTATAATGGCTTTCAAGCTCCTTTGCCTCGTCATTCGGAAGCACACCCGGAATCATTCTTGCAACGGAATCCGCCACGATAAGCGCAGGCAGTTCACCGCCTGTCAGCACATAATCTCCAACTGAAATCTGTTCGTCGACTATCTCGTCAATTATTCTTTGGTCTATGCCCTCATAATGGCCGCACAAAAGCGTTATTTCGTCATATTCCGCTAATTTTTTTACTTTTTTCTGCGTGAGCGTTTCACCGCAGGGAGAAAGATAGATTAAATGAGATTTTATGCCCGATTTTTCGCAAATTGCGTTGTAGCAATCACAAATAGGCTGAGTCTGCATAAGCATACCCATTCCGCCGCCGTAGGGTGAATCGTCAACACGGTTGTGCTTGTCGGCAGAATAATCTCTAATATTTATACAATTTATTTCAATATATCCGTTTTCCCTTGCTCTACCTATTATGCTTTCGGACAAAACCGCCTCGCACATTTCGGGAAAAAGCGTCATTATGTTAATCCTCATCGCTGAAAATTCCTTTAATCGGTCTAATTTTTACAATGCCTTCTGCGACATCTGTACTGACAACAAATTCCTTAACCGCAGGAAAAAGAACCTCGCCGCTGTCGGTTTTAATGCTGTAAACATCGTTTGCACCCGTGCCGATTACGTCGGTTATCTCGCCGTAAACTCTGTCTGAATCTGCATCAACAACACTGCAGCCGATAAGCTCCTGAATAAACCACGTGCCTTTGGGCAGATGTGCGTCATTCCGTTTCATATAAAGCACAGTACCGCGGAGTGCTCTTGCCTCGTCAACTGTTGTGGCGCCTTCGAGCTTAAGTATCGCAATATTGCCGTGAGGTCTTGCCGAAATTACCTTAACGCTTTTTTCTCCGTTTGGGTCAAAATAAAGCGTTTTGAATTTTTTAACAAAATCGGGACTGTCACACCACGGGTCAAAGCGCACCTCGCCCCGAACGCCGTGAGTTGATACAATTTGACCGAGTTCAAGATAGTCTTTAATCATTGTGATTCTCCATAAAGAAATATGGCGGGAGCAATTTCTCGTCTCCCGCCCTACTGTTCATTTAGCCAAAGGCTCTCAGTCAATGTCTACCTGTACTTTTTCGCCGCTGCGAACAGCACCTGCTTTTACAATTGTTCTGATTGCCTTTGCGATTCTGCCCTGCTTGCCGATAACTCTGCCCATATCGTCCTCAGCCACGTGAAGATGATAAACAGTTATGTTTCTTTCATCGGGCTCGTCAACGGTAACTGTAACGGCGTCGGGATTTTCAACAAGTCCCTTTACAATAGTTATAAGAAGTTCCTGCATATCCTCGGCTCCTCTTATTTAATTACGCCGCTCTTTTTAAGGATAACCTTAACTGTATCTGTGGGCTGAGCACCGTTCTGAATCCATTTTGTTGCCTTTTCAGCGTCAATCTTGATTTCAGCGGGATTCTTCATAGGATCGTATGAACCGATTTCCTCAATGAATCTGCCGTCTCTCGGATAACGAGAATCTGCTACAACAACACGGTAATAAGGAGCTTTCTTAGCGCCCATTCTGCGAAGTCTGATTTTTACTGCCATTTTAAATTCCTCCAAAATATATAAAAAATTTAAATTAAAACACTAAAGTGTTTGAATTACATCGGAAAGCCGCCGAAACCGCCCATTCCGCCCATTCGTTTCATCATTCTGCGTGAATTTTTGGAATTAAGCTGTTTCATCATTTTTTGCATCTGGCGGTACTGGTTGAGAAGCCTGTTGACATCTTCAACCTGCATTCCGCAGCCTTTCGCAATTCTGCGTTTTCTTGACGGATTTATAATATCGGGATTTCTGCGTTCTTTTATTGTCATTGACTGAATAATTGCTTTCATTCGGTCAAGCTGTCTGTCATCAACGTCAACATCCTTAAGCTTTTTGCCAACACCCGGTAACATCCCGAGAATATCTTTCATTGAGCCCATTTTTCTAACCTGCTCCATTTGGTCAAGCAAATCCTCAAGGTCAAATTTATTTTTACGAAGCTTTTCCTCAAGCTGAGCAGCCTTTTTCTCATCAAGAGCGGTTTCTGCCTTTTCTATAAGTGAAAGCACATCACCCATACCGAGGATTCTTGACGCCATTCTGTCAGGATGGAAAATGTCCAGCTCGTCAAGTTTTTCACCCATACCTACAAATTTTATAGGCTTGCCCGTAACGGCTCTTGCGGAAAGTGCCGCACCGCCTCTTGTGTCGCCGTCCATTTTTGTAAGGACAAGACCGTCAATGCCGAGCTCGTCGTTAAATGTACCTGCAACGGTTACTGCGTCCTGACCGAGCATTGAGTCAACAACAAGCAAAATTTCGTGAGGGTGAACCTCATTTTTAATATTTTTAAGCTCTTCCATAAGCTCAGTGTCAATGTGCAAGCGGCCCGCCGTGTCAATAAACACGTAATCGTAGCCTTTATCTTTTGCAAGCTTAATTGCCTCTTTGGCAATTGTGACGGGATTCGTCTGCCCCATTTCAAAAACGGGAACGCCAACCTGCTCACCGACAACCTGAAGCTGTTTAATAGCCGCAGGACGGTAAATGTCGCACGCAACAAGGAGAGGTCTGTGATTCTCATTTTTAAGCTTTAAAGCGATTTTTGCGCAGTGCGTTGTTTTACCCGAGCCCTGAAGACCGCACATCATAACTATTGTGGGTGGATGTGAAGCGTAAGCAAGCCTTGACTGCGTTCCTCCCATAAGGTCGGTAAGCTCTTCATTAACGATTTTAATAACCATTTGTGCAGGAGTAAGGCTTTCCATTACCTGTGCGCCGATAGCACGCTCAGTAACCTTTTGTGTGAAATCCTTTGCAACTTTATAGTTAACGTCCGCCTCTAAAAGTGCAAGGCGAACCTCACGCATGGCCTCCTTAACGTCACTCTCAGATAGACTGCCTTTACTTTTAAGACGGCTGAATGCCGATTCAAGACGGTCGGATAAACCCTCAAATGCCATAAAGCTCCTCCTGTTCCGTAAGCGACAGAGCCAGTGTTTTTATTTCAGCTGTTCTGTCATTAATTTCTTTGGAAATGCCGTGTAAAAGATTGTAGCTGCAAATTTCATCGGCACACCTGATTATCTCGTTAGCGCTTTTTTCGATTTTACCGATACGCTCAGAAAAATGAAGTTTTTCCTCCATACCGTAAAGAAGATTTTCAGCACGCTTTATTGCGTCACGCACGCCCTGGCGTGTAATCCCCTCGTTTTCGGCGATTTCGGAAAGAGATAAATCGTTATTATAATAGCAGTCAAGATAACTGCGCTGTTTTTCGGTAAGTGTTTCGCCGTAAAGGTCAAGAAGAATTGAAATCTCAACACTGTTTGCCAACTTTAACACCTCCGAAAAAATACCCTGTAAAGTTTTTTCACTTTACAGGGTGATATTATACTAAATCATATTTGATTTGTCAAGTTTATTTTTTGGGATTTTTAATATCGTCCCACTCGATTGAATCCTGCTTTACAGTAGAGTCAATTTTTATTCCGCCGCTTGTTGTCGTTTCACTTGAAGATGGCACAGTAGTTGTCGTCGTTGTAGATGAAGGCTGTGTACTGCCAGTGGGATTATTGACCGATGTGTTTTTTTCAGTATTTGACGGCTTTGAGGTTACGACGTATCCGATATCCTCATAAAAACCTTCACTGTCGGCAGTTACGGGTACTTTTTCGCCGTCAACATTTGTAATATATTGGTCGCCCGACGCATCTTCATATATTTCAACGGTTGTAACTCCGCCGTCTTTACCCGTTACGGTAACAGTCTGAACTACCTTATCCGTGCTTTCGGGCGTTGGCTCATCATCTTTGCCCTTGCAAGCAGTAAGCGCAACCGTTAACACTAGAATTATTGCTGAAATTAAAAGAATTTTTTTGCTCATAGGAAACTCCTCCTTAATAAGTTTATATTAACACAGTTTTTTACTTTTTTCAAGCGTTTATTTAAGCTGATGGTAGTTGAACCCGATATGGTTTTAATCGGCACATTTCCGCCTGAACTGCGTTAAAATTTTTGAAATACGTTAGTATTACTTCAAATTTATGCCTTGTTCAGACAAAAATTTGCTCGATTAAAACTGCTCGCACCGTAAATGCTTGATATTCGGATGTGTTTTTGTTTTTGAGGCAACAGATTTGCTGACGCAAGGGGATGTCGAAAGGACGAAAACACGCCGAAGAACTGTATTTACGGCATATCTGGTTCGACTCCCATCAGCTTAGTTCAGCTATGGTAACTCCTTCCTCGCCCTCGCCGAATGTACCCACGCGGAATGTGCGTATGTTCGGATGCTTGCGAAGATAAATATGAACACCCTTTCGCAGTGCCCCTGTTCCCTTACCGTGGATAATCGTTATTTCGTTAAGCCCGCTGCGAAGAACCGAGTCAATAAACTTATCAAGATCAAGCATAGCCTCTTCAACGGTTTTACCCCTTAAATCGACAGAGGAAGAGGCAGAGGCGGTGAGTTTTGACGAGCCCACACTTCTCACAGACGAACGCTGTTTCGGCTCCGCTTTCTTTTCGCCGAGTAAACGGATGTCGTCAATATCTGCTTTTAACTTCATAAAGCCTGACTGAACAAATACTGTATTTTTCTTGCTGTCAACTGACACAACCTCGCCCTCATTCCCGAGGGACTGAATTTTAACTCTGTCACCGATTTTAAGAGGTCTTGGCAAAACATATTCGCCGTCATCATTTAATGAGTCGGAAAAATCATCGATTTTGTCCATCTGCTCACGCATTGCTCTTTTGGCTTTTCTTGCGATTTCGTCAAGATTTTTCTGCTTTGCCTGCTCCTTTTTAAGCTGTTCGATTTCAAGCAGTAATGAATTGCCCGCACGCCGTGCATTTTCGACAATCCTTTCAGCCTCAAGCTTTGCACGCTCAATTTCTTTTTGATTTTTTGCCTCGCTGTCAGAGAGCATTTTAAAAGCTTTTTGCTTTTCTTTTTCTATCTTCTCTTTTTCGTTTAGGAGAGCCCGTTTTTCATCTTCAAGCTGTTTTCTCGCAGTTTCAAGAGAGTCAACCGCATCCTCGAATTTTGTATTTTCTTCCGAAATAAGCGCCTTGGCAAACTCTATTATTCCGCTTTCAATTCCCAGCCTCCCTGCGATTGCAAGTGCATTTGACCGCCCCGGCATTCCGATTAAAAGCCTGTATGTAGGTCTTAAGGATTCAACATCAAATTCACAGCAGCCGTTCTCGACCCTGTCTGTTTTAAGTGCATATTCCTTAAGCTCGGAATAGTGTGTTGTTGCGGCGATTTTTGCACCATTTTGTCGTAAATTTTCAAGTATCGATACAGCTAAAGCCGCACCCTCAACAGGGTCTGTACCTGCGCCCAATTCGTCAATCAAAACAAGGCTTTCATCATCGGCTGTATTTAAAATATTGACAATATTCGTCATATGTGACGAGAATGTGGAAAGCGACTGTTCAATGCTCTGTTCGTCGCCTATATCGGCTAAAATGTGCTTAAAAACAGAAATTTTGCTGTTGTCGGACACGGGCAGCATAAATCCGCATTCCGCCATAGCGGTTAAAAGACCGATTGTTTTAATCGACACTGTTTTACCGCCCGTATTAGCGCCGGTTATTACAAGTGAATCGAAATCCTGCCCCAAGCTTATATCAACGGGAACAACCTTTTTGCTGTCTATAAGCGGATGTCTTGCTTTTTTAAGACAGATTTCACCGTCTGCATTAAGAAGCGGTCTGCTCGCTTTCATTTTGTACGCTAAATGCGCCTTTGCAAAAATTACGTCAAGAGCTGTGGCGGCGTCAAAGCTCACCTTGATTGTTTCTTGGAAGTCGCCCGTCATAACGGAAAGCTCGGATAAAATTCTTTCGATTTCGTCCTTTTCTTTGCTCTCCAGTACCTTTATTTCGTTGTTGGCATCAACCACTGCCTGCGGCTCAATAAATACGGTGGCTCCGCTGCCTGAGGTGTCGTGAACCATACCCGAAACCTCGCCCCTGTGCTCATTTCTCACGGGGATAACAAATCTGCCGTTCCGCTGAGTTACAATGCCCTCACGAAGAAATTTTGAATAATGAGCCGAATGAATCATAGAATCGAGCTGTTCACGGATTTTATTTTCAAGACGGTGCATTTTTCTGCGGATTTCGCGAAGCTCGGAAGAAGCGTTATCGCTTATTTCAGTTTCGGATAAAATTGCGTTTGTAATTCTGTCCTCCAAGTATTTATTTGGATAAAGAGAATTGAAGTAATTATCAAGAGCTGTGCTCATTCCCGAGCACTTTTCGTGCCAAACCGTTATTTCCCTGACGGTTTTAATTGTACCTGCGACCTTTAAAAGCTCGCCTGCCGAGAGTGTTGCACCTGCCGCCGCCCTTGTTACGGCATTGTTAACGTTTTGAAGCCCCGAAAATCCGGGTGCTCCGAATTTTGCAATAAATATGTAAGCTGCCTCTGTTTCGTCCAGAAGTCTTTGCACCTCAAAAAAATCGCTTTGAGGCGTAATTTCCGATGCAATTACCTTTGCGTCGGCACTTCTTGCGGTGTCCGACAGCATTTGCAGAATTTTATCTAATTCCAAAGATAAGAAATGTCTGTTCATTGTTTAATATCCTTATAAAAATCAAGTGTGTTAAAGTTTCTTTGAAGTCGGGAAAGTATGTATCTTTCCGTAATAAAGCTAAGGTCGGAAAGTGCTTCTCCGGGCATTGAAAAATTATATATTTTATCAAACTCTGAAAAAGCTATGTGCCGCATCGCCCTTATAAGTCCGATTTCAAGCGGAAGCATTGCCGAGGCGGACATACAGTTTTCGCAGTAGAGAAGCCCCTGCTCAACGTCAAAATACATTGTGTTTGTTTCATATTCTCCGCATTTGTCACAGGCAATTAAATTCGGCATATAGCCTGCAATACACATAAGCCTAAGCTCAGTTATAGCTTTAATCTGCTCATTGTCTCTGCTGCCCTTTGCGAGAAAATTAAGGGAATTGAGCATAAGGCGCAAATATTCTTCGCTTTGCTCTCCCTCTTGAACGAGTGTTAAGCAAAGCTCTGAAAAATACTGTGCTAAAGACAGCTTTTCAATATCCATACCAAGTCTGAAAAAGGTTTCAATCGGCTCTGCCTCGTCAATAACATAAGCGTCGCCCGATTCGTGCATTGAAATTTTGGAATAGCAAAACAAAGCCGTTGCGTTATTTTTTTTATTTTTAAAGCTTTTGGCTCCGTGAACAAACGCCCTTACAAGCCCGCCTTTTCGAGTTAACACATAAACGAGCTTGTCCTTTTCACGTATATTCTGTTCTTTGAGGATCAGTCCCTCTGTATTCGTCCTCATCCTTTATGTCTCCGAAGCTGTTTTTAGCTTTATTCTGAAGCGATTTTCGGTAAACAAGGTAATCCTCAATCTTGCCCGATTTCGCAAACTTACTCCAAATTGCCATATTGTCCATATTTATCACCCGAAATTATTTTTAACTGACGGGCGAAAAATATATATGGAAAAATCTATCAATCCAAACCGAAATTGTGAATTAAGCCTTCACGGTTGCGCCAGCCCTCTTTAACCTTTACCCAGCATTTAAGGTTAATTTTACAGTCAAAAAACCGTTCCATATCCTGACGGGCATAAGTTGAAATCTTTTTAAGCATTGCGCCGTTCTTGCCGATAATAATGCCCTTGTGGCTTTCTCTTTCACAGTAAATAAGCGCCTCAACATCAAGTATTCCGTTGTCACGCTCACTCATTTTTTCAATGCTCACGGCAGTTCCGTGGGGAATTTCCTTGTCGAGAAGTCTAAGCATTTTTTCACGGATAATCTCCCCTGCCAGCACTCTTTCGGGCTGGTCTGTTAAGGTGTCATCGGGAAAGAAATGCTCGGACTCGAACGCAAGGGACTTAAGCTCATCTAATAAAATATTAAGTCCGTTGCCGTCCTGAGCCGAAACGGGAACAACCGCTTTAAAATCGTAAAGAGCACTTATTTCCGCAATTCTGCCCATAAGCCTTTCCTTATCACGGACAGTATCAATTTTATTTATGGCAAGAATTGCAGGGTGTTTGCCCTTTTTCATTTTATCTATCAGTGCCAATTCCGCCTCTGTAAGCTTGCCCTCAGGCTCAACGACCAAAAGACAGGCATCAACGCCGTCAAGGCTGTCGCTTACTGCTTTTACCATTTTCTCGCCGAGCTTTGTTCTTGGCTTGTGGTAACCCGGTGTATCGGTAAATACAAGCTGAATATTGTCATCAGTTGTTAAAACGCCCATTATTCTTGTACGTGTTGTCTGCGGTTTTGAGGAAACTATCGCAATTTTTTGCCCTAAAAGGCGGTTAAGAATTGAAGATTTACCGACGTTTGCCTTGCCGATAATCGCTATAAACGCTGTTTTTGATATGTTCATTTTTTCTCCTTTTTTCCGAAGCCGAACAGAATGAAAAGTATTGCTAAAATTAAGGAAAGTATAAATAAAATCAAAGCAAAGATATGAGTAGCAAAGTAGTTAAACAGCAGTTTAAAAGCCTCGGGCTGATACATTATTGCTATTCCGCAGGCCACTGCTGCAATTGCAAATATTAAAACCGCACCTGCCGCCGTATCCTTGGCGATTTTGCCGAGAGGTGTATGCTCTTTTCCGTGTAAATCCACTGCCGCTTCAACCGCCGTGTTGATAAGCTCGCCGCCGATTACAAGTCCGTTTGCTATGAAAATTATTGCAAACTGAGTCCGTGTTATCTCGAAAAAATCAAATGCCAAGAGAAATAAGTACATATAAAACATACAGACAATATGCACTCTCATATTACATTCCGTTTTCAGCGCTGTAACTATTCCCTCAAACGCAAACCGGAAGCCTTTCACAAACTTTTTAAGCTCTTTCATATTTCCTCCGAATTACTCGTCAATGTAATAGCTTCCGTTGCGTTTAAGACCCATTTGAGTAAGCGACTCCTCTTCCTTTTCACGCATACGCACAGCCTCAAGTCCGCCGCCCTCATGGTCGTAGCCGAGCAAATGAAGAAGCGAATGTACCGTCAAAAATCCGATTTCACGCTGGAGCGAATGACCGAACCTTTCTGCCTGCGCAAATGCGTGCTCAATTGAAATTACAATATCACCGAGCATTTTTGCACCCGTGTCATAATTTATATCATAAATTCCGTTTTCGCCCAAGGGAAATGAAAGCACGTCTGTACTCCTATCTATATTTCTGTACTGACGGTTCAATTCCTGAATTTTTTCATCGTCAACTATTGTAACGCTTATTTCAGCGTCACCCTCAAAACCCTCATTAGTAAGTACCGCATTACAGGAACGGCGAATCAGCATTCTCACACCTGTCGGGATTTTAATAACATTTTGGTCATTCTTGATTATTACTTTAATTTTTCCGTTCATTTTTTCTTCCTCTCTTCCTGTTTTTCGTATGCTTTGATTATATCCTGCACCAATTTATGACGTACAACGTCTTTTTCAGTAAAAATATTTATTGCAATGTCGTCAACATTTTTAAGCACTCGCATTGCGTCTACAAGTCCCGATTTTTTACCGTCGGGAAGGTCAATTTGCGTAACGTCGCCCGTTACAACAATTTTTGAGCCGAAGCCAAGACGTGTTAAAAACATTTTCATCTGCTCTCTTGTCGTGTTTTGCGCCTCGTCAAGAATAATAAATGAGTCGTCAAGCGTTCTTCCCCTCATATAAGCTAAAGGTGCTACCTCAATACTGCCCCGTTCCTGATACTTTTGGAAGCTTTCTGCGCCGAGCATATCAAACAGTGCGTCGTAAAGCGGACGAAGATATGGGTCAACCTTTTGCTGAAGGTCGCCTGGTAAAAATCCGAGCTTTTCGCCTGCCTCAACAGCAGGGCGAGTGAGAATTATTCTGTTAACCTCTTTTGCACGGAAAGCCTTTACAGCCATTGCCACGGCAAGATAAGTCTTACCCGTGCCGGCAGGTCCTGCGCCGAGGGTTATTGTATTGTTTCTTATATAATCAACATATTTTTTCTGACCGAGCGTTTTGGGCTTTACTGGTTTTCCTTTACTTGTAATGCAAATGCAGTCACCCGATAAAGTCGTAAGCTTGTCCTCGTCGCCGTCATCGGCAAGGCTTATTACATAACGCACGTTTTGCTCCGTAAGTGCCTCGCCTTTGTTAATGAGAAGCAGAAGTCCGTTTACTGCCTTGACCGCTTTGGAAACAGACTCAGCTTCACCCGTTATTTTTATTTCAGCTCCTCGGCTTATTACCTTTACGCCGTAATGCGACTCCAAAAGCCTAATATTTTCGTCAAAATTTCCGAACAGGCTTACCGCCTGCTCCATTCTGTCAACGCTGATTATTTGTTCGTACATTCCTTCACCTTATTTTCGGCAGATTTAAGTTATATCTAATTACAATTTTACATAATAATTGTATCACAGTTTTTTTATTTTGTCTTTAGTTTTTTTCTATATAAATTTCCTTTAATTCGGCTATATTTTTCTCGCAGGTTGAATAAACGCCGCAGGAAAAATCGGTTTCGCTTTGATTTACAGTAATTTTGCTGCTTTTTACCTCAGCATTATCAGTAAGCTCATATATATGTTCTGCACACTTAAAAAGGCAGATTAAATTTTGCATTTCATTATCTTCTGAAGGGTTTTCTGAGAATGTAAGTCCCGTTGTTTTAATCAAGCCTACAGGCAAAACAGCGTCTCCGCTTTGAAGATAAGACGCATTTTCGCTGATTATTTCGCCCGTCGGATTGATTCCTATGGGAATAACAAAACCGAAAAAGAAAATTTCATAACGCTTTTTGTAATCCTTTAAAGTGTAAACATTAAAATTTTGCCTTGAAACGCTGAAATTATCCTTCGTTTCAGCACGCACAATGCCGTCAGCATGAAGCGTTTCTTCACTTCCGTCACGGTGTGTTACAATTCCGCTTATAAGTAAATCGCCCTTTCTTACCGCAGAGCCTACCTTTATTTCTTCTGTGCCTCTCAAAACGTCGCAGGACAAAACAAGTCCGTCCTCGCTCGCAACTACATTTGTGGACACTGAGTCATCGTAAAATTCAGGTATTTTCCGTTTTTCTCTTATTTCAATACAAAGCATACTGCCCTTTTTGTTGACCTTTGCCCAAGAAAGCTCCGGAATATCCTTCAGCACCTTTTCCGTAATATTTTTCAAATCCAAGTCAGATATTTTTGCACCCGTTTTAACTCCGTAGCCCTCAAATACCGAAAGTATTTCCGTATCCTCGATTTCTGTATTGCCCACAACCTCAATCCGCCATGCAAACTGCGAAAGCGTTATAAGTATTAAGACGAATGCCGTTACTCCAACGGCAAGTCCCGAACGCACCTTATTTTTGGCAAGCCAGAACCGCAGACCGCATTTCTTTAGTATATGCATTTTCATTCCCGATTTTTTGGAAATACTGCGAAGCTGTTTATATCCGCTGACAGAAGTGCTTGCAGTTATTTCGCCGCTGCTGTTTTTGATGTTCCATAAAGGTATATTTTCCGTCTTACAAAGGTTTATAAACATTTCGGAAAATCCGCCGCTCGCAGAAAATCTTACAAAGCCTATTATGTATTTTAAAAATTTTATTATCATATTTTACCGCCTCAGTCAAATGAAATATCCGAAATCTCACCGCAAATTACTGCACAGTCTTCACCGTAATTTTTAATGGTCAGGTTGTTCCCGCAAAAGCAAATATTTATGTTTCCCATAGAAAACTTAAGCTTTGTTTCATCATATTCCTTGATTTCACGACAGCCCTCCAAAACAGCCTCACGGTTTCCCGTGACGGTTAACTGTGATGAAAATCCGATGTTTTCAGTCGGCGTGATTTTTTTCTTGCTGTGTTTACTGTTATTTTTCAAAAAAGCACCTCATTTTGGGGAATTTTATTCATTATTCCGCCTATTTTTAAATATATTATATCGGGTGTGAAATATGATAATTATAAAACCGAAACTTAACATTATTTTACTTATATCAGTGATTTCGATAGGTACATGTTTATTCGCATTTCCCGAAATTGCGCTTAAAGGGGCTAAAAGCGGCGTTAACATTTGCTTAAACACTCTTATTCCGTCGATTTTTCCTTTTATGGCGCTGGCAACCTTTATTATGCGAACCGACGCAATGCGTTTTCCCTGCAAATTATTCGGAAAAGTGACTAAACACATATTTCTCTTGCCCGAAAATGCAGGTCAGATTATTTTTATGTCGCTTATCGGCGGATACCCGGTAGGTGCAAAGCTCACCGCAGACGCACTGAAAGACAATGAAATAACCGATAATGAGGCAAGAAGACTCTGCATCTTTTGTATGAACGCAGGCCCGGCGTTTACTGTTACGGCGCTTGGAGTAAACATTTACGGAAGTGTAAAAGCAGGAATTGTCATTTATATTTCCCTGTGTATCTCGTCTGTGATTTTAGGCATACTTACACGATTTTTATCGGACGGCAAAAATACAGTTCAAATAAAAAAAAGCGTCAAAAGCTTTTCTTCGGACGATATTACTTTTTCGGTTTGGGACGGTTTTGAAGCCACATTACGGATTTGCGCATGGGTAATTCTGTTTTCGGCTTTTATGTCTGTTGCCACGGTAAAGCTAGGAAAAAGCGGTGAAATTCTAAGCGCTGTTACAGAGGTTACCGCAGGAAGCGTGACCGTTTCTAAAATATGTCCTATTCCCGTTGTCACGGCGCTGTGCGGCTTCGGCGGCTTTTGCGTTCACTGTCAGGTGTTAAGGTTTTTAAAGCAATGCTCATTGCAATATAAATTATTTTTTGCAGGCAGAATGTTAAATTCGGCAATTTCCGCCGCAATTTGCTATATTATTCTTTATTATTTTCCCATTGAGCAAAATGTTTCATATACCTTTTCGAGCGCAAGAGTTTCTGCAATTTCAGTTTCGTTTCCAACGGTCATTGCATTTATTTTTATGTGCGTTACAATGGTTTTGAATATTGAAAAGAAAGACAAAGTATGTTAAAATAATTTTATAGCAAGACATATTATGCAGACGCAAAGGATAGATAAAAATGAAAAACAGGCTTCTGAATGAAAAAGAAATATCCCCCTCCTGCTCCTACTGCTTTCACGGCAGACCCTCGCCCGACGGAGAAAGCATACTTTGCATTAAAAACGGAGTTATGAAAAAAGACGGATACTGTAAAAAATTCCGTTACGATATATTAAAGCGTCAGCCGAAACGCCCTGCACGCTTGCAAAATTTTGATAAGGATGATTTCAGTCTTTGATTTATATACGAATATACAAAAAAACGCCCGCAAAATGCGGGCGTTTTTATTTAAACTTTATTAGAAATCAAAATCAGAACTGCTCTTTTTTCTTTGAGGGAACAAGTGCTATTCCAAGCCCTGAAACGAGAGCGATAACTCCTGCAAGAGCAAGTGAAACTCCGCCGTCCGTGTTGGGAATTTCGGGGTTTCTGTTGTCAACAGGCTTGTCGGGAGTAACGGGTTTGTCGGGTGTTGCAGCCTTTTTAACTGTTACGTCAAAGGGAGCGGTAACGCCTGCAACGCTTACTGTAAGAGTATTTTTACCCTCTTTAATCTCAGCGGGCTGGTCTACAAGCACAGGAATCAGAGCACCGTCATAAGTTAAATACTCCTGTTCGTCATTAAGCGTCTGAGTAGTGCCGTCTTTAAATGTAACCTCAATTTCCATTCCTGTTGTATCAACCATAAGAATGTTCTTATAGTCTGCGAACATAGCTTCCTTCATTGCGTCCATCATTTCGGGATTGTTTTTGCACTCTTCTTTAAACTGCTCGAAGGTTATGCCAAGCTCTGCGAAAATTGCGTCAAAATATTCGGGTGCAGTTGCATAAACCTTGTCAAGGTCGAAATTATCGGGAGAGAAAACGTCCTTGTCCATATCGTACTCTGTCTTAGCAGGCATTTTTGTTACTTTAACAGAAGCAACAGGATTTTCTTTAACTGTAATCGGAAGAGTAGCGGTAAGCTCATTGCCGTCTTCGTCATAATAGTAAACGGTTGCAGTGTTTTCACCGAGTACATAGCTTTCAACATCTAAATAAACTTCATTTTCGTCAGCCGAAAGGTCAACAGTTGTGCCGTCCGCTTTTGTAAGAGTGATTACCAAGCCTTCGGGGTCGCAATAAAGAACACCGTCAATAGTGTCAATGCCTTCATAGTAAACGGTTCTTGCGGGTGCTGTTTTAACTGTGATTGCAGGGTCTGCCGCAAATACTGAAACAGCTGCAACAGCCGCAATAAGTGCTACTGCAAGCACAACGCTTAACAATTTTGAAATCTTTTTCATTTTTATTTCCTCCAAATTTATTTATCAGAATAATATTGTTTTCCATTCTGATAATCACATTATATATCATATAATTAAATATGTCAAGAAAAAATATATCCTTTTATGGAATATTTTTTATTTTATAAGGAATATAATGAGTAGTATAAAAAATCGGAGGTGTATTATAGTGTATTATGACGAATTTTCTAAAAGACTTACACAGCTCAGGCAGGAAAAAGGTGTTACTGCAAGGGATATGAGCCTTTCTCTCGGTCAAAGTGAAAGTTATATAAATAAGATTGAAAATAACTATGCAATGCCCTCAATGAACGGTTTTTTCTACATCTGCGAATATCTTGATATAACTCCGAAGGATTTTTTCGATTACGGAGAAGACAATCCAATCTTAATAAATACGCTTATTAAATCCTGCAAAAAGCTTTCAAAGGAGCAAACAGAAGCTCTGCTGAAGTTTATTGAGACTCTGTAAACGGATTTTATTACAAAAACTGTCAACTGTAAATATTCAATGCAAGCCGAAATTCACAGAAATGTGAATTTCGGTTTTTTAATATCGTATTGACAAAGTTGAATGGTATGGTGTAGACTTGCTCCCGCTGTATAGCAAAGACAGACTTCATGCGCCTGTCCTCATTATATCAACATTGCCGCGATACGCCGAGTCGGCGTACCCTACAATTGTTAAATTCTTCATATCATTCAGCAGGGAACGCATTATTACATTCTGCCAAAAATATTGTAAACCTATTAGTAACGGCAAGTAAAATTTCACACGGAGTAAATACAAAAAACGGATATGTGCGAGAGCGTGTCACTACTCGGTAAAAGATACTGATGCTAAAAACAGGGAGAGCAAATTGCTCTCCCTGTAATAAATTAATATTTAATATGACTTATCTCTTGCTCTTGAAAAGGTCGAGAATGTCGCCCATATCGTCGTCAGCGCCGAAATTACTGCCTGAATTTGAGCTTATGTCAATATTTTCACTGTAAGACGGTCTTTTTGCCATACCGTTTGAATCAAGGCCGAAGCCTGTTGCAATAACTGTAACAACCATTTCGTCGTCAAGTTTGTCGTCAAATGCAACGCCGAAGATAATATTTGCGTCTTCGTCAGCCTGTGCACGAACAATGCCTGCCGCTGTGTCAACATCTTCAAGAGTGATGTCGGGAGAAGCTGTAATGCTGATAATTACGCCCTTAGCGCCGTTAATTGTTGTTTCAAGAAGCGGGCTTGTAATAGCCGCATTTGCCGCCTGCTCTGATTTATCCTTACCGCTTGCTCTGCCGATACCCATATGAGCGTGACCTGCATCCTTCATAATTGAAGTAACGTCTGCAAAGTCAAGGTTAATGAATGCAGGCATAGTAATAAGCTCTGTAACGCTGTTTACACCCTGACGAAGAACGTCGTCGGCAATTTCAAATGCGTTTGCAAGTGTGAGCTTCTGCTCTGAAACATATTTAAGTCTTTCGTTGGGGATAACAATAAGTGAGTCAACATGCTGTGCAAGCTCTGCAATACCTGCCTCAGCCTGTTTCATTCTGTGAGCGCCTTCAAATGCAAAAGGCTTTGTAACGATACCTACTGTAAGGATTCCCTTTTCTTTAGCTATTTCAGCAATAATGGGAGCAGCGCCTGTACCTGTTCCGCCGCCCATACCTGCTGTAACAAATACCATTTGAGTGCCGTTAAGCGCCTCAATAATAGCGTCTCTGTTTTCTTCAGCAGATTTCTGACCGATTTCAGGCTTTGCGCCTGCACCTCTGCCGGCAGTAACCTTTTCACCAATCTGAATTTTCTCTTCTGCAAGCGAACGCGCAAGAGCCTGCTTGTCAGTATTTATCGCAATAAGATGAACACCGTTAATTCCCGCCTTGCCCATACGGTTGATTGCGTTTCCGCCGCCGCCGCCGACGCCGATAACTTTAATGTTTGTAATATCCTCGTACTGATTATCAATTTCGAATGCCATTTTGAACATCCTCCTATGTATAGAAATTTTCACACCTACTGATTTTATTCATAGGTAATTTTAACATTATTAAAAAGTATTTGCAATATATATTGTATAGATTTTTTGAAAAATCTTGACTTTTTTTCAAAAAATTTACATTTAGGCAATATTATGCTGCCGCCGAAGAGCTTCCTTCGGGCTTTTTATCGGAATTTGTATCAGAATTGCTTTCCGATTTATTTTCTGTAACGGATTCCGAAATTACCGAGCCGTTTTCATCGGTCGCTGACTCCTGCGGTGCAGATGTACTTTCCTCAGGCTGAGTTTCCTCCGCCCAGTAAGCCTTTCCGCTGACGGTAAGATTTATTGTTCCTCTGTAGGCGTCATTTTCGGCATCCTGTGTTTTAATAGCTTCTTTTGCAAGGGACAGCTTATGAGAAAGACTGTTTCCGTCAGTCTCGCCGAGTATTAAGGTTATTCTGCCCTGATAGACGAGTTTTATATCATAAATATTTGTAATATCAACGGAAGTTATTCCCACAAGTCCCGTTTCATTGCAGACTCTTCTAAGTTCAAGAAATTTTTCAAAAATCTGTCCGTTCTCAAGTGTAATAATCTTTCCTGCATCAGCAGAAGTAACTTTTCCGAGATTGACAATTGTTATATTTTCACCTACAAAGCTTAATCCCTTTTCAAGCACCTTTCCGTTTCCGTCAAGAAGTGCATAAGCACCGTCTGTCATTACGGCATATTCAGCCGAGGTTTTAGTCACAATTATTTCAAGCGTTGCGGGAAGATGTCTTTTAACTTTGACAGAACCCACATACGGCAAATTTTCGGTTAAATTTGTATTTATTTTTTTTGATGAAATGAAAATAAGATTATCGCCTATTTTTACTCCCGATGCTTCGGTTATTTCTGTTTCGGAATAAACGCCGTCACCTGAAACCGTTATTTGATTTATGTTGAAGAACAAAATAAGCACCAATACTGTTGCCGCCAAAAGGAAGATACTGCAAATTACTGCACGGATAATCTTTTTTTTGCGTCTGTTCCGCTTTTTTCTCGCATTGGTACGGTTTACAATACGTTCATCGGCAGACATTTGACTACCCTGAGCCGTTCCCGCACGGCGCAATGACTTTGCAGAATTACGAGAATAGGAGTTCTTCGATTTTGTTGTCTTTCCGTTCATAATCCGTCACCCTTTTAACGTCTGCGCCCAAAAATGAAAGTACATTTTCAGGCTTTTCATAGCCTCTGTCTATATGATAAATATCGGAAACTGTTGTTTCTCCCTCGGCACAGAGCCCCTCAAGCACCATTGCTATTCCGCCTCTAAGGTCAGTAGCTTTAACAGATGCAGAATGCAGCTCTTTTACGCCTTCAACAACCGCCATTCTGCCCTCAGCGCTGATTTTTGCGCCAAATCTTAAAAATTCACTGATATGTTTAAATCTGCTTTCAAAAATATTTTCTATAATCACGCTCGTACCCTCCGCCACGGTTGTAAGCGCCATAATCTGCGCCTGAACGTCGGTAGGAAAGCCCGGGTACGGCATTGTTCTTATCATTTTAATCCGTTTAAGTCTGTGAGGAGCTTCAAGACAAACCCATCTGCCGCTCACTGTAATGTCACAGCCCGATTCCCTAAGCGGACCGAAAACAGGTCCTATGTGTGATGGGATAACATCCTTTAAGCAAAGCCTGCCGCCCGTCATTGCCGCCGCAATCATAAAGGTAGATGCAACAATTCTGTCCGGAATTACAGTATGCTCCGTTCCGTGAAGCTTTTTTACACCCTCAACAGTTACTGTGCCGTCGCCTGCACCGTGAATTTTTGCGCCGCATCTGTTAAGAAAATCGGCTAAATCGCAAATTTCAGGCTCACGTGCCGCATTTGTTATTGTTGTTGTACCATCGGCTAAAGCCGCCGCCAAAATAATATTTTCGGTTGCTCCTACGCTTGGAAACGATAGGTTTATATGTGCTCCGTGAAGTCCATTGGGTGCACTGCATAGAACCGTTCCGCCGTCTGAGTCAATTTTTGCTCCGAACTGCTCCATAGCCGTTAAATGCAAATCTATGGGGCGAAGTCCTATTTCACATCCGCCTGGGGCAGACAGCTCCGCTTTACCCATTCTGCCGAGTATTCCGCCGAGAAATACGATTGACGAACGCATTTCACGCATTAAGCTGTCGGGAACATCAAATCTGTCTGCACCGCTTGAATCCACCACCACCGTGTGGCCTTCTCTTTTGACGGTACAGCCGAGATATTCGAGAATTTTTACGGTTGCGTCAACATCGGAAAGACAGGGACAATTATGTATGACTGATACTCCGCTCACAAGAAGAGAAGCAACAAGTATCGGCAAAACACTGTTTTTTGCACCCTGCACCGAAATCTCTCCACCTATTTTCCGTTTGCCGTTTATTACTATTTTTTCCAATTTATACACGCCCTTTTGCATTTAGTGTTGCGTCACATTCTATGCAAATTGGACCGATTTTGTTAAATGTACGTATTTTCAGTTAAATAACTACTGTTTATCATTCGCAAGAGAAGCTACTATTTTGCAAATCTCAGATAAAGCGTTGGTTTTTGCTTTTTCAGACGCTTTTGCCGAAATTTCTTGAAGTTTCGCACGGTCGTTTTTAAGCTCTCTTACAGTATTTGCAAGTAAATCGGGAGTTAAATCCTTTTCCTCAATAAGTATTGTGCCGCCGTTCCCCGCCAAAGTATTTGCATTATGGAACTGATGATTTTCAGCCACATTTGGCGACGGAATAAGAATTGAAGGTTTTCCCAACGCACTTATTTCAGCTATTGAGCTTGCCCCTGCTCTGCTTATTACCAAATCACAGGCAGGAAGGCACACATCCATATCGTTTATGTATTCACGAAGGTCAATATTTGTATTTTCGCCGAACGGAATATTAAGCTTTTTAAGCTCATCCCAAACAAATCCGCCGTACTGACCTGTTGCATGAATAAATCTTATATCATTTTCATTATGAAGTTCCTTAAACATTCCGATAACTGCATTGTTGATTTCATCTGCACCGAGTGAACCGCCCATCGAAAGAACGAGCATTTCGTTAGGCTTTACACCGAGCGACGCTCTTGCAAGAGCTTTATCCGCCTGCAAAATCTGACGCCTTACGGGAAGTCCCGTTACAACAGGTTCATTTTTGCAGGTCATATATTTCTCCGCCTCGGGCGACGTGAGCATTACTTTGTCAACCATTTTGGCAAGCGCCTTATTTGCAACACCGGGAAATGCATTTTGCTCGTGAATACAGGTGGGAATACCTAATTTCGCCGCCGCACGAAGTACCGGACCTGTTACGTATCCGCCGAAGCCGACAACAACGTCAGGAGAAAAATCTTTAATTATTTTTTTGGCTGAGCCTGACGCTTTTAATGTAAGATAAACCGTTTTGAAATTAGCCGCAATGCCTTTAATGCTGAGGTTTCTCGAAAAGCCTTTCATTTCAACAGTTTCAATCGAAAAGCCCGCTGCCGGAACAATTTTTGTTTCCATACGGTTTTTCGTTCCGACAAAAAGTATTTCACTGTCGGGGTAAAGCCGTTTAATTTCATTGGCGACTGCAATTGCCGGATTTATGTGTCCGCCCGTGCCCCCTGCAACAAATAAAATCTTCATATACTACTCCTTTTTAGTGATACTCCGTGAAACTGACAGCACCATACCCATTTCTGCAAGTAATATAACAGCCGACGTGCCGCCTGCCGAGAAAAACGGAAGAGAAATACCTGTATTCGGCATAAAGTCCGTAACAACGGCAATGTTCAGAGCTACCTGAATACCGATTTGGAAACAAATTCCAATTACAAGCAAAGAGCTGAATTTGTCGTTTGCACGAAGTCCGATTTTAATTCCTCTGTAAATAAAGCATGCAAAAAGAATTATTATGGCAACGGCTCCGATAAAGCCAAGCTCTTCGCAAACTATTGCGAAAATAAAGTCGTTCTGCGGCTCGGACACATAAAGATGTTTTTGCTTTGACTGACCGAGTCCCGTTCCGGTAAGTCCGCCTGAGCCTATTGCATAAAGTGAATTGTTCGTCTGCCAACGCACATCCATCGGCGAATAGTCCTTGTCAAGCCAAGCAGTGATTCGTTCACCTGCATACTTTGCAAGAATTTGCGGATTTATTATAAGCAATGCTATAAGTAAAATAGCCGCTGCACCTATAATATAAAACCATTTATTTTTAACCTCTCCGAGGAACAGCATCATTACGCCTATGCCGAGTATTAAAACCGTACCCGAAACGTGATTTTCAAGATAAACAAGCCCTGCGAACACCAGTATTATAATGCCGTAAAGAATAACCGTTGTAAAGGATTTGTAAATAACAACCTTACCGTTTGTTATTTCGCTTATGCGCCGAAGCACTTTAATGTCGCTCGGAATTTTACCCGTTATTACCTTGCTGTCCTTTTCAAGAAGATATGCCAAAAGCATTATTAGACCGATTTTGGCAATTTCCGACGGCTGAAAGGTTGTAAAGCCAAGGTTTATCCAACGTTTAAATCCGGGTTTTACCTCGGGAAGAAATAAAACTATCACCAAAAGTCCTACTGAAATTACCGCCGCAAGCCTTGCGAAATAACGGAAATACTCATATCTTACTCTTGAAACTATCAGCATAAGCACAATACCGATAGCAGTAAAAATAAGCTGTTTACCGAAAATGGTCAAGCTGCCGCCTCTGAAATAATAGCTGTAAGTATAGCTTGCGGAAAAGACCATAACAAGGCCGGTTGTTACAATTGTTACAAGCATAAGGAAAAACGGTATATCAACAGAGCCTTTTGCCACAAAAAGGTTTAACGCTGAATTTTTCTTTTTTACTTTTTGTCCGCTTGCCATTTTCTCACCGCCTGACATTTAAGTTTACAATAAAATTATCTTACTGCGACAATGCCGTAGTAATAGATTATAAGTCCTAAAACACAGCCGACTGCATTTACTAAAGTAAATACGGCTACAATTTTTTTCTCTTTCCAGCCGCTCATTTCAAAATGATGGTGAATAGGAGCCATTTTGAATATTCTTTTGCCGTGCGTTGCTTTGAAGTAACCAATCTGCAAAACATCTGACATTGCTTCAATTACATAAAGCAAACCGAAAAGCAAGAGAATAATCGGGCAGTCAACAGCATAGGCAAGACCTGCAACCAAACCGCCGAGGAACAGTGCGCCCGTGTCGCCCATCATTACCTTTGACGGGTAATGGTTCCAGATAAGGTAACCGAGACAGCCGCCGAGAAGCCCTGCCGCCAAAATGCTTATTCCGAAGAATTTGCTCATAAATGCCGCTATAACGAATGCAATTGCAGTAACTGCCGTTACGCTTGCACAAAGTCCGTCTATGCCATCGGTAAAGTTTACTGCGTTAACAGTGCCGTAAATTACGGCAATTCCGAAAATCCAGAAGAACCATTTAAGCTCAACTGCGCCCACAAACGGGATTTTCATATAGGTTAAGCCGTTAATGTAAAGCGTTATAAGGTAGCCTGCCATTACAATGAGCTGTGCAATGCTTTTCTGAATAATTGTAAGACCTAAATTACGTTTTTTTACAACTTTAATATAGTCATCTGCAAAGCCGATTATACCGAATCCGAGCGCTAAAATTATTGCACTGATAAGCTTTACTTTCATTTTATCCGGAACAGCTGTTTCGCCTGCAAAAAGATTGCCGCCGAGGATTTTGTCAGTTATAAGCACTGCCGCTACGGAAAGCACCGTGCTGATTATGAACAGTATTCCGCCCATTGTCGGCGTACCCTGCTTTGATTTATGCCAAACGGGGCCGTCCTCCAAAAGGATATTCTGTCCGAATTTAATTTTTTTAAGCCACGGAATAAGAACAAATCCTAAGCCGAATGAGATTAAAAAACTAACAACGGCAACTACTGCCAAAGCAACATAAACGTTCATTTTTATTCTCCTTTGTTAATTTTCCTTTTTTTCGTATATTATATTAAATACATCTTCAAGCTTCATTCCCCTGCTCGCCTTGAACATAACGGTGTCGCCGTCTGTCAATTCATTCAAAAGAGCATTAGCAATTGCTTGCTTGTCGGTAAATTCAAATACGTTTTTAAGACCGCCGAGCCGAGCACTGTCCGCCGTATATTTTGAATTTTCGCCGAAAGTATAAAGTAAATCAATCTTTTTTTCTGCGGCATATTCGCCAACCGTTCTGTGCGCCGTTTCGCTGTAAGAGCCAAGCTCAAGCATATCGCCGACAACGGCAATTTTGCGCCCCTTTGCAACAGAGCAAAGAGAATTCATAGCCGCCTTTTGCGAATCGGGACTTGCGTTGTAGCAGTCCTCAATAAACGTGATATTGCCGAGCTTTTTAATTCTCTGCCGCATACCTGACGGGACATAATCCTTTAGTCCGTTTGCTGCTTTTTCTAAGGTAACTCCGAAGCAAAGACCGACGGTAATTGCCGCAAGTGCATTGTAAACATTATGTATTCCGACTGTCGGCAAGGTTATTTTCTGCTTGCCCTCCTTACAAACAACGGTAAAATCGGTGTGCAATTCAGTTTCTTTTATATCTACCGCACGCACATCGCAATTCGCATTGTTTATTCCGTAAAAAAGCACATTAAAATCGTCATTTTTAACGGTTGAAAGCTTATCGTCATCGCCGTTTAAAACAAGCGGAGCGCCTGTTTTCAGTCCCTCAAGCATTTCGAGTTTCGCCTTAAAAATGCCGTCCCTTGAGCCTAAATTTTCAATATGTGAAACGCCTATATTTGAAATTATGGCACAGTCAGGCTTTGCGGCATTTGAAAGAGCGGAAATTTCGCCGAATTCGCTCATTCCCATTTCAATTACTGCACATTGGGTAGTCTCTTCAAGCCTGAAAAGCGTTTTCGGCATACCGATTTCATTATTGAAATTGCCCTCGGTTTTTAATGTTTTGTATCTTTGTTCCATCACACAGGCAGTCATTTCCTTTGTTGTGGTTTTGCCCACACTGCCCGTAAGACCGATAAGAATTAAATTCTTAAATTTGTTTCTGTAATATGACGAGAGCTTTAAAAGCGCCGTTTTAGTGTCATCAACATAAATTACCGGGCAGGAAACATCTACTTTTCTGTGACAGACAAGCGCCGCCGCACCGCTGTCCGATACCTGTTTGGCAAAATCGTGAGCGTCAAAGCGCTCGCCCTTTATTGCGAAGAAAAGTGTATTTTCGTCGATGTCGCGGCTGTCAAGTGAAATTCTTTTTATTATTTTATCGCTCTGCACCGAAGAGCCTAAAGCGTTTGCAATTTCATTTAATGTGAGTTCCATATTTTTTCGTCCTGCTTTAAAAATTCCTGTATAATCTTTTTTTCGTCAAACGGAGTTTTGCCGTTTGCTGTTATTTGATATTTTTCATGACCCTTGCCGAGAATTAAAACCGTATCGTCCTTTTCGGCAATTTTCAGTGCAAGTCCTATTGCGTCCTTTCGGTCGGAAACGACTGCATAATGGCATTTTGTTTTGCCGAGTCCCTCTAAAATGTCGCAAATTATTCTCACGGGATTTTCGGTTCTCGGGTTGTCGTCAGTTACAATAACCGCATCGGAAAGCTCGCCTGCAATTTTGCCCATAACCGCCCGTTTTGATTTATCTCTGTCGCCGCCGCACCCAAAAACAGTTATAATCCTGTTTTTCGTAAACTCACGGGCAGAGGATATTATATTCTCAAATCCGTCGGGCGTATGAGCGTAGTCAATGATTACCGAAAAATCACGGTTTATTGGGACTCTTTCACATCTGCCCTCGACTCCTTTGAAAGAAGCGAGCGCTTCAATGCAAGCTGGCGTTTCAATGCCCAGCCCTGAACAAATTGCAACTGCACAAAGAGCGTTATATACGTTGTAAATACCCGGTAACGGAATAGCCGCCTTGTAAATTTTATCGTGCAGTAAATCAAATTCTACTCCGCCCGATGTCGAAACAATATTCTCTGCAAAATAATCCGCAAGTCGCTCCTTAAGCGATACTGTGAACTTACGGCAGTTAATTTTGCTTTCATTATTACTTATATTTTTATCGTCAATATTTAATACGGCGAAATCACAGTTTTCAAAAAGCAAAAGCTTTGATGAAATGTAATTTTCCATATTAAGATGGTAATTGAGATGCTCGGGAGTAATGTTGGTTATTGCTGCGGCGCAAAAACGTACACCCTCTGCCCTGCTTTGTGCAAGCGCCTGAGAGGAAATTTCCGACGCACAGTATTCACAGCCGTTTTTGAGCATTTCCGAAAATGCTTTTTGAAGCTCCATTGGTTCGGGAGTGGTGAGCGTTGAGGATACGGATTTTTCACCCGTAAACTTTTGAACAGTCCCTGTAAGTCCGCATTTTTTACCTGAAAACTCAAGTATATGCCTTACAAGAAAAGCAGTTGTCGTTTTCCCGTTAGTGCCTGTAATTCCGATAATTTTAAGTGCGTTTGCAGGATTGCCGTAAAAATTTGCCGCAATAACTGACAGTGCCTTTCTTGCAGACGGTACTCTAACCGAAATTTTAGCCTTAACCTGTCTTTCGGAAACAAACGCTACCGCACCTTTTCTGGCAGCATAGGTAATAAAATCGTTTCCGTCAAAGCTGTCGCCGTCTATGCAAACAAAAAGAGTATTCTTTTTAACCTCTGACAATTTATCTGTAACATTCTCTATTTCAACGTCCTGCGAAGGGGAAATTTCCCCTACTCCATTAAGGAGCGCAGAAAGCTTCATAACATTACCTCAAATATTATATTTAATCGGAAACATCTTGATCTGACCTGAAATAAACTGTAATTGTAGTTCCAAGCTCTGCGTTTGTTCCCTCGGGAACGCTTTGCCTATATGATGTTATGACTTCCGAAGCTTGAGTTGTACCTGAAATTTTAATATTAAAGCCTGCATTTACTGCCGCTCGGTTCGCTTCTGTCAGCGAAAGTCCCGTTAAATTCGGCACTGTGCCGGTTTCTCTTGCGGCATTTTCCTCCGTATATACGACTATTATTCCGCCCTTAGGCATTGACTGACCGGAAGCGGGAACCTGCGAAATAACCTTATCGCCCGAGCCTACAACTCTTACGGTGAATTTTGATGCATTGCCTGCCGCCGCAGTTGTTGACTGACCTACAAGATTGGGAGCAGTCATTGTTGCACTTTCAAGCTCGCTGTCGCTGTATTGGGGAGTTATATTGAGATATGCAAGTACATTTTCAAAAATTCTGCCCGCAACCGGTGCCGCCGCACTGCCGCCCGTAGTGGTTGCGCCGTGAGGCTCGTCAATAGCTATAAGAATGGCAATTTTGGGATCATCGGCAGGTGCAAAGCCTGCAAATGAAGCTATGTTTTCGCCCACTGCCGTTAGCTTTTCACTTGTACCCGTTTTGCCGCAAATATGGTAGCCTGCAACATAAGCATTTTTTGCCGTACCTGATATTACTACCTCTTCCATAAGGGAAGCTATTGTGTTTGCCGTCTGTTCGGAAACGACCTGTCTTTTTACGTTGGGCTTTGTTTCTCTTATAATATTGCCGTCCGCATCAAGCACCTTTGACACAACGTAAGGAGTCATCAGCTTGCCGCCGTTGCCGAGCGATGAGATTGCACTTATCATTTGAATAGGTGTTATCTGGAAGGTCTGACCGAATGACTCGGATGAAAGCTCCGCAATACCCAATTTATCAACTCCGTAATATGTAACGCCCTCTTTGGGAGCGGCTTCAGCGGGAAGGTCAATTCCTGTTTTTGACGTAAATCCGAAGGCCTCAAAATATTTAAAGAATTTTTCTCTGCCCAGTTTTTGACCGAGAGTTATAAAGAAGGTGTTGCAGGAATACGGAAGTGCCTCGTGAAGAGTCTGCACACCGTGAGCAGTGTTGTGAAAGCAGTGTTGATAATAATTTGCAACCTTTATTTGCCCTGTGCAATTATATGTACTTTCAGTTGTTATGATACCTTCTTCAAGACCTGCTGCCGCAACAAAAAGTTTAAAAACAGAACCCGGCTCATAAGAGTCGCTGACTACTCTGTTTCTCCACTGAGCAAAAAGAGCGTCACCCTCTGCCTGTTCTTTTTCTTCATCGGTTCCAAGCTTTTTAATGTCTTCAAGAACCTTTGCAGATGATATTGTATAAGGGGCGTTAAGATTGTAATCAGGCATTGAAGCCATGCCGAGAACTGCACCCGTTTCAACATCCATTACTATTCCGTATGCATATTTTGCCTCACACTCATCAATCGCCTGAACGAGTTGTTGTTCAAGATAATGCTGAATCGGCTCATCAATAGTCAAAACAAGACTGTAACCGTCTGTTGCATCATGCGTTGTTTCATAATCGTTTGGCATTGCGCCCTGCATAGCATTTTTTGCAGTAATAATTCTGCCTGACGTGCCTGTAAGGTCTGAATTGTAATAAAGTTCAAGGCCTGACCTGCCCACGTCCTCAGATCCTGTAAAGCCCACTATACTTGAAGCGAACGAGCCAAGAGGATAATAGCGTTTTGTGTCAGGATCAATGCCGATTATATTACTGAGCTTATCATCGGAATGTTCGGAAATATATGTAGAAAGTGCGTCTTTTTTGGTTTGGTCTATTTTCCCCAAAATCTTTTCGTAGCCGCTTGTTTTCTTTTCTGCTTTCTTAAGAACCGTCTCACGGTCTACCTCAAGAATACTTGAAAGTCCGTCAACCACAAGAGCTTTTTGACCGTCTGTTTCAATTTTTGACGGGTTAATGTAAACAAGATAAGCGGACGCACTTTGTGCGATTACCTTCATATTCGCATCATAAATTGCTCCTCTGTGTGCACTTAAGACAGTATCGCTCAATTGCAAGCGTTCAGCTTTTAAGCGATATTTTTCACCGCTGATAATTTGGATATAAAACAAATTTCCGACAAGTGCGAGCATAAAAAGAGATAGACCGATAAAAGCGATGTGCGACCTCAGCGCCATTTTTTTTGTAGGTTTTCTTTTCATTTCAAGCCGCTCCTTTCGTATTTTTGTCAAAAATCAATTGGCCCTATTACGAAAACAAGGAGAGTCAAGCATACTCAACTCTCTTGCTGTCAATTTATAATTATTACTTATTTTCCGAATTTATTACATTTGCGTCCTTTGTTTCCTTGCCGTCTGATATAAGAACTCTGTCAGATGAAGAAAGATCAACATAAACCACCTGATAATCCTGAACCTTAGACATACCGAGAGTACCGACCGCATAGTTTTCAATATTGTCAAGTGAAATTATGGAATCAAGCTCCATATCAAGGCGAACCTTTTCGCTTTTAGCTATATTCATTGACTTGTCAATTGCTGCAATTTCACGGTTTACTTCGTCAAGCTTTAAAGTGCTGTATATTACTGCTCCGAGGAAAAGAAGACAAATTGCCGCTATACTGATTATTTCAATTGTTTTTTTGAGCGCTTTCCGATTTTGCTCTCTTTCCTGAGCGGCAGTCAAGCGTGGCTTTTCAACAACCTTAAGATTCGGTCTTGAATTATTAGGCTTTATTTTCGGAGCTGTGCTCGTATTTCTCGGTGCGGCTGGCTCAAAAAGCTCAAAATTGTACATTGTGTTCTGTGCCATTTTTTCTCTTCCTTTACCCTATTTTTTCTATCGTACGAAGCCTTGCACTGCGGCTTCTGTTATTATCGTTTAATTCCTTTTCACCTGCTGTTATGCCTTTATTTATTATTTTCCCTTTCGGCGTTTTACCGCAAACGCAAACGGGAAAATCTTTTGGGCAGGTACACCCTTGCGTAAATTCTTTGAATTTTTCTTTTACTATTCTGTCCTCAAGCGAATGGAAGGTTATTACAGAAAGTCTGCCGCCGATTTTAAGAGAGTCAAACATATCCTGCACTGCGCCCGAAAGCATTGTGAGTTCATCGTTAACTTCAATTCTTATTGCCTGAAAGGTTTTTCTTGCAGGATGGCCGTCCCTTCTGAACTTTGCAGGATAAGATTTTTTTACGATTTCGGCAAGCTGTAAGGTTGTTTCTATCGGAGAAGCCGTTCTTGTCTTTACTATGTTTTCGGCAATTTTTCTTGAAAACTTTTCTTCGCCGTATTTAAAAAGTATATCCGCAAGTTCTTTTTCGCTGTAACCGTTCACAACATCAAAGGCACTTTTCCCTGTTTTGCTCATTCTCATATCGAGAAAAGCGTCGTTATGAAAAGAAAATCCCCTCTCAGCATTGTCAAGCTGAAAGGAACTTACTCCCAAATCGGCAAGAATACCGTCGGCCTGTCTGCCTCCCAGAATAGTTTTGATATTATCAAATGTATCTAATACGATTTCTGTTTTTTTGTCAGAGCCTATGCGCTCCGTAATTACCTTTACAGCATCAGGGTCACGGTCAACAGCAACAAGATGACCTGTTGTCAGTCTTTCAAGTATCGCTCTTGAATGGCCTGCTCCGCCGCAAGTACAGTCAACGTAAAGTCCGTCCGATTTAATGTTCAGCGACTCAATTGTTTCCTCAAAAAGAACCGAAATATGTGAAAATTCCATATTCGCCACCGTCAGAAGATAAACTCATCAATGTCGTCAAGCTGTGACATTGAGATTGTTGCATCACTGTACTCTTCGGCTGACCATATTTCAATTCTTTGACCTGCACCGATTATTACAGCGTCTTTTTTGAGGTTTGCATATTCAACCTGGTCAGCAGTTAAAGTAACTCTGCCCTGCTTGTCCGCACTTGCGTCGGACACCTGGCTGAAGAACGAACGCTGAACCTTGCGGTTGGGGTGGTTAATGAACTGACGGCTTACCTCTTCAAAGGTTTCTTTATCGTAAACGTAAAGGCACTTTTCAGGGCCTTTGAAAATCACAAATTCATCGCCGAGCTGTTCACGGAATTTTGCAGGAATAAAAAGACGGTTCTTAGCGTCTAATGTGTGATTGTACGTATAATTAAAATACACCGTCTTCATATCCTTTCTTTCAGTATTTTTCGGCTCAAAAATTCACCACTTTAATGAATTTAAAGTGAAACAGTCCGCCACTTTCCACCACTGTGTTTATATTATATATTGTGATGCAGAAAAAATCAAGCGTTTTTTTAATTTTTTGAACAAAATTTTTAGAGGAAATTTGTGGAAAATAACGATGCCGAATTTTGCTGAGATTTGCCTTAAAAATTCACCAAAAAGGTGTTAAATTTACGAAAAAAGTAAAAAAATAAGCGGCAGGTTTCCCTGCCGCTGAGCGAGTTTGTATATATTCAAGTTGTGTCAATCAGAGAACCGTCCCTTGATTGGCCCGAGAACCGTCCCTTGATTAGCCCGGGGCTCTATTTCATGGGACGATGAAGGCATCGTCCCCTACATTTTTTGGCGGGCGTGGAAACCCGCCGCTACGAATTTCCATCGGCTCACCTAACCGTTTATGCTTAAATTATTTTCTGAATTTCTTTCTGTACCCGTCGATTGCATCTTCAACGATTTTCACTGCGCACTCGGCGTTTTTAGCCTCGTCAACAACCGTTTCTTTATTTTCAAGCGTTTTGTAAACTCTGAAAAAGTGCTTGATTTCCTCAAAAATGTGTGAGGGCAGTTCGCTTATGTCCGTATAGCTGTTATAGGTCGGGTCGCCGAACGGAATTGCGATTATTTTGTGGTCGGGAGCGCCGTTGTCAAGCATTGAAATTACGCCTATCGGGTAGCAATGAACAAGAGTCATCGGTTCAATTTGCTCAGCACAGAGCACCAATGCGTCAAGAGGGTCGTTGTCCTCAGCATAGGTGAGCGGTATAAAGCCGTAATTCGCAGGATAATGGGTTGAGGTATGCAAAACACGGTCAAGCTTTAACATACCCGTTTCTTTATCAAGCTCATATTTCATTTTACTGCCCTTGCTGATTTCGATTACAACGTCAAAGGCGTTATGCTTAATTCTGTCTCTGTTAATATCGTGCCAAATGTTCATATATTACACTCCTTTATGCTTTTCAATAAGCTCTTTTCTTATTTTCCATAGATTCTCGGAAAGATCAACGTAATAGGAATGGGGATTTTCAAAACGCTTAACCTCTTCCCAAAGAGTGTCAATCTGTTCCGAGCAATAATCACGGATTTCGTTTACCGACGGTTCGGAATAAACATATTCGCCGCCTATAAAAATCGGGACAAGCATTTCTCTTGCAACAAAATTTTCAACCTCTTTGCGTTTCCATGTAAAATCGGGGTCAAAGAGCGTGTACGGCTTTAATTCGTCAATTGTTTCATCATAGAGAGTAAGCACATCTGCAATTGCCTTACCCGTGTCGCAGTCAAACAGTCTGTAAAATTTCTTTGAATGGGGCGTATTTATCTTGCTTACATTTTCCGAAAGGTTGATTTTCGGAATAATCTCCCCGTCCTTTTCAAGTGCACACAGCTTATAAACTCCGCTGAAAAGCGGTGAGGAGGCAGAATTTATGAGCCTTTCGCCCGCAATAAAGCAGTCAACCTTTGCGCCCTGCGAAACCATATCGGAAATTATATATTCGTCAAATGAATTTGAAGCTGTTATCATACAGTCGGGGTAGCCTGCCTCATTGAGCATTTTTCTGACTTTTTTTGAAAGATATGTTATATCGCCTGAGTCTATTCTGACGCTTACGGGTCGCTTACCCATAGGCTTTAAAACATCGTTAAACGCTCTTATGGCATTCGGAACGCCGAAACGGATTGTGTCGTAAGTGTCAACAACAAATGTACAGTTGTCGGGGTAAAGACGTGCATATTCGCAAAATGCTTCATACTCTGAGTCGAACATTTCAACCCATGAGTGAATCATTGTGTTGATGGACGGAATGTCAAAGGTTTTGCTCTGACGAAGCCCCGATGTGCCCACACAGCCGCCGATATATGCCGCACGGGAGCCGAAATGTGCGCCGTCAAAAGATGTTGCCCTGCGAGTACCGAACTCTGCAACATTCGTGCCCTTTGCCGCGCGCACAAGCCTGTTCGCCTTTGTTGCTATAAGGCTTTGCTGATTCATAAATACAAGAAGCACAGTTTCAAGGAGCTGCGCCTGAATAATCGGTCCTCTCACCTTTATTAAAGGCTCATTCGGGAAAACAGGCGTGCCCTCGGGAACCGCCCAAATATCACACGTAAATTTAAAATTGCGCAGGTAATCAATAAACTCGTCTGAACAGCCTTGTGTGCTGAGGTATTCCAAATCCTCTTCCTTAAATTCGTAATTCTTAATATAATCAATAATCTGTGAAAGACCTGCAAATATTGCAAATCCGCCCTTGTCAGGCACTTTTCTGAAATATAAATCAAAATAAGCTATTTCCTCGCCTTTGCCGCTGAGAAGCCAGCCGTTTGCCTGCGTGAGCTCATAAAGCTCAGTCATAAGAGAAAGATTTTTACTGTATGACGCATTACTCATAATTACCATAGCCTTTCCGGCCACACAAAACGCTAAAAACCACACGCACTTATTATGGCCGGATAAGGCGTGTATGGTAACTTCGTCCGTCTCAAAATTTTGCCACAGGTAAATTTTGAGGGACATATGATTTGATGGCGTGATTGCACGCTGTCACTTTCTCATAATATTGTATCAAACCTAACCTCAAATGTCTATAAAAACTTTTGTAAATAAAAATGTAAAAAAGTCAAAAAAGGTCTTGACTAATGCATTTTGTTGTGATATTATATTCAAGCGTTGAGACGCTGGTGTAGCTCAGTTGGTAGAGCAGCTGATTTGTAATCAGCAGGTCGGGGGTTCGAGTCCGTCCACCAGCTCCATCATTTTTATATTTGGGTAGGTTCCCGAGTGGCCAAAGGGAGCAGACTGTAAATCTGCCGTCGACGACTTCGGTGGTTCGAATCCACCCCTGCCCACCAAAAAACGACAAGTACCGTCAGGTGCTTGTCGTTTTTTACTTTTTCACTATTAACTATTTAATTTTCACTAAATCTGCAAGTCGATTTTTGGAAATAATAAGTAATATTTAATAGTGAAAAGTATTTTGCAAGGCTTCACCTTGCTTTTTTCATTGTTTAGAATTATAATATATAATAATAGACAATGGGGAAACTCAAATAAAGGAGTGCAAATAACATGGAAATTGAATTGTATAAAAGGCAAGTTAAAGAAAACATTGTGTCGGCTTTGCTTGATTATCTTTCTGAAGATGAAGAATTCGAATATACCGAAAAAGATGTTCAAAAATGTGAAAGTATACTTGTAGAGTATCTCGACAATTTGAGCCGACTTGAACATACTTCCGATTCAGCAATTATGAAACAAGTTAAACGTGTAGTTACTTCTCTGAATAAACTGAACGAAAAAACTGATTTCAGTTTGATTGAAACGGATGCCCGTGAAGATATTTGGAAAATCATTCAAAACAGTGCTGTTGAATGTGGACTAAGTCTTGAAACAGAAGATGTTACAGAGGAATGGCGCGAATGGTAAACAGCATTTTTCTCTGACGAAAGATATGCAAAATCTCTGATTTTGGCGGTGATTTTTATGACTTTAACTGAAATTGAAGAATTATTCAAAAAGAATAATATTCCTTTTGAATTGTGCGAATTTGAAAACGAAAAAGCATATTGGCATCATATAGCACTGTTTCCATATACTAAAAATGCAAAATCCTGTAAAGTTATCGCAATGATTATTAAAAGCAAAAACGAACAAACGAATATCGAATTACAGTTTAATGAGGTTAATAATATTTTTTTCTTTGAAGAACTATTCTTTGGTGATTACGGCTATGAAATGTTTGACTGCGCTGAAGATACACTGCCGTCAGCTTTGATAGATAGTGTTTTTGAGGTTATGAAAGGAAATATAAAAATAATCACTTGTAATGATTTAAAAGGAAAACACCGGCTCGGCGATGCGTGCTTCGATTTGAACGACGATGATAATTTTTTTGGAAAACAGGGCTTTCAAAAAGCGATGGAGCATATTAACAAGCCTAAAAAATTCTTAAGTAAACTGTTTAAATCTAAAAAGCAATATGAAATTTACGATTGGAACACTTATCAATGCATTATTAAATAGTATTCTTCTAAATACATATAAAAAGCGGAGCAAATGCCCCGCTTTATTATTTGCCAAAATTTAATATTTTCTCCAGACCATTTTATCAACAACGCCTGTGTAAGACTGAATAAGCTTTACAACCTTCGTTGAAACATTTTCGTCAATATAATCGGCTACGGGAATACCGTAATCGCCGCTTTTATTTAACTCAACCGCTGTGTCAACAGCCTGCAAGAGCGATTTTTCATCAATCCCCGCAAGGACAAAGCAAGCCTTGTCAAGCGCTTCGGGGCGCTCGGTCGATGTGCGTATGCACACCGCAGGGAACGGATGCCCTACGCTTGTAAAGAATGAACTTTCCTCAGGCAGTGTTCCAGAATCGGAAACGACGGCGAATGCGTTCATCTGCAAGCAGTTATAATCGTGAAAGCCCAAGGGCTCGTGCTGAATAACACGGTTATCAAGCTTAAATCCGCTCTGTTCGAGGCGTTTTTTACTTCTTGGGTGACAGGAATAAAGAATGGGCATATCGTACTTTTCAGCCATTTTATTTATTGCCGTGAAAAGAGATGTGAAATTCTTTTCTGTGTCAATATTTTCCTCTCTGTGAGCGGAAAGAAGAATGTATTTGCCTTTTGTGAGTCCGAGTCTGTCGTGAATATCCGAGCCTTCTATTTCAGCAAGATTGTTATGAAGCACCTCAGCCATAGGCGAACCTGTAACGTAAGTACGCTCCTTCGGCAGTCCGCAGTCAGCCAAATACCTTCTTGCGTGCTCGGAATAAGCCATATTTACATCTGAAATAATGTCAACTATTCTTCTGTTTGTTTCCTCAGGCAGACACTCGTCCTTGCAACGGTTACCCGCTTCCATATGGAAAATCGGAATATGGAGTCTTTTTGCTCCGATTACGGAAAGGCAGGAGTTTGTATCGCCCAAAACAAGGACTGCATCCGGCTTTATTTCCGCCATAAGGTTATACGACGAAGCAATAATATTGCCCATTGTGTCGCCAAGCGTGTCGCCGACTGCATTTAAATAAACATCGGGAGCGTCGAGCTTTAAATCCTTAAAAAATACTCCGTTAAGATTATAGTCGTAATTCTGACCCGTGTGAGCAAGAAGGCAGTCAAAGTGCTTTCTGCATTTAGTTATTACGGCCGCAAGCCTTATAATTTCAGGGCGTGTTCCCACAACAATCAAAAGCTTTAATTTGCCGTTGTTTTGAAATTTGACATTTGAAAAATCGTTATTCATTTTCATCTTCAATCATACCCAGTTTTTGCAAGTCTGTATACTAAATCTTTACGTAAACTCGGTATTACCTTTCATATAATATATTTCCGTTAAACCTCTTCAAAAAAAGTATCGGGCTTGTCGGGGTTAAAGCACTCGTTGCACCACATAAACGTAACCATGTCGTCAGTACCGAGATTTTCAATATTATGAGTGTAACCTGTGGGAATATCCACAACCTCAAGCTTGTCGCCCGAAACAAAGTACTCGTAAACCTTGTCCTCGCCGATTTTGCGAAAGCGTATAACGCCCGTACCGCTGACGACAAGAAATTTTTCATTTTTAGTGTGGTGCCAATGCTGACCCTTTGTAATTCCCGGCTTTGAAATGTTTACTGAAAACTGACCGTTATTTACAGTTCTGAGAATTTCGGTAAACGAACCTCTGTTATCCACATTCATTTTAAGCGGATATGAAAATTTATCTGTCGGCAAGTATGAAAGATAAGTGCTGTAAAGTTTTTTGGAAAAACTGCCGTCGGTCATATCAGGGACTGCTTTTGTTTCTCTGCTCTCTTTAAACGAGTAAAGCAAATCGACTATTTCGCCGAGCGTTACGCTGTGTTCGGTAGGTACTCGGCAAAATTCGCCGTCCTTTGTTTCATTGCCCGTTAAAGCGTTTATCAGCTCCGCAACAACATCGTCAATATAAACAAGCGTCATTTTATGGTTTCTGTCATTAACGGTTATCGGTAAATCATTTGCAATATTGTTACAGAAAGTGGCAACAGCACTGTTGTAATTCGGTCTGCACCATTTACCGAACACATTCGGAAAACGGTAAACAAGAATCTTTGCGCCTGTTTCTCTTCCGTACTCAAAAAACAAGTCCTCCCCTGCTTTTTTGCTTATGCCGTATGGATTTTGAAGCTGAGCCTGAATTGACGAGGAAAGCATTACAGGGCAGGTGTTGTTGTACTTTTTAAGAGTATCAAGCAATTCAGAGGCAAAGCCGAAATTGCCGTTCATAAAGTCCTCTTCATTTTGAGGACGGTTAACGCCTGCAAGATTAAATACAAAATCGCAATCCCTGCAAAAACCGTCCAGCAAGGACTTGTCCGTATCAATGTCAAATTCGCAGATTTCAAGGTCATTTGTCAGCGAAAATGATTTATCCTTGCCGTCACGGATATTTTTAAGCTCCGCCGAAAGGTTTTTGCCGACAAAACCTTTTGCGCCTGTAATAAGAATTTTCATTATTATTTCTCCGTTTTTTGAAGCTCTTCCTGAATATATTTAAGCGACAGTAATTTTTCCTTAACCTGCTCTACGGTTAAAAGCTCTGTGTTATTGGAATCAAATTCGGTAAGAGGATTGCGGTTCTTATCGCCGTCCTTGAAATATTTATCATAGTTAAGCGAACGTTTATCACAGGGAACTCGGTAGAAGTTGCCCATATCGATTGCATTGGCGCACTCTTCATTGGTAAGGAGTGTTTCATACATCTTTTCACCGTGACGGATACCGATAATCTTAATTTTTTCTTTATCCCCGCCGAATAACTCACAAACTGCCTCAGCCTGTGTCTGAATTGTGCAGGCAGGTGCTTTTTGAACGAGAATATCACCTGATGTGCCGTTTTCAAACGCAAAAAGAACAAGGTCAACCGCCTCGTCAAGAGACATAATAAATCTTGTCATATCAGGTGCTGTAAGAGTAATGGGGTTGCCGTCTCTTATCTGCTCAATCCAAAGCGGAATAACAGAACCTCTTGAGCACATAACATTGCCGTAACGTGTGCAGCAGATTTTGGTTTTTTCAGGGTCAACTGTTCTTGATTTTGCAACAATAACCTTTTCCATCATTGCCTTTGACGTACCCATTGCATTTACAGGGTAAGCCGCCTTATCGGTTGAAAGGCAGATAACAGTTTTAACGCCCTCGTCAATAGCGGCTGTAAGCACATTGTCTGTACCTATAACATTTGTTTTAACTGCTTCCAACGGGAAGAACTCACAGGAAGGAACCTGCTTTAAAGCGGCAGCATGGAAAATATAGTCAACACCGTGCATGGCGTTTTTAACTGAAGCCAAATCACGGACATCGCCTATGAAGAATTTAATTTTGTCACTTACTTCGGGCATTTTTGCCTGAAACTCGTGGCGCATATCGTCCTGCTTTTTCTCATCTCTTGAGAAAACACGGATTTCCCCTATATCTGTTTTAAGGAACCTGTTTAAAACTGCATTACCGAATGAACCTGTACCTCCGGTAATCATCAATGTTTTTCCGGTAAATAAAGACATATTTATCTCCTCCTATAGCTAGGTTTTAAATATCATCTCAGATTTTTAAAGCCTGATTATTTAATATGTGTTTAGTATACCACACTTTTTTTGATTACGCCACATATTTTACAAAAAAATACTGTCTTGCTTCTGCCTTTGTAAAACCATTCAGTCTCTTCTGAAAATATCTCTAGTGTAAACCTTGCGCCGGACATCGTCAAGGCAAGAATCATATCTATTGGCAATTATTGCGTGACTTAGCTCTTTAAATTTATCCAAATCGTTGACAACGACGCTTCCGAAGAATGTTGCACCGTCCTCAAGAGTCGGTTCATAAATAATAACCTTTGCACCCTTTGCTTTAATCCGTTTCATAACACCCTGAATTGACGACTGACGGAAATTGTCGGAATTAGATTTCATTGTTAAACGGTAAACACCTATAATTACCTCTTTTTCCTTTTCCGAACTCCATTCATCGTTAGCTTCGTATGCACCTGCTGTTTCCAGCACACGGTCCGCTATAAAATCCTTTCTTGTTCGGTTGGATTCAACAATAGCAGACATCATATTCTGCGGAACGGACTCATAGTTAGCGAGAAGCTGTTTGGTATCCTTAGGAAGACAGTACCCGCCGTAGCCAAAGGACGGATTGTTATAGTGAGTGCCTATTCTCGGGTCAAGGCAAACTCCGTTTATAATCTGCTGTGTGTCAAGTCCCTTCATTTCGGCATAGGTATCAAGCTCATTAAAATAAGATACACGAAGCGCAAGATATGTGTTGGCAAACAGCTTAACTGCCTCAGCCTCGGTAAAGCCCATTATCAAAGTATCAATATCCTTTTTAATTGCACCCTCCTGCAAAAGAGAAGCGAAAATCTTTGCAGACTTCACAAGACGCTCGTCGTTCATATCGGTGCCGACAATAATTCTGCTGGGATAAAGGTTATCGTAAAGCGCCTTTGACTCACGCAGAAATTCCGGGCTGAACATAATATTTTTACTGTTATATTTTTCACGCACCGATTCGGTAAATCCGACGGGTATTGTGGATTTAATAACCATTACGGCATTTGGATTATACTTAATTACAATCTGAATAATCTCTTCAACTGCGGAAGTATCAAAAAAATTCTTCTTGCTGTCATAATTTGTGGGCGCTGCAATAACCACAAAATCAGCGTCTTTGTATGCTGTTTCGGCATCAAGCGTTGCTGTCAAATCGAGTTCTTTTTCAGAAAGGTATTTTTCAATATAATCATCCTGAATAGGTGATTTTTTGCTGTTGAGCATCGCCACCTTTTCAGGGATAATATCCACAGCATAAACGGTATGATGCTGTGCAAGAAGTGTTGCTATAGAAAGGCCTACATAGCCAGTTCCCGCCACTGCAATTTTCATATAATTTAATCCTTTCGTAAAATCAACTGATTATATAATCTTGTCTAAGCCTATAATGAAACGCCGTCGGCGCTCTCACAAATATGTGCCGAATATTTCTCTTTGAGTGCAGGAAAAGCTTTAATATATTCTTTTTCTATTTTCTCGGTGATGCTTTCTTCAAACGACGGGTCAATCAGCGCCATACAGCACCCTTTAAAGCCTGCACCCGAAAAACGCCCGCCGTAAATACCGTCGGTTGTAAGCATAAGCTCATAAAGCTTTTTAAGCTCCGGCGAGCCGGTTTCGTAATTGTATATACTGCTTCTGCCGCTCTCAAATGAAAGCTTGCCGAATTCTTCTATATCGCCCCTGCGCCAGACTTCAGCACCTTTTTGAACTCGGTCAAATTCTGTATACCAATGCTCGGCACGTTTTGCCCAATTTTCAGGCAAACGGTCTTTATACTGCCGATAAATCTCAACAGGTACTTCACGAAGATGCGTTTCTTCAAATTTTCCGTATTCCATACCTGCAAAAGCCTTTAATGCATAAGCGGCGGAACGGCATTCGTCAACGCGCATATTAAATTTACTGCCTGCAAGCGTTCTTTCAACACCCGAAAAAAAGATTGCAATTTTATAAGGCTTCATTTTTGGGGCTGTGGGAATTAACTCAAAGCTGTCGTCAAGAGTGTCAAGATAAAGCAGATGCTCTTTTTTTGAATAGACTTCACAGGATTGGTCCAATTTGCCGCAGGACACGCCAACGTAACTGTTTTCCGCCTCTAAAGCGGTCATAATAATCTCATTCTGAGTAAGATGAATATTATTTACTGCGGTCAAAGCTGAAAGAAAGGATATAATAACTGCCGCAGACGATGACAAACCGCCTATCGGCAGGCTGCCCTCAATAACGCCGCACAGACCTACGCCTAAAGGATAGCGCTTTGACAGCGCAATAGTTGCACCACGAAGATAGTCCGCCCAGTCATTTTCCTTTGTTTTCGGTGTTGAAGAGATGTGCCACTGCGCCCTTTTTTCAAAATTAAGGGACGATATTTCTATAACTCCGTTTTGTTTCGGACGGTACGCAATATGAATACCTTTATTTATTGCAAGGCCTGTAATTTTACCGTACTGATGGTCGCTGTGAGCGCCGATTGGGCAAACACGGTACGGGCAAAAGGAAAGTCCCTCGCTTTGCTTTCCGTATATTTCAAAAAATCTTTCTTCACATTTCATACAGCTTCAATTCCTACTTCTTAAGGTAAAATTCATAATACCATTCGGCAAATTTGCGAAGACCGTCACGAAGAGATGTGGACGGCTTAAAGCCGAAATCACGCTCTAAAGCAGAAGTGTCTGCAAAGGTTACGGGTACATCGCCCGGTTGCATAGGAACTAACTTTTTATGCGCCTCAAAGTCATAATCCGAAGGCAAAACCTTTGCACGGATTAACTCCTCCTGCAAAATTGTCACAAAATCAAGAAGATTTTCGGGGCTTGAGTTGCCGATATTATAAACGGCATAAGGCGGCAAAGGCAAACCGTCCTCTCCGTTCTTTTTCTCGGGAGCGGACTGCATTACACGCTTAACTCCCTCAACAATGTCGTCTACATAAGTAAAATCACGCTTACAGTTGCCGTAGTTAAAAATTTCGATAGTTTCGCCCCTTATAAGCTTATTCGTAAAGCCGAAATATGCCATATCGGGTCTGCCCGCAGGGCCGTAAACGGTGAAAAAGCGCAGTCCTGTGGACGGAATATTGTAAAGCTTTGAATAAGCGTGAGCCATAAGCTCGTTGGACTTCTTTGTTGCGGCATAAAGGGAAACGGGATTATCAACCTTGTCATCGGTTGAATAAGGTACTTTTTTATTTGAGCCGTAAACAGAGGACGAGGACGCATAAACAAGGTGCTCAACGCCCTTTTGACCGTCATCATAAGAATGTCTGCAAGCCTCAAGCAAATTGTAAAAGCCGATTAAATTTGACTCAATGTATGCGTCGGGATTGGTTATTGAATAACGTACGCCTGCCTGTGCCGCAAGGTTTACGACAACCGAGGGCTTGTTCTCAGAAAAAATCACGTCAATTAAAGCCTTGTCTGAAATAGAGCCTTTTATAAATTTCCATTTTGATTCGAGGTACTGTGAGGCTGTTTTTTCAATCTCACGAAGTCTGTAATCCTTAATAGAAACATCGTAGTAATTATTCATATTATCAATGCCTATAATGTTAATCGGCGATTGAGTTCTAAGCAGCTCCAGCACAAGATTGGAGCCGATAAAGCCCGCCGCACCGGTCACAAGGACGGTTTTGTTTTTCAAGGTGATGTTTGTTCTGTTCATTATGCACGTTTCCTTTACTTTCTGGTTGTTAATATTATATTTAAATTCTGTTTATCTTCGAATTACCTTATTAACCATACTGTTTACCATAGCCTTTTCGTCCTTGTTCATACCGATAAAATACATTACAACGGCATAAATAAGTGCAAATACTGCTACCTTGGCAACAAAACCGATAATGGACTCAGGCAAAAACATGGAAACCGGTATTCCGATTATAATGCTGATAATGCTTGCGAGTAATATACCCTTAAAAACGCCTTTTATCAGCCTTAAAACGTCAAGACCTATGGATTTATATAAATAAATATTCATCAAAATACAATGTCCTACTATATAAGAAAGCGCAGTTCCGAATGCGGCACCGATATAGCCGAATATCTTGATAAAAACAATTGATGAAATAACGTTTATTACACACATTCCAGCCAAAATAAGCGAACGCGCCAAACGTCTCAGCATTGCGTCCAAAATATTGTTGGTAACGGTTTCAATCAACGGAAGCAGTGCGGGAATTATTAAAATAAGCGTAATTCTATATACCTCTTCGCGCCCTTCTCCCACCCAAAGAGCTATAAAATTCTTGCCGAATAATATAAATCCTGTCGTAGCAAGCAATGCAATCATCGCCTGAATTCTTGAAGGTTCTATGGCAAATTCGGTTAGCTCTTTACCGTCAGCCCCCTTTGCAACAAGCTTTGTTGCTTTAGGACCGTACATACTGCCCACAACAGTAACAAGACTTGTAAATGCCGAGAACAGCGTCAGTCCACAGGAATATAAGGTAACAATAGCGGGAAGTACCATTGCACCAAGAATTACATTGTCAAGGTTTTGATTGACTTGGTTAATAATTGCCTGTAAAAATATTGCACTGGAGAACAAAAAGCTCTCCTTAAGCATTTTTGTATCCCAAAAATGAAATTTCGCTTTCTCTTTTAAGCCACGGCGGCAATACACTGAAAGCACAAGCAGAATAAGCGTTGACAGAACGAAATCCACTGAGACAACGCCTATTGACCCAACGCCCAGCTTTATGAGAATTACTATAAAAGTAATCCTCAAAATAACACGAACGGTATTTATTCCGTTTGCTATGACAAACTTTTCGTGAGCACGCACCATACCGATGTTCGGATCGCAAAGAATTGTTACCGCTATGTTTGCTACTAAGATTGTAAATAAAATTTTAGCGGTTTCTATCCCTTCGGAAGACAACGTTTTTGAATAAATCTTATCAATTGAGAAAAACAAAAATGTGCCTGCACAGACAACAACGCCGGCAAGTATATAGGATATGATTTGGGACATAAAAAGGAAATTTTCTTTTTCCTTTTTCTTTTCTTCACCCAAGGTATTATAATAAACTACATTTCTTGTAACAAGAGTTGATATACCGAAGCTGATAATTGAAAGCTGTGAAGAAAAAGACTGTATTATTTTGTATATACCGTAATCCGTATCGCCCAAGCCATTTATCAAAAACGGGGTTAAGAACAGGTTTACCAAAAGATTAAGCACAATATTTGCATAAGCAATTGCAGCTCCGAGTTTAATTTGCTTTTCCAAAATACGCCTCCGTAAAAAGATATAATAAATCTACTTGAGAATTTTTTTTGCCGCTTTTCTTATAGAAGCAAGCTTAGGACTTGACATTAAATCGTGAGCAGATTTCAGCAAAGCACCCTTTGAGGTTAAAGCAGAAACTGCACCGAGCGCACTGCTCTCATCCTCTGTTTCGGTAAAGATCTCCAACAAAAACGGCTTTTCCCCGATTACGGGAGATGTAAACCATTCGCTAACATTTTCAAATTCTTCTTTTGAAGAGGCAGACTTGTATTCAAATCCGAGACATTCGGCATAATTTTTAATAAGAGGTGTTTCACGGTTGCCGAAATGACCGCGTGCAGCAATAAATTTGTCGGTATCTTCACCAAATATTGCGCCAAAAGATGAATGATTTTTGAATTCCTGCCCGAGTCCGTTATTTATAATCATAATTCGGACATTTGAACCTATATCTCTGTTACCTATGCTGTTCATATCGTAATAAAAAAGCAAATCTCCAAATACGCCGAAATAAAGCTTATCAGGCGACACTATAGATGCACCTATCATTGAAGAAATACCACCGTCTATGCCAAATCCACCGGTGTTGCTGTAAACACTGACGCTGTCAGGAATGTTAAAAAAATTCCAAGACCTAAGGCTGTTACAAATGCCAAGGTGAAGTACCGAATTATCGGGCAACTGCGGAGCTAATTTCTTCGCTGTCCAAATATTAGAAAACGGAAGTTCTTCCGGAATTAAATTATATAAATCTTCATACATTTTTTTATATTCCAAATGCAATACAGCGTTATTTTCTCTAAACTTGTCCTTATTTTTAATATAATGTTTAAAGAAATCAACTTCTGACATTTGGAAAACAGCGTTTACCCGGCGGAAAGGATCTCTAATTTGACCGTCGGGATTTACTCTCCACATTTTTTTACCCTTGCAAACGCCTGCAGACACATAACCTATATGAATCATAAGATCAATGTCAAAATCACTTCCGTAAGAGGGCTGAATTGCAATCAAAGGGAACAGCACCCCATATTTTCCTTTATAATTACTTGTCTGGTCATAAAAGACAACAGCGTTATATATTTCGCAAAAACTGTCGACGGCATTTACCAACTCATCAGACCATCTTGGAAAAGCACCTACAAAAATTCCTATTTTCCCCTTGGAAATTTCAGGCATTTCGCTGTTCAGTGTATAACGGTTAATTACCTTAACAGGTTTAATTTCTTTTTCCGTAAAATCTCTCGAATATACAGTTTCAAGGTTTATATGACACGGTCCGCCGCCGTTAAAGGAAAGCCCTAAAATTGCCTTATTCACCTTTATCATACAGTCCCATTCATCTTCCGGTCGGTATATTGACTGAACATACACACTTTCATTAACTGTATCACGGGGTGAGTCGCCTCGGTCTGTGACTTGATTCACATAATGACCGACAAATGCATTGCTTCTGCTGCATGTAATTGCAAGGACGGGCAAATGGCGGTAATAAGCCTCAGTTAAGCCCGGCATATAATTGCGTGAGGATGTAGCACCTGTACAAACAATAACCACGGGCTCTGCTGTTTCTGCCGCCATACCGCACGCCATATAACAGGCGGAACGTTCGTCAATTGCCGAAAACATTTCAAAATACGGGTCGTGCTGCATACTTGCAACTATTGCAACGTCAGTAGACCCCGGTGAAGCAATCACTCTTTTAATACCGTGCTGTTTTAACAGATAAAGCACGATTTGTATATTTCTCTCACTTGTGTTGTATGTATTCATATTTTCTCTCCAAATATTATTCAGAAATTATAACTAACATCATCGCAGGTCAAATTACCTGCCCCACCTGTCATATAGACTATATCTCCTACGACCATACGCCCAATTCCGGAGCAAAGAATCACTGCCATACTTGCAATTTCTTCAACCGTCGCAAAACGGCCTGACGGATTGGACCGGTGAAACAAAGAAGATTCAGAGTCCTTATTCATCAACGGAGTTGCTGTCGGTCCGGGTGCAATTCCGTTTACGACAATACCGTAAGGTATTAAAAATTTTGCCATTCCTTCCGTAAGGTCTTTTATACAGGCCTTACTTAAAGAATATACACTGTTAGACGGTCTTAAAGCAGACGACGAAGCAACATTTAAAATATTTCCCTGTATCTTATTATCGACCATATAATGTGCTGTAATTTGTGAAAGGAAGAAAACGCCTTTATAGTTAGTGTCCATAACACGGTTATATTCTTCTTCTGTTGTTTCGCCGAATCTTGCACCTTGAACACCCGCATTATTTACCAATATATTAAGCGGTTTATCATTTAACTTTTCTTTCACTTCTTTAAATCGCTGTTCAAATGTGCTACACTCACACATATCCCAAACGACATAATCTATCTTTTCTTTTCGCGAACTGTCCTTTTCAGTCAGTTTAATGATGGCTTTCTCACAACGCTCCACGCTTCTGCCTGTAATTATAACTTTTTCGGCATTTGCCGATAACATAGCGTCTGCTATTGCAAAACCGATACCGCTTGTGCCACCTGTTATCAGTGCAGTTTTTTCCGTAAGCAATCGGTTTTCAGCCAAACAAACAATATCAGCTTTAACAACATGGCTGTTTTTAGAATATTTTCTTTGCAAAACATTTAAAAGCAACTTTTTTATTTTAGTGTTCATTGTGCTTAAAGCCCACTTTCTTTTTTGAAATACTAATTGCAGTTTTAAGTAAGGTTATCTTTTAGGTACTTTACCGATAATTTTCGTAATTCTTTTATTTTTTCATTCACTGTTTCATAATCATACTCTTTAAAATCAACACTTGTGTCACATTCTTTGAGTTCGCAGTCCAAAAGACCGTATGTATCGAGAAGATTTCGAATTCTGGCGGGTCTTGGCGGGTCGGGAATGGCGATTACTGGCTTTCCAAACATAACGGAAAAGGCAGTCCCATGGAAAGACGATGTTATAACGCCCGAAGCGTGGTCAATAAGCCAAAGAAATTCAGCGGGGCCAGCGGTGCGCACAAATTTGTCGTGAACAACGGGGCGATACCCCGAAAGACCTACAAATACTATTTTTTTACCTGTCTTTTTCTTAATTGCACGCAGCCACTCGTTTATCCACTTGGGTTTATAAATCATATAACAAAGAAGATAGTCTCCTTTTATTCCCTCAACGGGCTTTTCATAGCTTCTCCAAGTATCTCTGTCAAGTAAAAATATCGGGTCGCAATTAAGGTTAACCTTTTTATCGGTCAGGCTTTCTATGAGCTTTTTGCCCTGCTCTTCCCTTACGGAAATACCGTCCATATTTTTCAGGTATTCCGATATAATCCTCTTGTTTTCATCCGACGTGTCCGATACGCCGAGGCTAGCCGCATAGGATATTTTTTTAGCGCTCTTAGGAGCAAATTTTAAGTAATATTTAGGCTTAAGCTCTCTCGGATTCCAAACCTGGTCACTTCCCGTAATATATGCGTCATAAATCGGCGGATCGGTCATAAGCTCTTCATCGTTTTTGTACTTTCTGCCGTTCATATGCATATGGTCTTTATAGAACAGTTCGAAATTTGAATAACCCTTTTCAAGCCGGCTTTTATAAGGTATTTTCAATAGATTTCCTTTTGAAAAATCAAACAGGTTTACCGTTCTGTGTTCATCCTCACATACTCGGTAATGGTCTATAAATTCACAGGAATGCCCCAGTGATTCGACACAGTTCTGCAGAGCAAATGCTTGCAGCGTTGCCCCATAATTATAGGTTGAGGTCATTGTAATGATAGAAACTTTCATATATAGCTCCGTTTCTTAATTTAATGCTGCTTTAACTTTTTGCCAATCAATTTTAAAGCATATCATACGGTGCTTGCCCGTATAAGCCGTGTCAACTGCTACATAATCATTATTTTTGCAAAGCTTAGGGTGTAAATCACAGCTTGCGGGATTGCCCCAAAGCGGAGCATAGAGCTTTGCCAAAACGCACGCCTTTCCTGTCACTGTATCGTATATTATCAGGTGCCTGAAGCCGTCCTCAAACGGATAACTGTCAGTTACCATATATCTTTCGTCTTCGGTAAACGACGGATGCCCGTCAATTCTGAGAGCCGAACAGCTGTACTCGCCGTCAAGAACAAATTTTCCGTTCTTTAATACATAATGCTGGTAACAGCGCTTGTGAGCCTTGGCTCTTATTCTCTTGGGCACGAATTTCTTTATAAGCGAAATAAGCGTTGATTTAAGGCTTTTTTTAGGCTTTGAGGCAGACATCATCGGTGCTACCATTGATTTAGTCAAATTGGTGCTTTCAACAGTGTAAATTACGAATTCACTGTTTCCTTTCCAACCGAAATGCGACCAATCGTATTTTTGCCAATCCCCGATAACCTGTAAATCGGAGCCGTCGATATTTGCAATGCAAATCCTTGTGGCATAACCCACGCCGAGAGTAAATCTGTGTAAAAATACAAATTTTGAACCGTCGGGACTAACCATAATGTGCTCAAGCCAATGCTTTGCTTTGGAAAAAGAGTCTTCAAAATCAGCATTTATCACATCGTGAATGTCAACAATACGACGAACGGTATTATTTTCAAGGTCAACCTCAAAAACGCCGTCATCCTCGGCAACCTGCACATTGTATTCGGGGTTTACAACAGAACTGTAATGGTATGCACGGCACCAATAAGAGCGCTCGTAATTTAAGGCTATTGCTTTTTTGCCGTCGGGAGTAATGCAGTAAATCGGATAATCAATTATCTTTTCTTCTCCCGTAGCAATGTCGTAAATGCACGATTTAAAATGATTGTCCTTTGAAAAATTATAAATTACCTTATTCTCATTGCCTTTGCCCGGAAGCCACTGGAGCATCGCCCCCTGCTGCCAGTTAAAAGAATCGGAAACGCCGATACGGTGCCACGTCCCGCTCGGAATGTCATAATAGCCAAGCTCAATTTCCATTCCCTTTTCCACGGCACAGCCGTCAACGGGCGACTTGTTGCAAAGCATCTTTGTTTGGTCAAAATTCAGTGTGTCGTAATTGTAATAACCGAACCAATCGGCGGTTTCAGAAGAGGTTTCAAAAACCTGAGAAACAAATCTGTTGTTTAATTTTTTATTCATAAGCAATTCTCCGATAAAAGCGTTTTGCTTTCATCAACTTTTTCTGCGGTATTTAAACGTTTATTTTTGCCAATTTGCCATATCGGCCTTATTTTCGTCGTATATGCCCTTTTCAATATCCTTTACCGTTTCATAGAAAAGGTCGTTCAAATGGTAAATGCTGAAGCAGTTAAGCGCTCTTTCTCTCATTTTTGCGCCTATCTCTTTGCCCTCTTCAGGGTTATTTATCATACGGAGCATCTGCTCACGCAGTTTGCTTTCGTCCTTTTCGGGAATGATTATTCCGTCCTCGCCTATTTGGTAAGGCACAGAGCCCGAAGAGCTTCCGAGCACGGGCAAACCCGTTGCCATAGCCTGAACCAAAGCAAGTGAGAAGGTTTCCTCCCACTTTGACGTTGTCATCGGGAAATGCACTGCACAGTCAAGAGCGTTCCAATGCTCTGCCATATCTTTCCAATCGTCAATGAAGCCCGTAAAGATTACTTTGTCCTCAAGGTTTCTTTCGGCAACAGCATTTTTAATTGCCTCTACTTCGTCGTCACGGCCCCAGCCCATAATCATATATTTGAAATTGCCTTCGCAGGGCAAAGCACGGATTGTTTCGGCAACTCCTTTAGAATAATGAAATCTTGAAGCACTCCCGAAAAGATATGCGTCGCCGATATTATATTTTTCTCTTATTTTCTTCCTTGCTTCTTCATCAGGATGAAAAACATCTGGGTCAACGCCTACTTGTGTTTGCATATAAATCGGTTTTGTGTAACCTTCCTTTATAAAAGCGTCTCTTGCGTCGGGATAATGGCAGAAAACTGCGTCGCAGTATTTTTTAAATTTCTTATATCTCGGCCCGAGAATTACTGTTTTACCGAGGTAATTGATATATTTTCTAAAGCCCGGTTCTTCTTTTTTTACGGAAATTGTAGGCGTATGCCCTCTCATAGTGAATGCAATAATTTTCATTTTGTCCAAATGATATTTTTTCTTAGCGTCAATTATCTGCATTAAAGGAGCGGCAGTATATCCGCCGATAAAATAGACAATATCGGGCTTTATTTCAAGGATTTCCTCAATCATACGCTCTGAGCGGTACTCGCCCATAATGGCGTCCTTAGTGTCAATAAGATGTATGCGAAATCTGTCCTCTTCAATTACAGTGCCGTTTAAATCGTCCACATGGCCGTATGTCATAGACTTAACATTCCACCATGTCCATTTGCCCGGTGCCAGCAACGTAATGTCAAGATTTGTATATTTTTCAGATAAACATTTCCAACGTTTATAAAACTGCGGTTTTTGGAAAGTATGATTTATTATGACAATTTTCATCGCTGCGCACCTCATTATTCATAATTACGGTTAAAAATTTCGTTGACAAAATCATATTCGTCATATCCGCGTTGCCCAAAAATATTAGTAAATTCAGTCACTGATTTTTCATTATTCTTCCTGTCATACAATTTCATATGCATAACTGATTCACCGTCAGACGGCAAATCAGTAAAAATAATCTTAGGATAAGGCAATTCAGTATATTCATCTATTAACTCATGCTCATGCTCATCTTTAGCTTCAATAACGAGAAATATCTTTTCAGGATTGATTCTTTCATACCGAGAATACCATTTTTCTCTGGCCTCTTCATATGTATCATAGTGAAGAAAATGTATCTCAACATCAGGCAATCCTTGCTTTCTGAGTACACAAACAGGCGCTTGAACTCCCCTTTCGTTGACGTCGTACTTATCCTCAATCTTAATAAGCTCACCGTCTCTGTAATCATCTAAATGATTTACAAAATCAATAAATGAGTGGTGTCCGAAAAACAAATTTACAGTAGGGGACAAAAATTTCAATCCCAAATCATTATACATAGTTCCGCCGATACAGCAATTGCACAGTATTGTAACATCAGTTTGCTTAAGCTCTTCTTTTCTGTACCTTTTATGCCTGAAATACAGCATAAGATTTTTTAATATTTTTTTCAATAATTTCATTATTTTTTCTCCGCTTACTTTTCAATTTACATTTGCCAGAAAAATTTATAAGGAACAACGTCAAAACCGCCGCCAATAAGCGTATTGCTGAAAAAGAACGCTATGAAAAACAGAATTAACCCTCCCGTTATAACCTTTTCGGCCTTTTTATCAAAAAGGTTGATTATGCTGTTGGGAAGCAATACGAATATTACCTGATTAAGAACCATATAACTCCGAACCGCAGTGTCAGCCCCGAACAAAAACAATAAGGCAATGCTTAAATAAAACATCTTTTCAAACAAAGCGTCGGAAAATCCCATAGGCTTTTCAAGCAAAGCCGCACTGCCCTGGGGCACAAATGACATCAGTTGAATGTCCTTTTCCCTCTTGAAGCCCGAAACGGTAAAAACAGCTGCAAGTGCTAATAAGAAGACCATATTCAAGCCTATATGCAGCCCTGCATTTGTATTCATTGAGTCTTTTTCAAAAGAAGCCTTAATGATACTCATAATAGGCCCTCTTGCTACTAAAAAGAATGCGCCGAGGCACGCTATTGATATTGTATATGTCTTTGATTTTTTCATATAATGGAAAGGCAAATATAAAAATGCTGCGTATGCGGCGCTGTGAAATTTTGTTGCAAGCAGAACAATAAGGATATATTTCAGTAATCCGTACCGTTTTGACTCCAAAAGCACTGTAATCGCTATAAGTACAATCGAGGATGCAATTGCCTGTCTTAATCCTGTCATATTAAATTCAAAGAACATATAGCAGATATAAATTATTGTTGACAGAAACACATTTTTGGAATATTTGCGAATAAAAATATATATAGGAACTAAAATAATCGCATTACATATTGTCAAAAACCACTGAAAGGAAAGATTTAATTTATTACATATCCACATTAAAAAGAGATAGCCTCTTTCAAAGTTTCCGATACCGAGTCTTGCAAATGAAATAACATTTGAAAGCTCATATGCTTCTTCATATCCCGGCAAATCTCTTCCTACTGTACTTGCCCTCAACGAATAAATCAAGAATATTGCAATAAAGGCCAAATTCAAATAAATAATATTTTTCTTTTTCATGTTGCCCTTAGGGGCCAAGACGGCAAAGCCGCCAAGCAAAACAAACGCTAATAAAATAATATATATTAACATTTCGTCACCGTAACCTCTTTATATTCTTAACTGCGCCGTGTTTTCAAACGGTGCAGGAAAACCCTCAAATTAACAATATTTGTCTTATCGGTTATTTATCTATAACCGGTCATTCAATATTTTCCCGTAAATCTCCCGCAAAGACATTTTCTTTTCACTTTGGTATTCAGCTATTGCGCCCAGCGCATTCATCGAAATTTCCCCGCAAAGAGCACTGTCGGAAAACAGCTTATCTATGTAATAAGTTAAAACCTCATATTCTTCATAACGGTATACGAAACCGTTTTTTCCGTGCTTTACATAACTCCCCGTGCTTCCGCAAAGAGAGGTTATGCACGGCACTCCCATTGACATTGCCTCTCTCAAGGAAAGAGCGTGAACCTCCATACACGAAGGATTCACAAATATATGAGAATTACTGATATATTCTGCCATTTTCGTCGGGCTCAACCGACCGGTAAAGCACACATTTTCCTCAATTCCAAGCTTATGAATAATATTTGCTAAAACAGTTTCATAAGAATTTGCCTTTCCGGGCATAAGCTTATGCTCAGCTGAAAGATTATAGCTACCAGGAATTAAGACTTTAATATCCGGGTATTTTTCTTTCAGCTTACCTACTGCAAAAAGAAGATGATGTACTCCCTTTTCGGCAGAACCTGCAAAAACAGTAAATATCTGATGCTTATTTGCGTTATCTAACGACCATCTGTATTTTTCAAATACCGCATTCGGTTCTAATACTCGGCAATAACAGTTGATTGCCGAAGAAACGGATTTGCAATACGCCTCTGAAAAATCGCTGTCTATAATCACATTTTTACAGTTTTTTAATGTATCTCTTTCAATTTCAGACTGCCTGATAAAAAGCTTTGCCCTGAGCCATGCCCTAAGCTTTCCTTCAAGCGGAATTTTTTTGCAGTATTCAGCATAATTTTTTTTATTAAAATACCCGCCCAAATATCTTTTATGAACTCCCAAAAGTCCTTGAATAAAAATCACCTTAGGAATGTCAGGCGAACATTTTGACACAGCATTGGAAATACAAGTCTCTGTGCCCCATATATGTATGATATCCGGCGAGACTTTGTTTATAATATTTTGCACCTGTTTTACAAGCTCAGCTGTAGGAGCTATTCCGTTTTGTATCCTCGGAGCTTTAATGGCATATAACTTACCTATAGCATTAGACTTCTCTAAAACATTGCCCTTAGAGATGTTAGGCGCAAAGCACAGGAAAGACAAATCGAGTTGATTTTTGTCAAGAAATTCATATTCTGTCTGTATCCATCCGCCGCTTGTTCCGCCGTATGTTTCATTAAGTATATTTGCAGCAGGGCCGATTGGGGAATTTGAAACCCACAAAACTTTCATAGCCATTCACCTATACATCTTTTTTCTTTCCAATCAAAGTAAATATGAGACAACAATTTTGGTTAAGCAAAACAAATTTGCACGATACGTCAGCAATTCGATTCTCTGTTTTGCCGTTATGTTTCCGTCATTCGCTGTAAAAGCTCATACCGAATTTACGCCCGATTTTTTTAAGCGCGCCTATAAGTTTTTTCGGTGCATACCAACTCAAAGCGTCCATAAATGCAAGCTTAAATTCGGTTAAATAACTGATTTTCGGACGGTCGCCGATATTAATACCGTGGCTTTTAAAATATCTGTCAGCCTTATGCAAAACCTTGCCTTTTCTGACCACATCTAAAATTCTGAATGTACCCGCAGGACTGAAGAAGCACTTTGCTCCCTCCTCTACAGCGGTTTTTGTCAGTGAAACCTCATAAAGCCAAGGGCTGAGGTCATCTTTCACGGTTTTTGCAAGAAAATCTTTATTCCAAATTGCAGGGTAAAGCGTTAAAGCATATTTTTTATTCAGGTCAATTTCTTCCAAAACCTCAATCGGCAAAAACTTACGGGGACTGTCTTTTCTTCTGTCATAAAGCATTAAATAATCGATTTTCTCATTATATGCTCTGTCCGCAAGATAAAAAATGTCTTTGCTTTCAATATTATTGACCGTAAAATAGTCGTCTAATGTAAGAAGAACATAAGGAGCTGCAATAAACTGCAAAGCATATTTTATCCGCATAGGGAAATCGTAATCCGAAGGTGCAGTAATTATTTCCACTCCCTCAAAATTTGCGTCGGTTGCCTTATCCGTAACAAGGAAAGTTTTAACGCTCTCACCCTTCCAGTTTTCACGGTAAAGTCTGATATGCTCTTCCCAAAGATCGGAAAATTTATCACAGCTGCTTATAAGCACCGCCAAATTTTCTGTCATAGTCCGTCCTCTACCCTTCTATAAGTTCTTTAAACAGTCTTTCAGATATTTCGTTGCTCTTGCTCTTGTTATGGTGTTCTCTCTGTATTATCGCTGACCTGTCATATAGCTTTTTTTGATATTCTTCATCGCTTATCAGTTCTTTTATTGAGGACACAAGCTGACTTTTGTCAGTGCAAACCACCGAACATCCCGTAGATTTCATATATTCAATAACGCCGCATTCCGGAGAGCCGTAAGAAAGTATCTGACAGCCGGTGGAAATTGCGTCCGCCGCCTTTGTGGATAAAGAGTATTTTGTAACCGTAACCTCTTCGTCCTTAAAGCCCTCAACTATCACCGAAATGTCGCTTTCCGATGTGATTTTCATTACCTCGCTGTACGGCACCGTTCCGCAGTAGTTTACACCGGAACACTCCTCCAGCACATTAATGAACTCCCCGTTCTTTTCGGCTGAATAAACGTCAAGCTGATAATTAGGATTTATTTCCTGAAGAGCGGTTCCTATATCAGCAAGCGAGGTGTTTCTGCCCAAACGGATATTACCGCAATACGACACCTTTAAATTATTTGCATCAATAGGGCGAAAGCTGTGCCGCTCTATGTCGGACGATAAATAGACGGTATCTCCCTTTATTCCGAAAGCGCCGTTATATTTATCACGTATTTTATCGCTTATATATATAGCGCTGCTTTTGTGGCTGAACACACGGCGTATACATTCTTTGTACTTTTTTCTGTATATATGATAAACGGGAGACAAGGATTTCTTATCGTTAAAATAGTAATCGTCACCGATACAGCTCATAATCGGTATATTAAACCTGTCTGCAACAAACATTGCAATTTCAGGGATAAAGAAGTCGTCAGAAAACGCAAGAAATACACACTCAGGGTTAAACTCATCAAGCCAATTTCTGAGTTTTTCCGTATTCCAAAATTTTTCTCTCCACAAAAATTTTCTCAAAATATGCTTTAATGCGGATTCTTTACTTCCTATTATGTAAAGCTTTTCGGTAAGCTTATTGCCAACCTCAAGATTACCCGAATCGCTCCATCTGTCAGGCAAATCGTCATAATTAAAAACAGTTCCGACTTCTTTTATGCGGTGCAAATACCTTTTAAGCATCATTTGGTCGGTAATTTGATACAGCGAACCGCAATGACCCTTTATCGGAGTTTTTGTATTGGAAAAAATCTGCCTTAAATTCTCTTTTTCCCAATTGTGAAAGTAAGCGTCAAAAGCTCTTGACGAGGTATCGGGATTATACGGAATTGTTCCGACTATTAAAACTCTGGGATGCCTGTTTTGCATATTTTTCACGCCGCTACCCTCTCAAAAACTTTTTGTATATCCAATGCTGAAGCTTTGCAGGACACAGAAACATTCCCGTCTGCGCTATTGCAACCGCCGCCAAATCGCCGAAATCCGAATAGCCCATTTTACGGAATTTCTTTATAGTATTTATGTAGCTTTTTGTGTTTTCCCAGCTTTTTCTGCGCTTTGCAAGTGCGTCGTCTGAACGGAACCAAAGAAGCGACTCGCCGATATTTGCAGCTTTACAGCCCGAAAACAGCATTCTTCCAAACAGCTCAACATCTTGATTGCGCCTTAAATCACTGTAACCGCCCACACTTAGAACTGCACTTTTTTTATACATTACGGCAGGGTGGTTAAATGCGCTTCTTCTTTTTGCAAACTCATATATATCCTTGTGCTCCGTCGGAACGGCACGCACTGACACAACATTTTTAGGGTCAAAGCAAAATTCGTCAACATTTGAACCGACAATGGCCAGCTCCGGATTTTTTGCAAACATTTCAAGCTGTTTTTCACAGCGCTCGGGCTTTGAAATATCGTCAGTGTCCATACGTGCAATAAGCTCGTTTTTTGAACGCTCAATGCCGTAATTAAGAGCATATCCCAAGCCTTTGTTTTGCTCATAGCCCACAATACTGAAAAGGGCGGGATACTTTTCCGTAAATTCATCAAGCACTGCCAAAAGCTCAGGCGTCACCGAACCGTCCTTAACAATTATTATCTCATCGGGGCTAATCGTTTGGTCCACCATACTTTGAACGGCAAGGCGCAGATATTCCGGCTTTTCCTTTATGTATAGCGACATAAGTACGCTGTATTTGTCCATTTCAGTTCACCACCGTCATTCCGCTTCGTTCTAAGCTTTTTACAAATTGGCATAACAACCCAATTTATTACATTAAGCTATAATGGATAAATTATATAATCTTATTTCTTAAAAGTCAATATAAACTAAATTAATTACTTACATTTGCCGATTGACAAAATACAGTTTTTTTGTTATTATTTCCATATAAATCTAAAACAAGGGGCGTTATTTTTATGAAAAACAACTGTGTTTCCAAAATTGCGGCAATCGCTTTAGCCTTAGCTCTTATCATTATATCGGTTATTCCGGCTTTTGCGGCAAAGACAGTAAGGGTGAAGGTTGAAATTGCGGGCAGTGACGGTCTTGTTTATGTGCGTCTTACCGCACCGTCTTCTTCGGATATTTCAACATTTTCAGCCGCATTAAAATATGACAGCACTAAGCTTAAGTTTAAAGAAATGAGCTATCTTGAGGACGCTTCAATTATAAATTCAACAAACGCCGAAAAAGACGGCACGGTTGTTGCAAACATTGTAATCGCGGAATCGCTTACAGAAGAAAGTAAAATGTTTACATATATTTTCACTCCTATTGAGGGAAATGACGGCGAATACGAATTTTCATTTGAAAAGGTTAAAGCTACAAATAAAGCAAACAATGAAATCCCCGTTACATTTGACGGAATCCTTGAAGTTTCATCCTCCAATCTTAAGCCTTTAACGCCTGATAAAACTCAGACCTCTTTTGGCCCTGTTACAGAGCCTCCAACCACAGCTCCCGAAAACGTCGGCAAGCCGAATGTTCCCAATACCGCAGGAAAAGCAATTGCAATTTCGGCGGCAGCAGTCGCAGCCGTTGCTGTAATAGGCGTTACAGCGGTTACAGTTAAGAAAAAGCGTGAAGAATAAATAAATGCACAGTTTAATTCACCGCAGAGAAATCCTGCGGTGAATTTTTTGTCTGCTCTCTTGCAATTAAATCCGTACTCTGCTATAATAAATTGTAATTGCGATGATACGGATTTGTTACATCACAACTGCAAATTTATGCTTACATAATCGGAAGGATGATTTACAGAATGGAAAGAAAAATCGGTACTGTTTCAAGGGGCGTACGCTGTCCTATTATAAGAGAGGGCGACCGCCTCGCTAAAATCGTTGCCGACTGTATTGTCGATGCGGCTGACAGTGAGGGCTTCACTCTCCGCGACAGAGATGTTGTTGCCGTTACTGAGTCAATAGTTGCAAGAAGTCAGGGCAACTATGCAACGGTTGACGCCATTGCAAAAGACGTTAAAGCAAAGCTCGGCGGAAAAACCGTAGGCGTTATTTTCCCCATACTTTCCCGTAACCGTTTTGCAATTTGCTTAAGAGGTATTGCAATGGGAGCCGAGAAAATTGTGCTTATGCTAAGCTACCCGTCTGACGAAGTAGGTAACAGCCTTGTTTCCATAGACCGTCTTGACGAAGCAGGCGTAAACCCTTACAGCGATGTTTTAACTCTTGAGGATTACCGCAGACTGTTCGGCGAAAACAAGCACGAATTTACAGGCGTTGACTATGTTGATTACTATTCACAGATTATCCGTGACGCAGGCGCTGAGGTTGAAATAATCTTTGCAAACCGTCCTCAGACTATTCTTAACTATACAAAAAATGTACTTACTTGCGACATTCATACAAGAGCTCGCACAAAGAGAATTCTCCGTGAAAACGGCGCTGATGTTGTTTGCGGACTTGACGATATTCTCAATTCGAGCGTTGACGGCAGCGGCTTTAACGAGAGCTTCGGTCTTTTAGGCTCTAACAAGTCAACCGAGAACACAATAAAGTTGTTCCCCCGTGACTGCGGCAAATTTGTAACTGAAACCCAAAAGCTTCTTAAAGACGCAACGGGCAAGAATATTGAGGTTATGGTTTACGGCGACGGTGCATTCAAAGATCCTCAGGGCAAAATTTGGGAGCTTGCAGACCCTTGCGTTTCCCCTGCTTACACTGACGGACTCAAAGGCACTCCGAATGAACTCAAGCTTAAATACCTTGCGGATAATGACTTTAAGGATTTGAGCGGCGACGAGTTAAAGGAGGCTGTATCAAAGAGTATCCGTGAAAAGGACAGCAATCTTGTGGGCAATATGGCATCTCAGGGCACAACCCCAAGACAGCTTACAGATCTTATCGGTTCACTTTGCGACCTTACAAGCGGCTCGGGTGACAAGGGCACTCCCGTAGTTCTTGTTCAAGGCTATTTTGACAACTACACAAATTAAGTAAACATTTTCCCGTCGGCAAATTCCCGACGGGATTTTTATTGTTAAAATGCTTATATTCGTGCGAAATCTTTCTATTACTTTTTGTTACTTTTTTATTCGCATTTCATTGACAAGAAATTATGAAAAATATATAATATTTAAGTTAAAGTTAAGTATTTTTATTGAAGTGAAATTCACTTTTTAAAGGAGATAACTGATTTATGGTTAAAGCTATTGTCGGCGCTAACTGGGGCGACGAAGGAAAAGGTAAAATCACCGATATGTTTGCAAGCGAGGCGGATATTGTCATTCGCTTTCAGGGCGGCGCAAACGCAGGCCACACTATAATTAACGAGCACGGCAGGTTTGCTTTGCACCTTATGCCCAGCGGTGTTTGCCACGAAAATGTAAAATGCGTTATAGGCAACGGAGTTGCTCTTGATATTAACAAATTCATAAACGAGCTTGAAAGCCTTAAGAAAGCAGGTCTTAACCCTAATCTTTGCGTGTCTGACAGAGCACAGCTTCTTATGCCTTATCACATTCTTCTTGACACTTACGAGGAAGAGCGTTTGGGCAAAAATGCATTCGGCTCAACAAAAAGCGGCATTGCTCCGTTTTTCTCGGACAAATACGCTAAAATCGGTATTCAGGTAAATGAACTTTTTGACGATGAAACTCTCAAAGCAAAGATTAAAAATATATGCACTCTTAAAAATCTTACTTTAGAACACGTTTATCATAAACCGCTTTTGTCCGAAGAAGAGCTTTATAACACCTGTATGGAATATAAAGAGAAAATTGCCCCGTACGTTTGCGACACTCATAAGCTTATTCACGACGCAATTAAAGAGGGTAAAAACATTCTTCTTGAAGGTCAGCTCGGAACGCTTAAAGACCCCGATTTCGGAATTTACCCCATGGTTACCTCCTCTTCAACTCTTGCAGGCTACGGCGCAGTGGGCGCAGGTATCCCTCCACACGAGATAAAGGAAATTGTCGTTGTTACAAAGGCTTATTCCTCAGCAGTGGGCGCAGGCGAATTTGTTTCCGAAATTCTTGACGAGGATGAGGCTCAGGAGCTTCGTATTCACGGCGGTGACAAGGGCGAATTCGGCGCAACCACCGGAAGACCCAGAAGAGTAGGCTGGTTTGACTGCGTTGCCTCCCGCTACGGAATTGAATGTCAGGGCGCTACAAAGGTTGTTATGACCGCTCTTGACTGTCTTTCCTACTTAGACGAGATTAAGGTATGCACAGCCTATGAGCTTGACGGCAAAATTATTAAAGATTTCCCAACCACTCCCGACCTTAAGCGCTGTAAGCCCGTTTTAACAACACTTAAGGGCTGGAAATGCGACATAAGAGGAATTAAGGATTATAACGCTCTTCCCGCTGAAGCCAAGGCTTATGTTGAATTTATTGAAAATGAGCTTGGTCAGAAGATTGATATGGTATCAAACGGCCCTGAAAGAGAAGCTATTCTTTACAGATAACCCGCAGACTGGAGAAGATATTAAATGAACTGGAATAAACTTACAAACAACATTGCATTTAAGCTTTTGATGCTGTTTGTTTCGATGATTATTTCATCAATTATTGTACTGCTGATAATGTGCGCTTTTATACCCTCAGACCCTGCGACAGACACTCTGCCTGAAAAATATGACAAATGGGTGTATATCGGCGGTATCGCTCTTGCACTTATTGTCAATTTCATTATCGAGTACAACTCGACTACAAAATTAAAATACAGTGTTTCAAAGTCTGAGGCTGAGGTTAAGGCGGCTCTTGAGAGGCGTGATTCTCTTTTAGAAAAAGCTTCACGTGTTGCTGACAAATACGCAGGCGAGGAAAAGGAGCTTTACTCAGAATTTGCCGACGCCCGAAAGGCAAGAATGCCCGTTAAAGTGCGAACCAGCGGCGAATTTCGTGCAGTTGTTGAAAGCTACCCTGAGCTTAAAGCAAATGAGCACGTACACAAACTGCTTTCACAAATTGAAAGCTCTGAAAATATTCTCTATAACGCAAAAAGTGCATATGCCCAGAGCGCCGCTGAATTTAACACTAAAATTCACACATTCCCTATTGCAATTTTCCGCAGACTGTTTAAATGGAACGACATTTCAGCCGAAGCAGTGCTTCCTGCTGAGGAAGAAATTACCGACGAACAGCTCGGGATTTGACGGAATCATTTAATAAACAACAAAATTCATTCTGTTTAAAGAAGGCTATTGCATGGAAAAAATTCTTGTTCTCGATTTCGGAGGTCAGTACAATCAGCTTATCGCGCGCAGAGTCAGAGATAACAACGTATACGCCGAAATTCTCCCCTATACAACACCGATTGAGAAGATAAAATCTGGGGATTACAAAGGCATAATATTCACAGGCGGACCGAACAGCGTTTATGACGAAAGCTCACCGCATTACACAAGCGAAATACTCAATCTCGGTATTCCCGTTCTGGGCATTTGCTACGGATGTCAGCTTATTGCGTGGATGAGGGGCGGAAAAGTTTCTACTGCACCCGTTTCGGAATACGGCAAAATTGAAGTTACAATTAAAGACAGCCTGCTTTTTAAGGGTATTCCCGAAAAAAGCACTGTTTGGATGAGCCATACGGACTACATTTCCGAGGCACCCGAGGGCTTTAATATTATCGGCACAACAGACGACTGCCCGTGCGCTGTAATGGAAAATACGGCTGAAAATATATATGCTGTGCAGTTCCACCCTGAGGTTACGCACAGTGAATACGGGCTTAAAATGCTCCACAATTTCCTTTACCTCGTCTGCAAATGCTCGGGCGACTGGATAATGGACAACTTTATTGAAAAAACTGTTGAGGAGCTTCGCACGAAAATCGGGGATAAAAAGGTTGTTCTCGGTCTTTCGGGCGGTGTTGATTCATCGGTTGCGGCAGGTCTTTTGTCCCGTGCAGTAGGCAAACAGCTCACCTGCGTTTTCGTTGACCAAGGGCTTATGCGAAAAGACGAGGGCGACTTTGTCGAAAAGACATTTACCTCGCTTTTTGATATGAATTTCGTAAGAGTAAACTGCCAGGAGCATTTTCTGGGTAAGCTCAAGGGCGTTACAGACCCCGAAGAAAAACGAAAAATTATCGGCACTGAATTTTATAAAGTCTTTTGGGAAGAAATCAGAAAGCAATCTGACAAAGGTTTCTTTGCGCAGGGCACAATTTACCCCGACTGCATTGAATCGGGCAAGGGCGATGCGGACAAAATCAAAACGCATCACAATAAAGTGGAAATGCCCGAGGATATTGATTTTCTCGACGTTATTGAACCGCTTGCAAGTCTTTTTAAGGATGAAGTCAGAAGAGTCGGCGAAAAACTCGGAATCCCGAAAGAGCTTGTTTGGCGTCAGCCGTTCCCGGGTCCCGGACTGGGCGTTCGCATCATAGGCGAAATCACTGCCGAAAAAGTAGCTCTTTTACAGCAGGCAGACGCAATTTTCCGTGAGGAAATGTCAAAGACGGGCTATGAAAGTGAGCTTGCACAGTTTTTTGCGGTGCTCCCCGGGGTTAAATCCGTCGGCGTTATGGGCGACCACCGTACTTATGAGCATCTTGTTATCCTGCGTGCGGTAACAACTGACGATTTTATGACGGCGGACTGGGCAAAAATTCCCTATGACCTGCTCTCACGTGTGTCAAACAGAATTACAAATGAGGTCAAGGGCATTAACAGAGTTGTCTACGACATAACCTCCAAACCGCCTGCGACGGTGGAATATGAATAAAAATTCCCGATTTTGCCCGTCGGACAAGTATTGACATATACCCGTACTTGTATTAAAATATTTATAACTTTTACAGAGAGGGGCAAAAAATATGTTTTGTAAACAATGCGGTTCTCCGCTTGAAGACGGAGTAAAATTCTGCAACAAATGCGGTGCGCCTGTTAACGATTTAGGTCAGCAGGTTAAGGACGCTGCTTCGGGAGCTTTTTCAAAGGCAGAAAGCGAGGTTAAGTCTGCATTTGACGAAATCAACCGTTCAGTTCAGGGCGAGCCTGCATACGTTCCCGGTCAGAAATTAAAGGACGACAGAGGTATTGTTGCTTACATACTTCTCAATTTAATAACTTGCGGGATTTACGGATACTATTTCCTTTATAAAATGGCTGCTGACGTTAATGTTGCCTGCGAGGGTGACGGCAAGCAGACGGCAGGTCTTGTGCAGTTTATTGTACTCAGCTTTTTAACCTGTGGAATTTATTCATGGATTTGGTACTACAACCTCGGCAACAGACTTGCTGAAAATGCTCCACGTTACGGTTTGAGCTTTTCGGAAAACGGAACTACCATTCTTTTATGGGCAATTTTAGGTGTTTTCCTTTTTGGCATCGGCCCGCTTGTTGCAATGTATTTCCTTATTAAAAATACAAACGCAATCTGCGCCGCATACAACCGTTACAACGGACTCAGCTAAGAAACAAATTCACAAAAAATCCCCCTTAATTTCAAGGGGGAATTTTTTTAATAACAGGGATTTATATGAAAATTAACAAAAAAGAAATTGAAGAGCACCTTAAGCTTATTTGCATTTTTCTTTTTATATTTCTTATTTATATTTTATTTACCGGCTGCCCGATTAAGCTTTTAACAGGTATTTCCTGTGCAGGCTGCGGAATGTCGAGAGCATATTTCAGTCTTTTACATCTCAATTTTAGGGAAGCGTTTTATTATCATCCTCTATTCCCCTGCCCCATAATTTTCGTTGCTGTTTATATTATGACAAAATTAGGTTTCTCGCAAAAAGCTGCAAAGATAATTTACGGTGTAATGGCATTTCTTTTTATTGGGATTTATATTCTCAGAATGATAAATCCCGATGACAGAGTCGTTGTTTTTGAACCGCAAAACGGACTGATTTTTAAGGGAATAAAATACATTATTTCTCTTATCCGTCAATAAATGTAAAATCTTTAGTATAGGTATAATTATGAACTTAAAAATTTTTGACAGCTTGACCGAAATTGACAAGGGCTACAGCGGAGACAAAAAATACTGTGCTGTTAAGGACGGTACAAAATACCTTTTGCGTATTTCGCCGAGAAAGAAATACGCAAATAGAAAGAAAATTCATAAAATTATGAAGAAATTGGCTGTCTTGGATATTCCTATGTGTAAGCCAGTTAAAGTGGGTCTGTGCAAAGACGGCGCTTATGTTTTGCAGTCGTGGATTGACGGCATTGACGCCGAAGAGCATATATGCGATTACAGCCAAAAACAGCAATACGACTTTGGCTTTCAGTCGGGTAAAATTCTGCAAAAAATTCATACAATTCCTGCGCCGAAAAATCAGGGAAATTGGGAAACACGCTTTAACAGGAAAATGGATAAGAAAATTCAAATGTATTCCGACTGCCCCGTAAAATTCGAGGGTGCGCAGTATTTAATTGATTACTTGAACAGCAACCGTGATTTGCTTAAAAACAGACCGCAATGCTTTCAGCACGGCGATTACCATATCGGTAATATGATGATTGAAAATGATAAAATTGTTATTATTGATTTTGACAGGTACGATTTCGGCGACCCGTGGGAAGAGTTTAACAGTATTGTTTGGATAGCACAGATTTCCCACGCCTTTGCTTCTGGTATGCTTGACGGATATTTTGATAATAAAATACCCGAGTTTTTTTGGAAACTGCTCAAGTTTTACATCGGAACAGGCACTTTATCCAGCATTCCGTGGGCAGTAGATTACAGTCAGGAACAGATTGAAATAATGTTAAATCTCGCAAACGATGTTTTGCAGTGGTATGACAATTATAAATTAACAGTGCCGAATTGGTACGGAAAGGGATAAAAAATGAATAAATTAGAAAAATATTTAAAGAATTCAATTACAGAAGAAAGCTCCGTTGAAGATATGCTGGGCATATTTGAAAAGGGCTGTCAGCCGATGGACGAAGAAGATATGCTTTTGTTTGAAACAGGCACATTCGGATTTACGGGCGAACCGCTGTTTTATTTTTCTGTTGTCAAGCAAACTGAAAATAATGATGGCGAGTATATTCAGACTCATTTAGATGTGATGTTTAAGCCCGACAACAAAAACAAATCATTTAAGGATGAATTATGGTGCGAAGAAGAGGAAACCGACGGCTTTTTCAACTGCATAAGAAACTCCGCCGCCTTTAAATATGCAAACAGCCACAGTTTTTATAAAATAGAAATTTTTACAGACGAAACGTAACCCGAGATGTCTCATTGTAGGGGCTGGCGACCCGACAGCCCGTTGCGGAATTGATTATTATTGCAAATTGCATTGCGGACAGCCGAGTTGCATAAGTTAAATATTTTAACAGGTTTTCCGAGGTACGCCGAGTCGGCGTACCCTACAAGGTTTGTGAATAACGCAAAAATTGTGCCGCAATCTTAATTGATATTAAAACGGAGTATTTATGGAATTTATCAAAAAAGACAGTATTGTAAATTTAAAAAACACAGGTGTAACCTCTAAACAGATAATCTGTCCTGACAACTCAAACAGTGACAGGGTTACTGTAGCCGAGGTACATTTAGAGCCTGCGGCTGTGCAAAGCAGGCACGCACACGAATATTCGGAACAAATTTGGTATGCACTCAAAGGCAGTGGTAAATTATTACTGGCAGATGACGGCGAAATGCCGTTTACGGCAGGCGATGCGGTAAGATTTGAGCAAAACGATATACACGGATTACATAACGACTCAGATGAAGAATTTGTCTACATTTCCGTGACCTCGCCGCCCGTTGACTTTTCGTATGCATACAAGGAAAAAGTAAAATAATTTTCAAAAAATTTATTTTTAAGTATTGACAACACGCTGAAAATATGTATAATTAAATTGTAATCATTACAAATTAGTGTTTATTTTAATTTGGTGGTGTTATGAATACTCAACAGATTTCCGAAATATTTAAGAGCAAGGGCTTAAAGCGTACCCCTCAGCGTATTGCCGTCTACAAATTTCTGAAAGAAAACCCCATACACCCCGACGCATTGACGGTATATGAAAAAATGGTTGAGAGTAACCCGTCTTTTTCAAAAACAACGGTTTACAACTGTCTGCAAACGCTTTGTGACTGCGGACTTTTAATCCCCGTAAACATTGACAAGGACAAAATCCGCTTTGACGCTGACACGTCGTTTCACGGGCATTTTAAATGCACAAAATGCGGAGATATTTACGATTTTCAGTGTACTGAAAGCAATGTTTGCGGAATTGAAGGCTTTGAAACTCTTCAAAAAGATGTATATTACAGCGGTATTTGCAAACGCTGTAAAGAATAAAAAATTTTTTTATATCAAAGGAGTAAAAATATTATGGCAAAAAAGTATTACTGCCCCGTATGCGGCTACGAAAGTGACGAACCCATTGAAATCTGCCCCATCTGCAAGGCAAAAATGGCTGTAAGAGAAGAAGGCGGCGAGTTAGCTTGGGCTGCAGAGCACGTTGTAGGAATTATTGACGGCGTTGACGAGGAAATCGTTCAGGGTCTTCGTGACAATTTCAACGGCGAATGCTCAGAGGTTGGTATGTACCTCGCAATGGCAAGAGTTGCTCACAGAGAGGGCTACCCCGAAATCGGTCTTTACTGGGAAAAGGCAGCTTATGAAGAAGCAGAGCACGCTGCAAAATTTGCTGAAATGCTCGGCGAAGTTGTTACAGATTCAACAAAGAAAAATCTTGAAATGAGAGTTGCCGCAGAAAACGGCGCTACACTCGGCAAAACAGAGCTTGCTAAAATGGCAAAGGCTCAGGGTCTTGACGCTATTCACGACTCAGTTCACGAAATGGCAAGAGACGAAGCAAGACACGGTAAAGCATTCGCAGGTCTTCTTAAGAGATATTTCGGCGAATAATTTTACCGAAAAAGCAAAACATATTTTAGGAGGTTAGCAGTATGAAATATGTATGCCCTTGCGGTTATGTTTACGATGAGGCTTTAGGCGATCCCGAAAACGGAATTGAACCCGGCACACCGTGGGAAATGGTTCCCGAAGATTTTCTTTGCCCCGTTTGCGGTCTTGACAAAAGCGCATTTGAGGAAGAATAATTAAAATATTCAAAATAGGAAACAGGAAAGTTTAGGCTTTCCTGTTTTTTATAAAAAAGCATTTTTCTGCTACGCAGAGGTCTCCACCTAAGGTCCACACTCTCGGCTCCCCTGTAAGGGGAGCTGGCTTTGCGTTAGCAAAGACTGAGGGGTTAATATTTATAGTTGAAAGCTTTATAACCCCTCTGTCACTTCGTGACATCTCCCCTTTCAGGGGCGACAAGATTTCTGTATGAGATAGTGACATCGTCCCCTACAAAAAGAGACAAAATTTTTCCCTTCATTATTGAATACAGCATCGTTTTATGTTAAAATACCCTCATAAATTTAATTGAGGAGAAAGATATGGATATTAAAATTTCGGAAGATATAAAATATATCGGAGTCAGCACAAGAGATATTGATTTATTTGAGAGCCAGTACATAGTTCCCAACGGTATGGCTTACAATTCTTACGTTATTCTTGACGAAAAAATCGCTGTTATGGACACATCTGACAAGGCTGTGAGCGAGCAATGGCTTGCTAATTTAAAGACTGTTCTCGGCGACAGAAAACCCGATTATTTGGTGGTTCAGCACCTTGAGCCTGACCATTCGGCTAATATAGAAAAAGTATGCACGCTTTACCCCGAAATGCAGATTGTCTGCTCGGCAAAAGCAAAGGCTATGATGCCACAATTTGCAGATGTTGACGAGTCTAAAATTTTGGTAAAGGCTGAAGGCGACACACTCTGCCTTGGCAAGCACACATTAAGCTTTATTTTAGCACCAATGGTTCATTGGCCTGAAGTTATGCTTTCTTACGATTCCTGCGACAAGGTTCTTTTCTCTGCCGACGCATTCGGCAAATTCGGCGCGCTTGACGCTGACGAGGGTTGGAGCTGTGAGGCAAGAAGATATTATTTCAACATTGTGGGCAAATACGGCGCTCCTGTCGGAACTCTTCTTAAAAAGGCAAATGCACTTGAAATAAAGACAATATGCCCCCTGCACGGCCCGATTTTAACAGATACTATACCCGAGGTTTTAAAGCTTTATGACATTTGGTCGTCATACAAGCCCGAGAACGAAGGAGTGTTTATAGCATTTGCGTCAATTCACGGCAACACCGCCGAGGCGGCTTACAAAATGAAAGAAATTCTTGAAAACAAAGGCTGTAAGAGAGTTGCAATTGCCGACCTTTCACGTGACGACATTGCAGAATGTGTTGAAGACGCTTTCAGGCACAGCACTCTGCTTTGTATGGCATCAAGCTATGACGCAGGTGTATTTGCGCCGATGGCGGACTTCATTCACCATCTTAAATCAAAGGCTTTCCAAAACAGAAATGTTGCTCTTGTTGAGAACGGCTCCTGGGCACCCTCAGCCGCAAAAACGATGAAAGCCGAATTTGAGCAGATGAAGAATATTACATTTGTCGGCGACATAGTTACAATTAAAACACGGGTTAAGCCGTCCGATATTGAAGAACTCGAAAATCTTGCCGAACAGCTTGTGTGAATAATAATGTAGGGTATGCCGACCTCGGCATACCGTTATAAAACTAATATTAACCGAAATTAAAAAGTGCGCAGAGTCGTCGCACCCTACAACATTAAACATTCAGGGCATACCGAAACGGTATGCCCTGCTTTAAATTTATTTACAAAAGGGATTTTGAGTTACACGGGTAAATTCAGTGCGTAACCGCAGATAATGCCCACTACTGCCGAGACTGTTATTATTTTTATGGGGTGAACCTTTTTAAGAGCCAACACCGTCATAACAATGCAAACGACTGCCGAAATATAAAATTCAACGCTTTTAAATACCGCTACGCTTACGCCGTCTGCGAAAAATGCCGTAATTGCAAGTGACAGTGCCGCCGAAGCAATAAGCCCGATTGCGGCAGGTCTAAGACCGGTCATACACCCTGCGACTGCTTTGTTTTTCTTGAATTTTTCATAAAATGTCGCAACAAGAAGTATTACGATAAACGACGGCATAACAACGCCGAGAGTCGAACAAAATGCGCCGAAAATTCCGCCCGTTTCAGTACCTACAAACGTAGCCATATTTATGGCAAAAGGCCCGGGAGTGCTTTCGGAAATCGCAACGAAATTCATTATTTCCGTGTTTGTCATCCACTCGTTTTTAAGAACTTCCGCCTGAATTAAGGGAAGCATTGCATAACCTCCGCCGAAGGTGAATAAACCGATTTTGAAAAATGTCAGGAAAAGTTTAAGATAAATCATTCTTCGCCCTCCTGCTGATTATTATGCTTGTAACGAGTCCGAACACTGCGCAGCCGATAAGCACCAGCAAAACGCTTACATCAAAAAATGCAACCAACGCAAAGGCAACACCCATAACGATATACGATACAGGATTTTTAGGAACCTGTTTATACATCGACACAAGGCCTTTGACTATCAGCGCCAAAACGCCTGCACGGATTCCGAAAAAGGCATATTTAACGCCCTTATAATCACTGAAATTTTTAAGAAGATATGCAATAACAGTGATAATTACAAACGACGGCAAAACTACGCCGAGCGTTGACACAAACGCGCCCCAAAAGCCTGCCACCTTAAAGCCTACAAATGTCGCTGAATTGACAGCAATAGGCCCCGGAGTGCTTTCTGCTATTGCGATTATATCAAGAATATCCTTCTCCGTAATCCATTTTCTTTTGTCCGCAACTTCCTTTTGAATAAGCGGTATCATGGCATATCCTCCGCCGAAGGTGAATGCGCCTATTTTAAAAAATGTCAAAAATAAAAGCCATATTTTATAAAGCTTTTCGTGTTTTTTCATTTTCTTCCTCCGTATTAGATAATTTTCAATATTGTAACACAGGAACAGCCTATAAATCAATACTGTACCCGCCCTTGAATTAAAATTATTTATCTGTTACAATTATCTTAATTATTAAAATAAGGACAGTAAAGATTTATGATAAAAGCGGTTTTTATTGACATTGACGACACCTTGCTTGATTTCAGCAAATGCGCAGAATATTCTATGCACAAAAGCTTTGACGATTTCGGTCTTAAATTCAATAAGGTTATGTTTCCCGTTTTTGAAAAAATTAACACGGGGCTTTGGCACAGGCTCGAAAAAGGCGAAATTACCAAAAATGAGATTTACGGCAAACGCTGGGTTACGGTTTTGGCTGAGTTTAACATTTCACACATTGACGGAAATAAATTTGAGGAGCATTTCCAAGGGCATATCCGTGAAAGCGCAGAAAAGGTTGACGGTGCAGAAAGCTTGCTTAAATATCTGTCAGCAAAATACAAAATTTATGCTGTCAGCAACGGCCCTCACGAACAGCAGATATACAGACTTCAAAAATCTGACTTGTTACAGTATTTTACCGATGTTTTCACGTCGGAGCTTTTGGGCGTTCAAAAACCCGATAAAGCCTTTTTTGACGCCTGCTTTAACAGAACAGGCAAAATAAAAAGCAGTGAAACGGTAATTATCGGCGACTCGCTTAATGCAGACGTGCTCGGCGGAATAAACTGCAGAATAAAAACTGTTTGGTTTAATAAAAATAACGGCACAGTCAATGAAATTCGCCCTGACTTTACCGTTAATTCGCTTTATGAAATAAAATGTATCTTATAAACAAAAAAGCGCCCACAAGTGGCGGCTTATTAAATATAATACACTCTTATGAGCAGATTTTCAATGACTTTTTTCGAGTTTTTTCAACTTTGTAAAAAGTAACCTAAATCTGCCTTTTTTTATTTACAATTCTTTACTTAAAAAGGCCTGTTAATTTATTGAAATAAAGGGATTTTTCGTTTATAATTATATGATGTTATTGTAAAATCGTGTTTTACGGGCAAAAATATAAGACGTTCCGAAAAGATAGGTGATAAAATGGAATTAAACAAACAAAACGTCAAAAAAATACTCGGTATCATTACCTTTGCAATTGTTCTTCTTATGGCTTTTCAGCATTATTCAATTTTAATCTCCGTTTTATCATGGATTATTACAATTACAGCGCCCGTTATTATCGGAACTTGCATTGCACTTATGCTAAATGTCCCTATGCGTGCTCTTGAAAAAAATGTTTTTAAATTTATTTCAAACAGCAAAAGAAAGGGTGTTAAAAAGCTTCTTCGCCCCATAAGTCTCATTTCCACAATTATTTTAACGGTAGGATTCGTTGCGCTTTTAATTTTGATTATTCTTCCTCAGCTTAAAAATGCGATTATTCTTCTTATAAACAAAGTTCCTTATTATATTGACGCTGCAATTGATTTTATTGAGCCGAGACTTCACAAATTCGGCATTGAAGCTGATTTAAGTTCGCTTCACCCTTCACAAATCAATATGAGTAAAGTTCAGACAATGCTTTCAAAGGTCTTTTCTATAAAAAATTCGGACGAGCTTATCAACACAACCGTCGGCGTCACCTCATCCTTACTTTCGGGCGTAGTTAATTTTGCTCTCGGTGTTGTAATTGCAATTTATTTCCTTGCTGACAAGGAACGAATCATCAGATTTATTTCAAGAGCTGCAAGGGTGACATTTCCTGAAAAAATATATAACAAATTTCACCGTATATGCACTGTTTCGGAAACCTCTTTTTCATCCTTCATCACAGGTCAGTTTACCGATTCAACAATTCTCGGCGTCTTGTGTTTTGTAGGAATGACAATACTACGCCTTCCTGCCGCCGCAGTTGTTGCGGTGACAATCGGAATAACCTCACTTATTCCTGTTATTGGTCCGTTTATCGGCGAAGCAATCGGATTTATAATTATCTTTATAGAAAATCCCTTGAAGGCAGTCTTTTTCCTGATTTTCATACTTCTTCTTCAAACGGTTGACAACAATTTTATATATCCGAGAGTTGTAGGCAAATCAGTCGGTCTGCCGGGATTTGTAGTGCTTATTGCGGTTATTGTCGGCGGAAATATCGGCGGAATATTGGGAATAATACTCGGAGTTCCCCTCTCCTCCGCTATATACATCCTTGTACTTGAAGCACTTCGTGAAAAAGAAGAACGAAAAAATGCTGATAAAAAAGACACAGAAAAAGAAGAAAAATCAGATGAAAGTATCATACAAAAGGGAGAATGAATATGGCTAAACTTGGATTTGACAACGACAAATATCTTCGTATGCAATCGGAGAATATTAAAAAAAGAATAAGTGAGTTCGGCGGCAAGCTTTACCTTGAATTCGGCGGAAAAATCTTTGACGACTACCATGCATCAAGAGTTTTGCCGGGATTTTTGCCCGACAGTAAAATGAAAATGCTTCTTCAGCTCAAGGACAGCGCTGAAATGATTATCGCTATCAATGCAAACGACATTGAGAAAAACAAGGTAAGGGGCGACATCGGCATTACCTACGACCTTGACGTTCTCAGGCTTATGGATATTTACAAGAGCTTCGGGCTTCGCATTTGCGGTGTAGTTTTAACTCAGTTCAGCTCTCAGCCGTCTGCAATTAAATTTGAGGAAAAATTAGCAGGGCTCGGAATTAAGACCTATCGTCATTACAGCATTGAAAACTATCCGCAGGACATTCAGCTTATAGTCAGCGACAACGGCTACGGCAAAAACGATTACATAGAAACAACACAGCCGCTCGTTGTTGTAACTGCCCCTGGACCGGGAAGCGGCAAAATGGCTGTTTGCCTTTCTCAGCTTTACCACGAGCAAAAAAGAGGTATTAAGGCAGGCTACGCAAAATTTGAAACCTTCCCGATTTGGAATTTGCCGCTCAAGCACCCCGTAAACCTCGCTTACGAGGCGGCAACAACCGACCTTAACGACGTTAATATGATTGACCCGTTCCACCTTGAGGCATACGGCAAAACAACGGTAAACTATAACCGTGATATTGAAATTTTTCCTGTGCTTAACGAAATATTTGAAAGAATTTACGGAGTTTCGCCCTATAAATCTCCAACAGATATGGGTGTTAATATGGCGGGCAACTGCATTTTTGATGACGAAGCGGTTAAAGAGGCTTCAAAGCAAGAGGTTATCCGCAGATATTACAAGGCTCTTGTTAAAAAGAAAAACGGCGAAAATGTTGCAAATGAAATTTACAATCTTGAGCTTTTAATGAAACAGCTTGAAATTACTCCTGAATACAGAAAATGTGTTGAGCCTGCACTTAAAAAGAGTGAGGAAACGGGCGCTCCCGCCGCCGCTATTGAGCTTTCGGACGGAACGGTTGTTTTGGGCAAGACATCTTCCCTTTTGGGCGCATCCTCTGCGGCACTTCTTAACGCACTAAAATCAATTGCAGGTATCAGCAGCGACATTGACTTAGTGTCACCGATTGTTATTGAGCCTATACAGGATTTAAAGGTAAATCATTTAGGCAACAGAAACCCACGGCTTCACACAGACGAGGTTTTGATTGCTCTTTCAATTTCTGCCGCCACAAACCCGACTGCCGAAAAGGCAATGCAGGCACTCCAAAACCTTAAGGGCTGTGAAATGCACTCAACGGTTATTTTGGCGGATGTTGATTTGCACACACTCGGAAAGCTGGGCATCAATGTAACCTGCGAACCGCTAAGACAGAAAAAGAGTTATTATAATAAATGATATAATTAACGGAGTTTTTGAAATGTGCGATTACTGTGTTCAAACAGAAAAAATCAATATAACCTCTCCTCAAGTCTTTGAACAAACAGTTAAATATATCAAAGAACTTATTGATAAAAACGGGTTCATCTTTTTTGAAGGTAACTGTGCAATAGGCGAACATAAGAAAAACGGGCATTGGATTACCGATATTATCTATCATAAAATAAAATGTCCTAAATGCGGACAAGTGTTCGAATGTGTAGTCGATACTTATCACGGCGGAGGGTCATTCAGACCGAAACAATAAGTTCTGCATTTTTTCTATTATATACAAACCTTGTAGGGTACGCTGACTCGGCGTACCTTTTTTATTTGAAATATTTATCAATTTCATTTCGGGATGCCGAGGTCGTCATCCCCTACGGTTTGATGCACATATTTTCTTTGAAATATATACAAAATTACGATAATCAACATATTCCCTCCCTCACCGAGGGAGGTGGCATTTTCGCAAGAAAATGACGGAGGGAGTTTACTTTTTACCAATTTACTCCCTCAGTCTCACTTCGTTCGACAGCTTTCTCACCTTCCGGCTCGGTCGGTGCTTCTCTCATTTCATTCGAGAGGTGTCCACCGGACACCCGCACCCTCAAGGAGGGAGCGTTATTTTTTCTCCATTTGCCGAGGTCGGCGTTCCCTACAAAACCAAATTACATAATTACTGTTGACTTATTTTGTGTTTTACTATAAAATAAAAATGTGTTATATTTTTAACAAAGAAAGGGGTACTATCTATGAAAAAAGCGATTTCCATTATTCTGGCATCCTTAATGATTATTTCAGCGCTGTCAATTTGCGTTTTCGGCGCAAAGGAGAAAACTCCCGTGATAATCTTGCAGGGGTACAGCGGTCCGACTCTTATTAACACCGATACAGGCGAGCAGGTTTGGGGGCTTGATTTCAACAAGGTCGGCGAGCGTGTTAAAGAAGAAATTCCAAATCTTTTGGCAAATGTAACTAATGAGGACGCACTTGTCGAAATAATCGGTACGGTTCTGCTTGAACAGCTTGAGCCTATCGCCTGCAACCCTGACGGCACGTCAAAATACAATGTTGAATGTTACCCTCAGGGAGCTGAAAACAACAGGCTTTCGGTTCTGCGTGCAAACGGCGGAAAGTACATAGCCGAAAAAGAATTGGTCGATATTATTGCTAATGAAATCGGCGAAGAAAATGTATTTATATTCGTTTGCGACTGGCGAAAAAGTCAGATCGACTATGCCGAGGAAATAGACAAGTTTATTCAGGAAGTAAAGAAAATTACGGGAAGTGACAAGGTTGATATTTTCGGTCTCAGTCACGGCGGCCAGTGCGGCGCATCATATCTTTACTATTACGGGCACAAACAGGACGTTAGAAAAGCTATGCTTACAAGTCCTGCCATCGGCGGAACATCAATTATCGGTGAGCTTTTCTGCGGAAACAGCGTTGACATTAACTACGAAACAATAGTTAAATTTGTTGAGCAAGGCACAAGCACCGAAGAAAACTTTGAACAGCTTATAGGAATTATCGGCGTTGACCGTTTAAACCCACTGCTTAACAGAGTTTTACAGGAATATGCCGTTGATTTTGCAAAATACTTCCCGAGTCTTTGGGATTTTGTTCCGCTTGACTATTTTGAAGAAGCAATGGAGCATATAGGTCTTGACCCGATTGAGAGCGCACCGCTTATTGCAAAAACAACGGCGCACCACACGGCGGCAATGGCACATATGAGTGAGGGACTTAAACGGGCACAAAAAGCAGGAACGCAAATCGGCATAATATCCTGCACAGGCGCTGAATCTTTCACCGGTAACGGAAACAATTCCGATTACATTATTGATGTATATACATCTTCAGGCGCAAAATGTGCCGACATCGGCGAAACCTTTGAAAAGGATTACAAGCCTGTCTGCACAAGCTGTGCAAATGAAAATCACTACCATATTTCACCTGATTTTGACATTGACGCCTCGTGTGCATACCTTCCAGACAGCACTTGGTTTGTTAAGGGTCAGTACCACGGAATGTATGTGTTTGACGCATACACAAGAGGTCTTGTAACCGAATTTTTCTACGGCAATGTGAAAGATGTTTTTTCGGATTCACGTTACCCTCAGTTTGAAGCATCGCAAAACTCCGCCGACGGGCTTTATGTTCGATTTGACAATACAAACTTCGGCTACCACACACAAAATGACAAAAAGCTTATTATTAAAAATCTTTCGGCCAATTCCGATGCAATTATCTGGAGCATAACAGTTGACGGTGCAGATTTTTCGGTAACCTATGACAGAGCGCAAAGCATTGCAAAGGGGCAGATTGCGGAATTTGATATTTCAAGCGGCGATTTTGACAGTTACTCTCTCCCCTTTACCGTCACAGTAAAATATTCGCTTAAGAATAATCAGTTAACATACATAACTCAAAGCGTTAATTTCACTCCGCTGACAGAAACACAGGCAAGCAAATTCTCTTATCTTACAAAGCCGGCGGAAGTTTTACCCGATGTTTACGATGACGAACCCTCCTCGCCGAGCGGCACTGAAAATCCGACCGATAAGCCCTCTTCTGAAACTCCGACAGGAGATAACGGCTCAAATGCGCAGACGGTGAAAAACCCAAATACAAGCAGAGCGAGCAGTAAAACGGCAGTTGTTGCAGGAATAATAGTAATATTTCTGTCGGGCGCATTGGTAATTTCATTTACAGTTATCCGCAAAAGAAAAATCCGCGAATAATAAATGTGAATTAAACAATAAAAGACCGAGTAGTTTTGAACTGCTCGGTCTTTTTGTATATTGCCATTTAGTATGTCAGTCTGTTTGTTGTGAAATTGTGTATTCCTAAGCCGTAAAGATATTCATATGTCTTTACGCTGTCAACAGTCCAGCAGGCAAGATTTATATTTTGCTCCTGTGCCTTTTTTACCATATTTTCATTGCAGTTTTTGTGGTTAAAAGCTATTGTATAATTATTAAGCTTTGCAAGGCGTAAGGTTTTATCCTCTATTTTTTGTGTGAGATACCAAAGCTGAATATCTTCATCAAGATTTCTAAGCTTTTCTAAAATTACGCCGTCAAAGGAAATGATTATTGCTTTTTCCCTCATTCCGTCAAATTTGTCAAGAGCAGTTAAAATATCTTCAAGGCAAGTGTAATTTCCCTCTTTAACCTCAATCTGCGGTACCATATTATACTCGTTACAAATTTCAAGATATTTGTCAAGTGTAATAAGCTTTTGCCCTGTGTGTTTTTTCAGATTATTACCGCTGTCAACGGTAAATTTTGATATTTCATCATAAGTCATATCGCTTATTTTTCCTGTACCGTTGGTCATTTTGTCAATATCAGCATTGTGATTGACTACCCAAACATTATCCTTACTCAATTGGATGTCACATTCGGCGGCAAAGAAGCTCGCTTTGCCCGCTTCAACAAATGAAGCCTCGGTATTTTCGGGTGCTTTTGCCGAAAAACCTCGGTGAGCAATCAGCTTGACATTTTCTGTCTGAATATTATTTGAGGACAGAGAAATCGGTTCAGGCGGTATTTTAGGCTTTACTGCAAAAAAGTAAATCGCACATAACACAACCGCAAGCACAAATACGGCAGCAAGTATAATTATTCTTTTCTTTTTCGTCACAAAAAGCACTCCTATCAATGTAAAAACTAAAGCTCTATACCGATTGTTAAGATTTCAAACGGGGAATATTCAAGCGTTTGGGCTTCGCCGATTACATCCTCAAGCATATTAAGCACTTTTACTTTTCCCGAAAGCTGAATTTGACCTCGCTTGCCGTTCTGCTCGGACAAACGGATAACAAGCATCTTTCCGTTTTCGGATAGCTTCATTGTCTGCAAGAACAACTCGCCGAAGGAGTTTTCGCAGGTTAAATCGGCTTTTACCATCGGAACATTATATTCGTAAGCTATATTGTTGATTTCCGCTGAAACAAAATCACCTTTGTGCGGATAAATCATATAACAAAATTCGTGGTGTCCCATATCGCTCTCAATATCGGGACGGATTGTTGAACGCAAAAGGCTCAATGACGCTGAATTTTCATAAAAGCCTGCGCCGTATTTTGACTCGTTAATTACTGCAATACCGCCGTCGGTTTCAGCCATATCAAACCACTTATGGTGGCAAACCTCAAACCGTGCCTGCTGCCAAGAGGTGTTACGGTGAGTTTCACGTCGAATGAACCCTGCGCCCAAATCGCAAATTGCCTCTCTTGTTAACACATTGCAGTCAAACTGTGCCTTTGCAAGAACGTGTTTTTCGTGCCAGTCAACCACATTTTCAACCTCAATGCCCCTTGACTGACGGAACACTCTGATAATTCGCTTCCACGTGCTCTTATCCGTGCCGAGAACAACCTCAAACGCCGCACATTCACTGCTTTTTTCCACTGTTTTAAGCGGTGAAATAATTTTGTACGGAATCTCAGCATCCTTGTAATTCGGGAGAATATCCCATGCGTCGTAAACTCCCGGGTTGTCCTTATAAAGCTTTAATTTATTAAATTCGCCCTTTACCCATTCTCTTTTAAGCTCACGGTCGTAAAGGCTTTCAATACTGCCGTCCTTATTAAATTTAATCTTATAAAACGGAGTTGTGATATAATCTGCAATTTCGCACCATTCGCCCGCAAAGGTACGCCACGGAATTTCGCCAGAGCTGAGAGCCGCAATATTCGGAATTACCCAATTGCCCTTAACGCCGAGCTTTTCGCTGTGACCGTCGGGGTCTTCAATAAAGGTCAAATGCTCACGCTTAAAATTGAGCGAATTAAAGTACTTTTCGCCTGTGCCGATAACGCTCTCAAGGCGTGCGTCGATTTCATTCAGCTCCTTCATTGTATCAACAAACACGGGGTGAATGTGACTGCCGGGCAAAATGTCGTGGAACTGATTTGTAAGCAAAATTTTGTAGCAGTCCTTAATCTCGTTATGCGGATAAGGCGCACCCTTTAAAAATTTCAGCGTTGAGATTATCTCTGCCTCACGAAGCTTGTATTCGAGCTTTCGGTTCATTCTCTTGAGATCGGATTTTGTTGTAAACGTTCCCCTGTGCATTTCAAGGTAAAGCTCGCCATCCCATTTTTCGAGGTTTTCGTTGCCGTCAAAGTTTTTGTGAAGATATTCACTGCCGCCCAAATGCTCTGTTTTCGGCATTGCGGAAACCTTTTTAAAACGGTGCATAAGCTCAATCATTTCTTCGGTTACTCCGCTGCCGCCGTCGCCGTAGCCGAACATCTGAAGCGTTTGACCGCCCGTATTTTTATCCTGATAAGCGTCCCAGTTCTCCTGAACACTGCTCGGCGCATTCCATGTTATGAAATGTGTGGGCGGAACGCAGGCATAAACCTCACTTCCGTCAATTCCGCGCCAAATAAAATTGTTATGCGGAAAACGGTTTGTGTCATTCCATGTTGACATTTTGTTTGAAACGAAATATTTTACTCCGCTCTTAATTAAAATCTGCGGTAAAACCCAGCTGTTGCCGAAAACATCGGGAAGCCAAGCATTGTCAACAGTTTTTCCGAATTTTTCACGGTAATAAGTCTGACCGTAAAGGCACTGCCTAATAAGGCTTTCCGCTGACGGAATGTTGCAGTCAGGCTCAACGTACATAGCGCCGACAGGCTCAAACTGACCGTTTGCAATCTTCTCTTTAAGCTCCTCAAAAACCTCGGGGTAATACTTTTCGAGCATTTCGTAGGTTTGCGGCTGAGTATGAGTATATTTGAAATCGGGATAACGGTCCATTAAACGAAGCTGAATAAGCACCGTCCGAAGATTTTTCTGCACGGAATGAATCCTGCGCCAATAATACGCCAAATCAAGATGCGAATGAGCGACAAGTGCAACATCACCGTTGCCTTTGTAATCGTCATTTGCAAAAATCACATCATTTACATATTTCTGCGCATTTGCGACATCTGCAGTTTGAACATTGTCGAAATCAATTAAATTAAGCGCATTGTTAAGCTCGCGGTTAATGAACGCACGCAAATCTTCGTTAAATGAGTCGCTTTTCGCAATGTCAAGCAAAAGCTCAATATCGTAAACCAAATCGAGCACTGTGTGATTGATAACCGAAAGGTACGCACCCTCAAAAATCTGACGGCATCCCCTTACGGAAAGGCTTTCGGGATTGCGCTCATCGTCAGGCTTTGAACGGTTATAACCCTCCATTTCAAAATGAAGAGCTGTGTTCCCGTCTATGTAAGGAGTGAGCAGTATACGCTCTCTGTTCGGGTCAACGCCGCCGACATATTTACCGTTGCATTTAACTATTATTTCAGCGGCGGTTTTAAGCGAAAACCACAGCTCTTTTCCGTAAAACTTTTCGGGTACAATTACATCTGCCTCAAAAAATGCCGTGCCGTCGGGAGTAAAATACATATCTCCCCTGTGAAGCTCCTGCCACCCATCGGGGTAAAATTCATAATCATTCTCACCCGTTTGGCGCGCATTTTTGATTTTGATATTTTCTATTTCAAATTTATCCTCATAAATATATCTTTTAAGCCAGCCGAAGCGAAGGTCCGTCCACTCCTCGGGGCGCATACTTCTGCGGACTACTTTTATATGTGCCATTTGTGTTACCTCCCTTTATGTATCCCAGAAAAACGGTTTTTTGCGTATGTATTCGATTTCACAGTCAATACCTAAATCCCGTTTGATTTCCTGCTTAATCCAATTTACGCACCTGTCAAGAATAAGGCATTTGGAACATTCTCCCTTGAAAATCACGGTAAGAACGCCGAATTCAAATGAAACAAAGTCTATCCAGCCGCCGTCTCCCTGTAATTTCGGCGCTAAAACATTTTTTACATAATTTTCCATTTTCAACCCTCAATTTCACACTTTAATACTCTTTGTATTGCTTTAAGTCTTTCATTAGCGTCAGCTTTACCGTTACCTCGAACAGAATAATACACCTTTAATTTCGGCTCAGTGCCCGACGGTCTTACGGCAGACCAGCTTCCGTCCTCAAAAACGTATTTCAAAACATTTTCTTTCGGCAAATCCGCAACGCCCACGGAATAATCAATGAAATCCTTTATCTTCTGTGTTCCGTCGAAAAGAGAAGCACCTTTCTCCCGTAGTGATGACATTATATCCTTGATTTTTTCTGCTCCGTCCTTGCCCTTTAAGACAAAGGTGTCAAGCGAATCCTCATAATAGCCGTATTTGTCATATATCTCATTCAAAGCGTCAATTAAGGTTTTGCCCTGATTTTTATAAAACGACGCCATTTGGCAAATGAGCATTGAGGAGACAACTGCATCTTTGTCCCTTGCGTGAGTACCCACAAGGTAGCCGTAGGACTCTTCATAGCCCATAACATAAGCCTTTTCGCCTGAGTCCTCATATTTATTTATCTTTTCGCCTATATATTTAAAGCCTGTAAGCGTTTCGTCAACGGAAAGTGAATAGCTTTCGGCAATTTTTGCGCCCAATTCCCCTGTTACTATTGTTTTAACAATTACTGAATTGGGTTTCAACATATTTTTTCTCTGCGAAAGCACAAAATTCACAAGCAGTGCGCCCATTTGATTGCCCGTAAGCGAAATGTATTCGCCGTTATGCAAAATTGCCGTGCCGACTCTGTCGCAGTCAGGATCTGTGCCGAGGACTAAATCGGCATTCTCTCTCTTTGCCTGCTCTATTCCCAAAGTTAAAGCGTCTTTTTCCTCGGGATTCGGTGAACGGACGGTACTGAAATTGCCGTCGGGCAATTCCTGCCCTTTAACTACGGAAACGTCCATTCCTTTAAGAATTTTTCTTACGGGGATATTACCCGTTCCGTGCAAAGGTGTATAGACAATTTTCAACTCCGACTTTTCTTCATAGAGCGACTGCTTTTTAACCTCTCTTAAAAATGCGTCTAAAACATCATCACCCAATATTACCGTGTCGCCGTCTTGTACGCAAGCGTCGAAAGCTTTTATTTTAACTGACTGATAATCAGTAATTGCGTTTATTTTTTCTGTAACAGCTAAAGCTAAATCGGGCACTAACTGACAGCCTTTAATATCGTAAATTTTATATCCGTTGTATTCCTTCGGATTGTGGCT
>DKTZ01000019.1:133558-133919 GCA_002490425.1 Ruminococcaceae bacterium UBA7217
GTTGTATTCCTTCGGATTGTGGCTCGCTGTTATTACAATTCCACCGTTACAGTGCAAATACCTTACCGTAAATGACAAAACGGGAGTAGGCATAAGGACATCAAACATATATGTTTTAATACCGTTTTCAGCAAGCACTCCTGCGGCAGCTTCAGCAAAAAATCGGGAATTATTTCTTGAATCGTACGCAATTGCCACTGAAATTGCACCGTCAAATTTGGATTTTAAATAATCGGCATATCCCTTTGTCGCCCTTGCGACAGTGTATTTGTTCATTCGATTAGGGCCTGCGCCCATAATGCCGCGAAGTCCGCCTGTGCCGAAGGACAGTTCCTTGTAAAATCTATCCTCTATCTCTTTT
>DKTZ01000019.1:134206-134425 GCA_002490425.1 Ruminococcaceae bacterium UBA7217
AAATCTATCCTCTATCTCTTTTTCGTCCGTTATTTTTGAAAGCTCATTTTGGGTTTCCTTGTCAAAGCTTTCCCAAAGCGCTTTAAGCTCATTTACTGTCATAAAATTCGTTCCTTTCCGTACTGTACAAATTTACGGTGAAAAATATTATAATCTTGTATATTTTAATACTTTAATCTGCAATTTTCAATAATTTATCAAAGAAAAATAATTTAAAAT
>DKTZ01000031.1:0-337 GCA_002490425.1 Ruminococcaceae bacterium UBA7217
TGTCACTATCGCATTTTTCGTATATTTTCAGATTATTGGGAAATATTTGTAATAAACACAGAAAGGAAGTTTTATATGGAATTAAAAGGTTCTAAAACAGAACAAAATCTGTTATCTGCTTTTACGGCGGAATCGAGAGCACGAAACAAATACACATTGTATGCGGCAAAAGCAAAGCAGGACGGTTATGAGCAAATTGCCGCAATTTTTGAGGAAACAGCATCTAACGAAAAAGAGCATGCTGAAATATGGCTTAAGCAATTAAACGGCGGTGAGCTTAATTTAACACCTGCTAATTTGCAGGACGCTTCCTCAGGAGAAAATTATGAATGGACAG
>DKTZ01000031.1:439-4490 GCA_002490425.1 Ruminococcaceae bacterium UBA7217
AGGAGAATCACAAGCAAGAAATAAGTATACATACTATGCAAGCAAAGCAAAAAAAGAAGGATATGAACAAATAGCAGACTTATTTTTAGAAACAGCGAACAACGAAAAAGAACATGCAAAGCTATGGTTCAAACTATTACATGATGGAGAAGTACCAGACACAGCAACCAACTTAGCAGACGCAGCAGCAGGAGAAAATTATGAATGGACAGATATGTACCCTGAATATGCTAAAACAGCAAGAGAAGAAGGCTTTGACCATTTAGCTTTTTTATTTGAAAAAGTTGCCGATATTGAAAAAGAACACGAGAAACGTTTCAAAAAGTTGATTTCAAATATTGAGGACAGTTTAGTATTTTCAAAAGACAATGACGTAATGTGGATTTGCAGAAACTGCGGTCACGTACACTTTGGCAAAGATGCCCCTGGGATTTGTCCTGTTTGTCAAAAAGAACAAGCTTTCTTTATGATAAAAGCAAACAATTTTTAGCGAATTTTATCATTTTTTGTATATTTCATTTGACTTTTTTGTCGCTTTATGGTATATTCCAAGAAAAGGCGGTGAATTTGGTGAAATCTGCAAAGGTAATAAGACCGATTGATGCAAATGGCAGAGTAGTACTTCCCAAAAACTTAATTTCCGAAATCTTTAAAGCGTCACCGGATGAACGCATTTCTGTTGAAGTGATGTATACCGACGATTCAATTGTTTTAAAAAGATTTCAGTTTTCCTGTTCATTTTGTGACAGGAGAGACGGTTTAAAGGAGTATATGGGAATGAAAATTTGTCCCGACTGTCTTGCAAAAATCAAAAAGCTATAATAACAAAAGGAGCTTACAACAAGCTCCTTTTGTTATGTCAAAAATTTGATATTTTGTAGCTAAGCGTCATAAGGCTGTCACTTAAGTGAACATTTTCAACTGCCACTTCGGGAAAATCCGAAGCAATGTCGTAATGACTGAAATTCCAATAGCCTTTTATTCCAAGCTTGACAAGCTCAGGAGTCAGCTCCTTTGCAGCAGCACTTGGAATACAGAGAACGGCAACAACAGGCGAATTGTCCTTACAGAAATCGTAAATGCCGTCTGTATGCCGAATGGGAAGGCCTCGGATTATTTGACCGGAAAGAGCGGCATTTTTATCAAATACGCCGATAATATGAAAACCTCTTTTTTCAAAGCTCATATGCAGTGCAACAGCCCTGCCCAAGTTACCGGCACCTATAAGAATTGCCTTTCTTATCTTGTTAACGCCTAAAATTCTGCCGATTTCTTCATAAAGACTTTCAATATTGTATCCGTAGCCTTGCTGACCGAATCCGCCGAAGCAGTTTAAATCCTGTCTTATTTGCGAAGCTGTTAATCCCATTCTTTCCGAAAGGTCTTTTGATGAAATTCTGATCATTCCCTGATCTTTAAGCTCACCCAAAAACCTGTAATAACGGGGGAGACGCTTAATTACCGAAATAGATACTCCTTCTGGTCTGCTCATATCCGTCTCCTCAGTTTGAAATCTTTTTAACGGTTTCCATTACATAGTCACCGAATTCTTCGCAGGTTGCCCCGTCAGGTCTGCCTGTGATTTTAAGCTTTTTCTCTTCAAGCATACAAATGTCAAGAGCACGCTCGAGCAAATCTGCTTCCTTTTGTTTACCGATATGTGAAAGAAGCATTACTGTTGCACGAAGCATTGAACAAGGATCAGCATATTGTCCTCTTCCTTCTTTAATCATTCTCGGCGCAGAACCGTGAATAGCCTCAAACATAGCATAACGCTTACCGAGGTTTGCACTGCCTGCCGTACCAACGCCGCCTTGAAATTCGGCAGCCTCATCAGTAATAATATCGCCGTAAAGATTCGGAAGAATAAATACCTTAAAGTCTCTTCTTCTCTTTTCATCAATAAGCTTTGCGGTTGTAATGTCGATATACCATTCGTCTGTAATAATTTCGGGATATTCTTCACCGATTTTTTTGCAAAGACGAAGGAATTTACCGTCAGTTGTTTTAATAACATTCGCTTTATTGATAATTGAAACTCTTTCCTTATGGTTTTTTCTTGCATATTCATAAGCGAGTCTTGCAATTCGTTCAGTACCCTCTGTTGTTGTAACAACAAAGTCCATAGCAAGGTCATCTGTTACATTTACGCCCTTTGAGCCTACTGCATAAGCACCCTCGGTGTTTTCACGGAAGAAAGTCCAGTCAATGCCTTGCTCAGGAATTTTAACGGGGCGGACATTTGCAAAAAGGTCAAGTGCTTTACGCATTGCAACATTAGCACTTTCAATATTTGGCCACGGATCGCCCGCCTGCGGAGTAGTTGTCGGCCCTTTAAGAATAACGTGGCACTGTTTAAGCTCTTCGAGAACATCGTCAGGGATAGCTTTCATAACGGCAACACGATTCTCAATTGTAAGACCGTCAATATATTTAAATTCAATTCTGCCGCTTTCAACATCGTCTTTGAGCAAAAATTCAATAACTCTTGCGGATTCCTTTGTAATAATCGGTCCTATGCCGTCGCCTCCGCAAATGCCGATAACAATTTTGTCAAGATTGTCAAAATCTGTAAAATCCTTTGTTGCTTTAATTTTTTCATTTCTTTCAAGCTGTTCACGGATAAGTGCTTCAAATTTTGAAAGAGCTTCTTTAATCTGATTTTCCATTTTAATACTCCTTACATTGATTTCTTTGTGTAATTTAGAAGACCGCCTGCGAGAATAATATCTCTCTGTCTTTCGGAAAGGTCGTATTTCAATTCATAGCTTTCGCCTGTTGAAAGATTATTAAGAACGGCAGGTGTAGAATTTATAATAGCTGTCTTAATTCCTTCAAGGCTCAGTTCGTCACCTTGCGTGATTTTATCGTAGTCGTCGGAATTTACAAATACGAGCGGAAGAATACCGGCATTTATAAGGTTAGCGCAGTGAATTCTTGCAAATGACTTTGTAATTACTGCTTTAACGCCGAGATAAAGCGGAACAAGAGCCGCATGCTCACGGGAAGAGCCCTGACCGTAGTTTGCACCGCCAATAATTATTCCCTTTCCCTCGGCTTTAATTCTCTCGGGGAATGTTTTGTCGCATACGCCGAAACAGAACTGTGAAAGATATGGAATGTTGCTTCTGTAAGGAAGAATTTTTGCTCCTGCGGGCATAATATGGTCTGTTGTAATATCATCGCCGACCTTAAGAACTGCCTTTGCAGTAATATTTTCTTCCAACGGCTCGCTTGTCGGGAAAGGCTTAATATTGGGTCCGTATAAAACCTCAACATCCTTTGCCTCATCAGGAGTGGCAGGTACTGCAACCATATTGTCGTTGATAATAAATTCGTCGGGAAGAGTGATTTCGGGGAACTCACCCAAATCTCTCGGATCTGTTAAATAGCCAGTCAAAGCAGATGCCGCCGCAACCTCGGGACTTACAAGGTAAATGCCTGCGTCTGCTGTGCCTGAACGCCCCTCAAAGTTACGGTTAAAGGTACGAAGCGAAATACCCTTTGAATTGGGTGACTGACCCATACCTATGCACGGACCGCAAGCACTTTCAAGTATTCTTGCACCTGCGTCTATCATATCGGAAAGAGCGCCGTTCTGCGCTATCATATTGAGAACCTGTTTTGAACCGGGAGCAATTGAAAGGCTGACTGTGGGGCAAACCGTTTTGCCTTTAAGAATTGCCGCAACCTTCATCATATCAAGAAGCGAAGAGTTAGTGCATGAGCCTATGCATACCTGGTCAACTTTGATTTTGCCGATTTCGGTAACTGATTTTACTCTGTCGGGCATGTGGGGCTGTGCGGCGAGAGGAGCGAGCGATGATAAATCAATATCAATTACCTCGTCATAAACAGCGTCGTCATCTGCTTTAAGCTCCGTCCAATCCTCTTCTCTGCCCTGTGCTTTAAGGAATGCTTTTGTAATTTCATCGGACGGGAATACAGATGTTGTAGCACCGAGCTCTGCACCCATATTCGTAATAGTTGCTCTTTCGGGTACAGAAAGAGTTTTTACACCTTCTCCGCCGTATTCAATAATCTTGCCTAC
>DKTZ01000031.1:4799-5042 GCA_002490425.1 Ruminococcaceae bacterium UBA7217
GCCGTATTCAATAATCTTGCCTACACCGCCTTTAACGGTCATAATTCGAAGAACCTCAAGAATTACATCCTTTGCGGCAACCCACGGGCTAAGCTTGCCTGTAAGATTTACTCTTACCATTTTCGGCATTGTTATGTAATAAGTACCGCCGCCCATTGCAACTGCAACGTCAAGACCGCCTGCGCCCATAGCAAGCATACCTATTCCGCCGCCCGTAGGGGTGTGGCTGTCAGAGCCGATTAA
>DKTZ01000031.1:5320-5468 GCA_002490425.1 Ruminococcaceae bacterium UBA7217
GGTGTGGCTGTCAGAGCCGATTAAGGTTTTACCCGGTTTTCCGAAACGCTCAAGGTGAACCTGATGGCAAATACCGTTGCCCGGACGTGAAAAATATACGCCTCTTTTTTTAGCGACTGACTGGATAAATCTGTGGTCATCTGCATTT
>DKTZ01000031.1:5766-6154 GCA_002490425.1 Ruminococcaceae bacterium UBA7217
ATCTGCATTTTCAAAGCCTGTCTGTAATGTATTGTGGTCAATATAAGCAACAGAAAGCTCTGTTTTTACTCTGTCAATATCCATAGCCTCAAGCTCTAAGTAAGCCATAGTGCCTGTCGCATCCTGAGTAAGCGTCTGGTCAATTTTAAGACCGACTTCACTGCCGCAGGTCATATCGCCGCTGACTAAATGTGATTTAATAAGTTTCTGAGCAATAGTCATACCCATAAAGTTATCTCTCCTGACTTTTTCATTTTTTTAACAATCTTTATTTTATTATAATGAAAAGATTTTGTCAATAATTAAACAATTTTAATTCATAATTTTCAGCAAAATATTGATATTAAAACAATAATGTGCTACAATATTTAGTAATAATCTGCATTTT
>DKTZ01000031.1:6363-14771 GCA_002490425.1 Ruminococcaceae bacterium UBA7217
TCTGCATTTTTACGTGAATAATAACACTATCTGGTTATTGAGGTGTTATTATTTTGAAAAATATATTTATAAATTCAAATGATTCAGATTATATTCCCGATTCTGAGGCAGAGGCTTCAGCACAGATTTCAAACGATGGTGATTTTATTGTTTGCACTGATAACAAAAGAATTCACTGTGTTTCGATTATCGGTCAAATTGAAGGGCATGATGTGCTGCCGCCCAATGCCAAAACTACAAAATATGAGCATTTAATTCCGCAGATTATTGCGGCTGATGAAGACCCGTCTGTTGAGGGAATTATGATAGTTTTAAATACAGTCGGCGGTGATATTGAGGCAGGTCTTGCAATTGCCGAGCTTATCTCGGGTACTAAAAAGCCGACTGCTTCCGTTGTTCTCGGAGGCGGTCATTCAATCGGAGTGCCTTTAGCAGTGGCGGCGGACAAGTCTTTTATTGTACCGAGTGCCACAATGACAGTGCACCCCGTGAGAATGAACGGCGTGGTTTTAGGTACAGCGCAGACTTTTTCCTATTTTAAAAGAATGCAGGAAAGAATTGTTAATTTTGTATCTAAAAATTCAAACATATCCCCCGAAAGATTTCGTGAATTGATGCTGTCTACCGAAGAGCTTGTTATGGATGTAGGCTCTGTTTTAGACGGCGAGGCGGCAGTAAAAGAGGGACTTATTGACGCAGTGGGCAACTTTAACGACGCACTGGACTATTTAAACAGAACAATTAAGACGAATACCTGACACGGTATTCACGATAAAGGAGTAAGAGTACATATGGCAGCGAATAAAAGGAATACTTCGTCCGCAAAAAAGAAAAAAAGCACAGTTGGAAACCGTAAGCCAAACAAGCAGTTAATTATGATTATAATGTTTGCGGCGTCACTTTTATGGCTTTGTATTGCACTTATTGATGCAGGCGGTCTTTGGGGACTTGTCAGAACATTATTATTCGGCTTATTCGGCTTCGGCACATTTGTTTTTCCGATTTTGCTTCTCGCACTTTCGGTTGTATTGGCTTTAGAGAAAGACGAAAAGAGCCAAAAGATATTTAATAAGCTTATATATGCATTTTTGATTACATTTCTTTTATCTGCAATTATACATATTTTCAACTGTAATCCCGAAAGCAGTTATTTTGACGCAGTAGCAGACGCTTATAAGAATTTCAGCATTGACGGAAAAATGACCGGCGGCGGTGCATTAGGTGCGCTTTTGGGCGGACTCTTCCTTTTGCTCACAGGCGGAAGCAAGCTTGCGTCTTTAATAATCCTGTTCATTATTCTTTTGGTTTCAATAATGGTGATTACAGGTCTTACCGTTGCAAGCATTTACAGAGGAATATCAAAGCCTGTAAAGAAAATCGGCGAATATACAGGCGAAAAAATTTCAGAATACAGTGAAAGAGCCGATGCTGCTCACGAAGAAAGGAAAGAAAGAAAAAAAGCTTTCAATCCTGATGTTGATTTAGGCCCTGATCCGCTTAAAACAGCTCCGATTTTGTCAGAAGATGACAGCGTGGCTACTGATGATAATGAGTTAATATCTTTCTCTGATTTACAAAAATCAAAAGCCGAAACCGAAAAAGCTAACGAAATTGACAAGATAATAAATCTTGATGACCTCATAAAGGGTTCAATGAAGACGGATAAACCGGAAGCAGAATCAGCAAAAAACAGACCTAATTTGCCCGAAGTCATTGATGATGAAAATCTTGATTTTGACGACAGTGAAAATGAAGCCGAAGAAGTTCCTTATATGCTTCCGCCGCTTGAATGTCTTAATTTACCGACTAATGACAGCGCGGTGAATTATGAAATTGAGCTTAAGCAAAATGCAACCAAGCTTGTTGACACGCTCAAAAGCTTCGGTGTTGAAACAAGAATTGTCGGAATTGAAAGAGGACCGTCTGTTACAAGATACGAAATTCAGCCTGCCGCAGGTGTTAAAATCAGTAAAATTACAAATTTGACTGATGACATTGCTTTAAATCTTGCATCATCGGGCGTTAGAATTGAAGCGCCTATTCCGAATAAATCTGCCGTTGGAATTGAAGTTCCGAACAGGAACAGAAATATGGTAACCTTACGTGAGGTTATTGACCAGGGGCAGTACAGAGAGGCCAAATCAAAACTCACTGTCGGGCTCGGCAAGGATGTTACGGGTAATTTCATCTATTGTGATGTTGCAAAAATGCCGCACCTTTTAATCGCAGGTACTACGGGCTCGGGTAAATCTGTTTGCCTTAATACTATGATTGTAAGCCTTCTTTATAACGCAAATCCCGATGAAGTTAAGCTTTTAATGATTGACCCGAAACAGGTTGAATTTACAATTTACAATGGTATTCCGCATTTGCTCGTTCCCGTTGTTTCAGATGCCAGAAAAGCGGCAGGCGCTCTTGGCTGGGCAGTTTCGGAAATGCTTCAGAGATATAAAAAATTCTCCGATAACAATGTTCGTGACATTTCTGGTTATAACAGCATTTGCGAAAGTCAGGGTCTTAAAAAGATGCCGCAGGTAGTAATCTTTATTGATGAGCTTTCCGACCTTATGATGGCGGCTCCCAATGAGGTTGAGGACTCCATTTGCCGTCTTGCACAGATGGCAAGAGCGGCGGGTATGCACCTTGTTATTGCAACTCAAAGACCGTCTGTTGACGTTATTACAGGTCTTATTAAAGCCAATATTCCGTCAAGAATTGCGCTTTCCGTTTCTTCGCAGATTGACTCACGTACAATTATTGACTCAATTGGAGCCGAAAAGCTGCTCGGTAACGGCGATATGCTTTATTATCCTGTCGGTATTCCGAAACCCATAAGAGTTCAGGGCTGTTATCTTTCTGAAAAAGAGGTTGAAAAGGTAGTCAGCTTTATTAAAAATCAAAAAGAAACCGAATATGATGACGAGGTTAACAATGCAATTGAACAGATTGCACAAGCATCTGCCAACGGCAAAAAAGGAGCAACGGTGCCATCGGATTTGTCAGGCGATGCACAGTCAGGTGACGATGAAATTCTAAAAAAGGCAATTGAGGTTGTTGTTGAGGCACAGTCTGCGTCTACAACTCTTCTTCAGAAACGCTTAAAGCTTGGATATGCAAGAGCGTCAAGAATAATTGACGAGCTTGAAGAAAAAGGTGTAATCGGTCCGTATGAGGGAAGTAAACCACGTAAGGTACTCATCACAAAACAGCAGTGGTATGAAATGAATGCTGTTTCATCAGACGCATTATCAGCGATTGAAAACAATGGAGACAGCCATGCTTAACGACAAATTTTTGCCTGTATCACGAAAAGATATGGAAGAGCGTGGCTGGAACTCGGTTGATTTCGTTTACATATCGGGTGACGCTTATGTTGACCATCCAAGCTTCGGTCCGTCTATTATAACAAGAGTTCTTGAACACGAGGGCTTTAAGGTCGGTTTTATTTCTCAGCCGAATTGGCACAAGAATGACGATTTTACCGTCTTTGGAAAACCCCGTCTCGGATTTTTTATCTCTTCGGGCAATATTGATTCGATGGTTGCGCATTACACCGTCGCGAAGAGAAAAAGAAGTACGGACGCTTATTCGCCTGGTGGTAAAGCAGGACTTCGCCCAGACAGAGCAGTTACTGTTTATTCTCAAAAAGTACGTGAAATTTACGGTGATATTCCCATAATTATCGGCGGACTTGAAGCGAGCCTTCGCAGATTTGCCCATTACGATTATTGGGACGATAAAATCCGCCCGTCAATTCTTTTTGAGTCGGGAGCAGATCTGATTTCTTTCGGTATGGGAGAAAAACAGACCGCCCAAATAGCTCATAGGCTTAATAACGGTGAGAATATATCAGATTTGCACGATATTAAAGGTACTTGCTACGCTTTACCCGTTGAAAATACGCCTTACAGCGGTGTTGAGTGTCCGTCTTTTGAAAATGTTTGTTCATCAAAAAAGGAATACGCAATTTCCTGCCGATTACAGCAGGACGAGCAAGACCACATTCGGGGAAAAATGCTGAAACAGCGCCACGGAAAAATGATGCTTGTTCAAAACCCACCTATGGAGCCTTTAACAACCGATGAGCTTGACGCAATTTACGATTTGCCGTATACAAGAACGTATCACCCAATGTATGAAGCTGACGGCGGTGTTCCCGGACTTATTGAGGTTGAATTTTCAATAACTCATAACCGTGGATGCTTCGGCGGATGTAATTTCTGTTCTATTGCTTTTCATCAGGGCAGATATGTTACATCACGAAGCCGTGAATCCATAATTAAAGAAGCTAAGCTTTTGACTGAAATTAAAGGCTTTAAAGGTTACATTCACGATGTAGGCGGTCCTACCGCAAATTTCAGGCGACCGTCTTGCGATATTCAGGAAAAGGCGGGTCTTTGTAAAGGCAAAAAGTGTTTAGCTCCCATACCTTGTAAAAATCTTATATCTACTCACGAAGAGTATTTAAGCATTTTACGTGAACTGAGAAAACTGCCAAAGGTAAAAAAAGTATTTATTAGGTCGGGAATCCGTTATGATTACCTTTTGTGCGATAATAATGACGCCTTTTTCAAAGAGCTTGTTGAGCATCATGTAAGCGGTCAATTAAAGGTTGCACCGGAGCACTGTTCTGCGGCGGTTCTTGACAAAATGGGCAAACCGCATATTGAAGCATATAAAGAATTTTCAAGAAGATATTTTAAATATACTAAATCAATAGGCAAGGAGCAATATTTAGTCCCTTACCTTATGTCGTCGCACCCGGGAGCTACTTTAAAAAATGCAGTTGAATTGGCTGAGTTTATAAAATCCGAACATTTGCATCCTGAGCAAGTGCAGGACTTTTACCCGACTCCGGGTACAATTGCAACCGCTATGTACTATACGGAATTAGACCCTTATACTATGGAACCTGTTTATGTCGCTAAAAATCCACACGATAAAGCAATGCAGCGAGCAATAATGCAGTATTTTAATCCTAATAATTACGATTTAGTTATTGAGGCGCTGAAGCGTGCAGGCCGAACTGATCTTATCGGACACGGTGAAAAGTGCCTTGTAGCGCCAAAGGGTGCAGATATTGCCAAATTCGGAAAAAACACTTCACGTTCAAAGCAACTGCATAATGGTAAAGCAACTAAGGAGAGATATAATAAGAATGGCAAACAAAAGGGTGTACAAAAGCGGAAAAAGTAATCCCCATGCTTATGCGCCGAGGGGCAATACTAAAAAGTTTATAACAATATCAATAATTCTTCTTGCTGTTATATTTGCTTTTACTGTTGAATTTCTTGACAAGAAAAACGGCGGTGCATGGAAAAATACATACAAAAATTTATGGCTTATTGACAACTATTCGGAAATGCCTGAATCTGAACTTGCCGTTTACTTTCTCGACGTTGATCAAAGCGACTGTTCGATACTTATGAACAGTGGAAAGGTTTTAATGATTGACACTGGAACGCCCGACCAAATAACAAAAATCAGGGAAGCGCTGCAATCATTAGGAATATCTAAAATCGACTATCTTATTATTACACACCAGCACGATGACCACATGGGCGGAGCTGCTGACATAATTAAAAATTATGAGGTTTCCAATATCATAATGCCGAAGCTGAGTAAAGTAAATATGGTTACCACTAAAGCTTACGAAAATCTTTTGAATACTATTAAAGAAAGACAGGTGCATGCTATTGCGGCAGAACCTAATTTGACATTTTATTTGGGTAATGCTGAATGCACAGTTTTAGCACCTTTAAGCCAAGACGAAAATCTCAATAATATGTCTGCTGTGACAAAAGTTACTTTCGGTTCAACATCATTTATTTTTCAGGGAGATGCCGAAAAGAAGGTTGAAACGGCTCTTCTTTCAAACGGTGCGGACGTTTCGGCAGATGTAATCAAAGTGGGACACCACGGCAGTAAGACTTCTTCATCAAAGAAATATATTGAGGCGGTGTCTCCTAAGGTTGCGATTATTTCCTGCGGAGTTCAAAACTCATACGGACATCCGCACAGTGTTACTCTTGATACCTTAAAGAATGCAGGAGCGGACACATATATTACTTATGAATACAACTCGCTTTGCGTTAAAAGCGACGGAAAGAAGATAACCGTACTTAATAAATCAGAGGAAGTAAAAACTTATGAATGAATATTATTCGGTAAGCAGAATTGAAGATGAAACAGCCGTAGTTGAATTTCCTAACGGCTCATTTAATGAAGTACCCGTTTCTCTTTTACCTTCGGATGTTAAAGAGGGTAATATACTTGTTTTGAGCAGTGACGGCACATATATTCACGATTTTTCGGCAGAAGAGGACATAAAAAACCGATTATTAAGCTTTCAGGATGATATTTTCGGTTAAAAAATGGTTAAAAATACTTGCAATTACAGTTTTTATATGCTATAATTTTTCAGCAATTCGCATGTACGGCGATTTTGTTCGGAATTGCACTTAGTGTCCCGAATGAAAAATGACCCGTGCAGAGGATAAAATAAGGAGGAAAAACACATGTCAGTAGTATCAATGAAACAGTTACTCGAAGCCGGCGTTCACTTCGGTCACCAGACAAGAAGATGGAACCCTAAAATGGCTGAGTACATTTTCACGGAGAGAAACGGTATTTATATTATCGATCTCCAGAAAACAGTTAAGAAGCTTGAGGAAGCTTACGCAGTAGTTAAGGAAATCGCTGAAAACGGCGATGAAATCCTTTTCGTAGGCACAAAGAAGCAGGCACAGTCTTCAGTTAAGGAAGAGGCTATGCGTTGCGGTATGCCTTACGTTAACGCACGTTGGCTCGGCGGTATGCTTACAAACTTCACAACAATTAAGCAGAGAATAAAAAGACTTGCTCAGCTCAAGGCTATGCAGGAAGACGGAACATTTGACCTACTTCCCAAAAAGGAAGTAGCCAAATATGAGCTTGAAATTGAAAAGCTTGAAAAGTTCATAGGCGGTATTACAGAAATGAAAAAGCAGCCCGCTGCATTGTTCATTGTTGACCCGAGAAAAGAGAAGATTGCAGTTCTTGAAGCAAAGAAACTCGGTATTCCGGTTATTGCTATTGTTGACACAAACTGCGATCCTGATGATGTTGATTACGTTATCCCCGGTAACGATGACGCTATCCGTGCAGTAAAGCTTATTGCAGGCGCTATGGCAGACGCTGTTATCGAGGGCAGACAGGGTGAAGCTGATACAGCAGAAGAGGCTGTTGAGGCTGTAGCAGAAACAGAAGAAGCTGCTGAATAAAAACAAATCTTAATTAGCCCGTTTCATCTTGTTACGGGCTAAACTTTTAGTAATATCAATAATAACGGAGGTAATAAATATGGCATTTACAGCTAAAGACGTTCAGGCTCTTCGTGAAAAGACCGGCGTTGGTATGATGGATTGTAAAAAAGCTCTTGTTGAGTCCGACGGGGATATGGACAAGGCTATTGAAATTTTAAGAGAAAAAGGTCTTGCATCCGCCGCTAAAAAGGCAAGCAGAGTTGCTGCTGAAGGCGTTGTTGCGGCATACAGTGACGATAAGTGCGGTGCACTTGTTGAAATTAACTGTGAAACAGATTTCGTTGCAAAAGGCGAGCCTTTTGTAAATCTTGCAAATGCTGTTGTTAAAACAGTTGCAGAGGCTAATCCTGCTGACGTTGACGCTCTTCTTGCAACAAAGGTTGCTGACGGTAATAATACAGTTGAAGAAGCCGTTCAGGAGGTTTTCCTTGCTCTTCGTGAGAATATGAAAATCCGCCGTTTTGAGCGTATTGACGGTCACGTTGCAACTTATATTCACGCAGGCGGCACAGTAGGCGTTATGGTTGCTTTTGACACTAACGATGCAACTGCTGCAAAGCCGGAGTTTGCAGCTATGGGTAAAAATGTAGCAATGCAGGTTGCGGCTATGAGCCCCGAATATTTAAGCAAGGACGAAATTTCCGATGATGAACTTGCGAAGATGAAGTCAATTACAATTGACAGCGCGCTTAACAAGCCCGATTCACTTCCCGTTCCGATTCTTAACAGCCTTATTAACGAAGCTGTTTCCGATAAGAAATGGACTGATGACGATATTAATGTTTATCAGGGTCTTGATGCAAAACAGAAGAAGAACTTTGTAAACTTTATTTCAAAAGAGGCTTATGCAACTCTTGCAGAAATTGCAGTTGCTCATAAGGATGAGATTTCCGAAAACAAGATTTTTACAGGTCTTGTTCAAGGCCGTATTTCAAAGCAAATCAAAGAGGTTTGCCTTATGGAGCAGGCATTTGTCCGTTCAGACCTTTATGACGGCAATGTTAGCGGATATATTGCTTCTGTTGCTAAGGAGCTTGGCACAGACATTAAGGCGGTTAAGTTCGTTCGTCTTGCAAAGGGCGAGGGCATTGAGAAGAAGCAGGA
>DKTZ01000031.1:15079-15253 GCA_002490425.1 Ruminococcaceae bacterium UBA7217
GAGAAGAAGCAGGAAGATTTTGCTTCTGAAATCGCAAATATGATTAAAGGCTAAAAATTACACTTGAAGAGCAGGCATTTAACCTGCTCTTTTTATATAACTATTATGAGATGTGTGCGAAATAGTGTACACATCTTTTTTATTCACTTGATAAATTAAAAATAATAATGTAAA
>DKTZ01000048.1 GCA_002490425.1 Ruminococcaceae bacterium UBA7217
CAGTATCATTACCGTACACCCGGTAAACTTGTACAGTGTGATAAGAAGTTAATGATACTTTTTGATTTTTCACATTATGAGGTTTGGAGCGGCAGCAAAATGGTGAAAGAAAATGGATAAAAATACTTTTATATCAGTTCGCCTTACAAGCGGAAGTATTCGGATTTTCAAAGAAACCATCAGACTGATGGATAATCCTGAATTTATAAGGTTTTCGGTTAATGAAGAGGGTACTTTACTTGCGGTTGAACCCTATCACAGAAAAACTTTTACTTCTTTTACTGTCCCGAAGAATCTGTATTCTTATAACGGTGAAATGGTTGTTTACAGCAAGTCGTTATGTGCTGTTTTATACAGCAGACTTGATTGGAATAAAGATAAATTATATCGTATACCGGGAAAGATATTGAAAGAGGAAAAGACGGCGGTTTTTGATTTGACGAATGCTGTTTGTTATAACGGTAATTTATCTGACAAAGCGTTTCAAGGAGAATCTTTATGACATTTGCGCAACAGGTTTTATTCGTTCGGAAAAAGCTGTACCTTTCCCGTTCAGATATGGCAAAAGAAATTGGTGTAACCGAACAAACAATTTACAGATGGGAGCTAGGATTATCCAAACCGCATATTTCATCAAAAGGCAGGTTTATGTCATTATGCAAAAAAGAAAAAATCCAAATAGATGATAAATAACAATTCTTGTGTCGCTGGTTCAAGTCCTCACAACAAATTTTCAAAGGCATCTATTTTATATCATCTTTACAGTTAGAAGCCTTATACATTGTGTATGAGGCTTTTGCTTTTCTTTAGATACGGTTATTCTATATTTCGTTTTTTAAATAGTCTGAACCTTTTCATATGCTACGGACGGATTGCTGTTGAGATAATCCCGAAAATTTATATAGTTTATCCAGTCCATACTGTTTGCAAGAACCACATGGATAAAATGGGTTTGCAAATCCCCCGTGCCGTCATAAAAACTGCCGCAGGCAAACAGCAGTTGATTTCTGAGCGTTGCCTGCGCTTGCGGACGGTAGTAAAATCCGCTTTCTCTTAATTCGTTTTCAAATTTAAGAACATCATTAAAATCATCGATTGCAACGGCAATGTCAATAATCGGTTTTGCCTTAATTGAGGGAATTGAGGTACTGCCAACGTGCTGAATGTCTTTAATTACACAGCCGAGTATATTTTTTAACTGTTTAATTGTGCTTTGCGCCTCGGTTTCCCATTGTTTTTCGTGTTCATACAGGGCAACAGAGCCGCGTTTTAATCCTAACATTGCGCGACCTCCAATCAGCAGTATAATATAATTTATATAAGCATTTTATAAATGTATAGTATCATAAAAAAATTCTCATAACAACATATATCCCGTAATTAAAGCATTATGGACTTGACAAAGTATATATCATCTGTTACAATAAACATACTAAAAGTATGTAAGGTGGATTATGGCGAGAAATAAATATCCGGAAGAGACAGTGTCTTTGATTCTTGACACAGCGCAAACGCTATTTATTGAAAAGGGTTACGAGCACACAACAATTCAAGACATTATCGACAATTTGGGCGGTCTTACGAAGGGCGCGGTTTATCACCATTTCAGCTCAAAAGAAGATATATTGAAAGCAGTTACGGCAAGGCTGTTTCATGATAATTCGCTGTCAAGAAAATGGAATAGAATAGCTGAGGATACCTCTCTTAACGGTGCACAAAAACTTAAAGCAATGCTTTACGAGGCACTTGTTGACGAGCAGGAGCAAAAATTCAGAAGTATGGGAATACATCTTCAGAATATGCCCCATATGCTCAGCGATTTGCTTTTGCGTTCGGTCAATGACATTGCTCCTAACGCAATTAAACCTGTGATTGAAGAAGGCATACATGACGGCTCAATTAAAGCTTCGTTTGCAAAAGAGCTTTCAGAGGTTGTAGCCTTGCTTGCAAATGTGTGGCTGAACCCGTTGGTGTTTCCTATGAGCGACAAGGATATTGAAAATAAATGGCAGGTTATTTTAGGGCTTATGGCGCTTCTCGGCGTTGATGTTTCTGATATGTATCCTGCGGTTTACAGTATGAACAAACAGGTTAATGAAAGCAGAAAACAATAGATTGCCGCTGCGGCGGCAGTTTATTTTAAATATATACATACCAAAAGTATGAAAGTGAACAATAAATAAGCCGCATACGGCATTTAATTTTAAATTTATACATACTAAAAGTATGTAACGAAAGGATATATGAAATATGATTAAAATGAAACTAAAAAATGAAAAAACACGCTATCTTTTAGGATTATCGGGGCAGAATATCCTTTATGCTCTTGTGTCATCATGCTTCGCTTACTATTTGCAATTTACGGTTCTTGTTCCTGCATTTTGGCTCGGCTTAATTCTCAGCTCAGCCAAAATATTCGACGCAGTAAAAGACCCTTTTATCGGGGCTTATATAAACAAAAGCAAATATCAGCTGGCGGAGTATCTGTACCGTTTGCCTGTTCCTACTGCAATTGTCACCGTGCTGTGCTTTGCAATGAACATCTATTCCGACAGCAACAGTCCTTTAAAAAATGCACTCATAATCATTTACGGCTTTACAGTTTTCATTTTGTGGGAAATTCTGTTTTCATTCGGCGATATACCTATGATAAGCTATCCGAATGTAATTTGCCCCGATGAACAAAGCCGTGTTAAACTGCTGGCACTCAGACCTGTCGGCGCAATGGTGTGCAGTCTATGCTGTCTTGTTGCTCAGCCTGCGGCTTTTGCCGTATCGGATTTTCTCGGCGGGATGCAGAAGGATGAGCGAAATTCATTTTTTATAATTGCTCTTGTTTTTTCCTTAATCGGGTGCTTTTTATATAAACTGACCGTTCCGAAAAGCAGATTAGCCCTTGCAAATAAAATAAATTCAGCCGAAAAACAGCAGTATAAATACATTTTCACAAATCCGCTTCTGAGAAAGATTATAATAGCAGGTCTTTTCTCTTCAATGAACTCCCTGCAGGGGGTAGTATTACCCGCTTTGGTTGCTTTCTATTTTTCAGGTAAAAATTCAAGTATGACATTACTATACACATTTTTGCTCGGCACAGGAAGCTTTGCAGGGCTTGTGCTTGCGGCATTTTTAGTGCCTGTGCTGTCAAAAAAATGGGGTAATACAAAGAGCTATGTTTTATGTAATCTCGGCTCTGTAATACCAAATATACTGATTTTTGTATTATATCTCGGCAATAAAATGTCAATGAATACGTTTAAAAATTTTTCGGTTATGTTCATATTATCACTTGTATCGGGTGCATTTCTGAGCCTTGCCTCAAATATACGCACACTTCTTATTGACGATGCGGTTGAACTGGAAGAAAAGCTTTCAGGGCGCAGACCGGCGGCACTGTTTTTCTCGTTTCAGACCGCAATTATAAAAATACAAAGCGGAGTATCATCGCTGATTGCAAGCATAGGTTATGTTGCGATAGGCTTTACAAGCACTCAAACCGCAAGATTGAATCAGCTTATTTCCGACGGATTTGTGCCGAGGGAAAAGCCTGAATACACACTTTTGTTTACAATGCTGTTTTTCCTTTTCTCTGTTTTGCCTGCCGTAAGCGCAGGTTTAGCAGTACTGCCGTTTGTGACCTGCAGAGATAAGCGGAAATGTTTTTTCAGTAAACATTAAATATAAATAGGTATTTTTGAATAAAATTAAAAAAGACAACCGCGTTTATAACAGCTGTCCTTTTTCTCTAAAAACATATAATTGCAATTGCCTATCGTACAGATTTATGCAGATTTTATATATTAAATATTTACAAATTTACCGATAAATTCTTTAACCTTTCTTTGATAATTTTCAGGGTCGGCAAAGAACGACTGAGCGTGAATTGCTTTTTTAACGATAAGTAAATCCTTTTCCGTAGGGCAGGCATCGTAAAGACGGTAAACCATTTCAGTGGGAACAAAATCGTCTGCTCCGCCGTGGATGAAAAGCATAGGCACTTTTGCGTTTTTAACAGATGAAAGTGCGTCTGCTGCTTTAAAAGAGTACCCCGCTGTTTTTGAGTTAACGGTGTTGGCTAATGTGAGAAACGGTTCCGACGGAAGACGTGCATAGTGCTTTAAGCAGTATTTAATTTCTTCATCAGCTGAGGTGTATGCACAGTCTGAAATTATGCAGACAACATTTTTGGGAAGCTCGCTGTGACCGCTGAGCATACAAACTGTCGCACCGCCCATGGAAATACCCGCAACGATGAATTTTATACGGTTTCCGAATTTCTTGCTGTAAAAGTTTATCCAATCAATCAAATCCAAGGCTTCAAAACAGCCGAAGCCTATGTATTTGCCGCCGCTCTTTCCCTGTGCACGCTGGTCGATAAGAATTACATTAAACCCGAGAGAATGGTAAAATTTAGCCTGACCGCCGAAATCGCCGTACCTTGTGCCACGGTAGCCGTGGGCGCATAAAACGTAAATGTTACTTTGCTTTTCGGCAGGAATAAAACAGCTGTAAAGCTTTGCACCGTCACGGGCAGTCATTTCAAATTCCTCAGAATTTTTTGAAGTGCACCAAGCATCATATTCGTTGTACTTTTCAGGTGAATACTCAACGCTGTACTCGTTATTGTTTTGCTCGCCTGAATCAAGCAGAGCAAATATTTTCGGCAATAGCAACGGCTTTTTGGATACGGCTTCGTGTGCAATAAGAGCAGTTATGCCTGAAAAGCCCAAAGCCGCTCCGCCTAAAATAGAAAATCCTGTTTTAATCCTTCTGTCCATTTCTGTCACTCCTTAATTATTGAAAAGTATCAGCTGATTTCAGTTTACTATTTTTTAGAATGAAAATCAAGAAAATAATTGTTTATAAACAGGAAAACAAGACCGTTTTCACCATTGGCACGGTGTGCAGGGAAATTTTACGTCGACTATGGACTTTTTCGTGAAAATTGTGTAAAATAAACTTATATATGTGTGAGGTGATACAGATGAAGAGGCTAATTAAAAAAGCAGTTTCCGTTTTTACTGTAATTTTAATTATTATTTCACTTTTTTGCAGTGCTGCTTCTGCGGCGGACGATTACAATATTATCACGATGCGTCCCGGAATTGACAATAACAGCTTTGATAACAAAGAAAGCGATTTTATCTTTGACGGCGAGAAAAGCAAATATTATGTTACGGCTATTCAGTTAAATAAGCTTACCGAAGGCGAAAGCGAGGATATAAAAAATCTTATCACCGCCCGTGCTCTTTCAAGATTTGACGGAGCGAGCTACGGTATTTCTGCTACAATGGCACTTTTTTATACGGGTAGAATCAATTTGGAACCGTCAAATTACTATTCGGTTGACTTGAAAACAGATGCCGATTTGCGAAAACTTATAAATTATTATCAGTTGTCGCAATTCTGCGAAAACAAAGCTCCTGCCGTGACAAAGGCTGTTTCCGGCGGTAAAATATCAGAGGATTCATTAAAGCAGATTGTTGAATATGCAAAGAGCGGAACGCCGTTTCTTATCACTTTCAGAGCAGGAAATTTTGCTCATACCTTAGTTTCCTGCGGCTACGAACACGGCGAAAACGGCGCACACCGGATACGCATTTTAGATTGTAATAAAAAAGACGATTTTATCTATATGTCGGTTTCGGCAGGATATAATTCTTGGCAGTTTGAAGGAACGTCTTATGAATCAGAGAAAATTACCGAGCTGTATTTTTCTACATTAGATGCATTTTCTCCTTTTAGCTTTAAAGATGAAAATAAAACTGTTTATTCGTCTGTGAGCAGCTCTTCGGTGGTGGACACCGTTTGCACAAGCGCTTATTCAAGCTTTACTCTTACGAACGCAGAGGGCAAAACGCTGACATTCAGTAACGGTGAATTTTCGGGCGAAATTGAGGTAAATAATCTTAAATATATTGCTGATTCCGATGAAGAAATGAACACTAAAATCGTGTTTACAATTGAAGATTCTAACGAATACGTCGTAAACAGCAAGGGCGAGGAAATAGATTTAACAGTAGTCGGAGATAACGGACTTTTCTTTTCGGTTCAGGGCAAAAATATAAGGAAAATAACCGCGGATGAAGAGAAAACAGTTCTTGAGGGCGAAAATATGGAGTATTCCGCAACAGTATTTTCAACCGAAGAAAACGTCGAAATGGTAAATTTCCGAGGGGCAGACCCTGACAGAATTGTACTGGCATCAAATGACGGCGCAACGCTCTCTGACGCTGAAAACGGCAAGGTGCACGCTTCAATTGTGTCTTACGGACAGATGTATGAAACCGACTTGGAAATAGAAAACAGAAGCCTTAGCGTGCATTATTCCGATCTTGTTAAAACAAATTATGTTACAGGTAAGGGCTCTCCCGTTGCAAAAACAGTTATTTTGATATTTGTTTTAATTGTACTTGCGGTAACGGTTATTTATGCGATTAAAAAATACTGTATTAAAAACAGTGGAAAAGCAAAGAACGGTGACGGAGAAGAAAAGACCGAAGATAAAAAACTTTAATTTAATAAATCGAATCGTACGGGCATACTTTTGTATGTCCGTTTTTCTGTAAAGTGCGATAAAAACCACAATATATGGTGAAAGCCTATTGCAATACAGACGGCTTTTTGATATAATAAGATGTTAAATAATAGGTAAAAATACCTTTTCGGAGAAAACTATGGATAAAGAAAAAAGACCTGATAAATTTGCCGAGGAAAGACAAAAGGATTTGATTATAGGCAGAAATGCCGTAACAGAGCTTTTGAAATCGGGCAGAGAAATAGACACTCTTTTTGTAGCAAGAGGGGAAAAGGGCGGAACAGTCGGCAAAATGATTGCCGAGTGTAAAGAAAAGGGTGCAGTCGTGAAAGATGTTGACCGCAAAAAGCTCGACTTTATGTGCGGGCACGCAAACCATCAGGGCGTAGCCGCAACCTGTGCCGCTCATAATTATTCCACTGTTGAGGAAATCCTTGAAACAGCAAGAGAACGGGACGAAGCACCGTTTATTGTCGCCTGTGACGGAATAGAAGACCCACATAATTTAGGCGCAATAATACGCACTGCCGAGGCGGCGGGCGTACACGGAATAATTATTCCCAAAAGGCGGAGCGCCTCTCTTAATTACACTGTGGGCAAAACGAGCGCAGGAGCGCTTGAATATATGAAAGTGGCAAGGGTTGCAAACCTTGCGTCAGAGCTCCAGAAGCTTAAAGCACAGGGAATTTGGATTTACGGTGCGGATATGGACGGAGAAGATGTGCGAGGAGTTGACACATCAGGTGCGGCAGTTCTTGTAATCGGCTCAGAGGGCGACGGCATAAGCAGAATAGTCCGTGAAAAGTGCGATTTTATTATTTCACTTAAAATGAAGGGCAAAATCAATTCTCTTAACGCCTCGGTTGCAGGCGGAGTACTTATGTACGAATTTGCATACAAAAGATAAAAGATGCGGCTTAAAAAATTTTCGGGGGGATTTTATTATGGCAGACAAAATACCTGAATCACTTATTGACGATATTCTTGAATCGGCTAAAGCTTATTCATACGGCGCTGAGGTTTCTGAGATTTCGGTTGAGGAGGTTGACAAACTTCTCCTGTCATTGGGAATAGACGATTTTTCGGATGAAAAAAAGCCAAAGGCAGTCAAAACAAAAGAAATTGAAAATTTTTCTTCGCTTGAAAAGACAAAAGCTTCGCCCACTGAAGAAAAGACAGATATTTCTGAAACAGCATTAACCGATGCTAAGCAGGAAGAAACAGTACAGGAGGAAGAGCCGGAAGAAACACCTTCAGTATCGATTACCTATCACGCTGCAAAGCACAGAAAAAGGTCTTCGGGCTTTTTGGATTTTATAAAAAAATCAAATGCAGTTACTGAAAGCGGAGCTTTAGAGAACGAAGACGATATCGAAAATGTCAGCGTTTCCGAATCGGAGGACGGTCAAATGGAACTTCAGGTGGACGGCGAGGAAATAAGCTCTCCCGAACAGCAGGCAGAAGCTGAGCCTGAAAAAATCAAGACCGAAGTCCCTTCGGTCAGCGGCCAAATTTCAATTGAAAAAACAAGAATGTTCAACGAGGTTAAAATACACGGCGAATATAATCCAAATATTTCTCATAATCTTGGAAATAAGGTAGTTCGCACCACGAAGGGCGAGGGCGAGGCTGTTTCGACACCCGTTATGGGAGAAGAAAAATACAGAAAGCACTTTATGAACAAGCCCGTGCAAAACCTTGAAAAGACTCAGGAGCACCGTGACCTAATCTCTTCACTTCCCGAAAAAACCCGTGAAACACCCGGAATTATTGTAAAGAAAAACAAGTATGCATCTGCCAATACTGACGGGTTTGAGCCTATCCCCACAATAGTTCCTGCTGAATCAGAGCTTTCAAATGAAATTTATTCACATTCAGACGAAATTTCGGATGGGCAGATAAAGCTTCCCGGCTTCGGTGAGACTGAAGATTTTGAAAAAACGACCGAGGAAGAGGCTGAGGCAAAGCTCCTTGAATCAAGAAAAGAAGTTGTTAAAGATTTTGTCGATAATGTTATTTTTAAGCAGGATACAGACGAGGACAGCGAAGACGGGGCGCAGGAAGAACACCGCAGAAAGCGTTATGAACGCAGAATAAACCGAATTAAGCGTGAGTTTTTCGGTCCCAAGGATGCCGAGGCGGTAGAAAACGAATATTTCACCGAAAAGAAAAAAATTACGGCAAAAATAGCTGTCCTGTCTGTTATATGTGTTGTAATGGCAGTAATTTCTGTGATTGCGGCAGGGGGCAGAGGAAATTTCGATTTATTCGGCGGAGACAGCCGTGTTTATGCCTCTCTTGAGCTTTTAATGCTTGCAGTTTGTTGCGCAGTGAACTTCAAAGCTTTCAAGGACGCTGTTAAAAGCAGATTTAGACCGAGTCTTGACCTTGTAATAGTAATTTCTTCAGTTGCAGGTCTTTTGCAAACAGGGTTTGCGTTTGTATTTAAAGATTCGGTTGAATCCTCCGTTCATCTGTTTGCTGCGGCGGCAGTGATTCCAATGATTTTTAAGGCGGTCGGCGAATTGATTTTATGCCGCAATGACCTTGAAAATTTCTATGTTGTTTCAAATGAAGAAAATGAGTGCTGCACCGTTGAAAATATTGAAGACGAAGCGGAAGCGGCTGAGATTGCAAGGGGACTGATGCTTGGCGAACCGGAGATAAAATATTCGGCTAAAATCGGTTTCCCTGCACGGTTTGTAGAGCTTTCAAGAGAGGCGGATATTACCCCCTCAATTCTTAAAATTTCTTTGCTCGGCGTAACTGCGGCGTCGCTTATAATCGGTATTATTACGCTTATTATGCAAAAGGATATATTTGTGGGCGTGACTTCTTTTACGGGCGCACTGCTTATGGGAATCCCGTCTGCCGCAGGTATAATTGCCGCCGCATGTCTTTCGGGGGCAAATAAAAAGCTTCGGGATGATAACACAGTAATTAACGGCTATTCGGCAGTTGAAAATGCAGTTAATTCAAACGGAATAATCATTGATTCGGCGGACGCTTTCAAAGACGGCGGCTGTAATATTGAGGGAATTAAGCTTTATCACAAAATGCGTATCGATGAGGCTATTCTTTATACGGCGTCGGTTGTAATTGAGTCAGGCGGAGTCCTTTCTGAGATTTTTGACGGTGTTATTGAGGGCAAGCGGGAGCTTTTGCTTCCAGTTGAAACACTTGCTTATGAAGAAAAGCTCGGTTGCTCCTGCTGGATTCACAATCACAGAGTGCTTGTTGGAAATAAAGAGCTTTTAAAGCATCATAATGTTGAACTTCCCGACGACGGACTTGAAGAAAAATTCCGAACGGCAGGAAAAAACACGCTTTACCTTGCAATTGAGGGCAAAATTGCCGCAATGTTTATTGTGGTTTACAAAGCGGACGAAATAACGGCGCATTATATCCGTGCTCTTGAAAAAGACGGAGTGTCAATACTTTTCCGCACATCTGACGCCAACATAACGGAAAGTTTCCTTGAAAGTGAATTCGGCTTGCCGAAAAATGTTGTTAAAATAATAAATCCTGTTGCGGGCGAAATGTTTACAAAAATAAAAAATGAAGAAAAAGAGCAGAGCGATGCACTTTTGGTTCACGACGGAAGAACCGTTACGATGCTTAAGGCGCTTCATTTGGCATTCGGAATAACGCAATATGTTAATGCATCAAAAACAGTACAGATAACAGCTTCAGTTATCGGTGTGCTTTTGGTGTCAGCGCTCAGCCTTATGTCTGCCGTAAGCCAAATTTCCGTTTGGCAGATAATCTTTTATCAGTTAATTTGGGGCGTAGTTCTTTATTTGATTCCTGCTATCAAAAAGCCTGTCGGAAAAATCAGAAAATAAATTAAATCTTTTACGTTTACGAACGGAATATCGGGGTGAAATAAATGGATTTCTTTAATACGGTTAAGGACGGAATCCTGTGGCTTTGGGGAATAGGGACTGTCCGTGAAATAATTGATGCATTTTTTAGGATTTTGCTTGCGGCGCTTTTAAGCGGAATAATAGGCTACGAGCGTGAACATTCTCACAGACCCGCAGGCTTCAGAACACATATTTTGGTTGCTATCGGCTCAACTCTTGTAATGCTCACTGCAGTGCATATGAGTAAAACATCGGAATACGGCTCTCTTGATGTGTCAAGAATGAGTGCGTCGGTTATTACGGGTATCGGATTCCTCGGCGCAGGTACAATTCTTCGTGAGGGTTTTTCTGTTAAGGGACTTACAACTGCGGCGTCGCTTTGGGCGGTTGCGTGCATAGGCACGGCTGTGGGCGGCGGCTACACAACGGGCGCAATAGTTGCAACAGTTGTTATTTACTTTACGCTTAATTCACTTAAGCATTTTGTTATCAACGGCTCTGTCGGCAAAACGATTTACGTTGAGGTTGAGAGCATCGAAAATGAACTCCCTGCAATTACATCACTGATAAAAGATAAATTCAACGCTCCTATTCATTCAGCGGAAATTGTATATACTACAAGTGCGGATAAAAAATATAAGCATAATAAAAACAATTCCGTTATTAAAATTCTCGCATTTCCGAAGAATGATAAGGTGCTTTCAAAAATAATTTCTTCTCTTAAAGAGCTTGACGGCGTAGAGGATGTTTATGTTGACTGACATTTTACTTGCAGACGGCGAACACATTGAAGATTTAGGCGGCGGTGTCTCCCTTTTGGTGTCCAAGTCGCACACCTTCGGCACTGACGCACTGCTTTTAAATTACTTTGCCGATGTCAAGAAAAACGACAAGGCAATTGACCTCGGAACAGGCTGTGGAATAATACCTTTTCTTTGGCTTCGTGATAATAAGGCGCAAAGGTACAGAGGCGCCGCAGAAATACAGCAAAATGCCTGCGAGCAATTCAGAAAATCGCAAAAATTAAACGGAGACGAATCGTTAAATCTGTTCGAAGGCGATTTGAAGGAGAAAAATTTAATCTCTCAGCGTGAATATTTCGATGTTGTGACTATGAATCCACCTTATAAAGCAGAAAATTCGGGGATAAAAAACGAAAGCGAAAGCGCAAAAATTGCACGTCACGAAACTTTGTGCAATATTGACGATATAACAGAATGTGCCGCAAGAATTTTGAAGTTCGGCGGGCGTCTTTGCATCTGTCACCGACCTGAAAGAACCTTTGACGCACTTTTTTCAATGCGTAAAAACGGTATTGAACCGAAGAAGATACGTTTTGTGCAGAAAAACGGTGAAACGGCTCCTTGGCTGGTGCTTATAGACGGCAGAAAGGGCGGAGCAAACGGACTTAAGGTTGAAAAACCGCTTTTAATGCAAAGAACGGACGGTACGCCGACGGAAGAAATTTTGGAAATAACCGAAAAATACCGTAAGATTTAAATACGAAAATAATGAAAGGAACGGCTTGTCAAAATATGTCAGGAAAGCTTTATGTTGTGGGCACTCCGATAGGCAATCTTTCGGACATTTCTCCGAGAGGGATTAAAACGCTTTCTGAGGTCGATTTTATTGCGGCGGAGGATACCCGTGTAACGGCAAAACTGCTCAATCATTTTGATATAAAAAAACCGCTTATCAGCTATTATGAGCACAATAAGCGTGAAAAAGGTACGGTTATTACCGACAGAATACTGTCAGGCGAAAGCTGTGCAATTGTGACTGATGCAGGTATGCCCTGCATTTCAGACCCGGGTGAGGATTTAATCCGTGACTGCCATAAACTTAGGATTCCCGTCGAGTCCGTTCCCGGACCTACCGCATTTGCAACGGCTCTCGCAATAAGCGGAATGGACACGGGCAGATTTACCTTTGAAGGCTTTTTAAGTGTGAATAAGCCGAGTCGTAAACAGCATTTGGAAGAGCTTAAAAATGAAAAACGGACAATGGTTTTTTACGAAGCGCCTCATAAACTGCGAAATACGCTTAAGGATTTATATACTTTTTTCGGCGACCGTGAAATTGCAATAGTAAAAGAGCTTACAAAAATTCACGAAACTGTTTTGCGGACGAGCCTTAGACAGGCAAACGAGATTTTTGAAACGGAAAACCCAAAGGGCGAGTATGTTCTTATTCTTGATGGTTTTAGGGGCGAAAAAAAACGGCCTGTGACGCTTGAACAGGCTGTAAAAAGTGCGAAGGAGCTTACTGAAAAAGGCATAAGTGTAAATGAAGCGGCTAAAACCGTTGCTTCGGAAACAGGCTTTAAGAAAAGCGAGATTTATAAATCACTTCTCTGATTTTTTGAACGCACGCTCGTATTGACGTTTGATTATTTGCACCGCCTCTTTGGAAACGGTGTCAACGCAGACGGGAAGATGATAGTTTTTCTTTGATTTTTGCGGCTCTTTAACTGTAATGGTTGAAAGAATCGAGTCAATAGTGCCTGATGATAAAAATGTACCCATTTCAAGAGTTGCGTATTCGTTTGCAGGCATTATTCCGAGGGCGACGGCACGCAGGTACAGCGTGTAAACCGTTAATGTGTAAATTGCACGGCACTTGTCGCCGTGAGCGTTTCCCACATTGCCCATTCGTTCGTAAATTGCGGCGGCGGCACGCAGAACAGTATTGGTTTTTATTTCCGAATCTTGAGGGATATCGGCAAGGTCAAAGCCTGAATCGGGTGAAATTCTTGTTTCGGAAAGCCCGAGCAAATAGTCAGTGCTTACATCGTAAAATACCGATGCCTTGCAAAGAAAGTCAAGACCGCATTCACGGATTCCTTTTTCGTAATGTGATAACAGCGCCTGAGAAACTCCGAGAGCTTCGGCGGCGTCCTTTTGGCTCAATTCTTTTTCCTTGCGGAGCTTTACAAGCCGTTGAGAGATAGATGTGTTCATTTTATCACCTTAATTTACAAAGTGTATAAAATTATAAAATGTATTTTACAAATTGTATATTGATTTAATCAATAAAATAACAGGAGTTTTTTTATGCAGACCTACCAAATTCATTTAATCAGACACGCCCTCACAAAAGGTAATTTAGAGGGGAAATATATAGGGCATACTGATGAAAGCGTGTGCGAAGAGGGTATGAAGCAGCTTGAAGAAACAATAAAAGATTTCGGACCGTACCCGCAAGTTGACGCTGTTTTTTCAAGTCCGCTTAAAAGATGCCTCGAAACTGCGAAAAAGATATATCCCGAAAAAGAACCTATTGTGCTTGACGGCTTAATCGAATACGATTTCGGCGAATTTGAAAATAAAACTGCTGAAGAGCTTCAGAATGATGAAGATTTTGCCGAGTGGCTCGCAGGCACAAATCCCAACAAAGCCGCACCTTTCGGCGACAGTCAGGTAAGGTTTAATTACAGGGTTTGCAGTTGCTTTGAAAAAATAATTGACGCAATTTTGCAGTCAGGCGCCAAAAATGTTGCAATTATTACCCACGGCGGTGTTATAATGTCTATAATGCAGACTTACGCTTTGCCCGAAGCTCCGATGCACGAATGGCTTACTCCCAACTGCTGCGGATATACTGTACGCCTTGACCCGTCAATTTGGATGAGAGGTATGAAGGTGGAGGCAATTTCAGAATGTCCCGTTCCGCCTGAAAAGTTTGAGCACGAGCTGTGGGACGTTTATGACCCTGAAAAAGACGAATATGATGTTGCCTATTGGGAAAATGACGAAAATTTCCCCGATGAGGCAAATTAAAATAAAAATAAGGAGGAAAATAAAATGCAAATGACTTTTCGCTGGTTCGGCTCTGAAAAAGATACCGTAACCTTAGAGCAAATTAAGCAAATCCCAAATGTTGTGGGCGTTGTTCCTGCTTTACATTATCTTCCGGCAGGCGAGGCTTGGAGTGAGGAAGACGTTTTTAAAATGAAAAAGGAAATTGAAGATGCAGGTCTTACAATGGAATGTATTGAAAGCGTTAATGTTCATGAGGACATTAAAATCGGCTTGCCCACAAGAGAAAAATATATTGAAAATTATAAAACGAGTATCAGAAACCTCGCAAAAGCAGGGGTAAAGGTAATCTGCTACAACTTTATGCCCGTTTTTGACTGGACAAGAACCGACCTTGCAATGGATATGGGCGACGGTGCTACGTGTCTTTCCTATGACGGCGTGCAGATTGAGGGCAAAAGTCCAGAGGATATGTTTAAGGAGATTGACGACAATTCCAACGGCTATGCAATGCCCGGCTGGGAAACGGAAAGAATGCCCGAAATTAAGGAGCTTTTTGAAAAATATAAGAATGTAACAGCAGAAGATTTGTGGAATAACCTCAAATATTTCCTCGAAAGCATAATGCCCGTCTGCGAGGAGTGCGATGTCAAAATGGCTATTCACCCCGACGACCCGCCATGGGATATTTTCGGACTTCCGAGAATTATTAAGGACAGGGACAGCCTTAATAAGCTTCTTGAAATTGTGCCTTCAAAATATAACGGTATAACATTTTGCACAGGGTCACTCGGAGCGAGCAGTAAAAACGATTTGCCCGCAATGATAAGGGAATTCGGCGACAGAATCTATTTTGCGCATCTTCGCAATGTTAAAGTAGTTGATAACCATTTCAACGAAACAGCTCACGAGAGCAACACCGGCTCGCTTGATATGTATGAAATAGTAAAGGCTTTGCAGGACGTAGGCTTTGACGGATATGTAAGACCCGACCACGGCAGAATGATTTGGGGCGAGGTGGCAAGACCCGGTTACGGCCTTTTTGACAGAGCGCTCGGCGTAGCTTACATTAACGGACTTTGGGAAGCCGTAGAAAAGAACAGGGAGAGATAAAATATGACACACGAAAATCTTAACGGAAGAGTAGCTGTTGTAACAGGCGGCGGCGGAGTGCTGTGTGCTATGTTCGCAAAGGCACTTGCAAAACAGGGTGTAAAGGTTGCGGTTCTCGATTTGAACGAGGAGGCGGCAAAAAAGGTTGCAGATGAAATAAACGCAGAGGGCGGCACGGCAATAGCTGTCGGCTGCAACGTGCTTGAACCCGACAGTATGAAAAAAGCAAGAGATATTATTAACGAGACCTTGGGCACCTGCGACATTCTTCTTAACGGTGCAGGCGGCAACAACCCAAAGGGCACAACAACAAAGGAAACTCTCGAAAAAATCGACCTTATAGAAAAGGACGAGGGGATTAAGACCTTCTTTGACCTTGACCCGCAGGGAATTTCGTTTGTATTTAACCTTAATTTTCTCGGCACGCTTATTCCCACGCAGGTTTTTGCGGCTGATATGGCAAAGAAAGACAATTCCTGCATAGTAATGATTTCGTCAATGAACGCATACCGTCCGCTTACGAAAATTCCCGCTTATTCAGCGGCAAAGGCGGCAGTTAAGAACTTTACGGAGTTTATGGCAGTGCATTTCGCTGAGGTTGGAATCCGTGTTAATGCAATAGCACCCGGATTTTTCTCAACCAATCAGAACAAAACTCTTCTTTGGAATGAGGACGGCACGCCGACACCTCGTACGGGCAAAATACTTGCAGCTACTCCGATGAAACGCTTCGGCGAGCCTGAGGAGCTTGTGGGCGCACTTCTTTTCCTTTGCGATGAAGACTATTCGGGCTTTATCACGGGAACGAGCATTTGCGTTGACGGCGGATTTTCTGCATATTCGGGAGTATAATTATGAAATATTTAATAGCGGCTCTTTTGCTCTATCTTGTAGGCTTAGTTCTTGCGATAATCGCCACTGTAAAATATTTTAAAGCAAAAAAGGCGGAGGGCGGCGAGCCCCCGCTTAAACCCCATGCAATAAGATTCGGCATAGTATTTCTGTTTTTTATAACTGCACAGATTCTTTTAATAGTTTACAGACATTAAGTTATTCACTTAAAATAAAAAGAAAGGAGAGGTGCGCTCACATAAAAATGTGCAGTGTACCGCAGATAAAACAATGGATTTGAATTTGAAAGACAAAAAAGACTGTATGTTTGATATGATTTCACTGGGCGAAATAATGCTTCGTCTTGACCCGGGCGACGGCAGAATTAAAACCGCACGCTCATTTAAGGCTTGGGAAGGCGGCGGCGAATACAATGTAGCCCGCGGACTTCGCAGATGCTTCGGCTTAAAAACCGCCGCAGTGACTGCTCTTGCGGACAATGAGGTTGGCAGACTTGTCGAGGATTTTATGCTTCAGGGCGGTGTTGACACCTCTCTGATTAAATGGGTAAAATATGATGGCATCGGCAGAACTGTCCGCAACGGTCTTAACTTTACAGAGCGTGGATACGGAGTAAGAGGAGCTGTGGGCGTTTCCGACAGAGGAAATACCGCCGTATCACAGCTTAAAGCGGGCGACATTGACTGGGATTACATTTTTGGAACACTCGGCGTTCGCTGGCTTCACACGGGCGGAATTTTTGCCGCTCTTTCCGAAACAACCTCCGAGGTTGTTATTGAGGCGGTAAAAACCGCTAAAAAATACGGCACAATTGTTTCTTATGACCTTAACTACCGTCCGTCTCTCTGGAATGACATCGGCGGAAAGGCAAAGGCTCAGGAGGTTAATAAGGAAATCGCAAAATATATTGATGTTATGATAGGCAACGAGGAAGATTTTACGGCGTGCCTCGGCTTTGAGATTGAGGGTAACGACGAAAATCTTAAAGAGCTTAACATTGAGGGTTATTACAAAATGCTTGAGCAGGTTGTCACAGCGTATCCTAATTTCAAGGTTATTGCAACAACTCTTCGCACCGTTAAAACCGCCACCGTAAACGACTGGTCTGCAATTTGCTATGCGGACGGAACTGTTTACAACGGACTTTCATTCCCCGCTCTTGAAATTTATGACAGAGTAGGCGGCGGCGACTCATTTGCCTCCGGTCTTATTTACGGGCTTATGACAACGGGCGACCCGCAGACGGCAGTAAACTACGGGGTTGCGCACGGCGCACTTGCAATGACAACCCCGGGTGACACATCAATGGCATCGCTCAAAGAAGTAGAAAAAATTGTTTCAGGCGCAGGTGCAAGAGTTGATAGATAGTTTATTTTTCCAAATACTGAGGTGTATTCGGCTTGCAATATTTTTATACAGCCGTCGCCTCCACGCCTTGCCTAACATAAAAATAATATAGTTCGGGTTTTCACCTAACAAATCTAAGGAGTTTTAATAATGGATAAAGAAAAAATAATTACCAGAATACAGGACTGCGGAATTGTTGCCGTTGTCCGTGCCGAGTCAGTTGACAAGGCGGTTCGCATTACGGACGCTTGCATTGAGGGCGGTGTTGCCGCTATTGAGCTTACCTTTACTGTACCGCACGCCGATAAGGTTATTGAAGAGCTTGCAAAGCGCTACACTCCCGAGCAGATTATCCTCGGTGCGGGCACGGTTCTTGACGCTCCCACAGCAAGAATTGCAATGCTTTCAGGTGCAGAATACATTGTCAGTCCTGCTCTTGACCTTGACACGCTTCACCTTTGCAACCGTTACAGAGTGCCTATGATGCCCGGCATTATGACCGTAACCGAGGGACTTACCGCTATGGAGAACGGTGCGGATATTTTAAAGGTTTTCCCTGCCGACCTTTTCGGACCGAAAATTATCAAGGACATAAGAGGGCCTATTCCTTATGCTAAAATTATGCCCACGGGCGGTGTTGACGCCGACAATGTAGGCGAATGGATTAAAGCAGGCGCTGTTGCAGTGGGTGCAGGCTCATCTCTTACCGCAGGTGCTAAAACAGGCGATTACAAGAAAATCACCGAAACTGGCAAACGCTTTATAGAAAACATTAAGCTTGCCCGTGCCGAAATGGCGGGTAAATAATTCACATTTTGTGTATATGAAAAATAGAGTTATCTGTAAAAATGGATAACTCTGTTTTTATATATTATGCTTGAAGATTTTAGATATAAGTGATATATTTATTATATAACTTTTCAGAAAGGTAGGGGAGTTGATTGAAGAAAATAATATCGGTTTTTTTATCGGTAATTACAATTTTATATGTATTTTCTTTTTCTGCTTTCTCCCTTGTCAGTGGAAAATATTCTTATATTGTTGAGAACGGAAAAGCGGTAATAACGGGATATTACGGAACGGATTCGGCTCTTTCAATTCCGAGCACGCTCGGCGGGTGCTCTGTCTTTGCAATAGGCGAGGGTGCATTCAAAAACAATACAAATTTAATATCTGTAACTCTTCCCGAAGGCGTTTGCGAGGTAAGAGCAGAGGCATTTAACTCCTGTACTGCACTTTCAACAATAACACTGCCGTCAACAATTTTAAGATTCGGTGAAAATGCAATAAAAAATACGGCTTATTACAATAATAAGTCCAATTGGACAGTAAGACCTGAAAATTTAGGCGGTTCGGGCGGCATTACTATCGGCGGAGGGCAGGACACAATTCCTTGGGAGTTTATTAAGGCAAGCAAGCTTGAATATCTCTACCTCGGCACGGTTCTTGTTGAGTGCTTCGTTGAGGGCGCATATTCCGTAAAATATGAAACAACTGTAATTGCTGACGGTGCTTTCAGCGGAGAACAGTTTAAAGAATGTAATTTGTCCTCAAAAACTGTCACAGTAGGCGCACGGGCATTTAAAGATTGCGTTTCACTTTCCAAGGTTTTGCTTAACGGTAAATGTAAAATTTACGAAGACGCATTTTTAAATACTGCAATTTATAACACTCCGTCAAATTGGATAAACGATTTCCTTGTAATTGACAGGCGTGCTGTTGCGTCAAAAAAGGACGCCGAAGAATTAGTTGCAGGCGACGGTATAACTTATATTTCAAACGGAATAATAGGAACAAAAAATGTTTATTTGCCCGAGTCAGTCGAATATATTGATATTGACGCTTTCAACGGAAAAAGCTCGGTAATTTACGGCTTCGGCGGGTCTTATGCCGAGAGCTTTGCCACAGAAAACGGCTTTAATTTTGTGGATTTGAATGATATTTTGCTCGGTGATATGGATTTTGACAGAACTTTATCGCCAAACGATTACGCAATTTACCATACTTTTGTTACCTGTTCGCACGAAATGACAAAATACGAGCAAATGGCAGCCGACCTAAATGCAGACGGCGCATTTGATGCGTTTGATGCAATTTATTTGCAGATTTTGATAAACGATAAGACGGCAACAGTAAAGGGCGATGTTAACGGTGACGGAAAAATTAACGGTGATGATTACACTTTTCTGTCAAATGTTGTGAAATGCAGCTGCAACGGAATCGGAGAGAATTATCTTAAGCGTTCGGATTTGAACGGCGACGGCGCTATTGACGCTTTTGACGTAATTTATCTTGATTTATATCTAAACGGAAAGGCGAGCTTACAGTAAATGAGAGTTCTTGAAAATTTAAAACCCGAGAAAGTGTTTGAATATTTTGAAGATTTGTGCGCTGTTCCTCACGGTTCGGGTAACACAAAACAGATAAGCGATTACTGCGTAAATTTTGCTAAGGAGCACGGATTTTCTTTTGTTCAGGACAGCTTAAATAACGTGATTATCAGAAAAAATGCAAGTGCAGGCTATGAAAACAGTCCCACCGTTATTTTACAGGGACATCTTGATATGGTTTGTGAAAAGGACAGCACATCTAAGATGGATTTCTTAAAGGACGGTTTGTCACTTCGCTTGGACGGAGATTTTGTGTCGGCAGACGGCACAACCTTGGGCGGTGACGACGGCATAGCCGTAGCAATGGCGCTCAGCGTGCTTGACAGCACTGATATTTTGCATCCGCCTCTTGAGGTGCTTTTTACGACTGATGAAGAAACAGGAATGTACGGCGCAGACGGGCTTGACGCATCACTTTTAAAGGGTAAAATTCTTTTGAATATCGACTCTGAGGACGAAGGTATTTTAACTGTCGGGTGTGCAGGCGGAGCGAGGGCGGATATAAGAAAATCGCTGACCTTTGGTGAAACGGCGAAAACGAAAAAAATCGTTATATCGGGTCTTGCCGGCGGACATTCGGGCGTTGAAATTCACAAAAACAGGCATAATGCAAATAAGCTTATGCTTGAACTTTTGAACAGTATACCGAATGTAAAATTGGCTTATGTTTCGGGTGGTGCAAAGGACAATGTCATTCCGAACAGGTGTGAATGTTCTGTATGTGCCGACTGTGATTTAACGGAAATCATAGATACATTCATAAAGGATAAATATAATTCTGCCGACCCGAATTTGCAAATAACCGTAACGGACGGCGTGGTGCTTCCCGTTATAAACGAAAAAGCTACACGTGAAATTATTGATTTAATCTGCGCACTTCCCAACGGCGTTCAAAAAATGAGCACTCAAATTCCTTCACTCGTTCAGACTTCTTTAAATCTCGGTGTGGTGAAAATCGAAAATAATACTTTATACTGCACATTCTCTGTCAGAAGCTCGGTTAATTCCGAAAAATATGAGATTTTAAATAAGCTAAAAAATATTGCGGACAGTTTCGATGCTGATTTCAGCGACCATGGGCATTATCCTGCGTGGGAGTACAGAGAAAACTCGCATTTGCGTGATGTAATGGTTAAAACATTTGAGAAACTTTACGGCAGAAAGCCTACTGTGGATGTTATTCACGCAGGGCTTGAATGTGGAATTTTCTGCGATAAAATCGACAGGCTTGATGCAGTTTCATTCGGTCCTGATTTATTTGACATTCACACGGTGAACGAAAGACTTTCGGTGTCTTCGGTGCAAAGAACATACGAATTTCTCTGCGAAACGCTGAAAAATCTGAGGTAAAGTAATGAATATAAAAGAAAGATTTTTAAAATATGTTTCATTTGAAACCTCTTCCTGTGAAGAGAGCAAAAACGTACCGTCAACCGACGGGCAGATGGTATTTGCTGAATATCTTAAAAATGAGCTTAAAAGCATTGGACTTGAAAATGCCGAATTGGACGAAAACGGCTATGTGTATGCGTTCTTGCCCTCGAATGACGGTACTGATAACGCAATCGGCTTTATTTCACATATGGACACCTCTCCGGCAGTTTCAGGAAAAAACATTTCACCCGAAAGCGTCATTTACACGGGCGGTGACATTAAGCTTAAAAAATGCGGTGAAATAAGCGTTTCGGCGTATCCTTTTTTGCAGGATTTTGTCGGTCAGGAGCTGATTGTTACTGACGGAACGACGCTCCTCGGCGCAGACGACAAATCGGGAATTGCCGAAATAGTCACTGCTTGCGAATATATTATATCTCACCCTGAAATTGAGCATAAGGGCATTGCCGTTTGCATAACGCCCGATGAAGAAATCGGCAGGGGAGCAGACTGCTTTGATTTTGAAAAATTCAATGCAAAATGTGCTTATACCGTTGACGGCGGACTTTTGGGCGAAATAGAATACGAAAACTTTAATGCGGCGTCGGCACACTTTACGGTGAACGGAATAAATATTCACCCGGGTGACGCAAAAAACAAGATGAAAAATTCGGTTCTGATAGCTTTAGAACTTGTTAACCTTTTCCCAAAGGCAGAAACTCCTGCCCACACGGAAAAGTACGAGGGATTTTATCATGTCTGCGGAATATCGGGAGATGAAACAAAAACAATCGTTAATATGATAATCCGCGACCACGACATGGATTTATTTGAAAAGCGAAAGAAATTTGCCGAAAATGCAGTCAGCTTTATAAATTCGGTTTACGGCGAGAATACCGTTTCAGCCGAGATAAAAGACAGTTATTATAATATGAAACCGAAGATTTTACCACATATGGAGCTTATTAAGAATGCTGAAAAAGCAATGCAAAGCGTGGATGTTACGCCTAAAATTGTTCCGATAAGGGGCGGAACGGACGGCGCAAGACTTTCTTATGAAGGACTTCCGTGCCCCAATCTTTCAACAGGTGGAGCAAATTTCCACAGCGTGCACGAATTTGTATCCGTCGATTCAATGACAAAAATGACAGAAGTTTTGATTGAGCTTGCAAAAATGTGAAAAAAGCTGACAGTTGCGGGTGTCCGCTTTTTTGTATTCACCCCGTAGGGAACTTAATTTTGCGTTCCGCAAAAATAAGCTTTACTTATTTGACACATAAAATCGTAGGGGACGATGCCCACATCGTCCCGTGAAAATTGCATATAACTTATTCGGGCGGATGAAGGGCATCCGCCCCTACTATTTATATGCTTATATAATTACAGCGTAGGGCGGGGGCTTGCTCCCGCCGTTTTTTCGCTCCATCTTTGAGGGAGCCGGCTTTTGCGTACAATACTGTTTTAATTTTTATTTTTCGTCCGTCCTGTCGAGAAGATAGTCAACCGAAACGCCGTAATAATCGGCAAGCTTTATGAGCACCTCTGCCGTCAGCGCTATTACGCCTGTTTCGTACTGCGAATATGTGTTCTGCGAAACATTGAGAATTTGCGCAATATCCTTTTGCCGTAAATCGTTATCTTCCCGAAGGTCTTTTAAATGTCTGAAAATCACAATAATCACCTAAGATTATTATGCAATATCTGTAATTCAGATATTGACTTTTATCTGTAGTACAGATATAATGTGAATATGGAAAGAAAAATACTGACATTTTTCATCAATATATTTTTGCCGCTCGCAGTTGGATTATGCATTTATTTGCTGTTTTACAGCGGGACGTTTCTCAATTTACTGTTCGGAATTGAAATGCACATTAGGGCAAAATCGCTTTTAGGTATTTTTATTAAATCTTGGGCTTGCGACATCTTGTGGTCGTATGCGCTTACATATTCGCTTTATTTGGCTTTGTACGCCTTTAAAAGAAAAATTGCGATTTCGGCTATTTTATCAATCTGTATTGTAACTGTTTTTGAACTGCTTCAGCTTTTTGGAAAGGTTAAAGGTACATTTGATATTTTAGATATAATATTTCAAATTGCGGCGGTGCTGTTAGCCGCAAGAGTAATTAAAAGGAGAGAAAAGATATGAAAAAATTTTTATCATTAGTTATGGCGGTTGTAGTTATATGCTCGTTTGTGCTTTTTGCATTGGGCAGCGGAAGTGATGCGGAAACGTCGTCAAACGGTACAGGAACGGATGTTTCTAACTCTAACGCTGCGGCAGAGCTGCCTGTTTACGGTGTGGGCGAATCAGTCAGCGTTAAGACCTCCTCAGGAGAATATACCGTTAAAATCACAGGCGTCAAGGAAACATCGGAAAGAAATGAATTTTCAGATGTTAAGGCGGGCAGGGTAATACTTATATCTTATGAGTATGAAAATGTTTCATATACCAATGACCTTTCGGTCAGCGATATGAATATGAAGGTGTATGACAAAGACAGTAATTTACTTGAAACATATCCTGCAACAGAGGGAAAATACGGCTCGTCAGTGGGTACAGGCAGAAAGAGCAACGGCGTTGCCGCTTATGCGCTGAATAATGAAAACAGTTATATTGAAATAGATTTCTATGATAATATATTTAATTCAAAAGCTGATTGCAGATTTAAAATTGAATGGAAATAAAAAACGGGGACTCGTTTGAGTCCCCGCAATACTTTAATGATTTATATTTCAATTCCGTTTTCGCTTGCAATAAATTTTACAACGCTGTCGCTGTTGTTTTCGCCGATTATGATGTCGGCGATTTTTTTGACCTCTTCGGCGGCATTGCTGACGGCGACACTTCGGTCGGCACCCTTCAGCATTGGTATATCGTTAAGGTTATCTCCAAATGCCACCGCTTTTTCCGCCTTTGTGTATTCCTTTACAAATTTAACGGCATTTGCCTTTGACGCCGTGTCCGCAAAAACCTCTAAAAGCCACCCGCTTGTGTAGCTGTCAGGATAAAACACAAAGTTTATGCCGTTTACATTTTTTAGCTCTTCTGTAACAGGCAAAAGCAAATCTTTCGGCGCAAAGAAGTTAAAATAAACGGGATTTTGATTTTCGGGTAACTTGTAAAGCGATTTTACCTTGTAAAATCTGCCGTTAAGCATTTCTTTTCGTGTGTCAAAAAACCATTGCATAGCTTTTGTGTCAATTCCCGTGCACTGAATTGAAAGGTCTTTCCCGTCAAATGAAAAAACATTCGGATGCAGAGCATATTTTTCAAAAATATCAAGTACCTTTTTATACGGCTCACTGTCAATTTTACAGTATTTTATCACTCGGTTTTCGGAAAAATCATAGACAAAAACGCCGTTCATAAGCACCGCAGGCGCTGAAAGCGGAATGTCCTTTAAAAGCTGACCGCCCGTTATCATACTTCTCGCAGTTGCAACTGAAAAAAGCACGTCCTTTTCGTAAAATTCTTTTATTTTTGCGATTTCGTACTCGGAAAGTGTTGCGTCCGAGTGCAAAAGCGTACCGTCCAAGTCCGTTATGTATAAGGTTTTCATATTTTCCCCCGTATGTTTATTTAAGCTTCAATTTTATATTTATTTTACAGTAGGCCTTAAAAAATGTCAAACTGTATTGCTTTTACCGCTCAAAAATGGTTTAATATATTAAAGTAATAAAGAGACTGATTATTCAGTCAGTTTGGGGAGTGGTTTTATGGATTTTAAAACAGGAACGCTGATGTATTGCCTTGCTTTCGGCGTAATAATTTTTGTTATTATTCAGTCCGTTTTCTTTATGGTAAAGGCGTGGAAAAGGGGTAAGGCAATTGGCATTGAAAAAGAAAAAATGAAGCAGACTGTAATTTCGAGCGTGCTGTTTACAATTGCGCCTGCTGTGTCAATTCTGGCAACGGTGCTGGCGTTGGCGTCAGCTCTCGGGATAGTCTTGCCGTGGATTCGCCTTTCGGTTATCGGCAACTTGGCGTATGAAACCGTAGCGGCTGAAAGTGCCGTCGGCGTTTTCGGCTCGTCCCTTGCCAATGAAATCAAGGATGTAAAGCAGTTTTCGACTATTGCGTGGACAATGACAATAGGCTCATGCTTCCCGCTGGTTTTACTGCCTATTCTCTGTAAAAAAATACATAAAGCAACGCAGAAAATAACCTCAAAAAGCAGTTCATCAAATGCGCTCGGAGACATTTTGGGAGCGGCGGCGTTCATAGGAATTATTGCCGCATTTATTTCGCGTGCAGTTGCAGGAATTCCGTCAGACGGCCCGTCGGCAGGCTTTATGTCGGTGTCCGTTCTGCTATCCGCAATGATTTTCACAATAGCTCTCGACTATTTATGCAGAAAGAAAAATCTTAAAAAGCTTGAACCGTTTGTACTGCCTATTGCAATGTTTGGAGCTATGGGAATTGCCGTTTTGTTTACGCAGACACTGCCCGCGGGCATTACGGAATTTACTTGGAGATAAGGGGGAGAGAAAAATGAAAAAAGAAAGAACTTATACTGAAAAAATACACCTTTGGGGTGCAGTTTGGTCTGTTGCGGCGCTTTTAGTGCTTTTTTCCGTTCCGTTTATTTTCTCGGTTCATTACAACGCATTTCCTGAGCTTAAAACTCTTTTAAAAGCTCTTTCAACCGTTATAGCAGTTTATTGGACAACCGCAATTATTGAGGTTGTGACCTACACGCCAATGCTCGGAGCGGGCGGAACATACCTTTCGTTCCTGTCGGGCAACATAACAAATCTTAAGCTCCCGTGCGCAATGAATGCAATGGAAAGAGCAAATGTGCGGGCAAACAGCGAAGAGGGCGAGGTAATCTCCACAATATCAATAGCAGCGTCGTCAATAACCACAACGGTTATAATTGCTGTGGGCGTGCTTTTGTTTGCACCTGTTTTGCCGAAAATCCTTGCCGAAGGCTCTGTAATCAAGCCTGCTTTTGAATATGTTGTTCCGGCTCTCTTCGGAGCGCTCGGTGCGTCATATTTTGCAAAGCATTGGAAAATATCAATTCTGCCGATTGCAGTCGGAATTATAATCTACATTTTCTCACCGTCAATGGCAGTGGGCACAATGATTTTTATTACGATTGTCGTAAGCATACTCGGAGCCCTCGGAATGTATAAGGCCAAAATTATAAAGTAATACGGTAGGGTGATGGATATCTCCCACTGTAATTTGATATGTTGGTAAACAGATTAAAGAGGAGTACATAATATGAACCGCGCAATTATGGAAATACATTTCAGCAATTGCACACTTTACGGAAAAATTCAATATTTCCTTGATTCAAAAACAGTTCCGTTTTTTATTTTGGATGATAGATTTTGCATTACAAAAATGACAGATGGTGACGGCAAAAATGTCAGCTTTGAAAAATATCCTGACAGAAGCACAGTCGGTAAACAATCTTGCTATGCAACAAAGGAAATTGACACTAAACAATTTGAAATTGAGTTTGCAAGTGTCAAAAAATTTAAACGCCACTGGTCAAAAAGAAAAAGCAGCGACCGATATAATTTTTTTGAGGATAAGCGTATTTTTTTATATGATAATTACATTCGCTTTTATCCCTATCTTGCTTATCCTGATGATACAGAGCGCATCGGAAGGCATTTTATTCAGTGCAGATATGAGCCGTTGACTGTATACGGCTTAGACGGTTACGAAGTCCTGTTCGCAGAGAAACAGGGCAATTCACATATAATTCAACCGCTTAAATCAAATCGCTGTCTGATTTACGCATTGCGAAAGGACAGTTGTTATATAACCAAATGCGGTCAATTCCGTGCAATAACGCAGAAAAAAAGCGAATATGAGTATGCGCAAGCTATTGTAAGAACTAACAATGAGGTGCTTGACTGGTATAACAGTAACCTGTACGTAGATAAACCGGCACATGGAAATTTTCAGCTTGTATCTCTCGGTTTTACGCATAATGTCAATGCGTATGTGTGCGATAGCCTTACAGTTTACGAAAATTTTCAAAAATTACCGAAAGTGTGTGAATCTTATATTCCTCATGAACTCGGTCATATATGGAATATAAGTGACAATTTTACGGCAGAAGGCTTTTTGGATGAGGGCGGGGCAGAATGGAGTGCTGAAATTTACCGCTTTTACCATGATAAAAATTCTTTTGAAAAGCATCGAAAAGAATATGAGAAATTCAGCGAAAAATATTGGGAAAAGCTTTGCACCAACCGTAAATTTGATAACACCGACCCTGAAATCCCTAATCGCCATATGCTAGGCTTTCGCTTTTATAACCGAATTTATCGGGAATTCGGTCTTGACACGGTGCGCAGATGTATTCTCTGTTATGCGCTCTTGAATGATAAAAGTTTAGATGCTTTTTTAACTCACGTACAGCAAACGGAAAACGAAAAGGTATTTATATTTGTTCAAAATGAAGTTAATGATATTATCAGCCGTTTTCCCAAAAAGAAAAACATCTGAGATAGGTGCGGTTTCTTCGTTTTGTGACCTTATGCAGGGTGCTGTCCGCTCCAGTCGGTGAAATCGGAGTACATTTATACGACTGTCATTTGAATTGTAATTAGTAGGGACAGACTTCGGCGCACCGTGACAATAAATTTTATTGATTAACACGTTTTTCCGCTCATTCTTTGAGGAGCTGTCACGAGAAACGAGTGACTGAGGGAGTTTTGTTTCATTTGCCGTCTTGGTCGGTGCTTATGCTTCGCAGAGGTGTCCACTGGTCACCCGCAACCTTATCGTCCCGTGAAAATTGCAGATACTTTGCGGGCGGATGAAAGGCATCCGCCCCTACTTTTTGAGTTGTTTATCTAATTACAGCGTAGGGCGGTGGCTTGCTGCCGCCGTTGTTTGTAGAGACAGGCTTCCACGCCTGTCCGTTGCACAATTGCATTAATTTGCTTTTTCGGCAGGCGAGTAATGGAGACGGGGCGAAGTTGACAGAGGGGGTTATTTATTCAAACCGAAATTATTCAATATTCATTGGTGTTACCCCTCAGAAATATAGACAGATATGATATAAATTATATAATTATTTCGGGCAGCCGGGGTCGTCTACCCCTACAATTTGAGGTTGTGCTTCAATATTGTCAAGACCATTTCACCTAAAACATTCAAAGGAAAATTATGAAAGTAGAAATAAAACGAGTGAGCGAAGATCGAAAAGAAACGCTTGCCAATCTTTTGGAAAAATATAATTATGAGTTTTCTCAATATGATAAAAGGCAGTTCAATGATAACGGCTTATTCGGGTATAAATATCTGAACAATTATTTTACCGATAATGACAGATTTGCTTATTTTATTTATGCCGATAATTTGCTTGCAGGCTTTGCGCTGATAAACAAATATCATGAATGTGAAAGACCTATTGACTGGTCGATTGCGGAATTTTTTGTGTCTTACAATTTCAGAAGACAGGGCATTGCAACTGACGCCGTAAGACAGATATTTGAAATTCATAAGGGATATTATCATATTAAATATCACAAGAAAAATGAGTCAAGCGTCGTTCTTTGGAACAGCGTTGCAAAAAAATATTCAAATAACAGCTATGAGATATGCGTAGGCGACGAACCGTTTGATGACGGAACAGAGGCGACAGTGCTGTTTTTTGAAGTGAAATAAACATAAAATCCGCCGAGAGTTTAACCCATCGGCGGATTTTTTATCTCAATATTTACGTTTGTGCGGACGCTTATTGCGAATATTCTATGCTGTAGCTTTTAACCGTGTCGATTAAAGAAACAATCAACTGGGCTGTTATCAAAATTGCATTTAATATGAAAGAAATTCTAAACGGAAGGGAATTATCTAAAACGCTGTGCTCGGTGAAAAACGCAAAGGCAAAAAGGGCGGCTAAAGAAATCAGGCTAATCAGTGACAGGACAGAAGCCGTTGCATTTTGCTTTTTTACCAAATTTTTAATGAATAAAATCAGTGTTAAGACGGCAAATAAAACGCATATTGCGTACAGGAATAAAAGACCAAGTATATTGTGTTCAGAAAAGACTTTACCTATAATTTTATCTAAAATCGGGTGCAACGCTTTGGGCAGCCAATATGCTCCGAAATAATCTGTATACAGTGCACATAAACATAACAGCGAAACGAATGAAAAAACTAAATTACTGATAAAATGTGCTATTTTCATAAATATCACTCCTTATATAACGTGTTTGGATTTTAATAATTTATAGGGGGATAAGATGCGTGATTAACAAACCATAGGACTCACCTTGCCTTTCTATAGACAATTGCTTTCTACAAATAAATAGTAACATTATTTATATATTAAATCCATTTGAATAATAGCCAAAATTTCTCTATGGCTATTGGCGATAATTACCATTTTACCGCAATTTTTATGTGAAAAAAATTCAGTAAAATTATTTGTAAATATTGTATTTTTTAATATTAAGTGATAAAATAATTCCGATTAAAACTAATTTTTGGGGAGGTATGTCCCAATGTCACTTGTACCGATGAAAATTCTGCTCGAGGAAGCGGAAAAACGGAATATTGCAATAGGCGCATTTTCCGTCGGCAATATGGAAATGGTGATGGGTGCGGTTGCCGCCGCTGAGGAGCTTAATGTGCCGATAATCCTGCAAATTGCAGAGGTACGCCTTAAAAATTCACCGCTGGAGCTTATGGGACCGATGATGGTTTCAGCCGCCAAAAATGCAAAGGTGCCCATAGCCGTTCACCTTGACCACGGACTTAATTTTGAAACCGTGCAAAAGGCTCTTGAACTCGGGTTTACATCAGTTATGTTTGACGGTTCTCTTCTGCCGCTCGAAAAGAATATTCAGGAGGTAAAAAGAGTCTGCGCCGAAGCAGCAAGATACGGCGCTACCACTGAGGCGGAGCTTGGCGTTGTAGGAGGCAACGAGGGCGAGGGCAAACAGCACGAAATCCTTTGCACCAATCCTGACGACGCAAGAATTTTCTGTGATGAAACGGGCGTTGATGCGCTGGCAGTTGCAATCGGAAACGCTCACGGCAATTATCCCGTTTTGCCGTCACTTCGCTTTGATGTTCTTGACGACATAAATAAAACGGTTGACACTCCGCTTGTTCTCCACGGCGGCTCGGGAATAACCGATGAAATGTTCCGTCAGTCAATAATGCTCGGAATCCGCAAGATTAACATTGCGACTGCTTCATTTAACTGCCTTGCAAATTCTGCAAAGAGCTATTGCGACAGTCACGAGCAGGTAAATTTCTTTGACCTTTCAAAATCTGAGGCCGAGGGAGTTTACGAAAACGTAAAACGCCATATTAAAATATTTGAGTTTATAGATTAAGATTAAGGGAGAATATCTAATGAAATATATCGAGTTTGATAATTCAAAAGAATTTGATTTGATACTTTTGGGCAGAGTTGCGGTCGACCTTAACCCTGTTGATTACTACTGCCCGCTGAATGAGAGCACAACCTTTAAAAGATATCTCGGCGGCTCGCCTGCAAACATTGCAGTAGGTCTTGCAAGACTTGGCAAAAAGGTTGGATTTATTGCCCGTGTTTCGGACGACCAGCTCGGCAAATTTGTTACGGATTTCTTTGAAAATGAAGGAATTGACACATCAAACATTAAAAAATGCGAAAACGGCGAAAAAATCGGACTTACATTTACCGAAATCAAATCCGAAACAGAAAGCTCAATTGTAATGTACCGTAACGAGGCGGCAGACTTAAAGCTTGAAGTGTCAGATGTAGACGAGGAGTACATTAAGAGGGGCAAGGCAATTCTCATTTCGGGTACGGCTCTTTGCGAAAGCCCGTCAAGAGAGGCGGCGCTCAAGGCTGTAATGCTCGCCAAGAGAAATAATATCCCCGTAATTTTTGATATTGACTATCGCGCATACAACTGGAAAAATGACGACGAAATTTCAATCTACTATTCGTATGTGGCAAGAGAGGCGGACATAATTCTCGGCTCACGTGAGGAATATGACCTTACCGAAAAGCTCATAAAACCCGGTATGACAGACAAGGAAACTGCGGCATACTGGCATTCACAGAACGCTAAAATCGTAGTTATCAAGCACGGCAAGGAAGGCTCAACCGCTTACACAAATGACGGCGAAAGCTATAACATTAAGCCGTTCCCCGTAAAGCTGCTTAAATCCTTCGGCGGCGGCGATGGCTACGCAAGCGCATTCCTTTACGGTCTTTTTGAGGGCTTTGAAATTATTGACGCTCTTGAATTCGGCTCTGCTTCAGCCGCAATGCTTGTTGCGTCTCACGCTTGCTCGCAGGATATGCCATCAGCGGAAGCTGTTAAAAAGTTCATTGCAGACGAAAAGGCAGAATACGGCGAAATGATTGCCCGTGCATAATTTCATATAGTACGCACCCTGCACGTTTTTCGCTGCCACTTGTGTATCTGCATACACGTCGTGCAACGAGAAAACGCACACTGCACGCACTCTGCTGAAACATAAACAATTATAAATATGAAAAACAATGAACTGCCAAATCGAAAGCATCCAAGACTGAAAAATTATGATTACAGCTTAAACGGCTATTATTTCGTTACATTGTGTTGTAAAAATATGCAATGTTTTTTCGGAAATATCACTCATAATGTAGGGCAACGGCTGTCTCCGGCCGATAGACAGTATCGAGATTCCCTATTATCTCTTTCTGTTTACGGTCAAATTGCAGAGGAGCAGTTGTTTGCGTTAGAAGAACGATATGATTTTGTAACAATTGACAAATTCATAATAATGACGAATCATATTCACGCAATAATTATTTTGGACGGCTCGGCGGGAGCAAGCCCCCGCCCTACGCTGTCGGATATAATTTGTGCGTATAAATCTTTAACCACACAAAGCTGTAATATAATCACAAAATGTATAGGTAGGCAAATATTTCAAAATTCATTTTATGATAGAGTTATCACAAATGAAGAGGGATATTTTGAGGTTTGTCAATACATTGACGAAAATGTACGCAAATGGCAAAATGACGAATATTATAAATAGTCGGAGATATTATGAAAAAGATGTTTAAAAATAAAAAATTTAAAATATTTGTAATTTCCGTTCTTTGTGTCGGTCTTTTGTGCGTAGGCGCAGTAATAGGGATAAACGCTTATATGATTTCTTATGTCAGCGATTATCTTATTGAGGCGGACGATTTGGAAAATTACAGCTTTGACTGCATAACGGTTTTGGGAGCAGGGCTGTGGGACGGAGAGCCGTCACCAATGCTTAAAGAGCGTTTGGATTTTGCACTTGAAGCTTATGAAACGGGATGCAGTACAAAATTTTTAATGTCAGGCGACCACGGGCGCAAGGATTACGACGAGGTCAACGCTATGAAGGACTATGTGGCGGAAAACGGCGTAGACAAGGACTGTGTTTTCCTTGACCATGCAGGCTTTTCAACCTATGAAACAATGTACCGTGCACGTGACGTTTTCAAGGTTGAAAAAACGCTTATTGTAACTCAAAAATACCATTTGTACCGTGCCGTTTACAATGCAAGAAAGTTAGGAATAGACGCTTACGGGTATTTAAGAGAAGAAAAGATTTATTCAGTGGGCAACGACATTCGTGAAGCAGCGGCAAGGGTAAAGGATTTCTTTTACTGTATCTCGCAACCTGAGCCCACATATCTCGGCGAGGAAATCCCAGTTAAAACAGCAAGCGCTACACTGACTGACGATAAAGAAAAGATTTAATTTGAAATGGGCGGATACCCCTAATCCGCTTTTTGAGAGTGGGGGTTTATGATGGAAAAAGCTTATTTTGACCGACTTAGAAAAATGAAACTATTCTGCCTTTGCGAAGCCATTCTTTCATGGTGTTTCTGCGTTTTTTTTTCTTGCGGTTATTGCTTTCGGTGCTATTCGTAATTGGCTGTTGTGTATTGCTTCTGTTGCTTTTATTGTCATTACACTTGTGCTTTTAGCATGGTATAACTCAAAAATGCATTATATGGAATATTTCAGTCCTTATGTTTTAACATTGAGTATGCCGTTGTCAAAGGAAAATATATTTGAAAAACTCAGTACACAGCCGAATGTGAAAAACAGCAAAAACTATTCTGAGAACGAAGCCGTTTTCTTTTTTAGGAAAAAATTGCGTGTTCGAGTTTTAGCTGTTTACTTTTCGGACTTTTCAAAATTGGAGTTTGACCGTGCAAAAAGACGGTTGAATAGAAAAATTAACAAAGATTTTGCAATTAAGCATGAGCTTTCTCGATCTGAAGAGATCAAAGCCGTTCGGGTGAATTTCATTTTATCGGAAAACATTAATGCTGAATTGTATGGCTTTTTAAACCGTAATGCGACTGAAACGATGCGCCGCATTGAGGGTGTGTTGAACATTGCCGTGGATTTGACCCACGGGAAACTGTATATTCCCGTCATGTTCGGTGACTGTATATTTTCCAATGTCAGAAAATATGAACGCTGTGTAAAAGAGATATGCTCATTGTCGGGAATAGATTATTTCCAAAATAAAACAGAATAATTTTATGCAAATAAAGGTGATATTTCTATGTACGAAAATCCGAAATTTAATGAAAACAACGAGAAAATTCTCTGCGAAAGAAACGGCAAAAACGCAGATATGCTGATGGATATTAGGGTTAAACTCCTAAAGAGTGGCGAAACCGTAACTTTCTGCGAAAAAGAAAATGAAACCGCAATTCTTTTAATGGCGGGAGATGTTGACTTTGTTTTTGACGGTAAAACCGAAAATGCAAAGCGCCGCAGTCCTTTCCTCGATAAGGCGACTGCCATTCACTTTGCAAAGGGAAACACGGTTTCCGTAAAAGCAAATGCAGAATCAAGAATTGTAATTGAACAGACCGATAATGAAAATGAGTTCGGCGTTCATTACTATAAAGGCGATGATATGACCGTTCAGCATTTCGGCGCTGACCAGTGGGACGGCACGGCTGACAGGCAGGTGCTTACGGTTTTCGATTATGAAAACGCACCTTATTCAAATCTTGTTTTGGGTGAGGTTTTTCATAAACCCGGTTGCTGGACCAGTTATCCGCCGCATTTTCACCCTCAGCCTGAGGTTTATTACTATGAATTTGAAAAGCCGCAGGGCTTCGGCGTAGGCTTTAACGGTGACGACTGCTATAAGGTAGGGGACGGCGGATGCCTTTGCATTACGCCTATGCACACTCACCAGCAAGCCGCCGCTCCCGGGTACAAAATGTGCTACGTTTGGATGATTCGTCATTTAGACGGCGACCCGTGGATTAAAACCCGTATTGACGCACCTGAGCACAAATGGCTTTTAGACGAGAAATAAGGAGGTATTTACTTTGGCTATTATGACAACGGCACAGGCACTTGTTAAATTCCTTGACAATCAGTATGTGTCCTTTGACGGCAAAGAAACGAAATTCGTTGACGGTATTTTCACAATATTCGGTCACGGAATTGTTTGCGGTCTTGGGGAAGCACTTGATTCTGACAGAGGCGGTCTTACTGTTTATCAGGGCAAAAACGAACAGGGTATGGCGCACGCCGCAACAGCCTTTGCAAAACAGAATAACAGAAGAAAGATTATTGCCTGTTCTTCCTCAATAGGACCGGGAGCTGCTAATATGATAACTGCCGCCGCAACGGCAACGGTTAACCACGTTCCGCTTCTGCTTATTCCTGCTGACGCATTTTCGACCCGTCAGCCCGACCCTGTTCTTCAGCAGTTTGAACAGATAAATTCACTAGCTACAACTACCAATGACGCTTACAAGGCAGTTACAAGATATTGGGACAGAATTGCTCGCCCCGAACAGCTTATGTCCGCAATGATTAACGCAATGCGTGTACTTACTGACACCGCCGAAACAGGCGCTGTGTGCATTTCAATGCCGCAGGACGTTGAGGGCGAAAGCTATGATTTTCCCGACGAATTTTTACAGAAAAGAGTACACAGAATTACAAGAATTGCACCATCTCCCGAAGAAACACAGGATATTGCGAACATTCTTCTTACTGCCCAAAAACCGCTCGTTATTTGCGGCGGCGGCGTAAGATATTCCGAAGCAGGTGAGGCGCTTGAAGCTTTTTGCAAGGAGTTTAATATTCCCTTTGCCGAAACACAGTCGGGCAAAACCGCTTGCCATTCGAGCAATGAATATAACCTCGGCGGTCTTGGCGTTACAGGCAACAGTGCGGGTAACGTAATTGCAAAGAATGCCGATGTAATCCTCGGCGTGGGCACAAGATTTTCCGACTTCACAACAGGCTCAAAATCACTGTTCAGGAAAGATGCAAAGGTGCTTACAATTAACACATCACGTTTTGACGCATATAAGCTGGGTGCAGTGAAATTAGTCAGTGACGCAAAGCTGGGTATTCTCGCTCTCGGCTTGCTTTTGAGAGAGAACGGATACACGTCAGGCTATACTACCGAAATTGCACAGGCAAGACAAGAATGGGCAGATGAATACAAACGTCTTGCCGAATATAAATATGACGAAAGCTTTGAGCCGCTTATAAAGGCAAGAGATGAGAGAACAATACCCGAATTTGCCGAAAAAATGGGTACAATTACTCAGACTGCGGCAGTTGCAAAGGTTCGTGAGCTTATCCCCGAGGACGCAATTTGTGTCGGTGCGGCAGGTTCTCTTCCCGGTGATTTACAGAGAATGTGGACTTCCGACAGCCTTTATTCCTACAATATGGAATACGGCTATTCCTGTATGGGCTATGAAATTGCAGGCGCATTCGGCTCAAAGCTTGCCGACCCGTCAAAAGAAGTGTATGCAATGTGCGGTGACGGAAGCTATTTAATGCTTCATTCAGAGCTTATCACCTCAATTCAGGAAAAGAAAAAAATCAACGTTCTTCTTTTTGATAACAGCGGATTCGGCTGTATTAATAATCTTGAAATGTCAAACGGCATAGGTAATCTTGCGACGGAATTCCGTTTCCGTGATGAGAACGGCAACCTACTCGGTGACCTTGTTCCCATTGACTTTGCAAAGGCGGCGAGCGGCTACGGCGTTAAGACTTATACCGCAAGAACAATGGAAGAACTGGAAAATGCTCTCATAGATTCGCAAAAGCAGACAGTTTCAACGCTTATTGACATTAAGGTGTTGCCCAAGTCAATGACAGACGGCTACGGCGCTTGGTGGAATGTAGGCGTTGCAAGCACATCACAAAATGAAGCCGTTCAAAAGGCTTATTTGAATAAAAAAGAAAATCAGGAGAAAGCGAGAAAGTATTGATATGTTAGACAAAAACAAAGTAAAACTCGGCATTGCACCGATAGCCTGGACAAATGACGATATGCCCGACCTGGGAGCTGAAAACACATTTGAACAGTGCATTTCCGAAATGGCACTTGCAGGCTTTACAGGCTGTGAGGTCGGCAATAAGTACCCGAGAAATGACATCCCCGCACTCAAAAAGGCTTTGGAGCTTCGTAATATGCAGATTTGCAATGCGTGGTTCTCATCATTCCTTGTTACAAAGCCTTATGAAGAGGTTGAAAAGGATTTTATTGAGCACATTACGTTCCTTAAAGAGATGGGCGCAAAGGTTGTCGGAATTTCTGAGCAAAGCTATTCAATTCAGGGCACAGACAAGTCCATTTTCGAGGAAAAGTATGTTATGAATGATGAAGAGTGGGACAGACTTTGCACTGGAATCAACAAGCTCGGCAAAGTTGCAAAGGATATGGGCATTAAGCTTTGCCTTCACCACCATATGGGCACTGTTGTTCAGACAGAGGCTGAGGTTGACAGGCTTATGGCAAATACAGACCCCGAGGTTTTCGGACTTCTGTTCGACTCCGGCCACCTTGCATACTGCGGTGAGGATTATATGTCAGTTCTCAAAAAGTATGCAGACAGAATTTACCATGTTCATCTTAAAGATATTCGCCCTGAAATGGTAAAGAAGGTTCGTGATGAGCATTTAAGCTTTTTACAGGGCGTAAGGCTCGGCACCTTTACAGTGCCCGGAGACGGCGCTATTGACTTTAAGCCGATTTTTGAGGTTCTTGAAGAAACAGGCTACGAAGGCTATGTTCTTGTTGAAGCTGAACAGGACCCTGCAATTGCAAATCCGCTTGAATATGCAATCAAGGCTCGTGCGTATATAAGAGAAAAAGCAGGTTTATAATCACTGCAAAATTTAGGCTACATATTAAAAAATATTTCTAATTAAGTAGGGGTCGACGACCTCGGCGACCCGTTGTATTTTAAATCCAATTCCATAAAGGAGAAAACAAAAATGGCAGAAAAATTACAGTATTTTGTGAACGGTCAGTTTAAGGACTCAAAAACAGATGTTTGGTATGACCTTCACAACCCTTCAACGGGTGAGGTAACAGGTCAGGCGCCTTGCTGCACAAATGATGAGGTACTTGAAGCTATTGCGGCAGCAAAGGCTGCATATCCGGGTTGGAGAGCAGTTCCCGCAATCAAGCGTGCGCAGATTCTTTATAAAATCCGTGACCTTATCATTGAAAATATGGAAGAGCTGACAATGTGCGTTGCCAAGGAAAACGGCAAGGTTTGGGGCGAAGCAGAGGGCGATGTGCTCAAGGCTAAAGAGGGCACGGAGCTTGCAACACAGGTTCCGTCACTTATGATGGGCGAGAGCATTATGGACGCATCAAACGGCTATGACACCGTTAAATACCGTGAGCCTCTCGGCGTTTTTGCAGGTATTGTTCCCGTAAACTTCCCCGCAATGATTCCATTCGGTTGGATGGCTCCCACCTGTATTGCATGCGGCAATACAATGGTATTAAAGGCAGCGTCTCTTACACCGAAAACAGCTATGATGTTCGCAAAAATTTATAAAGAGGCAGGCGTTCCCGACGGCGTTATCAACATTGTTACCTGCTCAAGAAACGAAATCAACACAATTCTTGACCACCCAGATGTTAAGGGTATTACATTCGTAGGCTCAACTCCCGTAGGTCTTAAGATTTATCAGAGAGCCGCTGCGGCAGGCAAGCGCTGTCAGGCACTTTGCCAAGCAAAGAACCACGCTCTTGTTATGTCTGACTGCGCACTTGAAAGAACTGTTGCAGGCGTTATAAACTCAGCTTACGGCTGTGCAGGTCAGCGTTGCATGGCGCTTTCTGCATGCGTTGTCGAAGAGGCTATTGCTGATAAGTTTGTTGCAGAGCTTAAAAAGCAGGCTGAAAAGATTAAAGTCGGTCCGTCTTGGGATAAATCCTCAAAACTCGGCCCGATTACATACGAAAAGCACTATAAAGAAGTTCTCGCCGATATTGACAAGGGTGTCGCAGAGGGCGCAGAGCTTGTTCTCGACGGCAGAAACTGCACTGTTGAGGGTTATGAAAACGGCTATTTTGTAGGCCCCACAATCTTTGACCATGTTACAGAGGATATGACCATCGGCAGAGATGAGGTATTTGGCCCTGTTCTTTGCATTAAGCGTTGCAAGAATTTTGAGGAAGGCCTTAAAATGATGAACGACAACCCCTATGCAAACGGCTCGGTTATCTACACACAGAGCGGCTATTTTGCACGTCAGTTTGCACGCTACACAGATGGCGGACAGGTTGGTATTAACGTTGGTATTCCTGTACCTGTTGGCTTCTTCCCATTCTCTGGTCACAAGCAGTCTTTCTTCGGTGACCTTCACTGTCTCGGCAAGGACGCATACCGTTTCTTCACAGAATCAAAGGCAGTTACAACACACTGGTTTGACGAGGAGGAAGCAACCTCAACTAATGTTTCCACATGGGACGGCACAATCTGATTTTGGAGCTTTTTCCGTGATACTGCGTTGTGCTCGCTAGGCGTATCGCATACAGCGTCGGTCGCAAGCCTTGTCATACAAAAAAACATCTCAAAATCATTGCTCCCGCCGAAAGACAATACCAAGATTCCGTATTATCTCTTTCGGTTTACGGTCGAATTGCAGAAAACCAGTTGTTTGCATTGGAAAAAAGATATGATTTTGTAACAATTGATAAATTTGTAATTATGCCTAATCATATTCACGCAATAGTTATTTTGGACGGTGCGGCGGGAGCAAGCCCCCGCCCTACTCTGTCGGATATAATATGTGCGTATAAATCTTTAACCACTCGAAACTGTAATAAAATCGCAAACTGCACAGGTAGGCAAATATTCCAAAATTCATTTTATGATAGAGTTATCACAAGTGAAGAGGGGTATTTTGAGGTTTGGCAGTACATCGACGAAAATCCACGAAAGTGGCAAAATGATGAATATTATTTTTAGGAGGAAAAAATTATGTTAAAAATCGGCATTATAGGTGCAGGCCGTATCGGCAAGGTGCATCTTGAATCAATCTCATACCATGTAAAGGGTGCCCAGGTTGTTGCAATGGCAGACCCCTTTATGAATGACGAAACAAAAGCTTTCATTGAGGGCTTCGGTGTAAAGAAAATTTACACCGATTACAAAGAAATCATAAACGACCCTGAAATTGACGCTGTTCTTGTTTGCTCGTCAACAGACACTCATGCTCCAATTTCAATTGAGGCTATCAACGCAGGCAAGCACGTTTTCTGCGAAAAGCCCCTCGCAAATACTGTTGACAAAATTCTTGAAATTGCGGACGCACTTAAGGCTCATCCTGAAATCAAGTTCCAGGTCGGCTTTAACCGACGTTTTGACCACAATTTCGCCGCAGTTCGCAAGGCTTATGACGAGGGCAAAATCGGTGACGCTCAGATTCTTAAAATCACTTCCCGTGACCCGCAGGCACCGCCTGTTGGCTACTGTGCTGCAAGCATTTTCCTCGATATGACAATTCACGATTTTGATATGGCTTGCTTCCTTACAAACAGTGACGTTGAAGAGCTTTACGTTTATGCAGACGCTCTTATTAATCCGTCAATCCGTGAATACGGAGATTTTGACACTGCAATTATTTCTCTTAAAATGGCTAACGGCGCGTTGGCTGTTATCGACAACTCACGTCAGGCAATGTACGGCTACGACCAAAGAGCAGAGCTTTTCGGCTCAAAGGGTATGGTGTCAACATCAAACGATACGCTTTCATCAGCAGTTATTTCAACGGTTGACGGCGTAACAGGCGAAAAACCGCTCTATTTCTTCCTTGAAAGATATATGGAGAGCTTCTCGGAAGAGGTTAGACAGTTTGTAGCTGCTGTTGAGAATAACACAGATACTCCAGTTGGAATTCACGCAGGATTGCAGTCTGTTAAGATTGCTCTTGCCGCAGAAAAATCGGCAAACGAGGGCAGACCTGTTAAGCTTTCTGAAATTAACTGATGCTAGCAGAAGCAATCGGCAAAAAATAATATATGCTTTAAGTAAATACCGCTCCGCTTTACAGCAGGGCGGTATTTTTTTATGCTCTTCGTAAAACAGTCTTGCATATTTAAAACATTTAACTTAATATTTGATATATTTTGACACTGATTATTGCTAAATAAAAAAATAAATTGTAAAATAGTTGTCATAAATAAGGTTTTGAAAATGTTGTATTAAATGGGAGATAAAATATGCTGATGAAATGCAGTATATAATATTTAGCAACACAAGAGTGTAATATATGTAAAATATAAAGTGAAAGGAATGGAAAAATGAAAAAGAGCATAAAAAATATGACGAGGGTCATA
>DKTZ01000055.1 GCA_002490425.1 Ruminococcaceae bacterium UBA7217
ATGTTTACATATTTTAATAAAAAATTAATTGTATTGTGCGAAAAAATGGTTTATTATATTAATGTATATTACATTTTATGAGGTTATTAAATATGGAAGCCACTCAAAGAAAGAAAAAGTTTATAATTGATGTTGTTTATATCGTATTTGTTGCGATAATATTCTATTATTTTATGAAATACGCTTTCGGGCTGTTTTTCCCGTTCCTTGTAGCGCTGACAGTTGCCGCAATTCTTCAAAAGCCCGTCAACTTTATCTGCAAAAAAACTCCGCTGAAAAAGGGCATTGTTTCGGTCGTACTTGTGCTTTTTTCCGTTACTGTAGTTCTTGGTCTTTTAACTGCGCTTATGGTACGCCTCGGAATGGAATTAAAAGGTTTTTTCGATTACCTTATGCTTCAGCTTCAGGATATTCCGTCCTTTATTGAAAAGCTTGAAGCGTCCGTCAGCGAACATCTTGCATTTTTACCCGATAAAATTGAAAATGCAATAACATCGTTTATGGGCAAAAAGGTTGACGCAATTTTAAACAATACAGGCGCAGAAATTGACTTTTCCGCCTTTAAAACTCCGCTTTTAGGCGTTTGGAACACAGTAAAACAACTCCCGTCAACACTCATTGCAATCGTTATAGCAATTGTTTCCTGCTGCTTTATGACGGCAGATTTTGCAACTGTCAAAAAAATAATTCTTTCTCTCTTCCGTTCGGAAACAAGAATAAAAATAGTACGGGCAAAAAATCTTCTTGTACCTTCGCTTTCAAAAATGGGCAAGGCTTACGGTCTTATAATCCTCATAACTTTTTCGGAGCTTGTCCTCGGACTTTTCCTTTTAAAGCTAATCGGAATTTACAATGGCGGTTACATTTTCATTTTTGCGCTGATTACCGCTATTATAGATATTGTCCCCATTTTGGGCACGGGTACTGTCCTGATTCCGTGGGCGCTTTACTGCTTGCTTGACGGTAAAATTTCACTGGCAATAGGAATATTTGTTATGTATGTATGCATAACTGTTATCAGACAGATTATTGAGCCGAAGCTCGTTTCAAACCAGCTGGGTATTCCGCCCTTTGCAACGATTATTGCAATGTATGTCGGCACGCAGATTTTCGGCGTTCTCGGTATATTTATTCTCCCGATAACCCTCGTTATGGTCAAGCTTTTAAACGAAGAGGGTATAATTCACATTTTTCACAATGTTGATGCCACCGCAGATAAAAAAGAGGAAAATGTATCGAAGAAAGCAGAAGAGGTAAGCAATGATTGATATTCACAGCCACATAATTTTTAATATTGACGACGGCGCGGCAAGTATTGAAGAGTCCATTACGCTTTGCCGCCAAGCATCAGAAAACGGATATAAAAAAATTGTTGCCACGCCTCATTTTACAGACTACAGGAATATTGACAGATTCGTTTTAGAGCGTGATTCAAAGCTTGACCTCATTAGAGAAAGGCTCGCCGAAGAGAAAATTGATATTACTCTTTATCCGGGTGCAGAGCTTTTTTTGAGCCGCGGAATTTTCACGGCAGGCGATTTAGACGCACTCACAATCAATAGTTCCCGCTATATGCTTTGCGAATTTCCGTTAGGACCGTTTAACGTACGGAGCGGACTTGAAATGCTTTCGGAGCTTACACTCAGAGGATACACTCCCATTGTCGCCCACCCTGAACGTTATCATGAATTTCGCAGAAATTACGAAATAATATACGGGCTTGTTGACCAAGGCGTTATTTTTCAGGTTAATGCAGACTGCCTTGCAGGCAACATTGACCGAACCGCCAGAAGCATATCTGCCGAGTTAATTCAAGAGGGCTTCGCAAAATTTATCGGAAGCGACGCACACGATGCTAACCGCAGAAATCTTAATATACGTGAAAGGATTTCGGCTTTTCCGTCAGAGATAGACAGTGACGATTTAAAGAATTGCTTTATAACAAATCCTCAATCGGTTATTGACAACGAAGATGTTTTTTAACTAAGCAAGTTTATAAAACAACGCTTACCGTAAAAGGCAAGCGTTGTTTTTGTTATTTTTAAATATTTTATTTACTGTACGCATTTTTAACCGCTGTCATAACCTTTGTTGCAACCGGAACAGCTGTTTGAATACTAAAGGTTGAATTTTCAACGACAACAATTATCGCAAACGGATAATCGGGATTTGACGAAAAGCCCGTAAAAAGTGCATTCGGCTTTGCGTCCTCACTGTCACTTATCTCCGCAGTACCTGTTTTACCGCACATTTCAAGACCTTTAAATCTATAATCGCCGTAGTTATTTTCGACATTTGAGCGCATATATTTTTTAAGTTTATCTGCCGTTGTCGGAGAAAAATATTCACCCAAAGTCTTTGTTTCTGCTGTATAAAGCTCTTTTCCGCCGGGCGTTGTAATAGAATTTACAACATACGGCTCAACTGCTGTTCCGCCGTTGGCAATTGAGGAAATCACGGTAAGCATATGACACGGGCTTACAAGCGTTGTATATTGCCCGATTCCCGCCCAGCCTAAATCTAAAGCTTTTGCGTCGCCTAAGCTTAATGTAGACCTACTGCAAGAGATTTTGCCGTTAATTTTATTCATCTGTATGTTAAATCCTGCTTTTTCTGCCGTTGCTGTCAGTTTTTCCTTGCCGAGCGTATCCGCAAGTTCGGCAAAGGCACAGTTGCACGATTGATTAAACGCTTTTTCAATACCTATTTTTCCGTGAACACCGCTGCAATAAACATACCCCTCGCCGATTTGGATTTGTCCCTTGCCGTTATGTCCTTTACATTCAAATGTCATATTCTCTAAATTAGGTATATTTTCAATAGCCGAGGCAAGCGTAAGGATTTTAAAGGTAGACCCCGGTGTATAAACACCGCCAAAGAATTTGTTAAGGTACATTCCCTCTTTTTCTTCAGAGGGTTTGTTGAGCGGGTCGTAAGATGGTGTTGAAACAATACATACAATTTCGCCCGTTTTGTAATTCATAACGCCCACGACACCGTTATAACTGCCCATTGCGTTGTACGCCGCCTTGCAAATGTCAGCGTCAAGAGTAAGCGAAATGTCATTTCCCTTGCCGTAGCGTTTAAGATTAAAAACTCCGTCTTTTATTGTATAGCCCGTAAGCTCATCCTTAAAAGAGGTTTGGATTCCGCTTGCAATAAACCCTGCACCGTCGCCCACTGTTTGAAGCGTAGCGGCTCTGACGGCGGCGTCTTTATTATATGTTCGCACACCGTTTTCAGTGGTTGCAAGCACCGTTCCGTTTCTGTCAGAAATGTCGCCCGCGGTAAAAGCACCGTCATCATAAAGATGTTCATTCACCTTATTCATTGCCCATTTATCCGCATTCACGGCAAGTCTGTAATATGAAAGAAACGAGCCTGCAAGGAATACAAATATTAAAAGGTAAAGCGTTAAAGCCCTGCGTGATATTGATTTCACTGACGAACACCTCCGTACCTGTAAGTTCCTCTGTCAACCGCTTTAATAAACGCAAGCAGCATCCAACAGCTCATTATTGACGAGCCGCCCCTTGAAACAAAGGGGAGAGTAACTCCCGTCATCGGCAAAACATCGTTTACGCCGAATACATTGAGCGATGCCTGAAAGAGCATTAATGCCGCCGCCGCACAGGCGCAGATTGCGTAAAACGAAGAACGGGCATATCTTGAATGTTTGATTGAATAGACAAGGAGAGCTACGTATGAAAGCAGTATTGCCGCCGCCATTATCCAACCGAATTCCTCGCAAACCACACCGAAAATCAAATCTTCGGTTGCGGCGAAAATATTTCTGAGCTTTCCGTTGCCGAGGCCCACACCGAAAAGTCCGCCTGATGCCGAATAAATCATAACTCTTGTCTGCTGGTAGCCCGTAGTGTCAAAATAATCCCAAACGTGACCGAAAGCGGCAAACCTGTTTGCAACATAGGGTCTGAATCTAAGTATCAGTATTCCGCCCAAAAGCGCCGCCGCACAAACAAGAATGAGCGTGCGCACATCGCCCGAACGCATAAACGATATAACAAGAAATGTGAAAAAGAATATGAGCGCTGTGCCGAAATCATACATCAAAAACAGCGTGCCGATGCACCCGAGCGCAAATATAATGAATTTTGTAAGACTTTTATTTGACTGGAGCTTTTCAAGGGTTGCCGCACCCACAAATATAAACGCAACCTTGACAAGCTCGGACGGCTGAATTGAAAGTCCGCCGATGTAAATCCAGTTTTTAGCGCCGTTTGTAACCTTGGCAAAAATAAGAGTAAACGCCAAAAGCCCCACCGCAAGAAAAGCAACGGGGTAGCGAAGCTTCATACATAAATCAAGGTCACGGAGAATTATTTGCAGAACCACAAAACCGGCAATGCCGATTAGTGTTGCAATCAGCTGTTTAATTGCAAGCTGCGGGTAAACGCTCGCCGTAATTGACAGTCCTACCCCGGTCAAAAGGAATGCAATCAGTTCTACCTCAAAACCCCGTCTGCCGAGTATCCTTGCGCCGATAAAATATGCATATTCAGCCAAAAGATAGCCGCCGAAGGTGATAATGATTCTCATTCTGTTTTCGCTGTCGCCTTTAGAGATGAGCGTTATTGCGCAAATAAGCTGAAACAGCGTAACAACCGCCAGCATTATTGCAAGATTAACATTTTTTCCTTTTTGCTTTACCTTGTCCACTGTTTAGCTCCTTTCTGAAATAATAAGTTTAATTTAACTATTCTGCCCCATCTGACGAGGGGGC
>DKTZ01000052.1:0-22309 GCA_002490425.1 Ruminococcaceae bacterium UBA7217
CTGCTCCATCCAGTCCATTGTGGCTGAGCCGTCATGTGTTTCACCTATTTTATGGTTAACACCTGTATAAAACAAAATTCTTTCGGTAGTTGTTGTTTTACCGGCGTCGATATGAGCCATAATACCAATATTTCTTGTTTTTTCAAGAGATACTTTTCTTGGCATAATATCCTCCACTTAAGTTCTGCTAAATTACCATCTGAAATGTGCGAAAGCTTTGTTTGCTTCTGCCATCTTGTGTGTATCTTCACGTTTCTTGAATGCTGAACCTGTTGAGTTAACGGCATCCATAATTTCGTTAGCGAGTCTTTCCTTCATTGTTCTCTCTGAACGCTGACGGGCGTAAAGAGTAATCCAACGAAGACCTAAGGTCTGGCGTCTTTCGGGGCGAACTTCCATAGGAACCTGATAAGTTGCACCACCTACACGGCGAGCTTTAACCTCAAGAACCGGCATAACATTTTCCATTGCGGCATCGAAAACCTCTAAAGGCTCCTTGCCTGTCTTTTCAGCGATAATGTCGAATGCATCGTAAACGATTTTCTGGGCAACACCCTTTTTACCGTCGAGCATAACGCTGTTGATAAGCCTTGTTACAAGCTTTGAATTGTAAAGCGGATCGGGCAAAACATCACGTTTTGCAATCTGGCCTCTTCTTGGCACTGCGCTTCCCTCCTTCATAATAATGATATCATAGGTACTCGAGTGACAAAACCTCGCGGCACCAACGAAAAGGCATATATTTTATATATACACTCTCGTTGGACAAATATTCAAAAATATTGCCTATACAAGAAGATTCTGTCTGTTTTCTTGGTTAAACCTATTACTTTTTAGCTGCCTTAGGACGCTTTGCACCGTACTTTGAACGTGCCTGCATTCTTCCGTTAACACCCTGAGTATCGAGTGTACCGCGGATAATGTGGTAACGCACACCGGGAAGGTCCTTAACACGGCCGCCACGGATAAGAACAACTGAGTGTTCCTGAAGATTGTGACCTACGCCCGGAATATAAGCAGAAACTTCGATTCCGTTTGTAAGACGTACTCTGGCGAGTTTACGAAGAGCTGAGTTCGGCTTCTTCGGTGTGTCTGTCTTAACAACAGTGCAAACGCCTCTCTTTTGAGGAGAATTGTTATCAGTCATAACATTCTTCTTTGAGTTAAGGCCTTTACCGAGAGCAGGAGCTTTCGACTTCTTCGGGGCCGTCTGTCTTCCGTTACGAACGAGCTGGTTAAAGGTTGGCAATATATTCACCCCCATAATAAAATTTTGTAATGGACACAAGTCCACATACTCAAATAGTTTACCACTAATGCACAATTATTGTCAAGCATTTTTTTACAATTAGACAAAAAAACTTGGGGCTTATTTCAGCCCCAAGCTATTTTTTATGAAAATATGCCGATTATGCTTCTGCAACTACATCGGATATTGATTTTTGAAGCTCAACATCGCTGTAGCACTTCATTCCTGTACCTGACGGGAGCAGCTTACCGATAATAACATTTTCTTTAAGACCGATAAGCGGGTCAACCTTACCCTTAATTGCTGCGTCTGTAAGAACTCTTGTTGTTTCCTGGAAGGATGCCGCTGAAAGGAATGAATCAGTTGCCAATGATGCCTTTGTGATGCCGAGAAGAACGGGAGCACAGGTTGCAGGGATAAATTCTTCGCCGTTCTCTTCTGCAATTGCCTTAGCTTTCTCATTTGCACGGTTAAACTCAATCTTATCGGTAGTAGCACCGGGAAGAAGATCCGTTGAGCCTGCTTCAACAACCTTAAGCTTTCTCATCATCTGACGTACAATAACCTCGATATGCTTATCGTTGATGTCAACACCCTGCATACGGTAGGTTCTCTGAACCTCTTTGATAAGATAATCGTGAACTGCATGGACGCCGCTGATAGCAAGAATATCGTTTGGATTGGGAGAGCCCTCTGTAAGAGCTGTACCCTTCTTAATATAAATCGGATTTCCGTCATCGTCTGTTTCCGAATTGAACTTCTTGTGGAAGCCGTAAGGAATCATATATGCACGCTCTTCGAGAGTTTCGGGATTTGTGATAACAATATTTTCATTACCCTTAATCTCTCTGAAGGAAAGAATACCGTCAATTTCGGAAAGGATTGCAAAAGTTTTCGGCTTTCTTGCCTCAAACAGCTCTTCAACACGGGGAAGACCCTGTGTAATATCCTGACTTGAAGCGATACCGCCTGTGTGGAAGGTACGCATTGTAAGCTGAGTACCGGGCTCACCGATTGACTGAGCGGCAATAATGCCTACTGCCTCACCCACAGTAACAGGCTTGCCGTTTGCAAGGTTAGCACCGTAGCACTTAATACAAACGCCCTTATCGGATTCGCAGGTGAGAAGTGAACGGATTTTGATTTTACGGTCATCCTCATTCTCTCTTGCGTTGACAATATCGGCAATTATCTTAGCCTTACTGTCTGTAATCATTTCATCTTTAGAAGCAATCATATTGCCGTTTTCATCAAAGAAATCTTCAAGAAGGTATCTGCCGGTAAGTCTTTCCGAGAGAGCCTCGATAAGCTCCTTGCCGTCACGGATGTCATAAACCTCAATACCGTCGTGGCAGTGGCAGTCCTCTTCACGAATAATAACTTCCTGAGAAACATCGACAAGACGACGGGTCAGGTAACCTGAGTCGGCGGTACGGAGAGCCGTATCGGCAAGACCTTTACGTGCACCACGTGAAGAAATGAAGTATTCAAGTACGTTAAGTCCCTCACGGTAGTTAGCACGAATGGGAACTTCGATTGTTTTACCTGCTGTATTGGCAATAAGACCGCGCATACCTGCGAGCTGACGAAGCTGAGCCTCAGAACCACGGGCACCTGAGTCAACCATCATATAAATCGGGTTGTATTTGCCGAGATTGTCTTTAAGACCTGCGGCAACCTTATTCGTGCACTCTTCCCAAACCTTAATAACGGCACGTGAACGCTCATCGTTGCTGTAAAGACCCATATTGTAGTAATCGTTGATTTCGTCAACTTTACCCTCGGCGTCTTTAAGAAGGTCTGCCTTCTGAGGCGGAATTGTTGCGTCGCAAACTGCAACCGTAATACCTGATTTTGTTGAATATTTATAGCCCTGCGCTTTAATAGCATCAAGCATTTCAGCCGCAATGGCTGTGCCGTGAATCTTAATGCACTTATCAATGATTTTACCGAGAGTTTTCTTTGTTACAAGGAACTCAACCTCAAGCTTAAATGCATTTTCAGGGTCTGTTCTGTCAACAAAGCCTAAATCCTGAGGAATAGGATTGTTGAATATGATTTTACCGAGAGTGGTTTCAACAAGCTTTGTTACCTGTTCACCCTCAATCTCTTTTGTCATACGGACTTTAATTTTTGAATGAAGACCGATGTCTCCCTCGTCATAAGCCATTACAGCCTCATTAACGTCACGGAACACCTTGCCCTCACCGGGTTCGCCCTCTTTATCCATAGTAAGATAGTACGAGCCGAGAATCATATCCTGTGTTGGAACGGCAACGGGTTTACCGTCTGACGGCTTGAGAAGGTTGTTGGCGGCAAGCATTAAAAGTCTTGCCTCAGCCTGTGCCTCAGCAGAAAGCGGAACGTGAACAGCCATCTGGTCGCCGTCGAAGTCGGCGTTGAATGCTGTACAAACAAGGGGGTGAAGCTTAATTGCCCTACCCTCAACAAGAACGGGTTCAAATGCCTGAATACCGAGTCTGTGAAGAGTGGGAGCACGGTTAAGCATTACGGGGTGGTCCTTGATAACCTTTTCAAGTGCGTCCCAAACCTCTGTCTTTGCACGCTCAACCATTTTCTTTGCAGACTTCATATTGTTTGCAATTCCGTTTTCAACAAGGCTCTTCATAACAAACGGTTTGAAAAGCTCAAGCGCCATTTCTTTCGGCAAGCCGCACTGATAAATCTTAAGCTCAGGACCTACAACGATAACTGAACGGCCTGAATAGTCAACACGCTTACCGAGAAGGTTCTGACGGAAACGGCCCTGCTTACCTTTAAGCATATCGGAAAGAGATTTAAGCGCACGGTTGTTAGGCCCTGTAACAGGTCTGCCGCGTCTGCCGTTGTCAATAAGTGCGTCAACCGCTTCCTGAAGCATTCTCTTTTCGTTTCTGACAATGATTTCGGGAGCGCTGAGCTCTAAAAGCCTTGCAAGACGGTTATTTCTGTTGATAACACGTCTGTAAAGGTCGTTAAGGTCTGAAGTTGCAAATCTGCCGCCGTCCAATTGAACCATAGGACGGATGTCGGGCGGAATAACGGGAACAACGTCCAATATCATCCACTCGGGGCGGTTGCCCGACTGTTTGAAAGCCTCTGCAACCTCAAGTCTTTTGAGAATTTTAGTCTTTTTCTGACCGGTTGCCGTATCAAGCTCTTCACGGAGCTGCTTTGAAAGCTCGTCAACGTCGATTTCGCAGAGAAGCTCTTTGATAGCCTCAGCGCCCATACCGGCTCTGAAATCGTCCTCGTACTTCTCTTTCATATCGGCATACTCTTTTTCGTTGAGTATCTGAAGCTTTTCAAGCTCTGTGTCGCCCGGATCTATAACGATATATTTTGCGAAATAAAGAACCTTTTCCAAATCTCTCGGAGAAATATCAAGAATAAGACCCATTCTTGAGGGAATTCCCTTGAAATACCAGATGTGCGAAACGGGAGTTACAAGCTCAATGTGACCCATACGCTCACGGCGAACTTCTTTTCTTGTAACCTCAACGCCGCAGCGTTCGCAGATTTTACCTTTATAGCGAAGCTTTTTATATTTACCGCAGTGGCACTCAAGGTCTTTCTGCGGCCCGAATATTCTTTCGCAGAAAAGACCGTCCTTTTCGGGTTTGAGCGTACGGTAATTTATAGTTTCAGGCTTTTTTACCTCGCCGTATGACCATTCTCTTATCTGGTCGGGAGAGGCAAGACCGATTTTAATTGCGTCAAATGTCTTATTTTCCATTAAGGTAGCCCTTCTTCCTAACTTTATATAAATGTTTAGAGTTTATTCAAAATCGTCTTCTGTTACGAAAGAGTCGCTGTATGCTTCCTCGTCCGAAATTTCCTCTTCGACATCGTCACTGTCGCTCAGATATGAATCGTATTCATCCTCATTGTCAGGAACGAAGCCGTCTTCGTAAGAAGCGTCGTTGATTTCTTCAAACTCTGTTTCGGAGCTTGCAGGAACAAAGTCTGCATCGTCACCCTCAAAGCTCTGTTTAAGGTCAATTTCGTTGCCGTCAGCGTCAAGAACCTGAACGTCAAGCGCCAAAGACTGAAGCTCTTTAATGAGAACCTTAAAGGATTCGGGAACGCCCGGAGTGGGAATGTTGTGTCCCTTAACAATTGCTTCATAGGTCTTGCGGCGGCCTGTAAGGTCGTCGGACTTAACCGTAAGAATTTCCTGAAGAGTATAGGCTGCACCGTAAGCTTCAAGTGCCCAAACTTCCATTTCACCGAAACGCTGACCGCCGAACTGAGCTTTACCGCCCAGGGGCTGCTGCGTAACGAGTGAATACGGGCCTATTGAACGGGCGTGAATCTTATCGTCAACAAGGTGGTGAAGCTTAAGGTAATACATAACTCCGACTGTCACGGGGTTGTCAAACTTAAGACCTGTTCTGCCGTCTGTAAGAATTGACTTACCGTCCTCACGGTAGCCCGCTTCCTTAAGAGCCTCACGTATATCTTCCTCGTGTGCGCCGTCAAATACGGGGGTTGCAATCTTCTGGCCGAGCTTTCTGTAAGCAAAGCCCAGGTGAACCTCAAGTACCTGTCCGATATTCATACGGGACGGAACGCCGAGGGGATTCAGAACAATATCAAGCGGAGTACCGTCGTCAAGGAACGGCATATCCTCCTGCGGCAAAATGCGTGAAACAACGCCCTTGTTACCGTGGCGGCCCGCCATCTTATCGCCGACTGAAAGCTTTCTCTTCTGTGCGATGTAGCAGCGAACAACCTTATTAACGCCTGGGCTTAATTCGTCGCTGTTTTCTCTTGTGAATACCTCAACATCAACAACGATACCGTATTCGCCGTGCGGAACACGAAGAGAAGTGTCACGAACTTCTTTAGCCTTTTCGCCGAAGATTGCACGCAGTATTCTCTCTTCAGCAGTTGCAACATCGGTTTCGCCCTTAGGAGTAACCTTGCCGACAAGAATATCACCCGAATGAACCTCAGCGCCTATGCGGATAATACCGTTTTCGTCAAGGTCACGCAGAGCGTCCTCGCCGACATTCGGAATGTCACGTGTAATATCTTCCGGACCGAGTTTGGTATCTCTTGCCTCAATTTCGTATTCTTCAATATGAATTGATGTATAAACGTCATCTCTGACTAATTTTTCGTTTATAAGAACAGCGTCCTCGTAGTTGTAGCCCTCCCACGTCATAAAGCCGATAAGAGCATTTTTACCGAGTGAAATTTCGCCGTTTGAGGTTGCAGGACCGTCTGCTATAACCTCATTTTCTTCAATTTCCTGACCGATTGAAACAATGGGACGCTGATTTATGCAAGTACCCTGGTTTGAACGCATAAACTTAATAAGCTCGTATTCATCTGTATCACCGTCTTTGGTGGTGATTGTAATGTGCTGTGCATCAACCTTTGTAACCTTACCTGCGCGCTTTGCAAGAACAACTGTGCCTGAGTCAACGGCCGCCTTGTACTCCATACCTGTGCCGACAATCGGTGATTCGGTAGTGAGAAGCGGAACTGCCTGACGCTGCATGTTAGAGCCCATCAAAGCACGGTTTGCGTCGTCGTTTTCAAGGAACGGAATCATAGCGGTAGCAACGGAAACAAGCATTCTCGGCGAAACGTCCATATAGTCAGCCTCAGAAGCCGGAACCTCGCTGAAGTTGTCACGTTCACGGATTGTTACCTTTTTATTTATAAAGTTACCTTTTTCGTCAATAGGAGAGTTTGCCTGAGCAACCTTGTAATTGTCTTCAACATCTGCCGTCATATACTCAACGGTATCAAGAACTCTGCCTGTCTTCTTGTCAATCTTGCGGTACGGAGCTTCAATAAAGCCGTATTTATTGATTTTAGCGAAAGAAGCAAGGTAAGAGATAAGTCCGATGTTAGGACCTTCCGGAGTTTCAATGGGACACATTCTGCCGTAGTGAGAATAGTGAACGTCACGAACCTCAAATCCTGCTCTGTCACGGGAAAGACCGCCGGGACCGAGGGCCGAAAGTCTTCTCTTATGAGTAAGCTCAGCTAACGGATTGGTCTGATCCATAAACTGTGAAAGAGGTGATGAACCGAAAAATTCTTTAATTGCCGCCATAACGGGACGGATATTTATAAGAGCTGCAGGAGTAACCTTGTCAGGCTCCTGACCCTGAAGCGTCATACGCTCCTTAACAACACGCTCCATTCTTGCAAATCCTATTCTAAACTGGTTCTGAAGAAGCTCGCCGACAGAACGGATACGGCGGTTACCCAAATGGTCAATATCGTCAATCACACCCACGCCCGATGCAAGACCGTTAAGGTAGTTGATTGATGCAAAAATATCGTCTATTATAATATGTTTAGGAATAAGGTCGTCTGCGCGCAAAGCAAGCTCTTCTCTGAGAGCCTCTTTGTCGTCGCCGCACTTATCGAGAACCTCCATAAGAACAGAGAAACGAACCTTTTCGTTAATGCCGATTTCTTCAAGCTCTTCTTCCGAAAACCCGGGGAGATATTCAAGAGAATCAACCATTCCGTTTGAGAATACCTTAACCTCTTTGCCTTCAACGTCAAGAACTACTGTCTGAACGCCCTCCTGCTCCATACGGTAAGCCTTCTCTTCCGAGATAAGCTCGCCTGCATCGGCAAGAACTTCGCCCGTAAGAGCACTTATAATCGGTTCTTTTGTTATAAAACCTGCAATTCTCGGAGAAATAGCAAGCTTTTTATTGTATTTGTATCTGCCGACACGGGACAGGTCATAACGGTGTGCGTCAAAGAACAAGCCGTCAATGTGAGCCTGAGCGGTTTCAAGTGCAGGCGGCTCGCCTGGGCGAAGTCTCTTATAAACCTCGATTAAAGCCTGCTCCGTGTTAACGGTTGTATCCTTCTCAAGTGTTGCCTTGATTCTGTCATCATAGCCGAAGAAATCAAGAATTTCCGCATTTGTACTAAGACCTAATGCACGGATAAATGTAGTAATATAGATCTTTCTGTTTTTATCGATTCTGACATAGAAAAGATCGTTCATATCGGTTTCGTATTCAAGCCATGCGCCGCGATTGGGAATAACCGTTGTGGTGTAAAGCTCTTTACCGGTCTTGTCGTGTGTCATACCGTAATAAACACTGGGAGAACGGACAAGCTGAGAAATAATAACACGCTCAGCGCCGTTGATTACGAATGTACCGCTGTCTGTCATAAGCGGGAAATCGCCCATATAAACCTCGTTCTCTTTTACCTCGCCCGTTTCTTTGTTAAGAAGGCGTGCGGTAACACGAAGGGGCGCAGCGTAAGTTACGTCTCTTTCCTTACATTCTTTAACTGTATACTTCGGCTTATCGTCCATACGATAATCAACGAAAGTCAGTTCAAGATTTCCTGTGTAGTCCGTAATAGCATCAATATCACGGAATACCTCTTTAAGTCCCGTTTCAAGGAACCAGCGATAAGAGTTTTTCTGAACCTCGATAAGGTTGGGCATCTGCATAACCTCATTGATTTTTGAGAAACTCATACGGGTATTTCTGCCAAGTTGGATAGGTTTGACATTTACCATAGGGCTTATCACTCTCCGTTCTTATTTTATCCTTACAGCCGAGCTCCCGCCCGACTTGGAGATTAACAAATTTACTGCTTTATTTGCTTGCTTTTAAAGCAAATATGTGATATACTTTCAACTGTCTGATTTTAGCCATAAGTACACATTCCCACTTTAATAGCAGTTTAAAATTATACTACTGTCAAGTCAACTTGTCAAGAAAAAATTTACATTTATTTAACTTTTATTTTGATTTTATGTATTGAAAATTTACCGATTTCTTCTATAATATAAATTGTATGGAAATTATATGGGAAAAGACTATTCTTTTACGGAGGTTTTTATGAATTTTAAGAGGAATTACAAATATGATTGGGAAAACCCGTATGTTTTTAAAAGAAATAAAGAGGACGGCCACGTTATTGCATTTACTTATGACAGCGAGCAAGACGCATTAACCCGCACCGAGCCTAAACGCAAGCTGTCACTTAACGGCGAGTGGAAATTTCATTGGCAAAGAGGAATTGACAATTGCCCCGAGGATTTTTACAAGCCCGATTTTGACGCTTCTTTTTGGAGAAGCATAAAAGTTCCGTCCGTTTGGCAGACGGAGGACACGGGCAGTTATCCTTATTATTACGCAAGCACATTTTGCCGTGCCCTTTCCCGCTCAAAAAAGAAAATTCCGTCGATTGATTACAATATGCAGGAAATAGGAATATATATCCGCTCGTTTACTTTGCCTAAAAGGTTTGACGGTATGGAGCTGTTTTTACATTTCGGCGCCGCAAAGTCTGCTATTGAGGTTTATGTTAACGGAGAGTATGTCGGCTATTCGCAGGGGTCAATGACACCGCACGAATTTAATGTTACACCGTTTGTAAATGTTGGCGAAAACAAAATTGCCGTTAAGGTTTACCGTTTTTCTGATGCCTGCTACCTTGAAAATCAAGATATGTGGCTGTTTTGCGGACTTTACAGAGATGTTTACATTTACGGAGAGCCGAAAATGTGCGTTCGTGATTTTTTCATTACAACTGATTTCGACAAAGAATATAAAGACAGCAAAACCGATTTGGAAATTCTTATCAAAAATTACGGCGGTGCGCAATCTGCCTGTGTTAAAGCGGAAATAATTGATAATGACAGCAAAATTCTTTTAGGTGAAGAAGAATTGGAAATATCGGGCGATGCTAAAGTTAATTTCAGCACTCTTGTCCCCTCTCCTCATAAGTGGTCGGCTGAAGACCCGTACCTTTATAAGCTTCTTATAACGCTGACGGTCGGCGGACAAAGCGTATACAAATGTATCCGTTTCGGATTTAAAAAGGTTGAAATCGTCGGCGAAAAGATACTGTTTAACGGGAAGCCTTTGATGATACGAGGTACAAACCGCCATGACTTTGACCCCGACCACGGCTGGGCAGTTCCGAAAGAGCGTTTCTATGAGGATTTAAAGCTTATGAAACGCTGTAACATCAATTCAATCCGCACATCTCACTACCCTGACGACCCGTTTTTCTATGAGCTGTGCGATGAATACGGCTTTTATGTAATGGACGAGTGCGATATGGAAACTCACGGCGTCCGCAGAAAGGGCGTTCCCGGTGACAACCCGATGTGGACAGGCGCTGTTGTTGACAGAATGGAGAGAATGGTGCTCCGTGACAGAAATCACGCATGCGTATTTATGTGGTCGCTTGGCAACGAGGCAGGCGACGGCTCAAACTTTATGGAAATGAAAAAAGCCGCATTAAAGCTTGACACGACCCGTCAGTTCCACTATGAGGGCGACTTTGATTTTACAAAGAGCGACGTTATTTCAAGAATGTACCCGTTAGAGGATATTGTAAATAAGCTCGGCAACCGTGAGGAAATCACAATAAGCCTTTACGACAATATTGCAAATCAGCTTGCGGCGGACTCAAAACCGATTAAAAAAGAAGCATACTGCCGTCCCGTAATGTTCTGCGAATACGCCCACGCTATGGAAAACAGCCTCGGCAATTTCCAGGAATATATGGACGCATTTGAAAAGTACGACAATATGTGCGGCGGCTATATTTGGGATTTTGTTGACCAGTCAATCCGTCAAAAAACTCCCGAGGGCGACAGATGGCTTTACGGCACGGATTTTGAAAAATTTGAGCCGGGAAGATACACGCATATTCCGAATACTACCGCAATGACGGGCAGTAACACTTACTTCTGCGCAAACGGCATTGTTGCCGCTGACAGGAAACCGCATCCGTCATATTATGAGGTAAAAAAGGTTTATTCGGAAATCAAGGTAAAGGAAAAGGACATCGCAAAAGGTGAATTTGTACTTTACAACAAGCATCTTTTCACAGATTTGTCTGATTTTGAGATAAAATGGAGCTTGCAGGCAGAGGGCGTTGAAGTGCAGAACGGCACTTTAGAAAACATCACCTGTTCTCCCCTTTCGGAAATAGAAATTAAGCTTGATTACGATTTGTCTTCACTTCCCGAAAAGGAATGTGTTCTTATAATTTCATATCTTAATAAGAACGAACACCCTTGGTGCGAAAAGGGCTTTGAGCAAAGCTTTGACCAGTTCATTATTAAAGCCGAGGATAATAAAGAATCAAAGCACGCAAACGGCAATTTGGCTTATGTTAAAAACGGCGGCGGAGTTTTCGTTAACGGAGATAACTTCTCACTCAAAATTCAGGACGGAAAAATTGTGTCATACACCGTTTCGGGCAAAGAGCTTTTGCGTGCGCCCGTAACACCCAACTATTTCCGTGCGGTTGTGGACAATGACCTTTCAAACACAAACTTTGTGCCTCCGCTCATTCCTCTTCACCCGTATTTTAACTGGCAGAGAGCAACTAATTCTGCTACGGGTAGGGTTACAGGCGTTACAAAAAATGCAAACGGTCAGGTTGAAATTGATATTTCATGGAGCGTTAAAATGTTCTCAAATACAACCACAAAAATTGTTGTTAATTCCGACGGCAGCTTTGCGCTTACCCACACGGGCACACCGAAAATGATAAATCTTTTAAGATTCGGCACAATGTTCGGCATTCTGCGTGAATTTGACAGCGTTAAATGGTACGGCAGAGGTCCGCAGGAAACCTACTGTGACAGAAAAACAGGCGCTAAAATTACAATGCACGAAATGAGCGTTGCAGACCTTGAGCATCATTATATGCGCCCGCAGGAAAACGGCAACCGCACAGACGTACGCTTTGTTGAGTTTAAGAATTCGGACGGAAAGGGTATTAAAATTGAGGGTGTTGATACACCTATTTGCTTCAGCGCACATCACTACACGCAGGATGAGCTGCAATTGGCAAAGCACATTCACGAGGTGCCTGACCGTGACGCAACCTTTGTTTCAATAGACCTTGACCAAATGGGCGTGGGCGGAGATATGCCGGGAGATGCGCACGTACGTGAACCGTACATTATGCACCCGAATAAGGAATACACCTACACCTTTAAGGTAAGCCCCATAGGTTAAAATAAAATTTAAAATTACTGAAAATCATCCGATGTTTATTCTTCGGGTGATTTTTTTAATGCCCCTTATTGCGACAAGTTTTGCATTACCGGAGATTTATAATACTTAATAACACTAAAATACAGGAGTGATAATATGGGCGTCAAAACAGAATTTCAGGACGATACATTATACTGCTATTTAAGCGGAGAAATCGACCACCACCAAAGCTTTGCAATTCGGCTTGAAATTGACGATAAAATTGAAAATTCCAGACCGAAAGAAACTATACTTGACTTTACGGATGTAACCTTTATGGACAGCTCAGGGATAGGTCTTGTTATGGGGCGGTACAAGCTCTGCTCGCAGTACGAAGGCTCTCTTACCGTATGCGGACTGTCTGATTCAACATACAAGGTTATGAAGCTTGCAGGTCTTTCAAACATTGCGAGCATTAAAAAGGGAGGCATAAAAAATGAACATAAATGAATTTAAAATGACGGTTGATTCACGCTCCGTAAACGAGAGCTTTGCGAGAACAGCCGTTGCCGCATTTGCCGCACAGCTCGACCCCACGCTTGAAGAGATTAACGACATTAAAACAGCCGTCAGCGAGGCGGTTACAAACTGCATTGTTCACGGCTACAAAAACAGCGTAGGTAAAATTTTCATAACGGTAAGAATTAAAAGCGAGTCCGCAGTACTTATTACAATTAAAGACAGGGGCGCCGGAATTGAGGACATAAAAAAGGCCAGAGAGCCGCTGTTCACAACGGGCGGCAGTGACAGGGCAGGTCTCGGATTTTCCGTTATGGAGAGTTTCACGGACAAGCTGTCTGTTCGTTCGGCTGTCGGCAGAGGGACAACCGTTACGCTTTATAAACGGATTTTCGGGCGTGCAAAATGACCCGTGACGAACTGATAACTCAAAATCTCGGTCTTGTGGGCAGCTGTGCTTCACGGTTCCTCGGCAAAGGCGTTGAATACGAGGACCTTTATTCCGCAGGGTGCATAGGGTTAATTCACGCCGCAGACAGATTTAATGAAAAGCTGGGCTTTGCCTTTTCAACGTATGCCGTGCCTGCAATACTCGGCGAAATAAAGCGGATTTTCCGTGATGAAGGCTCAGTAAAAATCAGCCGTAGTTTAAAGGAGCGTGCAAGAACGCTTCGTCTGACAGCGGAAAAATTCGAGAAAGAAAACGGAACCGCACCGACTGTTTCAGAGCTTTCAAATATTCTCGGGATTGACGACGCCGAAACTGCGGAGCTTTTGTGCGTCGCCTACCCTGTGGTGTCGCTTACGGACAGCGACAGCGAAGGACAGACTGACATTCCCGACAGTGACATTTATTCGGGAATTGACAACCGAATATCCGTGCAAAAAGCAATATCCTCACTCCCCGAAAACGACAAAAAACTGATTTATTTAAGATATTTTGCCGAGCTTACACAAAGCAAGACCGCAAAAGAGCTTGGCATTTCGCAGGTGCAGGTTTCAAGACGGGAAAAGATTATTTTAAATCAGCTCCGCAATAAGCTGACAGGGTAAAAAAATAGGGCAATTGCTATTTTTTATACTACCTATAATACCTCAATTTGTAGGGGACGATGACCCGGCGTCCCGTGGAAAATTGACTGAAAAAAGTCACTTTCTCAACGGAACGGTGAAGGCACCGTTCCCTACATTATTATGACAAAGTGACATATTCCATATTCGGCGGATTTACTCCGCCGTTTATTTTTTACCGCAAACCATTGACAAGTATTATGCCTTGTGTTACAATGTATATGCATAGGAAATGGAGGTATATAATATGAAATACAGCAAAGTTCTGTTAAAAGGCAGTACGTCAATGCTCGTTTTGTCCGTATTAAGCAATAAGGATTTATACGGATACAGGATAATAAAAGAGCTTGAGGTACAAAGCGAAAATGCATTTAATATGAGCGAGGGTACGCTTTACCCCATTTTGCACGCTTTGGAAAAAGAAAAGTGCCTTACCTCATATTGGCAGGAGGTTGACGGAAGAGACAGAAAATACTATCAAATCACAGGCAAAGGCAGGAAACAGCTTGCAAAATACCAAGAAGAATGGAAATCATTTTCCACAAGCGTTAATAAAGTGCTGAATTTTGCGTGAGGTATTTATTATGAAGAGGGAAAATTATATCAATGAGGTTACGGAGTTAATTAAAAATAAAACTGTAAGAAGAGACGTAAGAAAAGAAATTGAGGCGCATATTGACGACCGCACAAAGTATTACCTTGACGCAGGCTACAGTGAAGAAGAATCGACAGCGAAAGCACTTGAGCGAATGGGCAGTCCCACAGAAGTAGCAAAAAATTTTGAAAAGCTCCATAATAATGAGTTATGGATAACTCTCTCCGTAATATCATTATTCGGTTATATAATCGGTATGATTTGCGGATTTTTCAATTCTCAATTTGCGTATGTCAATCTTGTGGATTTTTCCGAAATTGATATAACAGTCAGCATTATTTCAATACTGACATTTTGTGCCGCAACTGTTTCTTTCGTTTTTGCAGTAAAATCAAAGGAAATTGATTTATTAAGAACGTACGGTATTGCAGCGATTATCTCGCCGCTGCTTTCATTTTATGCACTCCGCCCCGCAGCATACCATTTCATCAGCGTTTTTACGGATTTCCCAACCGCATTAAAAAGCGGTGAAACAATTTTCGGCGATGAGGCATTTTCTCTCTTTTTCCGTACATTTACAAATGCAGACGGAAACGGCACTATAAAAAGTTTTCTGATTTGGACATTGATAATTTTAGTGATTGTAATTGCGTCTTTACACATAATCACGGGAATTATATGTCTTATTTATGCAAAAAAATTAAAAAATGACGAAGACTGCAACACATACGAAAATATACTTAAAGTTTTCATATCGGTTTTGATTTCCGTTTGCATAGTAACGGTTATCGGAACAGGTGCGGAAATTGTCCGGGACGGAGCCATAGCGTTCAAGTCTTATTTTGAAGATTACTCTCATAATGACGAGGAGGTCACAGAGGAACAAGAATATTCTGACAGTATTAAAAATTCCGTCAGTGAAGAAGATATTTGAGTTTTTTATTTGGAACACCCCACATCGCATCGTGGCTAAAATACAGCCGCAATATACCCCCAAATATTATCCAATACGTTTAAATTTGTATTTTCCGAAAAAGTATGATATACTGTAATTCATATCAAACAAATACTTTTTCGGGAGTATATTTATGAACAAAAAAAGGTTTAGTATTTTTATTGCGGTCATTGCGGTAAGTCTTTCGCTTACTCTGCTTTTAACTGCCTGCTCACCCGTAACGCTTACTAAAATAAAAAGCAGTTCATTTGAAAGTATTTTCGCTGAATATTCAGACGACAAATACCACAAGGTAAATCAAAGCGCATATAAATCCGTATGTAAATCGGGTCTTATTGAAATGTTTTTTGACGAATCGACTGCATCTGTAGGAATTCTTGACACCTCGTCAAATGTTTTTTGGAGTGCTCTCCCCTCCGACAGTGAAGAAAAGGCACTCGGCTTTTCGGCAATTGAGGCTGTGCTTTTAACCGAAAGCGGCAAGCAATATGAATTAAACACGCAGGACAGCTCGGTTTGCTTCGGCAATTTCAGCTTTGAAAAGACGAGCAACGGCGTTAATGTTAAATATTCACTGTCACTTGACGCAGAAACGGGCAAGGCGGACACAAGCGCTCTTCCCGAAAATTCCGTGCGTGCCGACATCACTGTTTCATACACTCTTTCGGACGGTTCGTTCTATGCATCGGTTAACACAAATAACCTTGCTCTTCCGAAAGGTGTATATATCGAAAAAATAAGACTGTTAAACTCCTTCGGCGCTTACAGCGACCAAAACACAGACGATTTCATATTTGTTCCTGACGGCAACGGTGCAATTATTAAAACAGGCGTCCCTGACCCCGAATTCACTCCCGTTTCTCTAAAAGTATACGGCGATGACCCTGCCGTCAGCACGGGCAAAGCTTCAGCCCCGCTCGGCGCATTCGGCATTAAGCACGGAAAAGGCGCATTTCTCTGCATTATTGAAAACGGTGACTCGATAGCAGATATTAACGCATACAGACTGTCGGAAACTTCCCTTAACAGCGTTGGTGCAGAGTTTTCGGTTACTGACATCAATACCGAATCGAAAAAATCAGGTCAACAAAAAACAGTCGGCAATACATATAACGGCGGGCTTGTCCTTTGTTACCGTTTTCTCTCGGGAAAATCGGCTACATATTCGGGTATGGCCGCCGCCTGCCGTGAAAATCTTATAAGAAACTCGGTTATTTCCTCAAAGACCGTTAGTACAGACGGCTCTTCGCTTCCGCTGATAGTAAATCTTCAATTCGGATTTTACGATTCAAACGGTAATTTTACCGTTAAGTCCACATTTGAACAGGCTCAGGCGCTTATGACGCTTTTAAAGGCAAAGGGCGTAAATAATGTTTATCTTAACGCAGTCGGACTGTTCACAGATGCAAACAACGGTAACAGCGAAGATTTCGGTTCATTCTTAAAACAGCTCGGCAACAGACAAAAATATGATTCTCTTTATTCTTATATGAAAACGCAGAATTTTCTGATGTATATTGATACAAACATTTTGTCTGTCAAAAAGTCCTCATCGGACAGAGCTAAAAATATTTTCGGCAGTAAAATAAAATATTCAAGTGCAAATTCAAATCCTAATATGTCCGCAAGCACCGGAAGTTACCTTAAAATGTCCGAGCTTGAAAACAGAATAGAATCGCTTTTGGACAGCTCTTCCGATATTTCATTTGACGGATTTGCACTAAGTGACATCGGTACGGTGCTTTATTCGGACTATTCGTCAGACTTTTATCCGAGAGAGAGCAGTAAAAAAGAAATTGCCTCACTTATTCCCGTGCTTTCTTCAAACAAGCCTGTTATGATAAATAAGGGCAATTTTTACTCGATTAAAAATGTAAGTATTATTTCCAATATTCCGCAAAGCACCGTGTCCCGCACCGAAAATGAAGCTTACTGTGGGGTTCCTTTTGCTTCCCTCATTCTTCACGGCGCATACGATTACAGCTTAAACAGCATTAACCTCAGCAACAATCCTGAAGAGACCTTCCTACGTTCGGTTGAATTCGGAGCAGTGCCGTCTGCAGATTGGTACTGTGTGAATACGAACGCTGAAGACGCATACGGCTATAACAATAACATAAACGAAATTGTTGCCTACTGCGTTAAGGCAAACGACATTCTTGCAGATTTGCGTGATGCACGTATGACCTCTCATTATAAGGTTCAGGACGGTGTATTCTGCACAGAGTACAACAACAGCACGAAGGTTTATGTTAATTACACCGAAGAGCCCGTTAAAATAAACGGCATCACGGTAAATGCACGTGACTGTATTAAAATTTCCTGACATTTTAATAATTAAATGTAAAGGCGAAGCTGAATTTCTCACGGATTTCAGGTTCGCTTTTTCAAAATGTTGTGCCTTATCCGACGAATATTGACTTTATCCGCAATATAAATTATAATAAATAATATAAGACTTTTGTTCTTATATAAAATAATGGATTAAGGAGAAAAAATTATGTTTTGCCCAAATTGCGGACAGCAAAACGATGACAGTGCAATATTTTGTGCGAATTGCGGTGCACGTTTTGCAACAAATGATTTTTCGCAGGAAACGCAGATCCTTTCAGAAAATCCCTACGAAACCAATGCTGAATGCAGTTCGGAAACCGCTGTGTTAAATTCAGCAGAAAACGATTTCACATCCAACACTCAGGAACCTGTCGCACCTACTGCGGAGCAATACTATGCACCTCCGGCGTTTTCCGGCGGAGAGATTTCCCCTGTCCCCAAGAAAAAGATGAGCAAAGGCTTAAAGCTTGCTTTAATTGCTATCCCTGTTGTAATTGTTTTGGCAGTTGTAATAGGCGTAGGTTCATTTGCTGTTTCAAAGCTCAACAGCCCTCTCTTTAAAATAAGCAAGGGCTTTTCAAAGATTGTTAATTCAGGAAATGCCTACCATTATGACATTTCCTTTGACGGCGGTTATAATGAATATAAAATTTCTGCCGACGCCAAAGTTGACCTCAAGGGCAAAAATATTGACTTAACAAACGGTAAAGTTTCAGCAGACGGTGAAGATGTTACCTTTGAAGCTTTCCTTCACACAAACGATAAAGAATACGGCTTCATCGGTGAATTTGAAGGCGAAAAAGGAACTCTTTACAATGGCTATGCAGCTGAATACGAAGAAGGCGAATTAGACTACGCCACATTTTTATTTGACTATATGATTCAAAATACAGATGTGGACAAAGATGAGTTTAACGACGATTTATTTAACATTATTTCTCTTGCCTTTGATATTGCCAACGGCGATAAAACGGTAGAAGATACTGAGCCCGAAATAATTAAGTTTATTGAAAAATATTCAGGCGAAGAAATTGACCTAAATGAAACCGCTGTAAAAATTGATGAGAAGCTCATAAAGAAAACCGAAAAGGAGCTTAAAAAATGCCTTACCGACAAAAAATGGCTTGAAGAAAACCTTGGTTTAACCGTTTCAAAAGAAGGCAAAGCAAAGGTTTACTCATTTGATGTACCGATTGAAAAAGCAGTTAACGCTCTGTTTGATATTGTTGAACCGCTTTTAGAGGATTCATATAACAAAGCTATGGACAGTGCAAAAGACTCTGTTGACGAAGAATTTAATATCAGTTGGCCGGAATTCAGCGATATGTCAGATGATATTTTGAAACAGATTGAAGATATTGACGATGATTATAAGCTTTCAATCAATATTGAAATGGTAAAAAGTGAGCTTAGCGTAATTAAGGTTAAACTTAAAGAAAAATACGGTAATTCGTATGATACTTTATTTGATTTAAAAGTTGAAATCTCAAAGGCTGAAGATTTCACCGCTCCGAAATCCGATGTTTACAAGGAAAACCTTGACGAAGTAAAGCAAATGATTGAAGAGCAAAAAGACCTTTATAACAATTATTACGGCGATGATGAATATTATTACGACGGTTACGATTACGACGATGACGGCAGTTATTACAATGGCTACGGTTACGGCGATAACAACAGCTATTACTTTTAATAATCAGTAAATCGTAAAGAATTATAATGACCTCAAAAGGCAAAACGCTTTTTGGGGTCATTTTTTACTGTTATCCGCTTTTACCGGTCTTATTAAATTTGCCGTCCGCTATTTTTCTGAGATAAACCGCTCAACACGCATTCTAAGATTATACTTTTTCCGAAGAGAAGCAATTGTCTCCATCATTTCGCTTTTGTGATGCAAATCAATTGCCGTTTGATTTTCCCATTCGTCAATCAAAAGGACCGTGTCAGGGTCATCCATAGGGAAGAAATATTCGTACCTAAGGTTTCCTTCTTCCTGCCTAACCTTTTCTACTGTGCCGCTTTGCACCATTTCCTCTGCAAATTTCCGTGCATTGCCACCCTCACCCGTATAATAAATATTAACTGTGATTTTCATACCACAGCCTCCTGTTTACAATTTTTCCACTGTTATTTTAACACACTTCAATAACAATAGCAACAAAACCGCAACACAATTTTTGTGCTGTTTGACATGGTAAAAATCAAATTACTCCTTGAAATCTTTTTTATTGTGTGTTAAAATATTAACAAGCACGGAACAGAAAATTAAAAATCCGTGCTTTGTTTATTTTGAGGGTTATTAAGAGGTAAAATTATGATTTACGTTGCTGTTTATGCGCTTGCGGTATTGTCTGAGTTTTATTTTGTGCCGAAATTTCTAAAAGCCGCTTGGCCGAAAAGATGTATGAAATCACTTAAATACAAAATGATTTGCTCTGCCCTTTTTATGCTCTCGGCTGTGTGCTGTCTGCTTTATTCTCGCAATTACACAGCGTTCTCAATATTTATGCTGTCGGGTCTTGTTTTCGGGCTTATCGGTGACTTACTTATACACTATCCTGTTGACAAAAACACCATAGCAACTCTCGGCGGCGCCTCATTCGGAATAGGTCACGTTTTTTACATTCTCGCCTTTTCCTCTGCAATAAAAAGAATAACCCCAGAAGAAAAAATATTTAATTACAAAGTTATAATCGTTACGCTTTGCATAGTGGCGGTCGGTGTAGTTATTAAATTTGTCAAAAAAATCAAATTCGGAGCCTTCGCCTTCCCAGTTTTAGTCTATGCAATTGTAATTACGACAATGCTCACAACGGCGTATCAGCTTACATCCCGTATGAATTTTAATGCAGGAGTGCTTTTCACGATTATGCTCGGCGCTGTTCTCTTCGTTTTGTCAGACGCCACAATAGCTCTGCTGATGTTCGGCGGAATGGAACGTAACCGACCGCTGAAGGTGTTTAATATAGTTACATATTTTCTCGGTCAGATTCTTCTCGGCACAAGCATTGTATTTGTGAAATAACCTAAAAGCAAATTCAATTTTTGAAGATATCTATAATCCATTTCAGAATAGCTGTATTTATTCGTTCCAAATCCTTGTATTTATCGAATTTTCCGAAATATTCTATAAAAATAATCTGAATTGAATAAATCACATAAGGTATCGCCTGTTTTTCATCAATGGTCAACGGAAAAACAGAGTCATAACCCCAAACAGTTTTTTCCAATATTTCTAACCATATTTTTTTATCAATATCCGCATCTGTGAAGCATTCAGACAGTATTGATGTAGCAAAATAACAGATGTCAAAAACTCTTATATTTATCTCGCTCAAATCGAAATCAAGAAAGCCGCTGAACTCTCCGTTATTGAAAAGAAGATTGGACGGGTTTATGTCACGGTGAATAACCTGTTTCGGCAAATCATCATATTTCGCGCTGAAATTTTCAGTATAAGAGGTAATAAAATCATCGGGCAAATTAAGTCTATCTTTAATTCTACTAAAGGAAATATCATCCGTGTGGATATAAATATCCGCACTTTCATATTCACATTCATTCAGCGTTTTCAATGCTTTATGAAGCTGTGCAATCTCTTTACCTATTTCATATGCCAAGTCAGTATTGTTAAAAATATCAACACATTTTAACTGACTGCCTTTGATTCGTTCAGTCATAAAAAAGTACATTTCACCGCTTTGCACAAATCTTTCGCCGCCGATTGTTTTAATAATTTTGAATGCCTTAACATCAAATTTCGCCAACGATTCGGATATACTGATATTTCTCTTTACACTGCCCAAATTCACCGTAAATTTAATAATATAATTGTCACCAACATAATATGAATTATCGTTCTGTCTGCCCGTGTTTTCACTATAAACATTTGATATTATTTCGTTTTGCAAGCCCCACTCGGCAAGCAATTTTTGCACTCTGCTTTTAGAAATCGTAATCTTATCCTTCTGCAAGATGTTGATTTTATACGGCTTATTGCTTTTATGAGATTTAATAAATTCCGTAGGCGAGCAATTAAATTCGCTTTTAAAAGACTTGTAAAATCCCGCATAAGTTTCAAATCCGTAATCAAAAGCCGTTTCGCTTTTAGAACGTCCGTTTGCCATTTCAAAAACCGCATGCAAAAGCTTTCTGCGGTTAATATATTCACGGGGCGAAACTCCTACAAAAGTTTTAAACAGTCTGCAATAATGAACAGTGGAATACCCCGCCGCATCGCAAAGCTCGTCAACCGTCAGTTCTGCTTTCAAATTATCTTCAATATAATCAATACTTTTTTGAATTATCACACGGACGCTCATTTTTCTTCTCCTCGTATAAAAATAGTATCTCTTGGCAATGACAATATACGTTGTTTCTCACGCTGCCGAGAAATTAGTTCAACTTATTTTTATTTTGCTGAGTCAGGATACTCCTGATTAGCAAGAAAATACTTTTTACCTTTTTTATTTGCTTAAAACCGCGTCTTAACATCTGTTTTGTTATTACCGTTTTCACCGTTATTCAATTAACAACCGTTTTTAACAAAAAATTTAACAGTTAGTCTTTTAAAATTTACTTGTAAGCTGATATTATAATAACATAATTTGCCGCAAATACATTTCCTATTTTATCAA
>DKTZ01000052.1:22495-22734 GCA_002490425.1 Ruminococcaceae bacterium UBA7217
TTTTATCAAAAAGATTATTTGTAGCGTGAAAAATCTATATTATTAAAATTACAGCAAAATAAGAGTTGACAAAACGTGCAGTTATATGTATAATATAGCAGTGCTTTTGAGAAATCAGCAATTTGTTCCACCAAGTACACTATCGGAAATCAGATTGTGGGCGGATGATGAAATTTTCAATTCAAAGATTTTTAAAAGCTAATAATAAAATTATTTAGGGGTATAGCTCAGTTGGTAGA
>DKTZ01000040.1:0-2445 GCA_002490425.1 Ruminococcaceae bacterium UBA7217
TAAAAAATCATGCGGTGTTCTCTGATTGTTGGTCCCCTGATTGTTGTGGTAGGATGTATATATATGAAAAAAGGCAGATAGTTTTTTCAATTTCTATCTGCCTGATTCTATTGATATTCAATTGTACGAGAGTGAAAGTCAGCAAAAGAAAAAGACTACGGTTTTATTCGCAGTCTTTTACGTTTTATGGTGGAGACGGTCGGGATCGAACCGATGACCTCCACACTGCCAGTGTGGCGCTCTCCCGAACAGACGGGAAAACACCCCTAATTTTTATATTGCTCTATATTTTCATCGGTTTTATTGTCTGTATTATTAAAATATTTTGAATACTCTTCAAGTGTTAATTTATCAATATACTCTTTGATTTGGAACTCAAATTCAGTATGATAAAACATTAAAAAATCTATGGAAGCATTATACGCAGATTTAACATTCTCACTGTCATACTTTTTGATAAATGCGCAAAAATCCGAATAATAAGCAGGGTCAGCGGAATTCAAATCTTTAAAAGTATATGGACTCATAAAACTCAATACATTGCATAATGCATCATTTTTCTTTTTAAAATATTCATCGTCTAACAAGTGGTATAATGCTAAATATGCTTTTTTAATAAATTGTTCTGTCATAATATCAAATCCTTTCGGTGAACAGGGCGGTTTTCTGTTTGAACGGTTTGTCATCTTTTGTTATATTACGGTAAAATTAAACATTTCTTTAAAATCGTTAAAGCACTCTTCGCATATCCAGTATTTTTTATCTTCGGTACAGTAACCGACATTTAAATGTTCAGGATTTTCGCTGAATTTGTCCCAGCAAAAGGCGCAATGGTCGTGCTTCCATTCTTCACTCAACTGTCTGTATTCACATTTGGTTAATTTTTTATTCATCAAATATGATTGTTGTCCCGTCAATCTCCAATCGTTTTTATCAGTCATATATAATCACGCCTTATAACAGTTTATATCGTCATTGTTAAAGATTTTAAGTTGATTTTTTGCATCCCAATTTTGCGGCGGCTTTGTGTTTTGCGAAAACCAAACACAGTTATTTGTAATCCAAGCTTTTCGCCATTCGAGCCAAGACGCTTCTTTATCGGGAAAATCGTCACAGCCGAACTCAAATCCGCAACAAGGGCATATTTCAAATGTTCCAAATCCTTTTTCATCATACGGTTTAAAATCCAAACCGTCAAATCCGCATACAGGACAAATATTTTTCATAATAGGTCTCCTATAAATTCAGTAAATTGATATTCAACTTATAATCTCATACTCAAAAATTTCATCATACTTTTTGCAGTTGTTTTTAAACATCTCAAGTACATATTTCATTGTTTCAATTTGGTTGTCAAATTCTTTCGAGAGCGTATTTATTCCTTTAATTTCTAATTTTTCGGCATCACACTCGCTTCGCAATAAATCCCAAAAAGCGTCCCAGTTTGCACCGTACCATTCAGGAAAATCGAATGCTACCCTGATTCTCTCGTGTAATTCTCCCAAATACTTGCAGTCAGTTAAATCTAAAATAACGGTTTTCTTGGATTCCATAATCTTCTCCTATAATTTCATAAAAAGTTTTGTAGTGGTCATATGTTACAAAAATAAGTCCGTCATTAGACCACAGCACTCTGTGCCCGTTCCTTTTACCCTCATAATAATTTATATCTGCTTCGTACCATATTCGCCCGTTGGCTTGTGGCAAATGTTCGTTTAAATTATTATATATACCCATTGTTATCATTTTCCCCGGAATAAACTTTGCGGGAGATTTCCCTTTTTTCCATCCATTGGCATGTGCTTCTGATTCTGTTACATAATAATCAGGCAATTTGCCGAAATATTGTAACCAAAAATCTGCTCCGGCATCACCGTCTTTTGTAGCTCCACCTGCAAAAATTGATTCCATAGGTTTGATTTCACAACGGCAGTTTGGGTGCAATTGCTGTTCAACATCAGGTATTTCATCTTTTGAATAAATTTTGCCGTGCATTGATCGGCATTTCATACAAGTCCGTAAATCAAGAATTGCTATCCAATTGTTATAGTTGACACTTTCCATTGTCTGTGGTTCGTAAGTATCAAGCAGTCCTTTTTCAATTGTGGTAGGACTCGTGTAATATATAATCGTTTTTTTAATATATTTTCCGGTATTTGTTATCATTCAATTCCTCCTGATAATATTATAGAACAAATGTTCTATAATCTATTGTAGAAAGATTTTTTGATTTTGTCAAGTGTTTTATCAAAATAGAAACAAAGCGGATTTTAGCAAAACATTTTTTCGATATTTCGATATTATTTATTGTTTCTAAAAATCGACTTGTAAATTTAGTGAAGAGTGAAAAGTGAATAGTGAATAGTGAAAAAGTAAAAACCGACAGCTTCCATAAGAAAGTTGTCGGTTTTTGGTGGAGACGGTCGGGATCGAACCGATGACCTC
>DKTZ01000040.1:2737-9004 GCA_002490425.1 Ruminococcaceae bacterium UBA7217
TCTCCCAGCTGAGCTACGCCCCCGAATGAGAGTATTTTAACATTATTATTTGAAAAATGCAATATCCTTATGTGTAATTATATTGAAATTTTTTTGTGAATTAGATATAATAACCTCAAACCCCAATCAGCAAAACTGATTGCGGCACGTATGTGCCGTACTTGCTTTCGCAAGTGTTTGAGAATATTGTTATATCAAAAGGTTATGCTTCGCATAACTGATGCTAACGCATCTTTGCAAACTTTGTTTGCACAATTTTATATAATAATAACTTCACGAACTACAATCAAAATCAAAGATTTTGACTGTAGTTATAAGGAGATCAATATGAAAATAAAATTTTTAGGTACAGCGGCGGCAGAAGGATTTCCTGCACTGTTTTGTTCCTGCGAAGTGTGTGAAAAAGCGAGGAAAGAGGGCGGTAAAAACATTCGTACACGTTCTCAATCGCTTATAAACGACGATTTGCTTATTGATTTTTCAGCGGATACATATCTTCATATGTTAAATTACGGTCTTGATTTGCGCAAAGTAAAATCACTGCTTATAACTCACGGGCATGACGATCATCTTTATCCGTTTGATTTGGTTTACCGTGCATCTCCTGTTTATGCTCAGTTTCCAAACAGCGGAAAAGATAAAAAAACGCTTGAAATCTATCTGGCGCACAGATCGGACTCTTTTTTGCGCAAGGCGTTCTATACAAAGGGCAATAAAATGAAGGACAAGACGGTGCTCTCTTTGCACTATATAAAAAAATTCAAGTCGTTCAGCACATCGGGTTACACTGTAACTCCGTTAAAAGCAGACCACGCAATGCAGTTTGACCCTGTTTTTTATATTATTTCAAAGGACGGAAAAAACATTCTTTACGGTCACGACACAGGTTATTTCCCGAAAAAGACATGGGAATATATTGAAAAAATCAAGATACGTTTTGATTTGGTAACGCTTGACTGCACCTGTGCGATTACTTCGGATGCCTATTCTTATCATATGGGGCTTAATGCTTGCCGTGATGTGAAAAATCGTCTTTTAAAGAACGGTAACGCAGATGAAAATACAATTTTCTGTCTGAATCATTTTTCGCATAATTGCGGATATACTTATGACGAGCTTTGTCCGATTGCGGAAAAAGACGGATTTTGTGTATCTTATGACGGTCTTGAAATAGAATTTTAATTGGCGATTCGGAGGTTAAAAGTGTATGTTTGTTCAAAATTTTGAATCTCCCATCGGAAATATGACCGTAAAATCAAACGGTTTGGCAATTACGGAAATCTCGCTCGGCAAATTTGATAACGGTGTTAAGGACAGCCTTACCGAAAAAGCCGTAAATGAATTAAAGCATTATTTTGACGGCGCACTTACGGAGTTTACATTTCCGATTGAGCCAGAAGGAACGGATTTTCAAAAGAGAGTTTGGAAAATACTTATTGAAATTTCGTATGGAAAGACTTTTTCATACGGTGATGTTGCAGAACGCTTAGGCGGAAGGCGTTATTCACGTGCCGTTGGCGGAGCGGTCAATAAAAATCCCGTACTGATTGCCGTTCCCTGCCACAGGGTAATCGGTACTGACGGTTCGCTTACGGGTTTTGCCTGCGGGCTTTCAGTTAAAAAATATTTATTGGATTTGGAGAAAGAAAATGTTATTGAAAAATAGAATTATTCCGTTTGAATTAAACAGTAAATATAACACTCAAAAGAAAACAAAAGCAGCGAATTTTAAGCTGTTAAATGAAACCGTGGCTTTGCACGGTCAGACTGTGCTTGTAGGTGACTCAATAACCGAAATCTTTAATGACTATGAGCTTTTTTTCGAATGGTCAAAGGAAAATGACTGCGCCGTTTACAACAGGGGAATCAGCGGCGACACATCGAACAGGCTGTCTGAGCGTTTTTATGACAATGTACTGAATATTTCGCCTAAGAATATAGTGTTGCTTATCGGCACAAATGACATTGGAATGGGCAGAAAAAATGAGAATATTGCAGAGGAAATTAAGGGCATTTTAGAGCAAATCCGCAGTAAGTCCGCTGAAACAAATGTTATTCTTGAGGCGGTTTATCCTGTAAATAAAAATCTTTCAATTGAATCACGCCAAATGGTCGGTAGGCGCACTAACGGTACAATTAGGGAGTTAAATGCGATTTTAATGCCTCTTGCGGACGATTTCGGGTGTATTTGGCTGGACCTTACCGAGGCACTTTCCGACAAAAACGGAAATTTACATAAAGATTATTGCTATGACGGACTTCATTTGAATGTAAACGGATTCAAAACAGTTGCGGAGCATATTATTCCGTTGTTAAAATAAAGAAAACAATACAGAGGCAGATTATGGTTTACAGTATTTACACAAAAAAAGAGATAAAAGAAAGACCGCAACGCAAAAATGTGGTTTTGGAAAGCTACGTAATAGGGCAGAATGCTCCGACGGTTTTAATCTGTCCCGGCGGCGCATATAAATTTGTGTCAGACTCCAATGAGGGCAAGCCATACGCCGAAAAATTAAATGCGCGCGGATATAATGCATTTGTGTTGTTTTACAGCGTGGGCAGTGGAAACGGACGTTTTCCTTATCCGCCGCAGGATGTTGCAAGGGCAATGCAGTTTATAAAGTCGAAGGCAGAAGAGTTTAATATAAATGCAGACGAAATAAACCTTATGGGAAGCTCCGCCGGCGGTCATCTTTGCGCATTTTTCGCCACGCAGTACACGAGATTTGAAAAAGAATATAACGGTGAAAGCTATTCTTTAAAGCCCAAAGCGCTTGTGCTCAGTTATCCTGTAATCACAATGGGAGAGCTTACGCACAAGGTATCAAGGAGGATTTTTCTCGGCGCATTTTCAGGGAAAACTGAAAGAGAAAAAGCTTCTGTTGAGCTTAACATAACAAAGGATTATCCGCCTGTTTTTGTTTGGCATAATAAAGATGACGCATCTGTTCCTATGGAAAACAGCATAATGCTTCACGATGCGCTCGATAAAAACGGGATACAAAATGAGCTTCATTTATATGAACGGGGCGGTCACGGAATAGGGCTTGCCGAAGGCACAGACGCCGAAGGGTGGATAGAAAAAGCCATAGATTTTTTGGATAAAAATAACGGTAAAAAACTATCGGCACTGATATAAAAAATATATTGTGACAGTTTTTCAAAAGCCTTGAAATTACAGCTTAAATAAAATCATCATCTCTATAATATAATTTTTCAGAAAAAGACTTGATTTATTTTAATAAATGTATTATAATTTTAAGGCACTGACGGGGTGTGGCGAAGTTTGGTATCGCGCTTGGTTCGGGACCAAGAGGCCGGAGGTTCAAGTCCTCTCACTCCGACCATCTCGGGTACTCATACAGGACTTGATGAGTATCCGAGTTTTTTGTGGTTTTTGAGTATGTTTTCGCTCTCTCATAGGTTTATGGCTTTAGAATACTGTAATTTTAATCGAATACTTCTTTCACAGGCATTAAGCCTGTTTTTTTTATGCCGTTTTGCTGTCAGTAAGATATTCAACCGCTACGCCTTTTCTTGAGCCCCGCTTGTAGTTATCTTCATTCTGTTTCGGCAGAGTGAAATTCCCTACGAATTTGTAATGGATAACTATTCGTTGAGTTCGGTTTTTGCCCGTACCCTGCACCGCAAACACTTCGATTTTGCCCTTTCTGCTCTCATAGTATGATAGTTTATCTTGTTATTCAATTCCTCGGGAGAGAAAATTTTTTCTTCGGGTTTAACTGAAGAAAACACCTGAGAAATGTATTCTGCTTCTTCGGGGAATATCCTTTGCTTTTGTGACTTCCCGCCTTTGCCTTTTCGGACAAATACATAATAGTATCCGCATTGTTCATCGTAATAGAAATCAGCGCCTGTTAATCTTTTAAGTTCTTCCCTGCGAATACCGATAATACTCTGTATTTTTACGCTTCTCTCATATTTGGGATTCAGCTTTTCTTTATCACCCTGTGTCACTTTACCTTCTTTCGTTCTGCCTTTTGTGTATTCAGCCGTTCTTCTTTTGTCTTTTTCAATCTCCGACATATTTATTCCGCAAAAAATACATGCGGGTGCTATATATGTATGCACCGTGCTTGCACTCTTGCCTTCTTCCTTCAGGCTGTCAGCATAGCTTTGAATTATTGCTTTATTGCTGTACAACTCGTTAACATCTTTTACTCCTTTTTGTGAGGTACAATACCTCGCGAATTTTCTGAAATTCTTAATATATTGTTCTCTTGTCTTTTTGTTCTGTTGTTTGTTAAAGGCAGCTTGAGCTTTATCACATATTTGCTTGCATTTCGTTTTCGGATTTTTCTTTTTCATAATTATCACTTCCTATCTATATGAAATTCTAATGCATAACGCACTGTTAAACGCCAACAGTCCTGATTCGGCAAGCCTACATATATTCGGGAATAGGCTTACTGAACGGAAATACGAAAAGCAGAATCGTCGGCAAAAATTAAAAACTTAATTTTTATTCTGCTGTTCGGGTATATTGGGACTTTTTTCTAAAGCCGGTATACCGTAAAATGCGATATAACTGGTTATTGTCTGAAAAATAACCTTATATCTGCATTTTTATGTGCTTCTTTGCACATAAAATTACACCTTTTTCGTCATGATTATTGAAGGCTATCCTCCTGTGGACGCGGATGTGCAAATTGCCCTATGAGCGGCAGTTGCCATTCTAAGAAATAACTTTTCGGGGAGACACAGGGAAAGCTTGTGTCTCCCTGTTTTTGCACAATGAGTTAGCGAGCTATAACCTTATAAGGCGGTGTGATATATTTGACGGACACAGAAAATAATGAGGACGGTCTCTCAGTATGTTAAATAAACGGTGCTATGCATTAACAATGCTCTGAATAGTAATCCTCAAGAATACCTTCAAGATGTTCCGGCGCAACATTGTCGCTGTTGAGCGACAATACGAGTTTTTCAAGGTCGGCAAAGTCAACTGAAACATCAAAAATTCTTTTTATTTCACGGTCAGCATCGTCTTTAATAATGATGCCTGAGGACAGAAAGCTGTCTAAGCCGTTTTCGCTGTTAACCGTATGATAGAAAATGCTGTATTTCATAAACAAACCCCAAATAAGTGTCGATTTGACATATTTTATATTATAGTATTGCGCTTATCAAATTTATAAAAATATACGTATAAAATGTTCAAACGCAGTGAAAATGAAATTCGGGAGTAAGAATTTTACAGCTTTTTATAAAAGTCATAAAAATATAGTGTACGTATAAAGGTGTCATTTTGTCACGATTTAAGATTCAGAACACCTAAAAATTGCTGCGACATCAAATGGGTAAAAGTATATATAAGCAGTTGTATTTACACTTTTACCCTTGAGACTTACGGCTTTGAAGCGCTTTTTTGATTTTTCCCGCAATAAGCAAAATATTTTCAAGAATCAGGCTGAGCAAGCAGGGAACAGCTAACAGCTTTAATTCAAAAAAATACGAAACGCCGATAATAGCGGTTATTACAAATAAAATTATTAAAGACAGCCTGCGAAAATATTTGAATTCTTTGCCGGATAAAGGCTTTTCAGGCGTATCCAGCGGGCAAAGAACGGCAATACACACTGCTGACACTGCACCGATAATGAGCAGAGCGATTTCAAAATCATAAAGCTTTGACAGTTTTATGACAACAATGCAAGCCAATATTGAAGAGGCGGACATTATATCACATTTTGCTTCGGTTGAGGCGTGGTAACCGCCTGCGTACTGTCTTATAAGCATAAAGGCGATATAAAAAACAATGCTTTCAAGAGGACTGCTCAGCATAAAACCGAATGTGCAGGTTATAATGAAAAACATAATCTGCGATAAAAGCATAAATAAGCCGTAAACATACAGTTCTTTGTCAGCTTCGCATATTGTGCCGCTTGAAAGCATTCTTTCGGTAAGAAGCCGCGAAAGCTTACTTATCATTGTTTACCTTGCTGAATTTTTTTAAGCTCTGCGGTGCTTTCGGCTGGTAAACAGCGAAGCAGGTTGTAGAATTTGCATCTCTTTTCAATGCAGCTTCTGCGGTGTGCTTAACCATTTTTGAAAGGCTGTTTTTTAAGGTGTTCATTGTTTTTTGCTCCTTTATTTAATATGTTTTGAAACAAAGAAATTCGTAATTTCATAATGTTTCATAAAATTATTTTAACATATAAAGAATTTTATGTCTATAAATTATACGAAACGCAAGAAAATCGGCACGTAACGCAATGATTACTTGTTTTATAAAATAGTTAA
>DKTZ01000040.1:9236-9423 GCA_002490425.1 Ruminococcaceae bacterium UBA7217
TTTATAAAATAGTTAATTATTTTCTGTATTATTGCATATTTTACAGATATGTTCTATAATAGTTGTTGAATAGGTGACGCATTGGTACAATTTAATAATATTTATGGGAGATACGGCGTGAAAAATCACGCTAATCAAAGTATATTGCCATTATATGCCTTGTCGGCTACAGCAAAGCGTGTAAGCA
>DKTZ01000040.1:9709-27803 GCA_002490425.1 Ruminococcaceae bacterium UBA7217
CGGCTACAGCAAAGCGTGTAAGCAATTTTTAATAAACTGTTTGTAGCCGGAAGGCTATGGAAACTAGTGTGAAAAATACAAAGGAAGGAACGATACCGTGCGCAAATAGCTGTTTTTTTATGCGCTTTTTGTGCGAATGCTGTATCGCATGGCGATTATTATGGAGATAAGTCCGCATTTGGTTGGAATACGAATAATGCATAAAAGAAAGGAGCACGGTTTTTCTCAGGAAAAGCTTGCCGGTATGATTGATATTTCTAAAAATCATTTGTCAAGCATTGAGTGCGGTCACAATTTGCCTACGGTAAAGGTAACGCAGAGTATCTGCAACGCCTTGGGCGGTACATTTGACTATTATTTTTTAGGGAAAATCGAATCCGAAGAGGAATGTGAAATTTTAGAGGCATTTGAAAAACTGTCTCCGGAAGAGAGGAAAAATGCTCTTTTGCTTTTGAACACATATACAAGCAATGTGCATAAATTTAAATAATAAAATTTGGCTGAATCCAAATCAGCTGATTTACGCAAAAGTTTTTAGTGGAGAATGAGAAAAAGTGAACATAGTAATATGCGATGACGGCAAAGAAAATATGAACCGTATAAAGCTTTATGTTGAGGAATATTTGAAAGTGCATTATATTGAGGCGTCTTTGTTTTCCACGACATCTCCTAAAGAGATTTTAGACTGCGATACTGTTTTTGACATAGCGTTTCTTGATATTCAAATGCCTGAATTTGACGGAATTACGCTGGCAAAAGAACTGAAACGCAGAAACAAAAGGATAATTCTGTTTTTTATTACAGCGTTTGAGCAATATCAGGACGAGGCAATGGATTTGAATATATTCAGATTTTTTGCAAAGCCGTTTGACGCACAAAGGCTTTATTCGGGTCTTGACAAAGCAATGGAATATATTGATAAGGCTTATATCGACATATATCTTGAAAATGACAGGCGGTACATAAAGCTTCCGATTGACAGTATTAAATATATTCAGCGTGAAAACAGGCAAAATGCTGTATTTACGGATAATGGGGTTTACAATGTAAACGGCGATTTTAAAGAGCTTATCAACAGACTGCCGAATACCTTTTTCTATCTAGTTCACAAGTCGTTTTACGTAAATCTTCATTATATTGACGAATACAGGTATAAAGAAATTCATATTGACGGTAAAAGAATTGCAATTGCAACAAGAAAGCAGGCGGATTTTCATAAGTATTGGTTTAATTATGTAAAAAGAAGTTAGACAAAACCGGCACAGGTTAAGTGCGGCAGATTACAAGGGGGAGAATAGCGATTAAGATGCTGAGTTATATTGCTATTTTTGTGACATATTTTATTGAAATGCTGATTGCATATGTATTTTTTCTGCAAATTGGTGAGAGAAAGCACAACCTTTTAAAATGCTTTTTAATAGGAATTTCCGCTTTTTCAATCGGTGCGGCGGGCGACATTATTTTTAACAGCACTGTTTGGATAAACGCTGTTTCATTTGTACTTATACATATTATTTTTGGATATTTTTGCTTTGATATAAAGATAACGAAGCTTGCTTTTTATTCCATAATAATGGATATTTTTTCTGCGGCAACCGAGATTGTGTCAATTTTTATAATTTCGGCTGTAACCGATACCGAAATAACGGAGTATATCAGTAACCTGAATTTCTTTATTATTGATGTTGCAATAAGCAAAGCTATATATTTTATAACCTGTTTAATTCTTTCTGCTTTGGTAAAGAAAGAGAAAAGCAATATGAAAATTCCCGTATCGCTTTATTTTTATCCGACGGTAGTGGTGCTTACGCTTATTATGATGTGGGTGATTTGTGCAAGCTATAATTTAAGTAATATGCATCAGATTCTGATGTCGGCTGTCAGTGTGCTTCTGTTCTTTTCAACGGTTATGCTGTTTATTGTTTACCAGCAGAGCATTGACAGGGAAAACAGATGCTTGATTCTTGAAAATGAAATAAGAAAAGAAAAAACGGATAAAAACTATTACAGAATTCTTGAGTATCAGAACAAAGAACTGATGATATATGCCCACGATACTAAAAATCATCTTGATGCAATAAAAGCGCTTAACGATAATAAGCAGATAGACGAATATCTTACCAAAATGACAGATCAGCTGAATTTGCACACAAGTATGTGCCGAAGCGGGAACCGCACGCTTGACGTAATAATCAATAAGTACGTTACGGAATGTGAAATGAAGCATATAAGCATAGAAACCGATGTAGCAAGGGCAAACCTCAAAGCTGTAGACGATTATGATTTGGTAACGGTTTTAGGAAATATTCTTGATAATGCGGTTGAATCGGCGGCGAAAAGCAAGGAAAAGTTTATTTCATTAACGACCAAGAAGGTTAATACCTATGAAACTGCAATTATTGTTAACAGCTGTGACGCTCCGCCGAAGACTTCGGGCGGAAATTTGAAAACAACCAAAAGCGATGCTCATCGCCATGGATTTGGAATGAAAAGTGTTATGAAGGTTATAGAACGTTATGACGGCGATTTGGATTGGGAATATGACAGTGAAAATAAACGCTTTATTACAACAGTTATTTTGAAATAAGCAAAATTGTCTTGTTATTATTCATAAAGTATTATATAATTACTTTAAATTAAAAAAGATAGGTAGATTTTTATGAGCATATTTGTAAATGCAGACGGCAGTAACCCGTATTTCCCCGAAATAAAAAAGAATTTTGGATTTGGCTGTATGCGCCTTCCGATGAGGCTGAAGGTAAAGGTGGATTATAAGGAATTTTCTAAGATGATTGACACCTTTATGGAAGCCGGCTTTAATTATTTTGACACAGCTCACGGTTACGTTGCAACGCAAAGCGAAACGAGCATACGTGACTGCCTCGTGAAGCGTTATCCGAGGGAATCGTTTGTGCTTACAAACAAGCTTTCGTCTAATCTTTTCAAGACGGAAGAGGATATTCGTCCGTTCTTTGAAAAACAGCTGAAGCTGTGCGGAGTTGATTATTTCGATTTCTACCTTATGCATGCTCAAAGTGCGGAGAATTATCCCCAATACAAAAATGCTAATGCTTACAATGTGGCATTCAAGCTGAAAAAAGAGGGGAAAATCCGTCACGTGGGGCTTTCGTTTCACGATAAAGCCGATGTGCTTGATATGATATTAAATGAAAATCCCGATGTTGAGGTTGTTCAGCTTCAGTTTAATTACCGTGATTACGACGACGCAGGCGTTCAGGGGCGTGACTGTCTTGAGGTTTGCCGAAAGCACAACAAGCCTGTTATTGTTATGGAGCCGGTTAAAGGCGGAGCGCTTGTGAATCTTCCGAAATCAGCTAAAGATATTTTTGATTCTCTTGGCGACGGCAAAAGCTATGCGTCTTATGCAATCCGCTATGCCGCAGGGTTTGACGGCATTTGTATGGTGCTTTCGGGTATGAGCGATATGAAGCAGATGAATGACAATCTTTCGTTTATGACGAACTTTGAACCGCTCAGCGAAAAAGAAATGCAGGCGGTAAATAAAGTAAGTGCAATTCTTAAAAACAGCGACATTATTCAGTGCACTGCCTGCCGTTACTGCACTGCGGGATGTCCGAAAAACATAAACATTCCCGAGCTTTTTGCCTGTCTTAATGCAAAAAAACAGGATAAAGGTCTTATTAAATGGAATTCCCGTCAGTATTATAATGCACACGTTCAAAATTCGGGCAGGGCAAAAGACTGCATAGGCTGCGGAAAGTGCGAGAAAATATGTCCTCAGCAGCTGCCCATACGAAGCTTGCTTAAGGATGTATCAAAGGAATTTGACAGAAAAATATAATGAGGGGCGCTATTTTTGAAAAAGAAAAATACGCAAAACACTAAAAAGAAAATAGTTTCCGCCGCTTGGAAGCTTTTCTACGAGCAAGGGTATAACGGTACAACTATTGATGACATTGTAGCTGAATCCGGAACATCGAAAAGCTCGTTTTATCATTATTTTAACGGTAAGGATGATTTGCTTTCCTCGCTTGCATATCTTTTTGACGAAAAATACGAGGAATTAGAGGAAATAATGCCCGAGGATATGCCGAGCACGGAAAAAATGCTTTTCCTCAATAAAGAGCTTTTCCGAATGATTGACGACAGCATTTCAATTGACCTTTTAACACAGCTTTTATCGTCACAGCTAATCACGAAAAACGAAAAAAGCCTGCTTGACCGAAACAGAACATATTTCAGGCTTTTGCGTTCAATCGTTATTTCAGGGCAGAAAAACGGTGAGATTTCAGACAAAAATTCCGCAAATGACATTGTGAAAGCCTATGCTCTGTATGAGCGTGCAATGCTTTATGACTGGTGCCTTTGCAACGGTGAATATTCACTTTCGGATTACAGCGCAAAAATGCTTCCGATGTTTTTAAACGGATATTTATTAGGCGAACAAAAATAAAATTCAGTATTTTACATAAACGCTCTCTGCGCATTTTGCCGCAGGGGGTATTTTTGTCTCACTGCCATTTACGGTAGGCGAATAATCCTATATATTCATTTTGCATTAAAATATTATAAAAAATATTCATATTTTATGCGTTTTTTATTCGTTTTTTCTTTACAAATATGCATAAATAGTGTATAATACATTAAATTCATCAAAAAATTTATACAGATTTGAAATTTCGAAAATTAGATTTGTATATTTTTCATAAAATAAGTGCGGTTTTGTACTCTAAAATCGACTGAATACGCATTGACTTTAGTACGGTAAAGTGGTAACATACTAAAGTACAATACCAGAAAGGAACGGTACGTGCACACAGCGTTTTTGGTGAGCTTTTTGTACCGCACGGCATAACTTATGAATTTTCATTCAGAATCAGTTGACAGACTGTTTCAAACCTTTTTGAATCTTGAAACAATAGATGATTGCTATGTTTATTTTGAGGACCTTTGTACCATTAAGGAGATACGTGATATGGCTCAACGCCTTGACACTGCAATTCTTCTTAAAAACGGTATGAGCTACCAAAAAATCAGCGAAACTTTGGACATCAGCACCGCAACAATAGGAAAAGTGAGCAAATGCCTTAATTACGGCAGCGGCGGTTACAGGGGCGCAATAGATAAACTAAATAAAGAGGATAAAATCTAATGAAATCTGCACAGTTACTTCCAAGCGAAAATTTAGTGTTTTTGCTTCGTGAAATTTATGATAAATACGGTTATTCACGTTATAAAATGAATAAATTTGAAGAGTATGATTTGTACGCCAAGAATAAGGATTTCCTTATTTCCGAGGGCGTTATAACATTTACTGATACAAACGGCAAGCTTATGGCGTTAAAGCCCGACGTTACTCTTTCAATAGTGAAAAATACAAAGGATTCGGGTAATGCCGTTCAAAAGCTTTATTATAATGAAAATGTTTACCGTGTTTCAAAGGGAACCCACTCCTTTAAGGAGATAACGCAGGTGGGTCTTGAAGCGATAGGCGACATTGACGAATATACAATTTTTGAGGTTATTTCACTTGCGGTTAAAAGCCTTGTGAGCACAGGCGAAAACTGCATTTTGGAAATATCTCATTTGGGGCTTCTTTCCGATGTAATAAATTATGTCGGCGTGCCGAAAGACGAAATTCGAAAAGTATTTCATTTCATCGGCGAAAAAAATATTCACGAGCTGATTGCATTTTGCGATTCTTTAGGTATTGAAAAAAGCAAAACGGATTTACTTGCGAATACGGCAAAGATTTACGGAACGGCAAATGACATTTTACCGTGGATAAGAGAAAAACTTGCGGGAATTGCCGATGAAAATAATATAAATATATTTGAAACTGTAATAAAAGCTTTAAGCAGCGAAGAAAACGGCGGTATTATAAGAATTGATTTTTCCGCTGTTGACGATATAAGATATTATAACGGCTTTGTATTCAAGGGCTTCTCTGAGGGGATTCCCCAAAGTGTGCTTTCGGGCGGTCAGTATGACGCTCTTATGAAGAATATGAAGAGAAAATCCGGCGCTGTCGGCTTTGCGGTTTACCTTGACAGCTTTGAAAATATATCAGCCGTTTCGGATTATGATGTTGATGTGCTTTTGCTTTATTCGGAAAATTCTGATATTTCTGTTATAAAAAAAGAGGCAGATAAAATAATTGCAGACGGTAAAAGCGTTTTACTGCAAAGAGAGAAAGCCGACGGTATAAAGTACAGAACGCTGTTGGAAGAAAGGGACGGAGAGGTGATTTGCGTTGAAAACAATGCTTAATGTAGCTCTTCCAAAAGGGCGGCTCGGCGAAAAGGTGTATTCAATGTTTGAAAAGGCAGGTTACCCTTGCCCGTCGATTAAAGAGAATAACAGAAAGCTTATTTTTGAAAATGAGGAAGCAGGTGTCCGTTATTTCTGGGTAAAGCCTTCAGACGTTGCGATTTACGTTGAGAGGGGTGCGGCGGACATAGGCGTAGCAGGCAAAGATATTTTGCTTGAATATGAGCCGGATATTTATGAGCTTTTGGACCTTAAAATCGGAAAATGCAGAATGGCTGTTGCGGCTAAAAAGGATTTCCGTGACAATATGGGCAGAACTCTTAAGGTTGCTACCAAGTTTTCTAATATTGCAGGAAATTACTATCGCTCAAAGGGCAGAGATATTGACATTATCCACTTAAACGGCTCAATTGAGATAGCCCCTATTTTGGGACTTTCCGATGTTATTGTCGATATAGTCGAAACGGGGACAACCCTTAAGGAGAATGATCTTACCGTGTTTGACACGGTAGTGCCCATAAGCGCAAGGCTTATTTCAAATAAAGCGAGCTACAAATTTAAGAGCTCCGAAATTGACAGGTTAACGCAAAAAATTGCGGAGCAGACGGAGGAACAGAAATGATTAAAATTATGAAATACAGCGAAGTTAAAAATGACGAAATCTTCGCCCGTGTTGCACCGTCAGTAAATGTTACCGATATTGTTGCGGAAATAATTGAAAATGTTAAAAAGAACGGCGATAAAGCGCTTTTTGAATACTGCAAAAAGTTCGATAAAGCAGAGCTTACATCTCTTCTTGTGACCGAAGAGGAAATTGCCGAGGCGATGAATCTTGTTGAGCCGAAATTTATTGAAATACTCAAAAAAGCGGCAAAAAATATCCGTAAATTTCACGAGAAACAGGTTAGAAACAGTTTTATTATAAATGACGAGGACGGAATTGTAATCGGACAGAAAATAATTCCCGTTGACAGAGCAGGGCTTTATGTACCGGGCGGCACGGCAGCTTATCCGTCAACTGTTTTAATGGATTCAATCCCTGCTAAAATTGCAGGCTGTAAAGAGGTTGTAATTGTAACGCCTCCGAGTGCAGACGGCAAAATAAATCCCGTAATTTTAGCGGCGGCAAAAATTGCAGGCGTTGATAAAATTTTCAAGGTCGGCGGAGCGCAGGCAATTGCCGCACTTGCCTTTGGAACTGAATCCGTTCCGAAGGTGGATAAAATAGTAGGTCCGGGTAACGCTTTCGTTGCAGAGGCTAAAAAACAGGTTTTCGGCGTTGTTTCAATTGATATGATTGCAGGGCCGAGCGAGATTTTAATTGTTGCCGACAAAGAGAATAATCCTAAGCACTTGGCGGCTGACCTTCTCTCTCAGGCGGAGCACGACAAAATGGCAAGCACCGTTCTTGTTACGGACAGCGAAGAGCTTGCAAAAAAGGTAGCAGAAGAGATTGAAAATCAAATTCCGATGTTAGAGCGTGCCGAAATCGCCAGAGCGTCAATAGATGTAAACGGCAAGATTATTGTTGCGGACACAATTGAAAGAGTTTTTGACATTGCAAATGAAATTGCGCCTGAGCATTTGGAGCTTTGCGTTGAAAATCCCTTTGACTGTCTTGACAAAATCCGTCATGCCGGTTCAATTTTTATGGGCAAGAACTGTCCTGAGGCATTGGGTGACTATTTTGCAGGACCTAACCACACTCTTCCCACAGGCGGAACGGCAAAGTTTTCAAGTCCGCTTTCTGTTGACGATTTTATTAAGAAAACACAGTATACTTATTATACAAAGGACGCGCTCAAACGTGTTGCGGAGGATGTTGCATATTTTGCAAAGCAGGAGGGACTTACTGCGCACGCCAGAAGCGCTGTAATTCGCACCGAGGAGGAAAAATAATGAGCCGATTTTTCAGTGAGAAATATCGCTCTCTTGTGCCGTACACCCCCGGTGAGCAGCCAAAAGAGTTAAATTTAATAAAACTTAATACAAATGAATCACCGTTTCCGCCGTCACCGAAAGCGGTCGAGTTTGCAAAAAGAGAAGCGGAAAAATTACAGCTTTATTCAGATCCTGAGTGCCGTGATCTTGTGAAAACAGCATCAGATTATTTCGGCGTTTCGCAGAATGAGATACTTTTCACAAACGGCAGTGATGAGATCTTGAATTTCGCATTTATGGCTTTTTGCGACGGTGCTCATTCAGCGGCTTTTCCCGATATTACTTACGGCTTTTATCCTGTCTTTGCGGAGCTTAACGGCGTGCCTTTTGAGGAAATACCGCTCAAAGACGATTTTACGGTAGACGTAAATGCTTTTTGCGGTGTGAATAAAACGGTGTTTATTGCAAACCCCAATGCGCCTACGGGAATAGCGCTTTCGCTTTCAGATATTGAGAAAATTGTCAAAAGCAATCCCGATAATATAGTCGTAATAGATGAGGCGTATGTGGATTTCGGAGCTGAAAGCGCAATAAAACTTATTCACAAATATGACAATCTGCTTGTAACGGGTACTTTTTCAAAATCACGGTCCTTAGCCGGCGGCAGGCTCGGCTTCGGCATTGCAAATGAAGCGCTGATAAAAGATTTGAATACGGTGAAATATTCAACAAATCCGTACAACGTAAACCGTATGACCATGGCGGCAGGTGTGGGAGCGATAGAGGATAACGAATATTTTGTAAATAATTGCCGTGAAATTGCAAATACACGTGAATATGCGTCGGAAGAACTTCAAAAAATGGGCTTTGAGTTAACTTCTTCTTCGGCAAATTTCATTTTTGCTCAGTCAAATAAAATTGACGGCAAAACGCTTTATTTAAAATTAAAGGAAAAAGGAATTTTAATCCGTCATTTTGACAAAGAAAGAATAAAAAATTATAACAGAATAACAGTAGGCACTAAAGAGCAGATGGATTTGCTTTTAGGCGCAATAAAAGATATAAATGAGGAGATAGTATGAGAACTTCGGCTATTGAGAGAAATACTGCTGAAACAAAAATTAAGCTTTCGTTAAATATTGACGGCAGCGGAAAAAGCGAGATAAATACAGGCTGCGGTTTTCTGGACCATATGTTAACGCTTTTCGCAAAGCACGGCAGATTTGACCTTGCGGTAAAATGTGACGGCGACACAAATGTGGATTATCACCACACGGTTGAGGACATCGGCATAGTTCTCGGTTCTGCATTCAAAGAGGCTCTCGGCGACAAAAAAGGGATTGAGCGTTACGGCGATATAATTTTGCCGATGGACGAAGCTTTAATCCTTACCGCAGTTGACCTTTCGGGCAGAGCGTATCTCGGCTTTGATTTGGAAATTCCCACAGAAAAGGTCGGCGATTTTGACACAGAGCTTGTTAAAGAATTTTGGCTTGGATTTATCCGCACAGCAGAATGCACATTGCATATTAAACAGCTTGCAGGCGGAAATTCGCACCACATAATTGAGGGCGCATTTAAGTCCGCCGCCCGAAGCCTTTCAAAGGCAGTAAAAATAAATTCGGATTATAAGGACGAAATTCCGTCAACAAAAGGAGTTCTCTGATGATAGCAATTGCAGATTACGGCGTAGGCAACCTGTTTTCGCTGAAAAGCTCATTCTCGGCAATAGGCGCAAACGCCGTTGTTACAAGCGACAGAGCCGAAATTGAAAAAGCGGACAGAATTATTCTCCCCGGGGTGGGCGCATTCGGCGACGCATCAAAAAAGCTGTCTGAGTCCGGGCTCGGCGAGGTTTTGATAAACGAGGCTCAAAAGGGCAAGCCGATTATGGGAATTTGCCTCGGTATGCAGCTGCTTTTCGACAAAAGCTATGAATACGGCGAATATGAAGGCCTCGGTCTTATTCACGGAAATATAAAACCTATTTCAGATGTTATTCCGAATAATCTTAAAATACCGCATATCGGTTGGAACTCACTTTCGTTTAAGAAAGAAAGTCCCATTAACAAATATATAAATGACGGGGATTTCGTCTATTTTGTCCATTCGTTTTATGCGGCGGACTGTGACAAATACACTGTGGCAACGGCTGAATACGGTGCAGATTTAACTGCAACAGTGCAGAATAAAAATGTGTTCGGATGTCAGTTTCACCCTGAAAAGAGCGGTGAGACAGGACTTAAAATTCTCCGTGCATTTACCGAAACGGAGGGATTTTGATGATAATATTTCCTGCAATAGATTTATTTGAGGGTAAAGCTGTTCGCCTTTATAAGGGCGATTACAATAAAATGACGGTTTACAGTGACAATCCGCCCGAAATCGCCGAAGATTTCAAAACTCAAGGTGCTACTCACATTCATATTGTGGATTTAGAGGGTGCTAAAGGCGGCACAACGCCGAATTTCGATACTGTAATTGAAATTAAAAAGAAAAGCGGACTTTTTTGCGAAATAGGCGGCGGTATCCGTGATATGAACACAATCGAAAGATACATTTCGGCGGGGATTGACAGAGTTATTCTCGGTACGGCGGCAGTTACAAACGAAGGCTTTGTAAAAGAATCCGTTAAGGAATACGGCGAAAAAATTGCTGTCGGAATTGATATAAAAGACGGATTTGTCGCAATAAAGGGCTGGACAGAAAAAAGCGAGCTTACCGCCTTTGAATTTTGCGAAAAAATGCAGGCGGACGGCGTTAAAACCCTTATTTGCACCGACATTTCCAAGGACGGCGCAATGAACGGCACAAACCATGCGCTTTACAGTGAGCTTATGGACAGATTTGATATGCAGATAATAGCGTCGGGCGGAGTTTCCTCACTCCAAGATGTTAAACGCCTTGCAGAAAAAAATCTTTACGGGGCAATAATCGGAAAAGCCTATTACACGGGTGATATTGATTTAAAACAGGCTGTCGAGGTGGCGAGATGATAACAAAAAGAATCATTCCCTGTCTTGATGTCAGGGACGGAAGAGTTGTAAAGGGAGTTAACTTTACAGGACTTCGGGATGTTTCTTCGCCCGTTGAATTGGCAGAATTTTATTCGTCCTGCGGCGCAGATGAGCTTGTGTTTTACGATATTACAGCGTCCTCAGACGGGCGCAAAATCTTTACCGATATTTTAACGGAAACGGCAAAACGGGTGTTCATTCCATTGACTGTCGGCGGCGGAATAAACACAGTAGAGGATTTTGACCGAGTGCTTAAATGCGGTGCTGACAAAGTCAGCGTAAATTCGGGTGCAATCAAAAATCCGTCGCTCATTTCCGAGGCGGCAAAGCTTTACGGTGACCAATGCGTTGTAATTTCGGTTGACATTAAACGTGTTGACGGCCTATTCAGAGTTTTCGCCAAGGGCGGAAGAGAGAACACGGGCATTGAGGCGATAAGCTGGATAAAAAATTGTGTTGATAACGGCGCGGGCGAGGTTGTAGTAAATTCAATGGACACCGACGGCGTTAAGGGCGGATTTGATTTGGAACTGCTTAAAGAGGTTTGCGACACAGTGAGTGTTCCTGTTATCGCTTCGGGCGGAGCAGGAAAAACAGAAGATTTTATTACGCTTTTTAATGAAATCCCGAAGGTTGACGCAGGTCTTGCGGCGTCTGTATTCCATTTCGGCGAAATTCAAATTAAAGACCTTAAAGAAGAAATGGCAAAAGCAAATATTCCTGTTAGGAGATAAAAAAATGATAAATATTGACGAACTTAAATTTGACGAAAAAGGGCTTATTCCGGCGGTAGTTGTGGATTCAGTCAGCAAAAAGGTTTTAACTCTTGCTTATATGAACAGGGAAAGCCTTAAAATTTCAATGGAAAAGGGGCTTACCTGCTTTTGGAGCAGGTCACGTCAGGAGCTTTGGCTCAAGGGCGAAACCAGCGGAAATTATCAGCACATTGTTTCAATTACTGCGGACTGTGATAAGGACGCACTTGTAGTTTCCGTAGAACCCGACGGTCCTGCATGCCACAAGGGTACATTTTCCTGCTTTAACGATAAGGTTTATCAAAACGAGGAACTGAAAGACTTTTCCTACGAGGATTTAATGGAGCTTATAAAGGGACGAAAGACAGAAAAAAAGGAAGGCTCATACACAACCTATCTTTTTGAGAAGGGTCTTGATAAAATTCTTAAAAAAGTCGGCGAAGAGAGTACAGAGGTTATCATCGCCGCAAAGGATAACGACAAGGCGGAAACGATTTATGAGATTGCCGACCTTGCATATCACGTAATGGTGCTGATGATTGAGGCGGGAATTGACCTTGCGGACATTCACAAGGAGCTGGCTTCCCGTCACGTTATTGACCATAAGATTAAACAGGAAAAAATGACAAAGTAAGAGTGAGAAATATGACAAAGGTATTTATTGACGGCAGTGCCGGCACAACGGGACTTCGGATTTACGAGCGCTTGGGTGAGCGGAGCGACCTTGAGCTGATAATCCTTACCGGTGACAAGAGAAAGGATTTAACCGCCAGAGCGGAAGCGCTGAACTCAGCGGATATTGCATTTTTGTGCTTGCCTGATGATGCGGCAAGAGAAGCGGCAACACTTATAGAGAATGACAGAACTGTTGTTATTGATACTTCGACTGCACACAGAACGGCGGACGGCTGGGCTTACGGCTTTCCTGAGCTTACAGGGCAGAGGGAACTAATTGAAAATTCAAAACGGATAGCCAACCCCGGCTGTCATGCAAGCGGATTTATCTCTCTTGTAAAGCCACTTACAGAAAACGGAATAATTACCTGTGATGCAATTATTTCTGCATTTTCGCTGACAGGATATTCGGGCGGCGGCAAAAAAATGATTGCAGATTACGAAACAGATGAGTTAAGCGAAGAATTGCTCGCTCCGAGAAGCTACGGACTTTCGCAGACACACAAGCATCTCCCTGAAATGAGCAAGATTTGCTGTCTTAATAAATTGCCGCTCTTTACCCCCATAGTTTCAAGCTATTATTCGGGTATGGAGGTTGTAATAACACTTGCTAAAGAGCAGATAAACGGCACTCTTGCGGATATTAAGAATGTTTACAGAACTTATTACAACGGCGGAATAGTTAAATACTGTGAAAATGCGGACGAAAGCGGTTTCCTTTCAGCCTCAAAAATATCAGGTAGGGACGATATGGAGATAGCCGTTTTCGGAAATGAGGACAGAATAATGCTTGTATCCCGATTTGACAACCTCGGAAAAGGCGCGTCGGGCGCGGCAATTCAAAATATGAATATTGTTCTGGGACTTAGCGACTCAACAGGACTTAATATAGGAGAATGAAAATGAAATTTAATTTTATTGACGGCGGAATTTGCGCCGCTCAGGGATTTCGGGCAAGCGGTACTTACTGCGGAATAAAAAAGCCTGCGGTTGAAAATCCCAATATAAAGCACAAGAATGATATATGCCTTTACGTGAGCGACGTTGTGTGCAATGCGGCAGCAGTATATACCCAAAACAAGGTGAAAGGTGCGCCGATAATTGTAACAAAGGCGAATTTAGATAAAAGCGGAAATAAAGCTAAAGCGGTTATTGCAAATTCTAAAAATGCCAACACCTGCAATGCAGACGGTGAGGAAAAGGCAAACAGAATGTGCGAGCTTGTAGCAAATGAGCTTAATATTCCGAAAGAACAGGTAATTGTTGCAAGTACGGGCGTTATCGGTCAGGTGCTTCCGATTGAACCTATTGAAAAGGCTGTTCCGATTCTTGTAAATGAGCTGGATTATAATAAAAATCTTGAAGCCGCAACTGCGATTATGACAACAGATACAGTAAAAAAAGAGTATGCTGTTGAATTTCTTATCGGCGGAAAAATATGCAAAATAGGCGGTATGGCAAAGGGAAGCGGAATGATTCATCCAAATATGGCGACAACGCTTAATTTTATTACAACCGACTGTGCAATAGGTTCGTACCTTTTGCAAAAAGCATTGAGTGAAATTGTTAAGGTGACTTACAACTGTCTTTCAATTGACGGTGACACTTCAACTAACGATATGGTATGTCTTATGGCAAACGGTCTTGCGCTTAATGAAGAAATTACCGCAGAGGGCGAAGACTTTGATATTTTTAAAGCGGCGCTTTATGAGGTAATGGCAAATCTTACCCGTATGCTCGCTAAAGACGGAGAGGGAGCAACAAAGCTCCTTGAATGTACAGTAAGCGGCGCTGAAAATAAAGATACAGCGATTACCGTTGCTAAAAGCGTTGTGTGCTCATCTCTTTTTAAGGCGGCAATGTTCGGTGAGGATGCAAACTGGGGGCGTGTTCTTTGCGCTATAGGCTATGCAGACGCTGAATTTGATATAAATAAGGTAGACGTTGATTTAAAGAGCGAAAATGGCGTTGTTGCGGTTTGCAGAAACGGATCGGGAATTGATTTCAGTGAGGAAAAGGCGAGCGAGGTTCTCTCTTCCGATGAAATTCAGATTTTGATTGAATTACACGAAGGTAGTGAAAAAGCGACTGCTTGGGGTTGCGATTTAACCTATGATTATGTTAAAATAAACGGCGATTACCGTACCTGAGCTGAAGTGAGCCGTATTTACGGCATATTGGCAGAGTTTTATTCAGCTTAAATTGGAGGCAAATTCAAATGGAAAATTTTTCAAATGCAGAGCGTGCAGAGGTCTTAACACAGGCTCTTCCCTACATTAAGCGTTATGTGGGCAAGGTCGTAGTTGTTAAATACGGCGGCAACGCAATGATAAACGAAAGCCTTAAAAAGCAGGTTATGGAGGACATAGTTCTTCTGTGGCTTATAGGCGTTAAGGTGGTTCTCGTTCACGGCGGCGGACCTGAAATCAACGATCTTATGAATAAACTCGGCAAAAAGGCAGAGTTTGTTGACGGCTTGCGGGTTACCGATAAAGAAACCGTGGACATTGTTTCTATGGTGCTTGCAGGTAAGGTTAATAAATCGCTTGTAAATCTTCTTCAGGTGCAGGGCGCCAATGTAATGGGCGTTTCCGGTATTGACGGCAAGCTTATTGAAGCGAAGGTTAAAAATGAAAAATTAGGTTACGTAGGCGAAATAACGAAGATAAACATTGAACCTGTTGAGGGTATCCTTGAATACGGTTATATCCCAGTAGTTTCAACGGTTGCCTGCGACAAAAAGGGTAATACCTACAACATTAACGGCGACACAGCGGCGGCATTTATTGCGGGGGCGCTCAAGGCCGAAAGACTTATTATGATGACAGACATTGCAGGAGTACTCAGAGATAAGGACGACCCCTCAACCCTAATTCCTGAGCTTACGGTTACCGATGCTCAATCGCTTAAAGAAGAAGGCATAATTGCAGGCGGAATGATTCCTAAGGTTGACTGCTGTGTTGAGGCGATAAAAATGGGCGTTGAAAACGTAACAATAATGGACGGCAGAATACCCCATTCAATTCTTATGGAGCTTCTCACTGCAGAGGGCGCAGGAACTATGGTCACAGGAGATAAAAAATGAGTTTACAAGAAACAGATAAAAAATTTATAGCAAATACTTATAACCGCTTTCCCGTAAGCATTGTCAGCGGTAAGGGTTCGGTTGTAAAGGACGAAAACGGAAAAGAATATATCGACCTCGGTTCGGGGATAGGTGTAACATCCTTCGGAATTGCCGATGAAATCTGGCAAAGCGCAATAACAGAGCAAATCGGGAAAGTTCAGCATATGTCAAATCTTTATTATACCGAGCCGTGTACCCGTCTTGCAGAGTTGCTTTGTGAAAAAACGGGAATGAAAAAGGTTTTCTTTTCAAATTCGGGCGCTGAGGCAAATGAATGTGCCATTAAAATTGCAAGAAAATATGCGGGCGATAAATACGGCAACGACAGATTTACAATAGTAACGCTCAAAAACAGCTTTCACGGCAGAACACTCACTACTCTGTCCGCAACTGGGCAGGAGCATTACCATGAGCTGTTTAATCCCTTAACCCCCGGTTTTACAAGTGTGGACATGGGCGATTTAGATGCTTTGAATAAAATCCACGCTGAAACTCCCGTTGCAGGCGTGCTTATTGAATGCATTCAGGGCGAAGGCGGAGTTTTGCCCATAGACGCCGATTTTATTAAGAGCTTAAACGCTTGGTGCAATGAAAACGACGTTCTGTTTATGGTGGACGAGGTTCAGACAGGCAACGGCAGGACGGGCGAGTTTTACGCTTATATGAATTACGGTGTAACACCCGATGTTGTGTCTACCGCAAAAGGGCTTGCAGGCGGCTTGCCGCTTGGGGCTACGCTTATCGGCGAAAAGGCACAGAATGTTTTGGGCTTCGGCGACCACGGCTCAACCTTCGGCGGAAACCCCGTTTGCTGTGCGGCGGCAGTAAGTATTGTAAAGCGAATTGACTCTGCACTTCTTGCAGATGTTAAAGAGAAAAGCAAGGCTGTTTTTGAAGCACTTCAGGGCGCAAAGGGCGTTGAAAGTGTCAGCGGAATGGGACTTATGATTGGTATTAAACCCGTAAGACCTGCCGCGGAAATAGTTAAGGAAGTAATGGACAAAGGCGTTCTCTGCCTTACTGCTAAAGACAAAGTCCGCTTGCTTCCGGCACTGAATATTCCGAAAGAAACGCTTTTAGAAGCTGTTGAAATAATAAAGAATGCGTGTGTAAATGTGTAAGGGTGACGGTATGAATTTAAAAGGTAGGCATTTTTTAAAGCTGCTTGATTTTACTCCCGAGGAAATAAATTATTTGCTCGATTTGTCGGCAGAGCTTAAAAATAAAAAGAAAAACGGAATACCCCACAGGACTTGCGAGGGCAAAAACATTGCGCTTATTTTTGAAAAAACAAGCACTCGCACCCGCTGTGCATTTGAGGTTGCGGCGGCGGATCTCGGTATGCACCCCGTTTACCTCGACCCGCAAGGCTCGCAGATAGGCAAAAAAGAGAGTATTGCTGACACAGCAAGGGTACTCGGCAGAATGTTTGACGGAATTGAGTACCGCGGCTTCGGGCAGGAAATTGTTGAAAATTTAGCAAAGTATGCAGGTGTGCCAGTTTGGAACGGACTTACAAATGAGTTTCACCCCACGCAGATTCTTGCCGATTTTTTGACAATCCGCGAGCATTTCGGCACTCTTTCGGGCAAAAAACTTGTCTATATGGGCGATGCAAGGTACAATATGGGCAATTCCTTAATGGTCGGTGCGGCAAAAATGGGGATGCATTTTGTTGCCTGCGCTCCGAAGAAATATTTCCCCGACGGCGAGCTTGTAAAGGAATGTATGAGAGTTGCTGAGGGAACGGGCGCAGTTATTGAATTTTGCGAAGACCCCTTGACTGCAACAAAAAATGCCGATGTAATTTACACCGACGTTTGGGTTTCTATGGGTGAGGCGGACGAGGTTTGGGAAGAGCGTATCCGTGACTTAACTCCTTACAGAGTTACAATGGATTTGCTTAATAATGCAGGTGAAAACTGCCGCTTTATGCACTGTTTGCCGGCTTTTCACGACCTTAACACCGAAATCGGCAAGAAAATTTATGAAAAATTCGGCTTAACTTGTATGGAGGTTACCGACGAGGTAATTGAGAGCGACCGCTCAATAGTCTTTGACGAGGCGGAGAACCGTATGCACACAATTAAAGCCGTAATGGCGGCAACGCTGTAAAATTATTTGTAGGGCATACCGTGGCAAAAAAATAATATAATTTTACATATTTTATTTCGGGCTGTCGGAATCGGCAGCCCTTACTTTTTATTGGTATTTTTGTAGAGTGTGTTGACCCTCGGCTCCCCTGAAAGGGGAGCTGTCGAGCGTTAGCGAGACTGAGGGGTTAATTTCTTTAAAAATAAGCTTTATGACCCCTCTGTCAACTTCGTTGACATCTCCCCTTTCAGGGGCGACAAGATCCTCTGTCACTTCGTGACATCTCCATTACT
>DKTZ01000006.1:0-4348 GCA_002490425.1 Ruminococcaceae bacterium UBA7217
AAGCCGTTTTTCAACCATAATAAATAAAAATATGGAAATCAGGATTTAATTCTATATTTTATACAAAAAATCTCACTGCTAACGGCATTGCAGTGAGATATTGTATTAAATTTCAGAAAAATCAAATCATATTTCCGTTGTAATTAGTATAACCGGCGGTAACCCAAATAATCTTAAATTCATTTCCGTTTCTTTGGTAAATGTTTGCCTTGCCCTTTGAGGAGCTTGAACCGTATTTGTAGAACGGATTAAGCTTTCCGTTTTTATCTTTAACGTTCTGAAGTCCCTTTTCAATGCCGTCTGCCATTGCACTGTCCTTAGCGTAAAGCGTCATAACGGCAACACAGTTTGTGGGATTGCAGTATCCGAATTTAAAGCCGGTCTGCCACCAATGGTATTCAAGCGGACGGTAGAAAAGGCGGTTACGGTCATTGTAATCCTTAGTAGTCTTATAGAAATCAAAGCCCATTTCAAGAAGATTGTCATCATTTGCACAAGCATAGAAATCCTCTGAAAGATCTGAGTTAATATCTTTTGTATAAACGCCCATTTCAGCACCTGAAAGAAGTGCATACTGACCCTTCCAGCACTGAATTCGCCAATATTTGTTACCGTATGTAAAATCGCACTTAAAGGTTACATATTCCATATTAAGGTAGCCTGCTGCAGTGTCATATTCACCGCCGAATCCGAAATGGCGCTGCCAAGGATTCATATGGGTATAATAAATGTCCTGCTCTGCATCATAAACATAGCCTGCCGCTTTAAGAAGGCTTACCATATCCGCAGTGGTAAGGCCCGAGTTTGAGCCTTGCTGCTGAGTTGGTGAAGTAGGATTAACCGTATTACCGCCTACATTTCGAGTTGTGGTTGTAGAGCCGTTGTCTGCAGATGTGGACTCATCCTCTGCAGTGCTGTCTTCAGGAAGATTGTAATCATCAAAATTGACCAAATTTTCTGTCGACGGTGCTTCAATTTCACCGGGCTTTTTAGTAATTTCTTCCTCTCCGTCTTTCTTACCGCACGCCGTCAAACAGCACAAAAAAACTGTAAGAGCAATAAGTAAGGATGTTATTCTCATCAAATTGTTTTTCATCAGTCTTTTGCCTCCATTTTAGCTAATATATATTATATACTAATATATTATTACATAAAGTACAGTTTTTGTCAACGAATATTCTTTTTTCTTCCGTATTGATTTTGATACTAAATTATGGTATATTAAAATGTAAAGTAATATGTATTTCATTTTGGAGAATTATATGAGTTTAATAAGAGATATAAGCCTTTACCCGTCAGGCGAGCAAAAAATCAGCTGGGTGAAAGCACATATGCCCGTTCTTCGCAGTATTGAAGAGGACTTTATTAAATCAAAGCCGTTTCGGGGGCTTCGTGTTGCGCTCTCCATTCACCTTGAGGCAAAAACCGCTTATCTTTGTCTGTGTTTAGCTGCGGGCGGAGCGGAAATGTACGTTACGGGTTCAAATCCCCTTTCTACACAGGACGATGTTGCGGCGGCTCTCGTAAATGCAGGTCTTAATGTATTTGCGTGGTATAATGCCACAGTAGAGGAATACACAGACCATTTGCGGCAGGTTATCAGTGCAGAACCCAATTTAATTATTGATGACGGCGGCGACCTTGTAAACCTTATCCACAACGAATACCCACATCTGCTCGGAAATGTCCTCGGCGGCTGTGAGGAAACTACGACAGGTATTATCCGTCTTGTTTCTATGGCACGTGACGGCAGTCTTAAATTCCCGATGATTGCCGTTAACAACGCAAAATGTAAGTATCTTTTTGACAACCGTTACGGCACTGGTCAGTCCGTTTGGAACGGAATAAACAGAACCACCAATTTAATTGTTGCAGGCAAAACTGCCGTTGTTGCAGGCTACGGCTGGTGCGGCAAGGGTGTTGCAATGCGTGCAAAGGCTCTCGGAGCTAAGGTTATTGTAACTGAAATTGACCCTATTAAAGCTATGGAAGCTAAAATGGACGGCTTTGACGCAATGCCGATGGAAGAAGCGGCAAAATACGGCGATTTCTTTATAACCGTTACGGGATGTAAGGATGTTATCACCGAAAAAGCATACAATAATATGAAAGACGGTGCAATTCTTTGCAATGCAGGTCATTTTAATGTTGAAATAAATCTTCCCGAACTCCAGAAAATGTCTGTCCGCATTTTCCCTCAGAGGCAAAATATTATGGGCTACGAAATGGCAAACGGCAGAATAATATCTGTTCTTGCCGAGGGCAGACTTGTAAATTTAGCAGCAGGTGACGGTCACCCTGCCGAAATTATGGATATGAGCTTTGCAGTTCAGGCACTTTGTGCAGAATATATTGTCAAAAATCAAGGAAAGCTTAAAACAGGGGTCAATGACGTCCCCGAAGAAATTGACAGAAAGGTTGCGTTGAGAAAGCTTAAAAGCTGGGGCACGGAAATAGACACGCTTACCCCTGAGCAGGAAAGCTACATCAACAGTTGGAACGTATGATGAATAATTTCAGGTACACTGATGAAAAATGTCCCGTTTGCGGAGAAGCATTTACCGAATCAAGTGAAATTGTTGTTTGTCCTCTTTGCGGAACTCCGCATCACAGGGAGTGCTACAGCAAAAACGGAGAATGCGGAAACAGCGAAAAGCACAGCGAAGGCTTTGTTTGGACGCCCGAAGCCGCACCCGAAGAAGTGCCGGAGCCGCAGACGAATGAAAATCCGTACGCAAACGCTAATCCGTACGCAAATGCAAATAGTCAGATGCCCCCTTACGGAGCACCTGTTCCCCCTCAGTTTGTTATGGGGATTCCAAATCCGCTGAACGCATATCCCCCTGAAATAGAGGACGGTGTTTCCACTGCGGATGCGGCGGCTGTTATTAAAAGCAGACCCGAAGCATATCTGCGTAAATTCTTCCTTATAAAATCAGGCAAGCGCACCTTTAATTTCTGTGCATTTCTTTTCGGCGGTTATTGGTTTATCTACCGCAAAATGTATAAGCTCGGTGCGCTGTTTCTTGCGATTACACTGGCTATCTCTGCAATTCCGCTGTTTATTCCGCAGTACGTACAACTTGAAAATGAAATTACTGCAATTACAGATGAATATGAAAACAGTATAACAGCCGAAGACCCAATGGAAAGTTTAAATAAAATGTATGCGAAGTACGGTGCAGCAATCAAAAATCACCCCGTAGGCGTTGCCGTAATTGCTGTTCAGTACGCCGTGGATATTGCTCTTTCACTCTATTTCGGATTTATTGCCGACAAAAAATATAAAGAGCATGTTGAAAAAAAGGTTCGTGAAATAAATTCGTCTGAAGATACCGCTGGGAACGAAGAATTCCGAAAGCTCAGGCTTTTCAGCGAGGGCGGCACAACATTCGGCTATACTGTTTTGGCAATTATGGCAGTGAATATTGTAAGCTATGCATTATCGTCACTTTTATCGATGCTTAATATTTTATAATAAATTTTACGGAGAAAAAATTATGAAAAAGATTACTAAAGCAATCATCCCTGCGGCAGGTCTCGGAACAAGAGTTCTGCCTGCGTCAAAGGCTGTTCCCAAGGAAATGCTCAACATTGTTGACAAGCCTGCAATTCAATACATTGTTGAAGAGGCTGTAGCTTCGGGTATTACCGATATTCTTATTGTTACCAACCGTGGCAAGGGCATTATTGAAGACCACTTTGACCATGCTTTTGAGCTTGAAACGAAGCTTGAGGGAAATGAAAGTAAGGCGCAGCTTTTAGAGGATGTTAAAGCGTGCTCAAATCTTGCAAACATTTACTTTATCCGCCAGAAAGAAACAAAAGGCCTCGGCCACGCAGTCCTTTGTGCGAAAAGCTTTATAGGCGACGAACCGTTTGCGGTTATGTACGGCGATGATGTATTTATTTCCGACGGTAACCCCGTTACAAAACAGCTTATTGATGTTTATGAAAAGTACGGTAAGGGTGTAGTCGGTGTTAAGGAAGTTCCTTCTAAAGACATTACAAAATACTGCTCACTTGCGGTTGAGCCGATTGATGACAAAACCTTCAACTGCACGGATATGATAGAAAAGCCAAAACCGGAAGAAATTCTGTCAAATTACTCAATTCTCGGCCGTGTTGTAATGCCGCCTGAGATTTTTGACATTCTCGAAAACACGCCTAACGGTGCGGGCAATGAGCTTCAGTTAACAGACGCTATGAAAACTCTTGCACAAACCAAGGGTGTTATCGCATTTGACTATTGCGGAACCCGTTACGATATGGGCAACAAAATGGGCATTATGAAAGCAAATGTTGAGGTTGCATTAAGGCACGGCGAAATCGGCGAAGATTTCAAGGC
>DKTZ01000006.1:4653-4905 GCA_002490425.1 Ruminococcaceae bacterium UBA7217
ATCGGCGAAGATTTCAAGGCATATTTAAAGGATATTGCCGCAACACTTTAATATTGAACTGTGTTACACAAAAAACGGTTTACGACGAACTCAAACGTTCTGTAAGCCGTTTCTTTTTTTGCAGCAATCTTCTTTAAACAAAAAAATTAAAATAGTGTGAATATAAGTATAATTTACTATTGACTTTTTAAGGATTTGCCTATATAATATTTTAACAACAGAAAAGGACCAGTAGCTCAGTTGGTTAGAGCA
>DKTZ01000006.1:5211-38275 GCA_002490425.1 Ruminococcaceae bacterium UBA7217
GTCGGTCCGGGGTTCGAGTCCCTGCTGGTCCACCAAAGTAAAGCCGATACTCTTTTGAGTGTTGGCTTTATTTTTTGTATTGAGTATGAGGACTCGAACCCGTGAGGGTCTGAGCGTAAAAAAACAGTCCTGTGGACTGTTTTCAGCGAAGAGCGTGAGGCGGGTACTGAAATTCAACGAATTTCGGTCGCCGAGCGGAAGGTTTTTGCACAGCAAAATCTGTCGAGTCCCTGCTGGTCCACCAGCGGCAAGTGCCGCATACAAATTACGCACCTCACAATGAGGTGCGTTTTCTTTTTTGCCCGCATTTTAGTAACATTTTTCTCCAAGCTCACCGTAAGCTGATGTTAATAAATATCGGCTTATTACTGTTTAATCTTCATTGAGTTTTCGGATTTCATCAATGCTCTTGTTTGAGCCGAGAGCTATGAGCACATCCTCATCTTTAAATATAAAATTGGAAGTGGGATTTACTATAACGTCATCCTGACGGCGTATTCCCACAACATTTATTCCGTAAGCTTTTCTGAGGTTCAACTCAATAATAGATTTGTTAATCCATTTATTAGGAAGGACAATGTCGGTAATGCTGTATGTTTCGGAAATATCCAATGCGTCATAATAATTTCCCGAAACAATTTCCTTACCAAGCCTTATGCCAACCTCTCTGTCGGGAAAAATAATCTTATCTGCCCCAACCTTAGTAAGAATTCGTCCCTCAAAGTCACTTGTAGCCTTTGCCATAATAAACGGCATACCCATTTCGTTAAGATGCATAACCGTTTTTACGGAAAATTCCATATCGTGTCCTATTGTAACAATTGCTCCGTCGAAGGACTCAATATCAAACTGTTCAAGCACCTCTTGCTTAGAAGCGTCTGCACAAACCGCCTGCGAAGCTTGGTCGCTGACTTCCTCAAGCTTTGTAACGTCTCTGTCAATTACAAGCAGGTCAACATTTGAATTGTGCAAAGTAGCCACAAGGCTTTTTCCGAACTGACCCAAACCGATAATCATAAACTGTTTTCTTTTCATATTTTTTCTCCTCTCCTTAAGGCGAAGAAGCCTTACCCTATTGGCATTCTTCCCTCGGGATACTGTATAAGATTTACGTGTCTTTTTGTGTTAAAGAACAGGACGAGTGAAATCGGCCCTATCCTGCCGAGATACATTGTGCCTATAATTATAAGCTTGGCAGGCTCAGTCAGTTTATATGTTAAATCCCTTGAAAGACCTACCGTGCCGATTGCCGAAACCACTTCGTAAAGGCAGTCCTCAAAAGCGCCGGGCTGAACCGCACAGAACGCAGTGAGGGACAAAAGCATAACAAAAAAGCTGAGTGAAAAAACAGACGTAGCTTTTCTGACAGTATCCGCATTTACCGTGCGTTTAAAAATTTCGGTGTTGTTTCTTTCCGACAAAGCCGAAATCAACGACATAACAAGAACCGCAACGGTAGTTGTTTTGATACCGCCCGCTGTACCCGACGGCGAACCGCCGATAAACATTAAGACAGAGCATACAATAACCGTACAACGCCTCAGTCCCTCCTGCGGAACGGTGCAAAAGCCTGCCGTTCTTGTTGTAACAGACTGGAAAAGCGATGCAAGTATCTTTTCACCTAAAGGAAGATTGCCGATTGTCCGCTCATTTGTAAATTCCATAATAAAAATAACAAATGCGCCGCCGAAAATCAGCACTGCCGTAGTAATAAGCACTGTTTTGGCATATATTGGCAGTGTTTTAACAGTTTTTCTTACATTTCCTTTTTGACTTACATATTCCTTTACCTTGTCAACCGCCAAAAACCATATAGGAAAGCCGATACCGCCTAATATTATCAGTGCGGACGTAATAAGATTTACCGCAACATTTCCCCTATACGGAATAAGGCTGTCAGGGCCTAAAATGTCCATTCCCGCATTACAAAATGCCGACACGGAGTTAAATACACTTTTCCAGATACCCATAGCTCCGAATTCGGGAATAAAAACACAACCGTAAGCAGCTGCGCCGACAGCTTCAATTAAAAATGTCCCTTTAAATATCTTAGTTATAAGAATATTCATTCCCTTGTTTGTATCAAGATTGTATGCGTCTTTAATAAGCTGTTTTTCGTGAAGTCCCAGTCTTTGACCTAAAATCTGTAAAAAAAGAATTGTAAAGCTGATAACGCCAAGACCGCCCAATTGAATTAAAACGAGTATGACCGCTTGTCCGAACAGCGACCAGGCAGAAAATGTGGGGACGGTAACAAGACCAGTTACGCAGACAGCCGTTGTTGCAGTAAACAGAGAGTCAATGTACGGTACAGCTTTTCCGTCAGCTGCCGCTATGGGCAAATGTAAAAGCAATGACCCCAAAATTATAAGCAATAAAAATCCGCCTGCAATAATATATGTTGTTATAAAGCTTCTTTTTTTAGCTCTGCGATGCAGTCTCATTTCAATACCGTTACGATGCCTTTCTTAAAATCTACAATGCTTATTATAGTAATTTTTTTCATTTATTTCAATAGCAAATAAACTAATATTAAAATAAAAGCCTATTTTTGCCGAATAATTGAAAAGCATATACAGATATGTTATAATTCTTGTGTCTCCCCTTATAAAATAAGAAAGGAACGGTACGGTTAAAAACAGTATCGCACGGCAAAAATTATGCTTAATGTAATACCTCAGCCTGTCAGCATTTTGGAAAACGGCAAAGAAAAAGGATTTACAGTTTTCTCAGAGGATACCGTAACGCCGATGCCCTGTGCTAAAGATTTTATATTGTTTAAAGAAGAATTTTTCGGCGACCGTTTTAAAGACGGCGACGGCGAAGAAACCGTGATTCTGACTATTGACAATTCCGTACAGCAGGACGAGGGCTATTGTCTTGCCTGTCGTGACGGCAAAGCGTACATAAACGCTAAAACCGAAACGGGTCTTTTTTGGGGGCTGGAGACGCTCAAACAGCTTCTTTTACAAGGTGACGGAACTGTTCCGTTCGTTAAGATTACCGATTATCCAAGATTTTCATACCGTGGATATATGCTCGACTGCGGCAGATACTTTTATGAAAAGGACGACGTAAAACGCATTATCGATTTAATGGCTCTTCACAAGCTTAATGTCTTGCACTGGCATTTAACCGAGGACCAGGGCTGGCGAGTTGAGATAAAGAAATATCCTCTTCTCACTGAAAAAGGCTCATACAGAAGTCATACAAATTTCGGCTTTAAGCCGCACAGCGGATATTATACTCAGGACGATATAAAAGATATTGTCGCATACTGCCACGAACGGAAAATAAAGGTTATCCCTGAGTTTGATGTGCCGGGGCATACCGTTTCGGCAATTGCCTGTTACCCGTATTTATCCTGCTTTGACCGCAAACTCTCGGTTGCAACGCATTGGGGTGTTAAGCACGATATTTTATGTGCAGGAAAAGAAAGCACATATCAGTTTGTTTTTGATGTACTTGATGAGTTTATGGAGCTTTTCCCGGATAAAATTATTCACATCGGCGGCGACGAAGCCGTAAAAACACGGTGGAAGCTTTGTCCGCACTGTCAGGCTGAGATGAAAAAGCACGCCCTTAAAACCGAGGACGAGCTGCAAATGTATTTTATGACAAAGGTGAACGATTATCTAAATGAGCACGGGTTCAAATCCATTATGTGGAATTACAACTCCATTGGAGGAACAGAACACCTGTCCCCCGACATTGCCTGGACGGTATGCGGAATTTCAGACGGTGACGAGGTTATCCGCACAGAGCTTAACCGTGGTCGAAAGCTTATAAACACCAATTCTTATCCGTATTATCTTGATTTTCCCTACGGGTGGAATACACTTGAGAGAGTATGCGAAGCAGACGGCGCTCTTACCGAAAACGACAGCGAAACGTGGGGAATTGAGGGCTGTATGTGGACGGAATATGTTCCGAATATGAAACGGCTTGAATTTCTCACATTCCCACGGCTCGGCACTATTGCAGAAAAGGCTTGGGCGGAGAAGGGATATGCCTCTTTTGAAACCTTTTCCCATAAGCTTAGCGACTATTACAGCTTGCTTGATAATTTCGGCGTGAATTATGCGAAACCTAATAAAGTTTGCCCGTCTGCTGTTTATAAAGCTCTCTCCTCTCTTTGGTTCAACAGAAGAGTATTTCATTGGCAGGGACTTCACAATCTTATTGACAATAAAAAAGTTGAAATAACGGCAAAAAAAAATTGAATAAATAATTTTGATTAAAATTGTAGGGGACGATGCCTCATCGTCCAGAGAAAAAATGCAGATAACGTTACGGGCTGATGAGGGTTGCGGGTGTTTTGTGAACACCCGCAACCCCGCCCTACTCTCTAATTAGTTTAAGCAAAAAACTGTCCCCCTGATTTTTACTGTTTTCATTTTATAAGGTACAAACATACATTTTCACAGTTATTTTTTATGCAGAATTAAGTAAATTACGGTGTTGTTATTACAATAAATATATGTTAAAATACATATTAGGGAAAAATTACTTACTATAAAAACAGAGGGAGTTATATTTATGAAAAAATATGTTATGGCGCTCGACCAGGGAACTACAAGCTCACGCGCAATCCTTTTTGACAGAAACGGCAAAATCTGCGCAAAAGCACAGCACGAATTTACTCAAATTTATCCGCAGGCAGGGTGGGTTGAACACAGCCCTATGTCAATTCTCTTTTCACAGCTTCAGTCCGCAACCGAGGTTATGGCGACAAGCGGTGCTACGGCTGACGACATTGCCGCAATAGGCATTACCAATCAGCGTGAAACAACGCTGATTTGGGAAAAGGCTACAGGGAAGCCTGTTTACAACGCTATTGTGTGGCAGTGCAGAAGAACTGCCGAGATGTGCGAGGAAATAAAAAAAGACAAAGAGCTTACGGACTACATAAAAAAGCATACGGGACTTGTTGTTGACGCATACTTTTCCGCAACAAAAATTAAATGGATTCTTGAAAATGTTGAAGGAGCAAAAGAGCAGGCGGAAAAAGGCGAGCTTCTTTTCGGCACGGTTGAAACATGGCTTATTTGGAATTTAACGGGCGGCAGAGTTCACGTTACCGACTATTCAAATGCTTCCCGTACAATGATTTTTGATGTTGACAAGCTTTGCTGGGACGAATATCTTTGTGAAAAACTCGGTATTCCGATGTCAATATTACCTGAGGTTAAGCCGTCAAGTATGGTTTACGGCGAGGTTGCCTCAGGCGTTATGGGTCTTGAAGAATTGGCAGGCGTTCCTATTGCAGGCGCAATCGGCGACCAGCCTGCGGCACTTTTCGGTCAGGGCTGTATTAAGCCCGGTCAGGCAAAGAATACATACGGCACAGGCTGTTTCTTACTTATGAACACAGGTGAAAAGAGAGTTGAATCGCACCACAATCTTGTTACAGGCGTTGCTTGGGGGCTTGACGGCAAGGTGACCTATGCTATTGAAGGCTCTGCCTTTAACGCAGGCTCGGTTATTAAATGGCTTCGCGACGATTTACATATGATAGATAACGCCGCACGCTGTGACGAGCTTGCCGAAAGCGTTAAGGACGCAAACGGAATTTACTTTATACCCGCATTCACGGGTCTCGGCGCACCGTACTGGGATATGTACGCAAGGGGCACAATTGTGGGAATGACAAGAGGCGTTAACCGTGCACACATTTGCCGTGCCGTTTTAGAGGCAATCGCTTACCAGATGACGGATTTACTGGAAGCTATGAAGCAGGATTCGGATATTGACCTTTTCGAGCTCCGTGTTGACGGCGGTGCGTCTGTTTCCGACATTATGATGCAAATTCAGGCGGACCTCATAAGAACCCCTGTAGACAGACCCAAAATGGTTGAAACAACGGCAATAGGCGCCGCTTACCTTGCAGGTCTTGCGGTAGGCTTTTGGAAGGATGTTGACGAGATTGCACAAATCCGTCAGGTAGATAAGCTTTTCGAGCCGAAAATGGCTATTGAAGACAGAAATAGGTATTATCACGGCTGGCTTCGTGCTGTTGAGCGTTCAAGAGATTGGATTGAGCATTAAGTTTATAATTGATTTAACATAAAGGAGCAAAAACACCAATGGATTACGCAAAAGAAAGTTTAAAACTGCATTACGAATGGCAGGGCAAAATTGAGATTAAAACAAGAGCAAAAGCAGGCGACAAAGAGGCTCTTTCCCTCGCCTACACCCCCGGCGTTGCACAGCCCTGTCTTGAAATTCAAAAGGACATCAATAAATCCTACGAGCTTACGCGCCGTTGGAACACGGTTGCCGTTGTAACTGACGGCACGGCGGTTTTGGGGCTTGGGGATATAGGTCCTGAAGCAGGAATGCCCGTTATGGAGGGTAAATGCGTTCTCTTTAAAGAATTCGGAGGTGTTGACGCAATCCCACTTTGCGTGCGCTCAAAAGATGTTGACGAAATTGTCAACTGCATTTCTCTTCTTGCAGGCTCATTCGGCGGAGTTAACCTTGAGGATATTGCGGCGCCCAGATGCTTTGAAATTGAAAGGAAATTAAAGGAAAAGACTGATATTCCGATTTTTCACGACGACCAGCACGGAACGGCAGTTGTTGTTGCGGCGGCTGTTATAAACGCTCTGCGAGTTGTAGGCAAAAAGATTGAGGACTGCTCGGTTGTATTTTCGGGAGCGGGTGCGGCAGGTATTGCGATAGCAAAGCTCCTTATGAGTCAGGGCATTAAGAGCGTTATTATGTGCGACAGCAAGGGCATTATCTGCAAGGGTGACGAAAGGCTCAACAGCGCAAAGCAGGCTATCGCTGAATTTACGAATAAAGAGAGAAAGACGGGCACGCTTGCGGACGCAATGAAAGACGCTGACATATTTATCGGTGTTTCAGCCCCGGGTATTGTGACTGAGGATATGGTTCGCTCTATGGCGAAAGACCCCATTGTTCTCCCCATGGCAAACCCCACACCCGAAATTATGCCCGACTTGGCATTAAGGGCAGGTGCGGCAGTTGTGGGCACGGGCAGAAGCGATTTCCCGAATCAGATAAACAACGTGCTTTGCTTCCCCGGTCTTTTCAGAGGTGCTCTTGACTGCCGAGCAAGCGACATTAACGAGGAAATGAAAATTGCGGCGGCAAAGGCAATTGCATCGCTTGTATCAGACGAAGAATTGAATGCAGAATACATTTTGCCGAAAGCCTTTGACGAAAGAGTCGGCAAAACCGTTGCCGAGGCTGTTATGAAAGCGGCAAGGGATACAGGCGTTGCAAGAATATAACATCAGTATTTACGACGCAAACGCATAAATAACCTTTTGCATATTAACGTCACGGGGGGGATTTTATGAAACCGAATGACAAAAGCAGTCCAGAAAAAAGACAAAAAGAGCTGCTTGATTTGGCATATAACAAAGTGCCTGAGGGTGCAGAATATGACGTTTTTTCGGAAAACACTTCCAAGGAAATTAAACCCACCTTACTTTATGACGACTTTCCCGTAAATAAAGATGAAAAGAAAAATGAAAATGCAGAAGCACCGCAGGAAAAGTCTGATGATTTGACGAAAGACGAAATTGAATACGATGTTTTTTCTGAAAATCCGGATACAAATCCCGAGCCGTCAAAGCCTGTAACCCGTGAATATCTTAACAGGCTTTACAACGGCGAGGTCGACTTTTCCGAAACCCAAGTACGAATGACACGCTCCGATTACATTTCGGATTATAACAGAATAAACGAGCACTACAACGAAGAGATAAAAAAGATACTAAAAAATTTTCTTTGGGCTGCTCTTATAGTTGCTTTTTCTATATTCACAATTCGCTTTATGATATTTTTGCAAACGAACCTTGGTGAGTTTATTTACATGATATTTAACGGACTAAAACTCGGCGCAATAACGGCAATAATTGTAGTCAGCACATTTTTCATTTTGAGCACAGTAAAAAGTGTTAAAAAAGCAAAAGAAACACAAAGAAAAGCACTCGAGCGCCTTGAGCAGAGAAAAGAGGAGCTTATGGTTTTGGGGCTTTACGACACGGCAAATTAAATTTTAAATTAAATCTGAGTGTGGTGACGGTTGATGAGCAAAAGCGAAAATGAAAATAACGCTGTTTTTTCGGAAACGGTTGACAATACCGCACCCGAGGGCGCAGAATATGACGTTTTCTCAGAAAACACCGCAAAGAATAAAATTGAAGCTGAGCAAATAAACCGCGATTACCTTAACCATATCTATAAAGAGGATATGAGCTTTCTGAACAAAGATGTCCGAATGACAAGGATGCAGTATCTTGCCGAAGCAGACAGAATACATTCCCACTTTAAGGAAGAACAAAAGACCTACAAAAAAAGTTTCATTTTCATCGGAATTGTTCTCTTAATCTTTCTCGGTGTTGGGATTTGGGCAATACACGAGTGGTATGTGCTGTGGCAAGCCTATAAAGCGCTTTACAACGCAGTCGGTTACGGAAAAGTTTCTGCTTCCCCGGAAGAATTAAAAGGCTTTTTAATGATGACAACCTTTTACGGAACTATCGGTTTCGCTTCTGCTTTGTTCGGGCTTGCTCAGTTTTGTTTTTTCGGCCACGGCTATCATAAAAAAATTAAGCATTTAGACCGTGAAAAGCGCAAAGCGTTGGAAACGCTTGAATAAAGAAAAAAAGAGGCCATGCTCCTCGGTCAGTACGATTCGGTAAAATAAAAATATTAAGTTGAAACAAAACAGACAGGTGTAAACCTGTCTGTTAGTTTTTATATAATTGAAAAGTGTAGGGTGATGCTCACGCTCTGCATTTAGTTTTGTAGCGGCGGGGTACGGGTTGCCGGTGGCAACCTTTGATTGCAACAGCAAGCAAAAGCACCGACCGAGTAGGCAGACGAGATACCACGCCCGCCGAAAGAATTTTAATCAAAACAACTGCGTTTAGGACAGGCATGGAAACCTGTCCCTACAAATACAAATTCAATTACATATAAAAATCAACGAGGGACAGCCGCACGCCCTACATTAAATTTTTACACTCCTGCGAAAATATTGAGATTTCGCAGACTTGAATATGAAATTTTGTCGTTAACACTGTATGCGTGCTTTTCCAAATCGCCGCAGATTGCCTTTGTAAGATTTCTCTCCTGCAAAGTATCAATTATTCTGCCTGCGATTTTTTCGACAGCTTCATACTTTAAATCGGCAACGTCAAAATCGTCATTATCGCCGTAAAGCAAGAGCGAAAGATTGTCGCAGTAAAATCCGTCTTTGTCAAATTCACGAAGTGCTCTAAAGCTCCATTTGTAATATGGCATATATCTGTTATTCAAAATAAAAAGCGTTTTTAAAGATGCATTCACAAACTCGAACAGTGCAAGCTGTGCCGCCTGTTTTTCGCCGTGATTTAAGCAGCGGGTAAAATTATACTGCCCCGACTGTGCCATTAAAAGCAGATTTCCCGCTAATTTTTTGAGTTTTACATCCTCGGGCTGATTTTTGAGTACTTCCCGTATTTTTGAAAACTCGCCGAAATTGTCAAAATAGATTTCGCCGTTTGTCGCCTCTAAAAGTGCATAGTCAGGAAGATTAAGCCATGCCTCGTTTGAAAGAACACCGTCAGACGTACCTGTTTTTGAAATATAAAACTCAGCCGTCCGCAAAACGCCGTTTCTGTTACCGCCGACGGGCGAAATTCTTTGTCTTTTCACTCCCATATACTCTTTCGGCAATTTTTCGTATGCACGCTCCAAAAGAAATGCAGTTCTGCGGTCAACAACTTCCTCAGACGGCAGAAAAATGCAAAATCCCGGCTCAAAATCGTGATCCTGCGAGATTTCATCGTCATAACCCAAATGCTCTGAGCCGCTGCCCACAAAGCCTGCGGCAATATACGGCAAAATGTCGGCAAAATCACGCTCTAACATCGGCTTGCCATACTCCTCAAAAAATCCTCTTGATATTTCAAGTCCGTTCATAAATTTCCCTCGCCCGTTTTAAAAGTTCCTTTTCGGTCATAAAAAATCCGTAATAGCCGAATGTGCCAGCGCATTTTTCGCATATAAAGGCATAATTGCCGTCTCTCGGCAGAGTTTTTGTATTCAAAAGCTCCTCCGCCCTTTCAAGATATTCGTTTATCTTTTCTTCAGCCTTTTCCATACCGTTTTGCGCTGACTCCAAATCCGCCAAATTACAGTATGTTATTGCGATTTCACCCTCGGCGTTTTCGATTTTCGACATTATTTCAATTGCTTTGTCAAAAAGCATTCGTGACTGCTCATATTTGTTCAGGCGCATAAGACAGATTGCTGTGTTATTGTAAAGTCCGCCGAGGCGTCCGTCTGTGCTTTTTAAATATTTTTCGTAAATTCCCGTTGCCTTTTCATAAAGCGGCAGTGCCCTTTTGTATTCGTCAAATGCGCAGTAGCCTGTGGCGCAGTTAAGGTATGATGTTCCCCTTGTGACTGTATTCTCAAATTCCCCGTTTTCGGAAAGTGCAAGGCATTTGTCTATTGCGGAAAGGCACTGTTCTTTTTTACCTGTTTTTCGGTAAAGCCCGATTTTTTCATTGAGAACAGTAAGCTCGCCCCGAATATCGTTGCTGATTTTTGCCTCTTCGTGCCAATAGTCAAGCGTTTTTTCAGCAGAAGCATAATCATTTATGCTCAAATGCTCGTCCACCTTTGAAAGCACTCTTCCAATAGGTATCGGCGTAAAATTTTGATTTATATTCATTTTAAGAGGGCAGCACGGCTCTTCGTAGTCCTCTTTTGAAAGTGTAAAATCATTTAAACTGTCCATATTTTTCATTCCGTTCATTTAGATTAAGCTGTAAAATTTCGACCATATCCGACGGTTTGCCGTAAGGCGGAGGAGACGGACATATAAATATATTACCATATCCAAAATTTGTTGTAAACAAAAACAGCGATTTTTATATTATAAGTTTGACAAGCATTATTTTAAATAGTATAATTAAATATTATATAAACTAATTTGAAAATTTGAGGGATTGTTAATGAATAATTTTTTTGAAAGGGTAAAACCGCAAAGGCTGTTGTTGCTTTTATTTGACTTTGTTGCCATTAACGGCTCATTTGCCCTTTCTCTGTTTCTCCATTTTGGATATGAGCTGCCATTATGGGTAACCAGATATATTTTGTTTAGAGTACCTATAATTACAGTCGTTTTTATTGGGCTTTACATTATTGCAAGGCTTTACAATAACCTTTGGCGGTATATGAGCTTTTATGAGCTTATCAGTGTAATCTTGTGCGCAGGTGCAGGCACGGTTGTATTTTTACTGTTTGACAGCATAGGTCAGTTATTGCAAAATACGGGCGTTATTCACACAACATTTTTTAAACGTATGCCATATATTGCCTATATTGACTCATTTTTGCTGATTTGCTTTTTTACCGTCGGAATAAGAATGTTCTATACAGCCTTTCGCACTATTTCATCTGACGCAAAAAGGCGCAGAGGCTCGGCAAATAAACGTACAATGATAATAGGCGCAGGCGATATGGGCTCTTCAATTATTTATGAAATGAGCGTAAGCGGTTACAAATTCGGCGCACCAATTGTTATAGTTGACGATGATAGCAGCAAAATAAATTCTACTATCAGGGGTATTCCGATTTTGGGCACAATAAAGGATATTCCCGAGCTTGTTGAAAAATATGAAATAAATGAAATAATTTTCTGTATTCCGTCTGCAACTGCCGAGCGTAAGCGTGAAATACTTGAAATTGCAATGAGTACGGGCTGTGACTTGAAAACAGCGCCGAATATTGACGATTTAACAGGCGTTAACGATAAAATTTCCGAAAAAATCCGTGATGTTGATGTGCTTGATCTTCTTGCCCGTCCTGAGGTAAAGCTTGATACCGAGGTGTGCAAATATCTTAAGGACCAAACGGTTCTTGTAACGGGAGGCGGCGGTTCAATCGGCAGTGAGCTTTGCAGGCAGATTGCCCGTTATGCGCCTGAAAGAATAATTATATTTGATATTTACGAAAACAATGCGTTTACTTTGAAAAACTCGCTTGACAGGCGATATCACGGTGCTCCGCAGATTGAAATCCGCATCGGCTCAGTAAGAGATGTGGACAGACTGCGTGAAATTTTTGAGGAGTTTCATCCGTCATCTGTTTTCCATGCTGCGGCGCACAAGCACGTTCCGCTTATGGAGGACAGCCCCTATGAAGCGGTTAAGAATAATGTGCTCGGCACTTACAATGTATGCCACTGCGCAAATGAGTACGGCGTTAAGAATTTTGTTCTGCTTTCAACGGACAAGGCGGTTAACCCCACCAATGTTATGGGCGCTACAAAGCGAATCGCCGAGCTTACCGTTCAGCATTTCAGTAAAATTTCAAAGGGAACAAAATTTGCGGCAGTTCGTTTCGGCAATGTTTTAGGCTCAAACGGCAGTGTTATTCCGATTTTTAAGGAGCAGATTAAGCAGGGCGGTCCTCTTACCGTTACCCACCCTGACATTACACGTTATTTTATGACTATTCCCGAAGCGTCACAGCTCGTCGTTCAGGCGGGCGGACTTGCCAAGGGCGGTGAAATTTTTGTACTTGATATGGGTGAGCCTGTTAAAATTGTTACGCTTGCTGAAAATCTTATCAGACTTTCAGGCTTTGAGCCGTATAAGGACATTGAAATTCAGTTTACGGGTCTAAGACCGGGTGAAAAGCTTTACGAGGAGCTTTCCCTGGATGAGGAGCTTGACGGCAGGCATAAAACGCAGAATGACAAGATTTTTGTTACTGCGCCAATTCCTTTTGACGAAGCTCTCTTGGAAAGTGAAATACGTGCAATTCCGAATTTAAAACCGTCTGAAACAAGAGAATTTTTAAAGCGTCTTGTTCCGAATTGCAATTTTAAATAAAGATATTAAATAAATAATGTTAAAATACGGCGGAGTGCATTTGCGCTCCGTTTTTGCTATATAATTGTTGAAAATTCCGTAATTCTATTGCAAATTTTTCTGCTACCAAGTATAATTGTTTATGAATAAAATAAATAATTAGGGGGATTTATTAGTGTTTGAGATTAAAGACAAACAGTTTTTTATGGACGGAAAGCCGTTCAGCATTTATTCAGGCGCTGTCCATTATTTCCGCACCTTGCCCGAATATTGGGAGGACAGACTTCTAAAGCTTAAAAAGGCAGGCTTTAACACGGTTGAAACGTACGTCTGCTGGAATCTTCATGAGCCGAGTCCCAATGAATTTGACTTTTCGGGAATACTTGATATTGAAAGATTCGTTAAAACAGCCGAAAAAGTCGGACTTTACTGCATTGTAAGACCCGGTCCGTACATCTGTGCCGAATGGGATTTCGGAGGACTGCCTGCATGGATGTTAAAGGATAAAAATATGCAGATTCGCTGTATGTATCCCGATTACATAGCTGCGGTTGACCGTTTCTATAAAGAGCTTCTTCCACGTCTTGTGCCGCACCTCCATACAAACGGCGGCAATATTATTGCAATGCAGGTTGAAAATGAGTACGGCTCTTACGGTAATGACAAGGAGTATTTGCGCCATATTGAAAAGCTGATGAGGGACTGCGGTGCAGACTGCCTTTTATTCACATCTGACGGCAACTGGAAAAATATGCTTTCGGGCGGTTCGCTTCCGGATATTTATAAGGTTCTCAATTTCGGCTCAAAGGCAAAAACTGCTTTCGGCTGTATGAAGGATTTCCCGAATGACGGACCGAATATGTGCGGTGAGTTTTGGTGCGGTTGGTTTGACCATTGGCGTGACTCTCACCATACAAGAAACGCTGACGAAGTAGCAAAAGAGGTCAAGGACTTTTTGGATATTGACGCAAGCTTTAACTTTTATATGTTCCACGGCGGAACTAACTTCGGCTTTACCGCAGGCGCAAACCAAAACCCCGGAAAAGGATATGAGCCGACAGTTACAAGCTATGATTACTGCGCACTTCTCACGGAGTGGGGCGATTATACCCCTGCTTACCATGCCGTAAGAAAGCTTCTCTGCGAAAAGCAGGGCATTGACACAGGCGAGCTTCCGCCCTCACCGAAAACACAGAGTATCGGCAGAATTACGCTCAATGAAAGTGCGTCTCTTTTCGACAATCTTGATAATATAGGTGAGAAACACCGTGTCGCCGTCCCTGAGGGAATGGAATATTTCGGTCAGAATTTCGGTATGATTTATTACGAAACCGAGCTTTCGGGCAAATATGATATGTCCCCTCTGAGCATCAAAGACGTTCACGATTATGCCGAGGTATATTTTGACGGTAAATATAAAGCCACTATTGACAGAACGCTTTATACTTTAGACGGAAAGCCGTCAATAAAGGATATTATTTTCAAGAGAAAAAAGGGCGAGAGCACGCCGATTCTTATGTCCGCTCTCGACGGCAAAAGAAAAATCGGCGTGCTTACAGACACAACGGGCAGAGTAAATTACGGCGAAAATATGCTTGACCGCAAGGGTATTTCCGATATATACATCGGCGCTCAGCGCCAAATGGGTTATGACGTTTGGTGTCTTCCTCTTGACAATCTTGATAAGCTTAACTATTCGGGCTGTGATGACAAGTCAGCTCCCTGCTTTTTAAAGGGTAAGTTTAAAGCAAACGGCAAAGAGGACTGCTTTGTGCATCTTGACGGCTTTACCAGAGGATGTGTTTTTGTTAACGGCTTTAACCTCGGCAGATATTGGAATGTCGGCCCGCAAAAATCTCTTTATCTTCCCGGTGCTCTTCTCAAAGAGGAAAACGAAATTGTAGTATTCTCAATGGGCGGATACAAAAATCCCCAAATTGAGATTACCGATAAGCACGATTTAGGATGAAATTTAATATGATTTTCAGGGGCAGGTTTTATACCTGTCCTTTTTTACGCTCTTATATTATTTACATTTGTAGGGTACGCCGACCTCGGCTCCCCTGAAAGGGGAGCTGTCGAGCATTAGCGAGACTGAGGGGTTAATTTTTCTTTTTGACTACTATAACCCCTCTGTCACTTAGTGACATCTCCCCTTTCAGGGGCGACAAGGATTTTTTAGGATAACTTTGTAGGCTGATGAGGGGTAAATACTTCCTCAGTCTTTTGTTACGCAAAATCCGGATTTCTCGGCGAGGGAGCGAAAGAAACAGCAGGAATAATTTTTCATTTTCCGTGGAATACGATTTGTTGCATTTGTGACTAAAATGTAATGGAAAAGACAGAGTATATGTGATAGAATAAAATCGTACAAAACTCTAAAAAGGAGCGGTGCTTATGAAAATATTTGTTCTTGAAGACGACGAGGCTATAGGCATAGGTCTTTCTTATACTCTGCAAAGTGAAAAATTCGATGTTACGCTTGCAAAAACCGTGAAAAATGCATACGAAATAATTGAAAAGGACAGCTTTGACCTATATCTCCTTGACTTAACTCTTCCTGACGGAAACGGCTATGACGTTTGCAAGGCTATTAAAGCAAAAACCGACAGTCCCGTAATATTTTTGACTGCATTTGACGATGAAGTAAATGTTGTTACAGGTTTTGAGCTTGGTGCAGACGATTATATTTCCAAACCGTTCCGTGTCCGTGAACTGCTTGCGAGAATAAGAGCGTGCCTTAAGCGTTATTCAAAAAATTCGGATGAGAAAAAGGTACAAATAGGCGAGCTTACGGTGCTTCCTGCCGAGGCAAAGGTACTATTGGGCGGAAAAGAGGTCATTCTCACCTCAATGGAATACAGACTTTTGCTCACATTCATAAGCAACAGAGGCAAAATTTTAACAAGGCAAAGACTGCTGGAGGATATCTGGGATGTAGAGGGCGATTTTGTAAATGACAACACCTTAACGGTCTATATAAAACGGCTTCGTGATAAAATCGAAAAGGATACGGAAAATCCCGAATACATTAAAACAGTACGTGGAATGGGGTATATTCTGAAATGAAAAAGCTGACACTGAAAAGTATTATTGCAATAGCCGTGGCTTTCAGCCTTCCGTTTCTTATTGCCGCTTTTATTATTGATTTTAAGTGCGGGATAACAGCCCTTTGCCTGTCGGCGGGGCTTCTGACTTTATTTGCGCTGTATGAAACCAGTCGAATAAGATTTATTGACGGCATTAACAGCTATATTTCCCGTGTGCTTCAGGGAGATTACTCCTTTGACATAACGGATAATTTTGAGGGAGAGCTGTCAATACTGAAAAATAATATTTATAAAGTAGTAGTTATGCTGAAAAGCACTAATGAGGAGCTGAAAAAGGAGAAGCTTGGACTTGCGTCGTCTATGGCGGACATTACCCATCAGCTTAAAACGCCTCTCACGTCAATAACGGTTATGACAGACCTTATGGAAAATGAGGAAATGCGTGAAAAACGCTCTGAGCTTTTGGAGATAATTAAAACTCAGACTGAAAAAATGAATTGGCTTACGGTAACGCTTTTAAAGCTTTCACGCCTTGACGCAGATGCCATAAGCTTTAATTTTTCGGATATATCAATAGCGGATATTGTCGATTCATCCTTAAAAACATTTCAGCCTACGCTTGATTTAAGAAGCATAACGATAAAGATGAATGTTCAGGATTTCTCTTTTTACGGTGACAGTTCTTGGACGAGTGAGGCGGTTAAAAATATTATCAAAAACTGTATTGAACACACCCCTGTCGGCGGAGAGCTGGTTTTCTCTACACATAATACGAATATTTACAATGAGCTTACAATTTCTGACAACGGGTGCGGAATTGACAGCGAAGATTTACCGCATATTTTCGAGAGGTTTTACCACGGTAAGAATGCCTCGGCGGATTCAGTAGGCATAGGGCTTAACCTTGCAAAAGAAATACTCTCAAAACAGCATGCCGAAATTACCTGCGAGAGCGAACTCGGCAAAGGCTCGTGCTTTAAAATTAAGTTTTATAAAACGGTAATATGAAAAAGCGTAACTTTTGGGCACAATTTTTCTAGTAAATGCTTGACATATTATTATTCGGTGATATAATAGTTAATCGGTTAACAGTTAGTTGACTAATTATTTTTTGAGGTAGAGTATGGACGACAGAAAAAAAGAGCTTTGCGATATGCTTCATTCGGTCAATATCGGCGAGAGACATATTGTTGACAGACTGCTCGAGGATAAGGGAATTTATTTCGGTCAGCCGCCGATTTTGTGCTATTTAAGTAAAAATCCCAATGCTACACAAAAGGATATTGCGGACTGCTTGGGCATTTCGCCTGCGTCTGTTGCAGTATCGGTTAAACGAATGGAAAAGGCAGGCGTAATTTCACGGCAGACAGACAAGGACGACGCAAGACGGAACAACCTATCCCTCACACAAAAAGGGTGGGAGCTTGAGGCATTTGCACGACGGACCTTTTCAGAGGTTGACAATGCTAAAATTTCAGGCTTTACAGAAGAAGAAATTCAGCTTATGCTGTCTTTAATAAAAAAAATGAACGATAATCTTTCGGCGGCTTTCCCTGAAAAGACTAAACGCTCATTTAAACAGAAGGAGGAACAAGATGTTTAAGCTTTTAAAATATGCTGACAAATACAAAATATATGCATTTATTTGTCCGATTTTAATGATAGGCGAGGTTATGTTTGAGCTGCTTATCCCACAGGTTATGGCGGATATTGTTGAAACCATTCTGTTAACCGAAAATGCAGACGCCGCAGTGCAGAATGCCGCTATACACGATATTTTTGCATACGGCGGGAAAATGCTTGTTTTTGCGCTTTGCTCGCTGTTTTGCGGTTCGCTTGCCGCAAGAGTCGGCGCAGTTGCAGGTATGGGCTTCGGAGCCAGCCTTCGCCACGGGCTTATGGAAAAATTGCAGACATTTTCATTTTCAAATATCGACAAATTTTCAACTGCGTCGCTTATTACGAGAATGACAACCGATGTCAATACGGTTCAAAATACATTTTTAATGCTTATCAGAGTATTTTTCCGTGCGCCGATTATGCTTGTATCTGCTTTGATACTTTGCATACGAATGAGCCCTGAGGTTGCAAGCGTTTTTGCGGTTGCACTCCCGATTATTGTTATTGTGCTTGCAATTTTTGCACCTATTGCAATAAAGCGTTTCCGTATTATGCTTAAAAAATTCGATAAATTCAATGCGTCTATTCAGGAAAATTTCACGAATATCCGAGTTGTAAAGGCGTTTGTGCGTACGGATTACGAAAAGAAGAAATTTAAGGATTCAAACGACAATCTTACCGAATCTGCAATCAGCGCCGAAAAAATAATGGTTTTGGGCGAGCCTGCACTTATGCTGCTCATGTACCTTACCATTATGGCAATTGTTGTTATTGCGACAAAGTCAATATCCGAAATGAAGCTTGAGGTCGGTCAGTTCACGGCTATTTTCACCTACGCTTTCCAAATTTTAATGTCATTCCTTATGACGATTATGATTTTGGCTCAGTTCTTTATGGCGGAGGCAAGCGCTAAACGTATCGGCGAAGTTCTTGAGGAAACACCCGACATTAAGGACCCCGAATCCCCTGTTCACGAGGTTCCCGACGGCAGTGTCGAGTTTAAAAATGTGTCTTTCCGTTACGGCAACGGCGCCGATGTTATTAAAGATGTTTCCTTTAAGATAAACAGCGGCGAAATGATAGGCATTATGGGTGCTACGGGCAGCTCGAAGTCATCAATAGTTCAGTTAATTCCGAGACTTTACGATACTACTTCGGGTGAGGTGCTCGTCGGCGGAAAAAATGTTAAGGATTATTCCGTTTACGGTCTTCGTGAGGCTGTAAGTATGGTTCTTCAAAAGAATGTGCTTTTCTCGGGCACAATAGCCGAAAATCTTCGCTGGGGCAATAAAAATGCCGGTGATGAAGAGCTTAGAAAAGCGTGCGAAATTTCCGATGCACTTTCCTTTGTTGAGTCTTTTCCCGACGGTTTTAACACAGACCTCGGTCAGGGCGGCGTAAATGTTTCGGGCGGTCAAAAACAGCGTCTTTGCATTGCAAGGGCGATCCTTAAAAACCCGAAAATTCTCATTCTTGACGACTCCACAAGTGCTGTTGACACGGCGACGGACGCGCGTATAAGGTCTGCTCTTCGCAAATACACGCCCGACACTACAAAAATTATCATTGCACAGAGAATCTCTTCCGTTTCAGACTGCGACAAGATAATTATTCTTGACGGCGGTAAAATTTCGGACATCGGCACGCACGTGGAGCTTTTGGAACGCAGTGAGATTTACAAAGATATTTATGAGGCACAGCAAAAGGGCTGTGACGATTTTGATGCAGAAAGGAGTGAGCAGTAATGCCGGGACCCGGACGCAAAAATCAAATGCCGACCGTAAAACCTAAAAATACAGGTGCAACAGTTAAAAGACTTTTAAAATATTTGGGTAAGGAAAAAAAGCTTCTTATCGGAATGATTATTCTTGTAATTTTAAGCTCGCTTGCAACGGTTGCAATTTCAATTTTTATTGAACCGATTGTTGATGATTTGCTTACTCCTGCCATAGGAAAGGGCTTTTCATGGTCGCTTTTCAACGGAGTTAAAAAACAGATAATTTTTATGGCGGTTATTGCTATAGTCAGCGTTATTGCTTCATACGGCAAAGCAAAATGCTCTGTTTTGCTAACTGCCCGAACAATGAATATTTTCCGTAAGGATATATTTGACTCCGTTTCCGACTTGCCCATAAAATTTTACGACACACGCCCCAACGGCGAAATTATGAGCCGCTTTACAAACGATGTTGAGTCAGTAAGAATGTTCCTTTCTCAGGGACTTCCTCAGCTCGTTTCCTCAACAATAACAATATTAGGTTCTTTTTTCGTAATGCTTCATTACAGCCCTGTGCTCACACTTCTTGTGCTTGTTATGGTTGCCTTTATGGTGTTCCTTACAAAAGTACTCGGTAAGAAAAGCTCATATTATTTCAAAAAGCAGCAACAGGATTTAGGTGTAGTTAACGGTTATATTGAGGAAATGATAGAGGGTCAAAAGGTTGTCAAGGTTTTCAACCATGAGGAAGAAACAGTTGAGAAATTCAACGAAATAAATGAGAATTTGCGTAAAGCGTCAACGGGTGCTAATACCTTTGCAAGCATACTTATGCCTCTTATGAACAACCTTTCCCATGTAAATTATGCAATAACAGCCGCAGTAGGCGGTATGCTAGCAGTCAAGGGAGTTCTTTCTCCCGGCAGTATCGTTGCATTTTTGCAGAATTCAAAAAACTTTTCACAACCGATTTCAAACCTCTCACAGCAATTTAACAATGCAATTATGGCAGTTGCAGGCGCTGAAAGAATTTTTGAGTATCTTGACGAGCAGCCCGAGGAGGACGAGGGCTATGTTACCCTTGTAAATGCCCGTAAGGACGAAAACGGCGTTATTACCGAATGTCCCGAGCATACAGGTTTTTGGGCGTGGAAGCACGTGCATCAGGCAGACGGAACAGTTGAATACAAGGAACTTCAGGGCAAGGTAGAGTTTGAAAATGTCACATTCTCTTATGACGGCAAAAAGACCGTGTTAAACGACATTTCGCTTTATGCAAAGCCCGGTCAGAAAATAGCGTTTGTCGGGTCGACAGGTGCAGGCAAAACGACCATAACAAATCTTATTAACCGTTTCTATGACATCAGCGAGGGTAAAATAAGATATGACGGAATAAATATTCAGAAAATTAAAAAAGACGACCTTCGCCGTTCACTCGGTATGGTTTTGCAGGATACCCACCTGTTTACAGGCACGGTCAGGGATAATATCCGTTACGGTAATTTGGATGCAACAGACGAGCAGATTGAAAATGCCGCAAAGCTTGCAAATGCCCACGATTTTATTATGGCACTGCCCGACGGCTATGATACCGTCCTCGGCTCAGACGGCGGAAATCTTTCGCAGGGTCAAAGACAGCTTCTTTCCATTGCCCGTGCCGCTGTCGCAGACCCGCCCGTACTGATTCTTGATGAAGCGACAAGCTCAATTGATACCCGAACCGAAAAGCTTATCGAACAGGGGATGGATAAGCTGATGGCAGGCAGAACGGTGTTTGTTATCGCCCACCGACTTTCGACCGTCCGCAATGCAAATGCAATTATGGTGCTTGAAAACGGCGAAATTATTGAGCGCGGCGACCATGACGATTTGCTTTCACAAAAGGGCAGATATTACCAGCTTTATACAGGTCAGTTTGAGTTGTCATAAGATAAACCGCAAAATTTAATTAAAAACATTAAGTACCGCAGATTACTAAGTTAATTTGCGGTACTTTTTTGGTTAAATCCGTAGAAAAATCAGGAGCTTTATGGTAAAATAAAGGCAAGCGTTTATTTTACCACGATTTATATGTCCGTCCTCCTCTGCCTTACGGCAAACCGTCGGACATGGACGAAATTTTACCATAACGCTTCGCTTTTATGGTAAAATAATCGTGAACTATTTTTTAAAGATTTTTTCAAAGTTCTATTCAAATTACTTTATCCGCAATCGGAGGTGCCGAAAATGAATACAAAATATACAGGCAAGTGGCAGGGAAAAGTGGACACGCCTTTTTTTAAAGGCAGCGCCGAGGTTGATATTTTCGACAACGGCGGTGAATACGGCTTTAACGCAAAGGTTCAGGGCTTTGACAAGCTCCCTGAATTTTCGGTCTATGACATTAAAGAGGGTGAAAATTCTCTTAGCGGCAAAGCGGATATAAATATGCTCGGTAAAATCACCGCTGAAATTGAGGTTCATTTTAACGGCGACATCTTTACGGGTGAAATCCGCCTACCTGTTTTCGGCACGGTGCAAATACTTGACGGCAGGAGAATAGTGTGAAAAATCACACTATTCAAATTATATTGCCCTCAAAGTTTGCCTGCGGCATAATTTTAGATGGCTAAAAATCACCATTATCGTCTGTTCAGGCAACGCAGGATATAAGTGATTTTTTTTAATAAACTATTCATTGCCTGAAAGACTATGGTGATTTAATTGATGGACTTTTCCTGTAAATATGCAAAAAAATGCGGGGCATGCCAACTGCTCAACGTGCCGTATGAAAAACAGCTCAGCTTTAAAATGGCAAATGAAATTAAGCTTTTGGGACGGTTTTGCAAAATAGACGAAATAATCGGAATGGACAGCCCCTGCTGTTATAGAAACAAATCCCAGTACGCTTTCGGCGTTTACAAAGGTAAAACCGTTGCAGGAGTTTACCAATCCTCAACTCACAGAATTGTTGATATTGACTCTTGCCTGCTTACTGACGAAAAAGCTGATGAAATTTTCGGCGTACTTAAAAAACTTCTGAAGAGTTTTAAGCTAAAGCCCTACGACGAGAAAACCGGCACGGGATTTTTACGCCATCTTCTTGTGAAAACGGGCTTTAAAAGCGGTGAAACAATGGTAGTGCTTGTTACGGGGACAAAGGAGTTTCCGAAAAAACGCTCGTTTATTAACGCATTAGTTAAAAATTGTCCGTACATTACAACCGTTATTCAAAATGTAAATTCAAGATTCACAAGTCTTGTGCTCGGCGATTTCAGCGAGGTGCTTTACGGCGACGGAAAAATTACCGAAGAGCTTTGCGGTATGAAATTCCGTATTTCGCCCAAAGCGTTTTATCAGATAAACCCTATTCAGACTGAATTTCTGTACGGCAAGGCGCTCGAATTTGCCGATTTTAAGGGTGACGAAGAAATTATTGACGCATATTGCGGAACGGGTACAATAGGACTTATTGCAAGCAGTAAGGTCAAAAGCGTTATCGGTGTTGAAATAAACAAAGATGCGGTAAAAGACGCAAAAGAAAACGCACGGCTGAACGGCGTTCAGAATATTAAATTTTACAATGCGGATGCGGGCAAATTTATGACCGAGCTTGCCGAAAACCGCACAAAAATTGATGCGGTAATAATGGACCCTGCAAGGGCGGGCGCAGACATTCCGTTTTTATCCTCACTTGTCAAGCTGTCGCCCGAAAAGGTTATTTATGTGTCCTGCAACCCCGAAACGCTTGCAAGGGATTTACGATACTTCACCAAAAACGGCTATAAAGTCCGCAAAATTCAGCCTGTCGATATGTTCCCCCATACTGAGCATATTGAAAATGTGGTTTTACTAAAAAGCATTAACAACCGCATACAACAAAAATAACCCGATGCAAAAAGCATCGGGTTTAATATTTTTCCAAACGTATTGGGGGTTATGCGGTTTCCTCTTCTTCGTCTTTACGGCGTCTGCGTACAATCACAAACAGGAAAAGGAAGAAGCTGAAGGATAACAGAATACCCACTAATAACGGGTTTTCACGAATGAATGCGTCTGTGTTCGGGAAAATGGGATTCTTAATCGGTTTATCAGGATTGTCGGGCGGGGTCGGCTCTTTGCCAATTCTGATTTCCGTCCAATCATCATCGTCCGGATTGTCAGGATCTACCCCGGGCACGCCGTCGGGAAGTCCACCGTTTCCGTGTACCTCAAAATCCAAGAAAATCTCCTTAGTACCTGTCGGAACAGTTATTACCTGTGTGCCATCGGGAAGCATTGCAACAGAAGGCTCCGTTGCATTTTCGTCTACCTCAATGGCAAAATAGGTTTTGCCCGCAGGCGTACCGTCGGGATTTTTAATTGTTACGGTATGGAAACCGTTTTTAATCTCATCAACCTTGTAGCTGTATTTGCCGTCGGGTGTAACCTCAATCTCTCCAAAGTCAATCTCGAGTCTTGCATCTGTGAACGGCTTACCGTCCTTGTAAATGCCGCCGTGCATTGCGATATGGTCACAGTCATCGCCCGGCTTGTCGGGATTGTCAGGGTCATAATCGGGGTCATCGGGACCCACCGGCGGAACATCGTCACATTTTTCAAACGTAAACACAACATCCATATCTGTTGCTACATCCGCTAATGTCAGTTTACCGTGCAAAACATCATCTGTAACATCTTCACCGTTTACTGTTACGGCTTTCAGGTGACTGTCCGCCTTGCAAATAACAGACAGAACCACATCATCAAAGCGTTCAACGGTAATTGTGCTTTCGCTTGCAAGAGTGTTATTCTGGTACAGAATATAACCGCCCTCGTTATACGTTATGGTAATTTCATGTATATTCGGCACAACGGTTGAAACCTGAACATCTGCCGCAAATGCACCAAGTGACATGCAAATGCACAAAATTACAGCCAAAACCGCACTGCTGATTTTTTTCATGAAACCACCTCCCTTTATTTCTTTACGAAAAAACACGGTTTATTATGCAGGAATAACTTCAGCTGTAAATGTTAAGTTAGTCTCATATCTTGCAACGGGAACCTTGTTCCAGTCAGTTGAGTTAATAACAATATTGAAGGGTCTGTTAACGTTAACAACTTCCTTATCTGTTGTATAAGCAAGGCTTGTTGTGTCAATTGCAGGACCGTCATCTGTCTTTGAGAATGTGAAGGGAAGTACATCAGTTGTGCTTGCATTTGTAAGATTCTGCTCGCCTGCATTAACAGTAACTGTTAAACGCTCGCCAAGGTTCATCTGAGTTTTAATGCTGTAACTGAACATTGTTTTTTCATTGCCCCAAGGGATTTTAACCTCTGCGGGTATTGTTACACAATAGTACTGATAATCAGAAGGCATTGATGATGTATCTGTGTAAAGTAATGAATCAGCTGTATTAGCTGTTTTGTCTGTAATCTGCTTTTCAGCAAATACAGGAACGCAAATTGCGAACATCATTACAAGTGCTAACATAATTGCAAAAATCTTTTTCATAAGTAAAAACTCCTCTCAAATTTAAAATAAGTATTTAATATTTTTATTTATGCAATTTATTAAATTACGGTAAGTCAACAACTTCAACTGTAAACAGAAGGTTTCCTGTGTACTCGTTAACGGGAACTGCATTCCAAGCATCGGGACCGATAACGATGTTAAACGCTCTGTTGATATTTACAACCTCTTTTGTTGTTGTGTACGTAAGAGAATCAATTGCAGGACCGCCATCTGTTCCTGAGAAACCGTAAGCAAGCTTATTTACACCTGCTGCATCTGCTAACTCTCTGACGCCTGTATCGCTTTCAGCAGTGATGTGAAGGCCTTTGCCCGTTTCAAGCTGTGACTGAATGCTGTAGCTAAATACTGTCTTTTCCGTTGACCAGTAAATCATTAATTCAGCCGGAATGGTTACAGTGTAGTAAGCACCGTTTTCACCGTTCTCTTTTTCTGTTGATGTATAGAGCTTTGTAAACTGGTCACCGGGTGCTTTGTCAGTAATCTTCTTGTTTGCGAATGCAGGAACGCAAACTGCAAACATCATTACTACTGTTAAGAAAATTGCGAAAAACTTTTTCATTTTAATAAGACTCCTCTCAAAAATTTATAAAAATTTAATGAAAACTAATTAAGCACGAACAACTTCAGCCGTAAAGGTCAAAGTGTCGCTGTATTCGCCGACAATGGCATTTGCCCATGTTTCTTTGTCAACGGTAAGTGTAAGCGGTACATTTACCTGGGGATTTACAACAGGACCGTCAGAAAGATACTCTGTTTTACCGCCGAGTGTATAAGCGATTGTTTCATTTGCATCCTCAGTAAGAGTCATCTCTCTGTTGCCTGATACTTTAACATTGAGCTTTTTGCCGTAGCCGAGGTGAGCCTCTACAGAGTAGTTCATATTAGTTGCTGTTTCTTTACCCCAGGGAATTGAAGCGTCAGCCGGAATAATAACTGTAAAGTTTTCACCGCTTGTGCCGTCTTCCTTTAATGTGCTTGTTTTTACAAGTGTTGTTGCGCTGTTTGCAGTCTCATTTGTAATTCTCTTTGTGTCAGCTGCAAATGCAGGAACACAAACTGCAAGCAACATTACAACCGCCAAAGCAAGAGAAATAAATTTTTTCATAATATTAATCTCCTTTTTATCGCTTACGGAGTAACTGAAACAACTTCAGCTGTGTAAGTGAGAATATCACTGTAGGTTTCAACAACTGCTTTGTTCCAAGCGTCTTTTTCAACAACAACATCTACTTTTTGAGTTTCAGCCGGATAAACTGTGGGTCTGTCTGCCGTGTAATCAACACCGGTACCATCAAGACTGTAAGCGATGCTGTATGCGCCGTCGGCAGTTTTCATTTCACCACTGCCCGAAACAGTAACCTTAACAGCCTTGTTACGTGCAAGGTGAGATTCAACAGAGTAGCTTACATCCGTTCGCTCAGTTTCCCAAGCAATGTCAGTATCGATAGGAATAATTACGAAGTAATCCTCTGCATTATCACCGTTTTCCTTTGTTGTCAGTGTTTTGACAATAACGTCACCGCTTCCTGTTGCGCTTATATCCCTCGCCGCAAAGGCGGGAACACAAACAGCAAACAGCATAACAACTGTCAATACAATTGAAATAGCCTTTTTCATAACGTTTTATCTCCTTTATAAATTGCTTTTAATATTAAGCATCTACGCATTCAGCTGTGAAGGTAAGTATATCGGAAAATTCACCTGCAGCAGCCTGACGCCATTCGGACTCTGCAACGTTAGCGGATACGGGGAAGCTCTTTCCGTAATCGCCGGGAAGAAAGGCAATTGCATCGGTACCCGAAAGAGTATAAGCAATTGTATTTGCTGCATCTGCACTGTTCGTCATTCTGAACTCGTTTGCAGATGTAACTGTAATCACTACGGTTTTTCCGGGAGAAATCAACATTTTGGTTGCCGTTACCGACCCAAGCTCCTGAGTCTGCGCTTCCCAAGGAATTTTTGTGTCTGCAGGATAAACTATCTCATACATCTCTTGGTCTGCACTTGTCGAAATCTTCACTTCATCTGCAAAAACAGTTACGGTGCACAAAACAAGCATAAGAATTGCCAAACTGACAGACAATACTTTTTTCATTTGCAATCAGCTCCTTTCATTACTGAATCCATTAAGATGTATACTCAACCGTATAGGTTAACGTATCTGTGTATTTGCCGACAGGCTTTGTCTCCCAAACTCCGTCAGCGAATTTCACCGTAGGAGCGGCTGCCGGTTTTGCACCTGTCTGAACGCCTTTGAATACTGTTGCATCGAAGTTTTCGGGAGTGTAATCAATAGTGTAAGAAGAATCTTTTTCTGCGGTCATTACATTTGAGCCTTCAACCTTAACTGAAATTGCTGATGTATCCTTCAAAACACAGTCAACAGTATAAGAAACGTCTTTACTGTCTGCGCCCCATTCAACAGGAATTTCAGCAGGAATTGTTACCGTGTAAGCCTCATCCGGAATATACTCTACATTAAGTGTATAAGTGCCGAGAAGATACGGCTCTGTTTCGCCTTTTTCGGTATCTGCCGGGCGGTAATGGCAAATTGTTACTGTGTCGCTTAATACCGCAGAAAACGGTTCGGTGCTTGTAAGCTTTGCCTTAAACTCCATTGCAAACGGATTTGCCGATGTATAGGTATTGTTTTTAAGTGTGCCGCCGAGCAATGCGTCAGTAATAACAATTCCGTCTTCATTGTAAGCCACTTTTTGAACAGTATTTCCGTTAAGCGTCAGCTCATAATCTCTGAGCACCGTACCTGCTGACAAAATACCGTCATACTTAATTGTGAAGTATGTATTTGAAGCGCCGCCTGTCACAACGGGTAATTCTTCAAGATAGTTAACATTAAGAGTTTTTGATTCTGTATCTATATTATCCTTAGTAACCGTAAGTGTTTCTGTAGTTGCACCGTTCTCAAATGCAACATCTGTACGTTCAAAAAGCTCTACAATGTCCTTAATACCCTGATACTGTCCGCTCGCATCTGCCTGCACTGAACCGTAATAAAGTTCGAAAATGTTTTTGTATGCAGGAATTAAATCGTTGTATTCCGCAATTGCGTCGTTAAGTCTTGAAACAAGGTCATCAGAAAGGACTTGCTTTGCGTCAAGCTGTGTCTTAACCTCAGCATAGAGCGCTGTGTACTTATCCATAAGCACCTTAACGCCGCCGTCGGTGATGTTGCCTGCGTCATCGGTTATAACATTTGCAAAATATCTTGAAATACCGTCCGTCATACCTTTGAATGCAGGAATCAGCGAACCGTCGCCAAGACCCAGCTTTGCGTAATACGGAAGAGGCTCATATTCAGTTGCAGAAAGCTCTGCTACCTCATTTCGCTTGGAAACACTGATAAGGTTGAGCGTCTTTGTGCCTTCAGTGTATCTTGTATAAATCGTTTTAAGAGTGTCGGAAAATGCGATTGCTTTTTCACGTATTGTTTCAAGAGTACCCGTACAGCGCATTGCCGCATTATAAGCGTTGATAAGCGTTGTGCGCTCTTCATCTGTAATCGTTGCTTTATCGCCTGAGGAAAGCCGTCTGTAAGTATCGGTATAATACTTCGCAATTTCCTCCGCCTGAGCCTTTGATTCAAATCCGAACGCTTTATAATTTACTTCGCCTGCTTCTAAAGGCTTTGAACTGTCAGAAATGAAGCCGGGATTCGGCAGCAGATTTGCAGTAACTGCATTTTCGGGAATGTCCTTTGACAGATTTGCAATAGCGGTTTTAAGTTCATCAACGGTCATTACCGCCGCAGGAATAACATTCGGAACACCGTTCAAATGGTCAATGTATTTGTCAAGCAATGCCTTTGCCTGTTTAACTGTCTGAACATTGTCCTTCTGCCACTGGCTGAGCGTTCCTACATCTGTATTGTAGGGTGCACCGTAAAGGTTCTTTGCTGCCTCAATTTTTGATGCTAATGTAGTATCGTCATAGGGGTCAATGTCTGCAACTGCCTGTTCAAATTCAGTTGCCTTTGATGATTTTGCATTGAAAGCCTCAGCATATGTCAGGTCATTTCTGCCTGAAAGGTCTTTACCCTTTGATGTATAAAAATCCGGATCATAAGTAAAGCCGATATTATCTATTGTAAAGGACTTGTTTGCAAATTTTGCACCCTCGCCGTTTGCAGGTGCAAATACAATCTCAACTGAATAAATATTGTTAAGCTCATCGGTTTTTTCCATCAGGTAATCATTTTCATTCCAACCGTTGCTCTTGAAGTCAACCATCGGAATTGCAATGTAGCCCTTGTAGCCCGAAAGTGAAATTACATTACCCTGTGAGTCCGTTTTACTGGATTTAGACGGGAAGAAACGAACACCTGAAGTCATACCGTTTGCGCCAAACGAGCTTCTTACCCATTCGCCTGTGCTTTGGTCAATGAAATAATAGCTTCGCCACCATTCACTACTGCCTATGTAGCTTCCCAAACCGATAAAGTATGTTTTTCTATTCTTACTGCCGTCTAACGTATGAATCTTAAAGGTTAAGTTAAAATTACCTGCACCGGATTCATCGGTCATTTCGCTGAAATCAACATACATTGCCAAAGAGAACGGCAAATATGTGCTTCCCTTCATTGCGTCGTCATTATCGCCATGCAACATAGTAAGACCGCCGAGATTTGCAGAACTCATATTGTTGGCTGTGAACTGGTCAAAATTGGTTGCGGTGTTTACGCTGTCCTTGTTAATACGTGAAGAATAAGTTACGCCGCCTGTTTTGCCCGAATTAAGCCCAAGCTCTTTCGAGTATATTGTTGTTGTATAGCCGTTTGAATCCTTATAACCGTTAGAAGTAATTTCGGATTCGCCTGCATGCGCAAACACATCTGTATTAGAATAAACATACTGTATATCACGGCTGTTTTCATTTGAAATACCGCCGGTTTCATTAAACTTATCAGTCGCATAAGTCGTTAAGTTCTTGTACTGGCTGTAGTTAAGCAAATTGGTATTACCGTTAATGCCGTTAAGAATATAATTTATATCATCCTCAAGGTGATACGCTTTGTCGCCGACCTCAACGTTATTTTCGAAGTCATTGAACGGGATAAACGGATAGTTTGCCATTTTGTAACCCGTTACGGTGTTATTTGCCAACTGGTCGGCAAGAAGCTGTGCATACTTAAGGATTTTTTCCTCTTCGTACAGCATTTTGCCGCTTTCGTCAGTGTAATTACCAAGCATTTTAAGCTGACCGTAGTTAAGACGGGTGTAAGCCTGATAATCCTTAATTATTTCTTCGTAAAGCACATCGCTGATATTTGTTACCTGTGACGGGTCGGGGAGCTGCTCCAAAGACTGAACAAGCATTGGCACCAAGTCATTGGGCCGTGAGTTGTTTCCGTCCAAAAGCTTATTGTCGCCGCAAAGTTTCTTAGCAGTCTGATAATTTTCCCAAGTCTGTGCTCTGCCTGTTGCTGCAGCACGTGCAGAAAGCCCTGTATCAGTGAAGTAATCCTCTGCACACTGAACGCCCTTGTACTGTTTATATGTTGCATAGAATGTTTTAATCATATCGTCAACATATTTTACGCCGCGGTAGTCAGTCCATGTGGGTGAGCCGATATATTTGTCAATTGCATCAAGAATTTTATCCTGTGCGTCAGTGTATTGGTTGAAGTATGTCGCAACCGTTGTACCGTCTGCAAGCCCTACGCCCAAGTCAGCGTGCTCCCAAGCGTTGGTGTCCGTACGGTAGAACATAACGTTATCTATAAAGAAGCTCTGGTTAACACTGTCATCACTGACGCCTGTGTAACCGATACCTGCTGAATAAATATCCTCAATAGCTTTATGTCCGTTTTCACGGTTTTGAACAATCCAGTTACCGCTTGCGTCCTGTTCAATATATGCACGGCGAGGGTTGTTTGGGTTAACCGCAACTACGCCTGTTGTAGCGCCGTTTTCACCAAGCTCAATACCTGCGGCAAGCATTTTGCCCATATTGTATTTAAGGTCACCGTTTATACGTCCTGCCCAAAGCTGACCTTCCTGAATGAGCAGTGAATCAGCAACGGGAGTACCCGCAGTATTTACAACAACAGGGCTGTCAAGTTTAATTTTTGTATCGAAATATGTGTTTAATGTGCCTTGGTTATTGCCCTGACCTGAACCGAATTCTTTACTGTTTGAATTTACAACAGAATCTGTTTCAGCGCATATAAACTGAATGGGAATACGAACATAGCCCTTAAAATGGCCTAAATCCACCGTGCCGTTATTAAGCATTACCTTTTCCCAGTTACCGTTTTCATTCCGAACAAGAATATACGGCTCTTCGCCTGCGGCGTATGTATTATTTACCGTACCGAGTGTTGAATAAACAGTATCACCGTAATAGTTGGCAGGTCCGTTCTCAGTCCATTCCTCAGCCTTTGTTGTAGTTGAGTCCCATGTTCTTGAAACCCAACGAAGTTTTTTCTCATTGGCACGAAGGCGGAACGAAATGCCTTGAAGCTCAACATCGGAAAGGTCAAGATAATACCAAACCTCTTTAGCGCCGACAAAGTTATAAGTCTGACGGCTTTCAGTAGTATCAATAGTTTGACCGTTCTCGCCCGGTTTGCTTGAAATATGAACACGGTAACCGTATGTATTAACATTTGTTGTAGGATCTGCTGCGCCTACACTGTTTGCCCTTAGTGCACTCTTAACTGAATCGCCTGTCTGTACGTAACCTGTTTTAGAGCCTGCCTCTTCAAAACGCATAAGCTCACGCATAGCGTAGGTATCCTCAGATAAAATCTGGAATTTACTCATATCAAAGTAAAACTCCGGAACGTCAAAAACCATGGCATGAAGCTGTAATGAGCGCCAACCATCCTCGTCAATTGCAGTAATTGCAATGTTATAACGCTTATTTACTATGTCAAATTTATCGCCCAATGCTTCAATCTCCGCTGCGGAGAATGATGTGCTGCGCTTACCGGTTCCGAGGTCTGCCGCAGAAACTGTCTTAGTCAGCAATACCTCCGGCGTAGTACTGTGCACTTCAAGCTTTCCACCCAAATCCGAAAGCTCAATAACATAAGATTTAATAGCCTTAACGTTCGTGCTGTTATGATCTACACTCCAGACTGCGTGCCTCGGTCTGCCCGTGGCTTCAGGGAAACGAACCTGCAAAACCCCTTCCTCGTCAAGCCAAGCGGCTGCTCCTTCCTGCTGCGCATCATCGGAAAAATACGGCGCAGGGTTATACTCGCCGTTCGCCGCAAACGCAATCGGAATTGAAGTTAACAGCAACACCGCACACAAAACTATTGCGGTAACCCGTTTTAACCATTTCGTATTTTTGGTTTTCATAACCTACAATCTCCTCTCATAAGCTATTGAAAATATGGAATCGGCATAAGCCGTAATGTTAGCCGTAATATTCAACGCCTGTATCTCTACTCAGACACTTCAATAACCGTTTTACTGTCAAATTTCGTAAGCGGACGCTGTTCCTTATCAAAAGAATAAGGTCTTACATGAACCACCGCAGAATAAGAGCCTGCTTCAAGAGCACGGTTCAGCTTAAATTTTGAAATCGCATAACCGGGTGGTACTAAATCTGAGGTGTAAATAACCTCGCCTGTGTCACTTAAAACTATCTCATATTTAAAGTAACACGGATTTTCTTTCGGATTGCTGAGAATAAATTCCTGCTCAAGTACTCCGGCTTTAAGCTTCATTTTCGGGAAGCCAATAACTTTAATTCCCCTGCCGACTGTTTCAATTTTATCGGGAACAGATATATCACCCACGCCCTCTTGTGCGTTAGGGTCAACCACGCCCGGTGTGTTTGTCGTTGTTTCGGGAGCGCCGCCGTTTGCAGGCACAACCTTTACAATAAGGAATATAAGCGCCGCAACCGCTAAAAGCGCAAGCAGCGAAAACAAAATCCACAACAAAAGAACGTCTTTTACTATTACAACGTACTCTCTTTCACCGACAGGTATATATCCCTGAATTTTAGTATGCGGCAGCTTGGAAACGGAATAAATCGGTTCGGAAACCTCACCGCTCAAAAGCTCACCCTGTTTGGAGCGCCCCTTGCCAATCTGAGCCACAACACTGTAACCTCCGGCAGGGTACATATCATCTATTTCTTTTTTTGTGTAATAGGCGGCTTTAAAACCGCTTTTTCTTACACTGTACTCTCTGCTGCCGCCGCTGACGGCTGTAAAAGTCAAATCCATAAATTTAAAATGCCTCCGAAAAGTTCCGCTCTGCGGAGTTAAATTTAAAACAGTTATATTTTAAGTATTAAATCGCAGCTATTTTTCCAGACAATTATACATCATCTATACATCACATATATTAACATTATT
>DKTZ01000006.1:38465-41236 GCA_002490425.1 Ruminococcaceae bacterium UBA7217
ATTAACATTATTGATATATTTTTGTCAATAGGTTTTCGGGAACAAATCGGGAAATTTTTTTAAAAAAATCAAAATATAGTGTTATATTTATGTGATATTTGCCCAAAAAACGCCGTTAATATTTTGTTCATATTTTTTCCACAATTTTGTTAAATTCGACAGGCATTATACAAAATATTCTTAGTCTGATTTACTAATATACATAATATGCACTCTGAATTGTCGAAAGCAACTATATTTTGTATTAAGCTCACATTTTTTTAATTTCGTTATTCAGTACCAAACCGCAAAATATATTGAAATCAGCTGACAATTTGTATATAATATGTAATCGTACAAAAAAATTTCTGCGGTGAAAAATTATAATTCACTAAACAAAATAATTCAACACTCCGTCAGCAAACACTTGATTTGTTTTGTATACCATTATATATAATAAAAATTTAAAAGGTGATTAAAATGAAAAGAGAAAGAATATCAGACATCACGCTTATAGCTCTTATGTCAGCGGTAATTTGCGTGTGTTCCTGGATAACCGTACCGATAGGCGCTGTTCCTTTTACGCTCCAGACCTTCGGCATATTTTTAGCTCTCCGCTTTCTCGGCGGCAAAAAAGGTACTGTTTCAATAATAGTTTATCTGCTTTTAGGATCTGCGGGACTTCCTGTTTTCTCAAATTTCGGCGCAGGAATAGGCAAAATTCTCGGCCCGACCGGCGGATATTTGCTGGGCTTTATTTTTAGCGGGGTCACAGTTATTCTATTTGAGAAATTCGACATCAAAATGAAATATCTGAGAATCTTAACCGATACAATAGCTCTTGCGGGGTGTTATGCCATTGGCACGATATGGTTTTACTCATTTTTTGGAAAAGCTCAGGGTATGAGCATTTTTGCGGTGCTTTCCGCCTGCGTTATTCCGTTTATTTTGCCCGATATTGTTAAAATTTCCGCCGCTGAAATAATTGCGCTTAAAATGCCTGATAAAATTAAAGATAAAGTTTTATAAGAGCAGCTTTATTTAAAAATTATAGCGTAAAATCACGGAAAAAGTTTACTTTTTGCAAAAAATGTTATTTAAAAAGCAAAAAACGTCAATTTTATAAATTAAAATGTATATTGCAATAACAATCAGTTAAATTAAAAAAGTAAAATCACTATTGTAATTTTAGCAAAATATTACGGTGTCAGCGCCGACTATATTTTAGAGTTGTCCGACGAAAAATAAATGCGTTTTAAAAATCGGCATTTTTCCTCAAAAAGGAAAAACTATACCCGCTGAAATGCATAAAAGGGAGAGACTCTCCCTCCCTTTTAATCTTTTTTATTCCTTTTGTGCGGCGCTTTTTATAATATTCAAATTACTTTTCAGTCGCTCATCATCCGGATTCAGTTCATACGCTTTTTCAACTAAATCCAAAGCCTTTTGATAAAGTCCGAGGTGATATGCGGCAACTGCGCCTAAATCGTAGACCGTGCTGTCCCAGCAAAAGCCTTCGTTAATATAGGTTTTGGGACGGTTTTTAATTTTAAGCGCCTCATTAACTGCAAAATATACCTTCGTCCAATTTTCTTCAAGATAAGCAAGATAAGCCGTTTCAACATAAGGCTCTCTGAGATACGGAGCTTCCGCCATTGCCCTGTATAGCCAGACAGATGCATTTTTCAAATCGCCTTTTGCCCTGTAGGCACGTGCAATATACCGCATTGACGCACTGCGCTCGTCAAGCCAAAGCGCTGTCGGCAGACTTAAATGGTATTTCAGCGTTTCAATACACCTGTCCCACTTTCCGTAAAACAGATATTCCCTGCCGAGATAATGAACATTTCTGTCATCGTTCGGCTCTTCCTTAACTGATTTCTCCAAAAGAGGCAAATACTGCCCTCTTGACTTGGTGTTGTCGGGATAATGGTTAAGCTGAATATCCGTCTCAATAAAAATCTCACTGCCGTTCTCATATTTTAATATTTCGTGAACAGGATGAATCCACTTATAACCGTGACGTGCGTGAATTTTGTCAAGAATAAAAGTAATATCAGGTGTGCCGTCTTTGTTAAACGACCAAGTATAATTATACCTTGCTCTTGTTGTCTTACCCTTCACCCACGCCTTTTCAAGCTTTTCTCTCCAGCCCTTTTCAAACACTTCGTCTAAATCCGTGCAAACGCAGATGTCGGTATCATCACTGACAAACTCAAGCGAAATATTGCGTGCTTTGTCAAACCTCCACTCATCTAAAGCAACTGTCTGCACTTTTACGCCGGCTTCCTTTAAAAGAGCAACGCTGTTATCAGATGACCCTGTGTCAGTCACAAAAATTTCATCTGCCTCGCTCATAGACTGAAGCCAGCGTTTTACAAATTTTTCTTCATTTTTACATATAGAATAAACAGATACTTTCGGCTTATCCATATTATCCACCCCGAATACAATAAGATAACTGTCTAATCTTTTCCGAATTTGTTAATTACGCTGTGCCTGCCGGTCCTGTAGGACCTTGCGGAATGGTCAAATTGAGAACATAATCAGGCGCTGTTCCGGTAATAAATGCTTCCGCTGCGCTTCCCGGCGCTCCTGTTGTAACTGTTCCTATTGTTAATGTCGGAGCCGCGCCTGTGGGCCCTGTAGGACCGGTTGCGCCTGTTGCTCCTGCAACGCCCTGCGGACCTGTGGGCCCTGTTGCGCCGACTTCGCCTGCTATACCCTGCGGGCCTGTCGGTCCTGTGGGTCCTGTTGTGCCGACTGCACCTGCTATACCCTGTGGTCCTGTC
>DKTZ01000014.1 GCA_002490425.1 Ruminococcaceae bacterium UBA7217
AAAATAATAATGTAAAATAATATTTAAGAATTTTTATTCATAAAATTAATGGGTGATTTTATGAATAAAAAATTAGCTGTTATAGTTTCTGTTTTAATAGTTACGTCTTTTGCATTGAATATTTTTACGGTCAGTAAATCTGTAAAACAGGTGTCGGCAAGCGTCAGTGACGCTGTTACAGTTATTGTTGACGCAGGTCACGGCGGTGAGGATGGCGGTGCAATCGGTAAAAGCGGTTCACTCGAAAAAGATATAAACTTGCAGTTTGCATTAAAGGTAAATGATTATCTTTCATTTTTCGGAATAAATACATATATGGTGCGTACTGAAGACAGGTCTGTAGGTGACATAACGCTTCCGACAATCCGTGAGAGAAAAGTATCCGATATTCGTGCACGGGCGGCACTTATGGATTTATTTGAAAATTCGATTTATTTGAGTATTCACCAAAATGAATTTACTCAAAGTTATGTTCACGGAACGCAGGTGTTTTATGCCCCCAATTCTGAAGAGAGCAAGAATTTAGCAACAGTAATTCAAAAGACAGTTTGCAGTTTAACTCAGCCTGATAACACAAAAGTACCGAAAGAATCGGGCACAAATATATATGTTCTTTATAATGCGACAAAGCCTGCTTGCCTTTGTGAATGTGGTTTCGTTTCCAATCCAGAGGAGGAAAAACTGCTTTTATCGGAAGATTATCAAAGAAAATTTTCATTAGCGCTATCTTTCAGCGTGCTAAATTATCTAATTACGGAGGAAAATAATGGCACAGAAGTCTAAAAAAGTTTATATTTGCAGTAATTGCGGTTACGAAACGCCGAAATGGCTCGGTCAGTGCCCCGAATGTAACGAATGGGCAACTCTTGAAGAAGAAATTGTTTCTACTGAAAAAGCTGTTTTGAAAGCACCCTCAAGGCTGAATCCAAGCACGGGAAAGGCACTGCCTCTTTCAGATATAAAATCAGATATTTTTCAAAGATATGACACGGGTCTTTCCGAGCTTAACAGAGTTTTAGGCGGAGGACTTGTCAGAGGATCGGTTGTTCTTCTTTCAGGTGACCCCGGAATAGGTAAATCTACCATTCTTTTACAGGTTTGTGAGTTTTTGGGAAAAGGATATACGATTTTGTATGTTTCGGGCGAGGAATCTGCGCATCAGATTAAACTGCGGGCTTCGAGACTCGGCGTTAATACCGAAAATCTGTTTATTCTTTGTGAGACGGATGCACAGTATATTTCTGAATATATTCTGAGTGAAAAGCCCGATATTGTGATTATTGACTCCATTCAGACAATGGAGATAAATGAGCTTTCATCTTCTCCCGGAAGTGTTACGCAGGTTCGTGAATCGACAAATCTTCTTGCAAGAACTGCAAAAGCGTCAAATATACCTATTTTTCTCGTAGGTCACGTCAATAAGGACGGTAACATTGCAGGTCCTAAGGTGCTTGAACATATCGTTGACTGTGTTCTTTATTTTGAGGGCGACAGAAATACGTCATACAGGATTTTAAGAGCGGTTAAGAACAGATACGGTTCAACTAATGAAATGGCGGTATTTGAAATGCTTGACAGCGGACTTAACCAAGTGGACAACCCCTCAATGATGCTTATATCCGGCAGACCGAAAAATGCATCGGGAACGTGCGTAGCCTGTCTTATGGAAGGCTCACGGCCCATTTTAGCTGAGGTTCAAAGCCTTGTTGCGCCGACGGGATTCGGTAACCCAAGACGTATGGCTACGGGAATTGACTATAACAGACTTGCAATGCTCATAGCTGTTCTTGAAAAAAGAGCAGGGTACTACCTTAGTAATATGGACTGTTATGCCAATGTTATCGGCGGACTGCGCATTGACGAGCCTGCGGCGGATTTGTCAATAGCTCTTGCCATAGTATCAAGCCTTAAGGATATTATTGTTCCCGACGATGTACTGGCTTTCGGTGAAATAGGTCTTGCAGGTGAAATCCGTTCAGTTGTTGCGTGTGACCAGCGAATTAAAGAAGCATCAAAGCTCGGATTTAAAAAGTGCGTAATTCCTTACCATAACTACAAAAAACTTTCAAAAAGCGTGCTTGATTTAATGGAGGTTGTGCCCGCTAAAACAGTTAGACAAGCCTTTGAGGTGCTTATAAATTGAGTAATATATTTTTGAAAGAGCCGAATTTGCCGACGTCGGCTGTTACGGATGTGCTCGTTGCTGACGGCGATGACAGCTTAATAAAAGCGCTTGCGAATATGGGCATAAGTCCTTTGAAAATATGTAAAAGCGGCAAATTAGAGCCTTTCTGCGCAAATCACGCCGATATACTTGCATACCATCTCGGGAACGGCAATTTTATTGCAGACGAAACCGCTGAAAGCTCATTAAAAGGTTGCAATATTTGCGAAACGGTAAATATATCTTCACCATACCCGAATGACTGCTTATTAAATGCGGCTGATGTCGGCAATTATCTTATCTGCAACAGTAAAATTACGCATAAGTCAATTTTAAAAACAGCGGTAAAACAGAATAAGCATATTATAAATGTAAATCAAGGTTATGCAAAATGCTCTGTTTGTATAGTCAGTCGAAACACTTTTATAACTGATGATGAATCAATTTGCAGAGAATGCTCAAAAGTAAACGGGATTTCTGTTCTTTTCGTAAGTAAGGGGAGCGTAGCTCTTAAAGAGCAGAATTACGGCTTTCTCGGCGGAGCAAGCGGTTTAATAGGGGAGAATACTCTATTTTTTAACGGCGATTTGCGATTTCACAAAGATTTTATTGCAATTGAGCAATTTTTGAGTTACCATAATGTTAAATATACAGATATAAAAAATAAACCGTTAACGGATGTCGGAAGTATTATTCCGATAAAACAAAAGGGGAATACAAAATGAAAAAATCATATTTTATTACATGGCTCGGCACACTTTCAACTGTACTGATTACTGCACTGTCAGTATCACGGAAAATTAAAAAGTACGGTCAAAAGGTTTATTCGGACAGACTTATTAAACCGAGTGAAGAAAGTGTAACGGAGCTTATAGATAAAGGCATCGATCTGGGCTTGAAAAAAATACTTAAATAACCTTTATAAACAGATCTCACAATCCTATACAATGTACAAATAAAAGGAGCTAAAACATTATGGTTAAAAAGGCGGAAAAGAGCGATTTAGAGTCGGCTGTAAATTTAGCCTTAGCTTTGTGGGAATCATCTTCAGTAAATGAATTAACCGACGAATTTATTGATACATTTGCTGACAATGAAAGTGAAATATTTTTGAAAACTGAGAACGGTACTCCGATTGGATTTGCACAATGCTCTCTGCGCCACGATTATGTAGAGGGCACAGAAAGTTCACCCGTTGGTTATTTGGAAGGAATTTATATAAAAGACAAATTTCGTAATAAGGGATATGCAAAAGAACTTTTAAATGCCTGCGAAGAATGGGCAAAAAACAAGGGATGCAGTGAATTTGCAAGCGACTGTGAATTAGACAACGAAAATAGTTTGCTTTTTCATAAGACTATGAATTTTACGGAAACCAACAGAATTATTTGTTTCAGCAAAAAGCTTTAATCTTCGTATAAAAGGGGAATGTATTTTGAATATTCACTTCGGATTCTCATATATCGGTTTAATTTTCTTGCTGATGCTGTTTATTCCGAATATTATATGGTCAAAGAATAAGCCCGAAAACTATGAAAAGTACATTAAAAATGAAAATAAAATTTTGCTTATATTGGAACGCATAGGTGAAGTGACAGTAACTTGTTTTTCGCTTATTTTTGCCGATTTTAATATAAATAAAATCTCTTTACGAACTGCCGTATTATTAGCGGCTTTTGTTTTAATGATACTCTATGAAATATATTGGATAAAATATTTTAAAAGCGATAAAACAATGAAGGATATGTACAGCAGTCTACTCCGAATACCCGTTGCGGGGGCGACTTTACCCGTATTATCGTTTTTACTGCTCGGCATATACGGTAAAAACATATTTTTAATTGTATCTACTGTAATACTCGGAATAGGTCACATCGGAATACACTTAAATCACAGAAAAGGGAGTTTACAGGATGATAAAACCTAAAAGATTGAAAAAAGGCGACAAAATCGCAATAGTAAGCCTTTCGTGGGGCGGATTGGGTGATGATTGCTTTATCCATAAACTTAATATCGCAAAGGAACGTCTCACGAATGACTTCGGACTTAAGGTTATCTGTATGCCGAATGCGTTAAAGGGAAGCAAATTTGTAGCAAATCATCCTGAACTGCGGGCTAAAGATTTAATGGACGCTTTTGCAGATAACTCAATTTCAGCGATTTTCTGCGCTATCGGCGGAGATGATACAATACGAATATTACCATATATAGACTTGGAGATAATTAAAAATAATCCTAAGATTTTTATGGGTTATTCAGACACTACAATTAACCATTTTATGATGTATAAGGCAGGGCTTATATCATTTTACGGTCCGTCTATAATGTGTGATTTCGGCGAGTATGTTAATATGTTCGATTACACGGAAAAGGCAGTTAAAGATATACTTTTCGGAGAATGGGAGCAGTATGAAATTTTACCGAGTCCCGAATGGTCGGATTCTTATATTCCGTGGCAGGAAAGTAATATAAACACACCGAATGTGATGCGAAAAGACAAGCACGGATATGAGGTAATCGGCGGCAGGGGAGAAACTCACGGACATTTGCTCGGCGGGTGCATTGATGTGTTTATGATGGCGAACGGAACTGAAATTTGGCCTGAACTTAATGAATGGAAAAATGCAATCCTTTTCGTTGAAACAAGCGAGGACAAACCGTCGCCTGATTTTGTAAAATGGACTTTCAGAAATCTTGCGGCACAGGGTATTTTAAAAGTAATAAAAGGCATTATAATAGGCAAACCGCAGGGTGAAGTGTATTATGAGGAATATAAAGAGGCGGTTATTCAAGTTGTGTTAAACGAGGAACATTTAAACGATTTACCTGTTTTTTATAATGTGAATTTTGGTCACGCTAAACCTATCGGCATTATTCCGTACGGTATTAAAGCTCAGTTAGACTGCGAAAACAAATCAATTGTCTTACTCGAATGCCCGACGGTTTAATTAAATTATTAAAATTCGCAGCTCTATGCGATATTATTGTAAAAACAGATAGAATACGGGGGAGCTTTTATGCACAGATTTGATAATGAATTTTGGAATTCGTTAGACGCTTTAGTCGCCGAATCAGAAATAATTATAGACAGACCGAAAGAAACTGCTCATCCTAAATATCCTGATTTTATTTATAAAGTAGATTATGGTTATTTGAAAGACACATCATCTATGGACGGCACAGGAATAGATGTGTGGTTCGGAACAAACGGCAAGACCATTGACGCTATTATGTGCATTATAGATTTAGTGAAGCAGGATTCCGAAATTAAAATACTGATAGGTTGTACGGAAGAAGAAAAGGATATTATATATGAAACACACAATGAAACGCCGTATATGAAAGGAATTATGATTCGCAGATAATTTCATTTTGTGACTTAACCATAAGTCTTTTCTGCAAAGTGTTATAAATAAATATACGATTTATATAAATGATTTTAAACTCAAAAACTGATTTCGTTTTCACAAACGGAGTCAGTTTTTTAATTAAATACGATAATTACTTAATATTTATATCTTTTATTTCTATTACTTGTAACTTTGTCTCTACTGGCTTTTCATATATTAAATTTAAGGATTTGTTATAATCACTAAAACACTTAAATCGGCAGGGGTGTTGAAAAGTTAGGTTTTTGTTGAAGTTGTTCAAAAGTCAAATGTTAATTATACAAAATAAATAGAATAATAAAATTAAAAATGTAACACAATAAACATTCAGCTTCGGTTCTGATGAGCTTCCTTCAGGAATGAAAATGTGTTACAACAGGAGGTAATATTATGTCAAGGAAACCTTATGCACGTACATTCAGATATTCGGAAGATACAAGAAAGATTTTAGACCAATATGACGGTGATTTTGACAGCCTTGTTCATTATGCTTTTTTTACGGCTCGGGAGAAAGAAAAAGAAATTGAAATTTTAGAAAAAAAGAAAACAGATTTAGAATGTTCAATAACTATGTTGTATGTTCAGCGTTCTGAATTTGTAGATATAATAGGTGATATGTCTAATCTTAGAAAATCATTTAATTTTCTTCAAGACGATTTTAAAAATCTTAGAAATAAGGTTAATTCATTTGTAGAAACGTAACACAAATTTCGGCGCAGGAATCTTCCTGCTAGATGAAAAATGTGTTACAAAATTAAAACAGCAGGTTAGCGCCTGCTGTATTTTTTTGCACTTATTTACTGTTTCCACGGGGTACGGGGCGAAGCCCTGTATCAGCCAAAAAGCTCGTTAACGGTCATATTACGGCTTTCTCGTGGGCAATTAAACTTACTGTTTTCGCTCTCTCGGTTCACGCTTTATCAGCATTGCGCGGAGCGCATTTCCCGAGCTCGACTCGGGAAAAAATCAGAATGGGGGGACTACGACCCCCCATTCTGCTCATTGCTCAAGCACTATGTTGTCAAAAAACTTGTTGTTTTATCTCGCTTTTTTGTTCAATGTTACTAACTATTTTAGTTTTCTCGGTTCGTCTATTAGACCGAGTATGTAGTCAGCTGAAAGATTTAGGCATTTGCATAATTTAATTATCTGTGTTGTTTTTAATTCTCTTTTTCCTGTTTCGTACAGTGATACTTGTTGTTGTGTTGTTTGTAGTATCTCGGCTATTTTTTTTTGTTCTAGCTCTTTGTATTCTCTTGCGTTTTTTAATGCTTCGTTGTAAATCATTGTTTTACTCCTTTTTTTATTTATTTTATCAAATATTCAAATAAACGTGTTGACAAAACATTCAAACGCGTGTATACTTATATTACATTCAAATGAATGTATAATATTTAAAGTCCACAAAAAGTGGCGGAAAGTAGGTAATTAAAATGGCAAAAGCTAAAGTAATCGGCACACGTGAACTCGATTTTAAAGATGCTAACGGCAACCGTATATGCGGACTTAATGTGTATGTTACCCGTAAAGAAGACGGCGTTATCGGCGAAATATCCGATAAAATCTTTATTCGTAATGATGCACAGTTTAAAATCCCTGTATTTGAGTTCGGTAGGGAATACGATTTCATTTATGACGGTTTCAGACGTCACCAATCTCTTGTTGATATTAAAAAGGTAATTTGATTTTTAAATCTCCTTATTCAAATTAACTTTTTGATATAGTAAAACCCCTTTCTTTGTGGTACTTACTCTGACATTGGGTAAGTACCACGTTCCATTACTTTATTATAGGTGATATAAGAATGTTTGTTTTAATCGTATTTTTAATGTTTAGTTTTCTTCTCGGCTCTTTGTTCGGCATTTTCGGCGCATTTAAATACATTCGCCATAAGGAAGAAAAAAATATATTAAATTCACTTAATCAAAGTGAAAATTCAAATCCATTGAAAAAATAATTCTTTTGCGAGGTGCTTAATTTGTTCAAAAGTAAATATTTTAAGTACCTTGTTACTTTCGTTCTTGTAACGATATTTTTAATTTCTTCTTTTTCCGTTTCGTCTCATGCTTCTGAGACTATTACATATAGTTTATATGATTTTACTTTTGTTTCTGGCACAAAGCCTAATTCTTTTGAGCGTCAATATCAAAACGGAAAAAATTATACTTTAGTTTCGTTAAATACTACAAATCCTTCGTCAGAAGGTGGCGGAGCTAAATACTGTGCTATTTCTAAAGTATCTGACCGTTTAAAGATAGGCTCTTCTTATACTCTCACATATTCTGTTAAGTCTTTAAATAGTAGTGATTATTCCTTTTCTTTTTATTTGACAACTAATCCCACTGATTTAACTGATACTGATGCTTTTCCTTTTGCCTTTTGGGAGTCTCCTGGTACGTCTTTTGAGGATTATAACATTCAATTTCAGTTTCCCGATAAATTCAATGGTAAACAAGTATATTTGGTTTTTGTTATAATGGGCGACTATCACGCTGGCGGTTTTTTGGTTTCGGATTTCGTTTTTACAAATAATGATAATTCTGATGGCAAGATAGATGGTATTCTTGAATGGCTTAATCGTATATATTATTCGATTTCGGGCGGTATTGACAGTTCGGGCGTTACTCATATAGGTATAGTGAAATCTATACAAAATTTAGGTTCTTTTCTTGATGCTAAGCTTACAAGTTGTACCTCTGATTTAACAAGCAAATTAGACAGTTGTAAATCTGCTTTAATTAGTCATTTGACTACTTGTACTAATACACTATGGAGCAATTTGCAATCTGCTTTAAATACTATTAATTCTAACTTATTACTTTTTAAACATTCAGTTGAAAATTTGTTTATTAATCTTTCGGCTTTTCTTGATAGCAAATTTACTATTCTTTTTGATAAGCTTGACACCCTTATTAAAGGCAAAGATGTTTCAAAAGATGATTTTGATACATCCGGTAAAGATAATATTGATAATATAAATAAAGATATTGAAGATACTGAAAGCAATTTACCTGGTTTTGACGGCTCTGATTTTGATAAAGTCATTAATACTGATATTTTATCTGACTTAAGCAAAGGCTTTATAGCTGTTAACTCTGTATTTTCCATTGTTATTGATAAACTCGGTTTTACTGCTGTTATTGTATTCTTTTTAAGCTTTGGCTTAGCAATTTATATTATAGGCAGGAGGCTTGGTTAATGGAAGCTATAATTGATTGACTGTGATACGATATTGCACCAAGAATTGGAGCAGAAACGCTCAAACATTCGGCACTTGGACTTTTACGGCCTTGTGGACTTAATACGTTTACAAGCTAAATATGAGGCTTTAAACGAGCTACAGCGAAACATATCAAAAATATTATATATGAGGTAATTATAATGTCTGACTTAAATTTTATTCTTTTACTTATTGCTTTTGTTTGTGCTTTTTATAATT
>DKTZ01000036.1:0-8787 GCA_002490425.1 Ruminococcaceae bacterium UBA7217
TATGTTCTATGAATATTTTAAATAAATTCCAAAAAAGTATTTATTTTCTTTTAAAGGCAACAATATATATAATTATTGTTGCAACATTTTTTGTAGTTTTTGGTTTAAAATATGAATGGGTTCTCGGTCTTTCGAGAACGTCAGGTGTTTCACTCGTTACATTCTGTGCAGTGCTTACAGCAACTATTTCGGTTTACGGCGGTTATCTTATCGGCAGGCTTAAAAGCAAGCCAATCATTATTTCTATGTCTTTGGCAACTCTTATAACTGATGTCGTAACGTATTTACAGTTCTGCATAATGAGTGTTAATCCTCATAACAATGCACATTTTGTATTTGAGTCTCCGCATTTGCTTTTGATTGTTATGGCGATTCAGATTATTGCAATTGTCGCATTTGCCTATCTTGGTAATTTTGTTTATTTTACCATAAATCCGCCTGAAAATTGTTGTATTATTACCTCGTCTGAGGAATCGCTCAATTCGATTGCGGTTAAAATAAGCAAATATCGCAAGCAGTATAAAATTACCGATATGATTCATTACACATCTCCCAATGTGTTTGATGTTATAAATAAAAATGATACAATTTTCCTTTACGATATTCCTCAGAAAGAAAAAATAATTCTTGACGAATATTGCTATGCAAACAATAAAAATATTTATTATAACTTTGAAATGAGCGATATTGTAGCATTGGGAGCCAGAACAACAATTCTTGACGACAAGCCTGTTGTTTCAGCTGTTGCACGCGATTTAACGCTTGAACAAAGATTCGTAAAGCGTTTTATGGATATTTTCATTTCACTTGTTGCACTTATAGTTTTCGGGCCGTTAATGCTTCTGTGTGCGTTAGCAATTAAAATTGAGGACGGCGGTCACGTGTTCTTCCGTCAGGCACGGGCAACAAAAGGCGGAAACCTTTTTATGGTTTATAAATTCAGAACTATGAAAGAGGAAGGAAGCTATAATAAATCAGTAACTTCTGACGATGACCGTATAACAAAAGTTGGAAAATATTTACGTAAGTTCAGAGTTGACGAGCTTCCTCAGTTTATCAATATTCTTAAGGGTGAAATGAGCGTTGTCGGTCCACGCCCTGAAATGGTTGAAAATGTTGATAAATACACTTCTGAATTGCCCGAGTTTTCTTACAGGCTACGTGTTAAGGGCGGGCTTACAGGATACGGTCAAATAGCCGGTAAATATAACACCTCTCCTAAGGACAAGCTTGTGCTTGACTTGCTTTACATTGAAAATTACAGCCTGTGGCTTGATTTTAAGCTTATATTGCAAACAGTAACCGTTCTTCTTAAGGCCTCTGACAGTACGGAGGCGTTCGGCGAAAACGGTGAATTGCAATATCACTTTACGGAATCTGACGAATAAGCTTAAACATTTTTACCGCATACTTAAACGTGTGCGGTTTTTTTGATGTTTATATTGTTTATAAGCAGATATTGTGTTATACTATATAGATAGTATATTTGATTTAACGGTGCAGAAATGAAAAAAAACAGTAATGATATATTTAAGCAACAAAAAGCGAGAAAAATCAGAAATCCGAAATTTAAGTATTTTGCAATTGCTTTTTCTCTGTTTATCTTAATTTTGGCTGTATTTTCGGCTTTTCTTTTTATGCGTTCAATTGATTTCGACTTTGATAACCTTGTTGACAGAACGTCATCTGAGGAGCCGTCAACCACAGCTGAAAATGTCCAAACGGCCTATTCGGTTTCTCAACTTTCGGGCAAAAGGAAGTATGTTTTAGTTCTTACCAATGAAGCATCAGAGCCTGATTTTGGGTTTACTGTTTCAGCAGATTTTGATGCGAAGCAAATTACTGTAAGTCCCTTTAACTGCAAAGGCGTCGATTACGAGTCAGTTGCCGATAAATATGTTGTTTGCACACCTACTCAGTTTAAAAATATTTTGGCGTCTTTCGGTGGTGTAACAGTTAATGTGCCGGATAATGTAAACTATAAATCCGAGGAATTCAATGTTGTTCTTGATAAGGGAACGCAGAAGCTTTCCGATGAATATGCATATAAATATTTGGCAATTTCCGAAAACAGTGAAAAGGCACGTATAATGTGCGACATTTTATACAGTGCATTTACTCCGGAAAATTCCGAAAAATCAGATGCTCTTTTTAAGATTTTCGTCAATAACTGTAAAACAGATATTTCTGTTTTTGACTATTCAAATGCTGCGGAAAAAATTAAAATATATTCAAATGCTGCCGATAAAATTTATCCGTCAGTTGCGGAGCAGTAAGGAGTATATATGAAAAAAATTATAGGAGTAATTTCAGTATTACTTGCAATTGTTTTTACGTTTTCAAGCTGTTCTTTTTCGGTAAATTCCGAGTCAATTGAGCGTATTGTATCAACCATTTCGCCTCCCGAACAGTTAATTGTACCGCTTTCTGAGGAGTACAACGGCAGAAAAAATTACTATTATTCCTCTCTGTCTGCCGATGAAAAGATTGAATACACTAAAATTTATAACGCTTATATGAGCAAAAAAGATTTTACTGTAAATGTTACCGAAGACGAACTAAGCTCAATGTTTAACGGTGTTCTTTACGACAACCCTGAAATTTTCTGGGTAGATTCATCATATACTTTTTCAGCAAATTCTGCGGGAATTTTTGTTGAGCCGGATTACAGATTTACGGATGAAGAAATTGAAACTATGAAAGCGAAACTTGATGAAGAAGTGAACCGAATAGTTGCGCTTGCAGGTTCAGGTATGTCAGATTTCGGCAGAGAAAAATTTTTCCATGACTATATATGCAAAAATACCGTTTACGATTTAGACACATACGAAAAATTCGGCGATTCGGCGTACAGCGTTTTAATTGACGGTAAAGCGATATGCGAGGGGTATTCAAGAGCGCTTAAAATATTGCTTGATAAATGCGGGATTTATAATTATCTTGTGGTCGGTAATACGGAAAACGACGAAGGCAAAATGGAAGGGCATATGTGGAATGTTGTTTCTGTTGACGGCGAGCTTTATCATATTGACGTAACGTGGGATGATGCCGACGGCGATTTGGGCGAGGTAATATATCTTTATTTTAATGTGAGCGATGATGATATAAGAAAAGACCATTTTGATATTGAACCGTATGATAATAACTGTGTTTCATTAAAATTCAATTATTTTACCGTTAACGGTCTGTATTTTAACAGCTTTAACAGCTTTCACGGTATGGTTGCACCTTGCGCTGAGGGGTTAACAGACGATTTAATAGTTGAAATGAGATTTTCCAATACTGCCGATTACAATTCAGTAAAAACAAAGGCAGATAATAATGAATTTGACAGAGCTTTTTATGATTTTACAGTTGATGTCGCAAGAACATCGGGTAAAAATATAACAAGCAAAAGCTATCTTTATAATGACGATTTCAACTATTTGTGTATAGTATTTGAGAAAGGCTGATTTTAAATGGATAAAGAGCGAATTGAAAGAGCTTTCCGTGAAATACTTTTGGCAATAGGAGAAGACCCTGACCGTGAGGGGCTTCGTGAAACTCCGAAAAGAGTTGCTAATATGTATGAGGAAATTTTTGCAGGACTTGAGGAAGACCCGAAGCAGCATCTTAAAATTTTTCACGAGGGCAACAGTGATGAAATAGTCATTGTCCGTGATATTCCTATGTATTCAATGTGCGAGCATCATTTTCTTCCCTTTGTGGGCAAGGCGCATATAGCTTATATTCCTAATGATGAGGGCGAGGTTATAGGGCTTTCAAAGCTTGCGAGAATTGTTAATTCGTTTGCACGTCGTCCACAGCTTCAAGAAAGGCTCACGGCGCAGATTGCCGATTTTATTGAAGAAAATATGAAGCCTAAGGGTGTTGTCGTAATAATTGAGGCAGAGCATCTTTGTATGACAATGAGAGGAATCAGAGCCGCAGGCTCGCAGACAAGAACATCCGCCCTGAGAGGCGGAATCAGAAAGGACGCCAAAACAAGAGCGGAGGTACTTTCCTTGCTCGGCGATAAATAATTTGAAATTTATACATAAAAACGGATTTTTTGAACTCGGTAAAAAAACTTATATAATGGGAATACTTAATGTCACTCCCGATTCATTTTATGACGGCGGGAAATATAATTCTCCGCAAAAGGCATTGGAACAGGCTCTTAAAATGGTTCAGGACGGTGCCGATATAATAGACATCGGTGCAAATTCGACAAGACCTAATGCGGAAGTGTTGTCTGCAAAGGAAGAACTGAACATAATTAAAGAGTATATTCCTTTTTTGACCGAAAAGGTAAATACTGTATTTTCTGTTGATACATTTTACCCTGAGGTTGCGAAATACGCCCTTAATAACGGCGTTGCTGTAATCAACGATGTAAGCGGTGTGTTTAATGAAAAGATGGCGGAAACGGTAAAGACACACAAATGCGGCTGGATTATAATGTATAACGGCAGAACGGCAGAAAATAATTCGGATAAAAATTCAGTAACGGATAAAGTATCGGACTTTTTCAGCCAAATGCTTGAAAAGTGCAATAGTTTCGGAATATCTTCCGAATACATTATGCTTGATGCGGGTATCGGCTTTACGGGTGGCTTTGACGAAGATATTGAACTAATCAAAAACACTGCAATTTTAAAAAATAAAAGCTGCGCTTACCTTACGGCGCTTTCAAACAAGCGTGTTGTTAAAAACAGCTCAGGCGCTGTCGGTGAGGACAGGGTGTTTGGCACTTTGGCGGCAAATGTTTTGGCTGTAGCCGGCGGAGCGGATTTTGTACGTGTTCATAATGTTAAAGAGAACAGGCTTGCTATTAACACAGCGGACAGAATAATAAGAGGTAAATGACAGGGTATGGATAAAATTATTGTTAAAAATCTTAATATTTTTGCTTATCACGGTGTGAATCCCGAAGAAAAGGAAAACGGTCAGAATTTTGTTTTTGATATAACTGCATTTCTTGATTTAAGTGCGCCTTGTGTAACAGACGATGTAAACGATACTGTGAGCTATGCTAAAATAATTAAATCCGTAATACGAATTGCAATAAATGAAAAAAACGATTTGCTGGAGCATGTTGCACAGCGTGTTGCAGATGGACTTTTTAAAGACTTTCCGAAAATTCAAAGACTTATTATTACTCTCAAAAAGCCCGAAGCTCCCATAAAAGCGGATTTTGATTATGTTGCAGTTGAAATTGAAAGGGAGAGAAAATGAGGGCATATTTAAGCATTGGCACAAATATGGGTGACAGATTGCAAAACCTTCAAAATGCGGTTAATTCTTTAAGGCTTCTTCCGCAAACATCTGTTATTGAAATTTCTCCTGTGTATGAAACAGACCCGATTGGGTTTGAGGAGCAGGAAGATTTTTTAAACATTGCGGTTGAAATTGAAACAAGCCTTACGCCCGAATCGCTTTTGGGCGCATTATTGGGGATTGAGGCGGCACTTGGGAGAGTTCGTGTTTTTAAAAACGGACCGAGAATTATTGACCTTGATTTGCTTTTATTCGGAAATAAAGAAATAAACAGTAAAGTTTTAACGGTTCCTCATCCGAGAATGTATGAACGTGAATTTGTTTTAAAACCGCTTAACGATTTAAAATCAATGAACGGAAATGAGAAAATAGCATCAGCGTTAAATAAAATTGAGAGCGGAAAAGCAAGACCTTTTGACGGAAAAATTGATTAAGGCTTACAGAGAGCGGAGAATATATGAATTACATAATAATGGATTTGGAATGGAATAATGCTTATCTTAAATCGGCTCACTGCTTCGTAAACGAGATTATCGAGGTAGGAGCAATAAAGCTTAATGAAGAGCTTGAAATAACAGACACATTTTCACAGTTTATTTGTCCTGTGGCTTCTAAAAAAATCAGGAGCAGAATTAAAGAGCTTACACATATTGAAAATGAGGATTTGGAAGATGCAAGTGCTTTTAAAACGGTAATGGATGATTTTGCCGATTGGTGCGGAAACGATTTCCTGCTGCTTACATGGGGTGACACTGACATTCGTACGCTCATTTCAAATTACAAGTTCTTCGGCAGAAAACAGGACGTTGGCTTTATTCAACAGTATGCCGATTTGCAAAAATATTGTCAAGGCTTTATAAATATGGAAAATGTTCAGCAGGCAGGGCTTTCTTATGCCGCAGAGTGTTTGGATATAAATCCCGATGATTTTCCGCATCACAGAGCACTTGATGACAGCCGCCTCAGCGGTGAATGTTTCAGAAAAACCTTTGATGCTCAAAAAATTGGAAAATATATTTCGGCTTGTGATGAAGATTTTTTTGAAAAGCTTGCCTTCAGACCGTATTATATCAGCAACAGAAATGACCCTAATGTTGACAGTAAGGTGTTTAACGAATTTTGCGATATTTGCGGCGGCAATGTTCAGAAAAAGAAAAATTGGAAATATATGAATCATTCGTTCAGAGCGGTTTTCTACTGTGAACATTGTGACAGGCTGTTCAGAGTTAACGTACGAATAAAGAAACTGTATAACAGGGTGGATGTTAAAAGAAATACTGCCGAGATTGTTAAGCTGAAAGCAGAGACAGAAGAATAAAAAAATGCAGTTCACCACGAACTGCATTTTTTATGGGATAATTTATTTAAGATTATTTAATAACTCTTACTCTGATTACGTTTTCAATAGCCTTAATTGACTCAATTGCCGATTCGGAAACATCTGTGTCAGCGTCAAGCATTGTGTAGGCAAATTCGCCCTTTGATTTGTTAACCATATTGTCTATATTAACATTTTCATTTGCAACGGCTGTTGAAATTTGGCTGATAATGTTTGCAACATTTTTGTGAATGATTGTAATTCTTGTTCTGCCTGTTCTCGGAACATTTACATTCGGAAAGTTAACAGAATTTACAATATTGCCGTTCTCAAGGTAATCAATAATTTCATTAACTGCCATTACTGCGCAGTTGTCTTCGGATTCAGGAGTTGATGCGCCGAGGTGGGGGATAACAATTGCACCGTTTGCGTCAAGCAGCGCATCATTGCCGAAATCAGTAACGTATGCCGCAACCTTGCCTTCGCCGAGAGCTGTGATAATGTCGTTTGTGTCAACAAGCTCGCCGCGTGCGAAGTTAAGAATTCTTACGCTGTCTTTCATTTTAGCAATATTTACTGTATTAACAATTCCTCTTGTTGAATCCGTAAGCGGAACATGAAGAGTAATGTAGTCACATTCGGCAAAAATCTCGTCAAGATTTGTAACGTGCTTAACGCTCCTTGAAAGGTTCCAAGCGGCGTCAACAGAAAGGTATGGGTCATAACCGTAAACAGACATACCGAGTGAATTTGCGGCATTTGCAACAAGTACGCCGATAGCGCCGAGACCGATAACACCGAGCTTTTTGCCCTTGATTTCGGGACCTGCAAATGCAGATTTGCCTTTTTCAACTGATTTTGAGAAATTCTCATCGCCCTTGAGAGTGGTTTTAACCCAATCAATTGCAGGAACGATTTTTCTTGATGCAAGGAAAAGTCCGCAAAGGACTAATTCCTTAACAGCGTTTGCGTTTGCACCGGGAGTGTTGAAAACAACCACGCCGTCTTCGGCACATTTTTGAACGGGGATATTGTTAACGCCTGCGCCTGCTCTTGCAATAGCGAGAGTTTCGGGAGCTAATTCCATTTCGTGCATTGATGCAGAACGTACAAGAACAGCGTCGGCATTTTTAATATCGTCGGAGCATTTGTAGTCTGATGTGAAATTTTTGATTCCTGTTGCGGAAATCTTGTTTAAAGTTAAAATATTATACATTGTAATATACCTCAATTATGAATTGGCTTTTTCAAATTCAGCCATAAATTTAACAAGTGCTTCAACGCCTTCATAGGGCATAGCGTTGTAAATTGATGCTCTCATTCCGCCAACCGAACGGTGACCCTTTATGTTAACAAGACCTGCCGCAGTTGCCTCTTTAACGAATTTTGCGTTAAGCTCTTCTGAGTCAGTAACAAAAGGAACATTCATAAGTGAGCGGTCCTTCGGAACAACAGTACCCTTGAACATCTTTGAATTATCAAGGAAATCATAGAGCAGCTTTGCTTTCTTAACGTTCTTTTCCTTCATTGCTTCAAGACCGCCGTTTTCTTTAAGCCATTCAAGAACGAGCTTGCAAATGTAAATTGTGTAGCAGGGGGGTGTGTTGTAAAGTGAATCGTTGTCAGCCATCAGCTTGTAGTCAAGCATAGAGGGAGTGTAATCTCTTGCGTTGCCGAGTAGGTCCTCACGGATAATGCAGATTGTAAGACCTGCTGGGGCAACATTCTTCTGTGCACCGCCGTAAAGCATACCGAATTTTGTAACATCAATAGGCTCTGAAAGGAAGCAGGACGAAATGTCTGCAATAAGCGGAACATCGCCTGTGTCGGGAAGCTCTCGAATAATATTGCCGTGAACAGTTTCATTCATACAAATATAGAAATAATCTGCATCGGGACGGAATTCGTTTTTATCCATTTCGGGAACGCATGAGAAATTCTGCTCCTTCGATGTTGCAACAACTTTAACATCGCCGTATTTTGTTGCCTCTTTGTAGGCTTTGTTGGACCACTGACCGGATACTACATAGTCAGCCTTGCCGCTGCCGTTCATAAAGTTCATCGGGATAGCCGCAAACTGTGTTGAAGCGCCGCCCTGAAGGAAAAGAACCTTGTAGTTGTCGGGAATATTCATAAGCTCACGAAGAAGAGCCTCTGCACCCTTAATGATTTCATCATATACCTTTGAGCGGTGGCTCATTTCCATAACG
>DKTZ01000036.1:9070-9308 GCA_002490425.1 Ruminococcaceae bacterium UBA7217
CGGTGGCTCATTTCCATAACGGACTGACCGCTGCCCTGATAGTCGAGCATTTCTGCTGCTGCTTTTTTCAATACTTCTTCGGGAAGCATTGAAGGACCTGCTGAAAAATTATAAACTCTTGCCATAATAGCAACCTCCGAAAAAAATATGATTGTGTAAAAATATATGTTTTTACGCATTGAACGTATTATAACAAAGTAATACAGTAAAAGTCAATGAATTGACAAATTATTAACAA
>DKTZ01000004.1 GCA_002490425.1 Ruminococcaceae bacterium UBA7217
TCATTTTAAAAATTTTTTTTGAATATAAATTCTTTCATCTATTTCATTTTTACAATAAATATGATATTATGTTTGCATAAATTATTTTGAGGAGGAAGAATATGAAAAAGCCCAAAATCAGCAGTAGATTCAAAACGGGACTTTGGAAAACGGTAAAAATCCTTCTTTCCGTATTGCTTTCACTGTGCATTTTACTTTCCGCCGTGTACGGCACATTTACACTTTACAAAAATTCCTTAAAAGGAGATTACAAGCTTTTGAAGGGTGACACAAAAAAGGCTTTCGCTACCGAATTCAGCGAAGTAAAAGAATATTCAAAGACAAAAACCGCAGGAAGATACTGGCGTGACGGTATGATAGGCGGCAACGGAAAGCTCGGCTTTGTAACATCAGGCTCGCCGTACAGCGACACAATAACCTATCAGGATGTTGACTACATAATGCCGTCTGACCGTGACAGATACAATATGCCCGACCTCACCTTTGAGCTCCAGAGCACCAAGCAAAAAATTATAAATCTTGACGGCAGTCTTTGCGTTTCAGGATGCGGCGAATGGAATTACGGCTACGCCTTCCACCCCGGTCAGCAATTAAGACTTACGCAGGATAAAAACTCATACAAAGATTATATTCGCTGGACGGATTACGAAACAGGCGAAGTCGGCGTTTCATACCGTGACAAAAACGGCACTTGGAAGCGCACTACGTTTACATCAAGAACTGACGATGTAACAGTTACAAAAATTTCCAAATCGTCAGACGGCGCAAAAATCAATATGACTCTCTCCCTCGACGATTTAAGCGAAATGTATAAATTCGGAAACGGTTACGAAAAGGATATGCAATACAAAAAAATCGTTTCCGATGACGCATCTGTAATTACACTCGTTGCACATTACCCGTCTTATGAACTTTCATCTTTAAAGGACGGCGGTTATGCCGGTGTAACTTATGTTTTAACAGTCGGAGGAACAAAAGAGAAGGTTTCTTTGGAATCCGAAAAAGATGAAACAGTAAATGTAGGCGAAAAGAACCCAGGGGTTAAAATAACGGATGCAGATGAGGTTTACCTTATCACTAAAAACGACCGCACGTTCTCAATGGGTAAAATCGAAGCTTTTGCTACTGCTCTGTCTTATGAGCTTACAGACTCACTTTTAAAGGACTGCAAGGCTGTCGCAGAGAAATACACATCTGACGGCAAATTCGATTACAGCGCCGCATTAGCGCCCAGCGCAAAGCTTCATTCGGAAATGTTTAACCGCGTTTCATTCACCTTGGGCGAGAGCGAAAACGAGATGAGATACCTCTCCAACGAAGAACTGCTTACCAAACAGAAATTATCACGCAATATCAATGACGCACTTATGGAAAGAATATATATGCAGGCACGCTATGCCGCAATTTGCGCAAGCGGATATTCAATGACGCGCCTTTCGGGAATGTGGACGGGCGAATGGAATCCGGGCTGGCGAAGCGAATATACAATGGATGCCAACGTAAATCTTCAGTCATCGGGAATGAATACGGCAAACCTTATCGAATTCAGTGAGGGCTATGTTAAATTTATTCTCCGTCAAACAGACGATTGGGAAATAAACGCCGAAAAGTGCTACGGTATGCATGACGCTTTAATGGCGCCTGTTAACAGTGACGGCGATGGCGCGCTGGGTGCTGAATACTGTCAGGAATATCCGTTCCAGTATTGGAATGCGGGTACATCCTGGATGCTTCAGCCGATTTTTGAGATGTACCAATGCTACGGCAATGTTACCTTTAAGGGTGATGACGGCAAGGATTTAAGACTTCTTGAAGATGTTTTAGTACCCCTTCTTACAAAACAGTCAAATTTCTGGGAACAGCTAGTTTCCCCCGAATATTACACCGATAAAGACGGTAACGCAAAATATGAAAAGGGTAAAACCGAGCTTCAGGACGGTGAAAAATACTTAATTATCCCCTCTTATTCTCCCGAAAACACAACGGGCGGCTCAGTTTACAACTCAACGCTTGCGGCAAATGCTGCTATTGACATTGCGGCGGCAAAAAGCGGACTTCAAATGACAATTGACTGCGAAAATGACGCAAAGCTTGACGGTTATGAAGAAAGAGTTACAAAATGGACCGAATTGCTCGGCAAAATGCCCGACTATCAATTTGACAGCACCGGCGCTATCAAGGAATGGTGCGCAAATCAGTATGAGGAAAACAACCGTCACCGCCACATAAGCCACCTTTACTGCGCTTGGCCGCTTACTGAAACTCAGCATAATGAGGAGCTTGCAAAGTCATGCCTTCAGGCAGTAAATAACCGTGAAAAAGAAAACAGCGCTTCTCACGGCTTTGTGCATCAGGCTCTTGTACTCGCACGCCTTAAGCAGAGCGAAAATGTTTACAGCCTTGTTCACAATTTACTTAAGAGCAACATCTGCTACACATCTCTTATGACAGACCACAACACGAATCGTGGCTCTGACACCTACTGTACGGACACATTGCTCGGGCTTATCGGTATAGTTAACGAATCTCTCCTTTATTCAAATACGGATGAAATTGAAATTTTACCTGCTCTTCCGAAAAAATGGACGAGCGGTGAAATCACAGGTCTTTCGGCACGCACAGGCGCAACTGTTTCGGTTAAATGGGCAGACGGCAAAGCGACTGCACAAATTACATCAAATACAGACCAAACAATTGAGGTTTCCTGTGCAGGCGGTAAAGCACAAAGCATCACCTTCGCAAAAGGCGAAACAAAATCGGTAGAATTTACATTTTAATTCTCTGTGTGCATAAATTCACACTGTAATTCTTTCAAAACAACCGCTCCAATGCGGTTGTTTATTTTTATTCTTTTGTTATAATTATACAATTTCAAAGCTCTTCTCTAAACAATTGAAACAATATATTTCTCGTTTTCGCAGCACAGCAATAAAAAAGCGGTAACAAACAGTGCGCTATACAATATTTACCGATAACTTATAATTGACATATTTTAATATAAATTGTATAATTAGTTTAATTATGCGAACGTTTTATGCTCTTATAAACTTAAAAAGAGCGTTGATAAAAATGCGAAACGAATCAGATAAAAAATCAGCGGATGATTATCTGTTCACAGTTTCGGGATTCGGCAAAAATGTGGGAAAACTGAAAGAAGTGTTGATTATGAAAAAGCGTAATATTAAATGGACGCTTGTACTATATGATTTAGCCATTTTCCTGTTTTTGGAATTTCTTTTGCTTTATCTTTATGAAAACAGAGAGTTTAATTCTGTTTTAAGTATGGTTTGCCAAATAATTTTATCTTTTATATGTATTTTTACAGCAAGGTTTATAGGCGGTATTTATCAGCAAATATGGCGATACGGCGGAATTCAGTGCTACATAAGACTGCTGTTTGTTGACGGCTGTGCTTTCGTTGTAAATTTAATTTTAGAAAATTTCTTACCCACTGAGCACATTTCATTTGACCGTTTGCTCTGTATTGTTTCGATGAATTTGCTCGGTGCACTGGCAATCAGAATGATATACCGCTATGCCTACAAATGTGAAAACACAAAAACCTTATCCGGAAAATTTTTAAACATACTTTTAAGGCTTTTTGCGGGAGAAAAAATTAAGGACCAAACACCTGATGAACAGCAAAAAATAAAAATCGCCATTATCGGTGCAGGCCGTACAGGCGTTTCGCTTGCCGAGGAGCTGCTTGCAAACCGTTTTTCCGCATATACGCCGAGGTGCTTTGTCGATGTAAATAAAAAGAAAGCCGACCGCAGTATTCACGGTATTCCCGTCCTTTTAGAAAGTAACGACACTTTTGAAATTTTAAAAGACGCCGAAATTCAAGAGGTCGTGTTCGCCATTCCCGACCTTGACAGCGCTCATAAAAAAGATCTGTACGAAAAGTACTTGAACGCAGGCTATAAAATAAAAGCATATGACTACCCCGTTATGCAGTCGGCAGGCGGAAAACGTCAATTGCGTGACTTTGACATAGAAGAGTTGCTGTTAAGAAAGCCTATTGTTATGCAGAGTGAAAAGACCGACGCTTATTATAAAAATAAGGTTATTCTGATTACGGGCGGCGGCGGTTCAATCGGCTCGGAGCTGTGCAGACAGCTTGCAAAAATGCAACCCAAACAAATTATCATTTTAGACATTTACGAAAACGGCGCTTATGATATTCAGCAGGAGCTAAAAATGATTTACGGTGACAGCATTAAGCTTAATGTTGAAATAGCTTCGATTAACAGCAAACGCAGTATGGCAAGAGTTTTTGAGAGCTACCGTCCGCAAATTATTATCAATGCCGCCGCACATAAGCACGTTCCGCTTATGGAAACCAACTGCATTGAGGCGGTTGAAAACAATGTTTTCGGAACTAAGATTTTAGTTGAGCTATGCGAGGAATACAATGCTGAACGGTTTATGATGGTTTCGACTGATAAAGCCGTTAACCCAACAAATGTTATGGGTGCTACAAAGCGTATGTGTGAAATGATTGTGCAGTGTGCAAGCACATACGGCAAAGCAACATACAGCGCTACCCGTTTTGGAAATGTTTTAGGCTCTGCAGGCTCTGTAATTTCACTGTTCAAAAGGCAGATTGCCAACGGCGGTCCGATTACTGTTACAGACAAGCGCATTATACGGTATTTTATGACTATTCCCGAAGCGGCTCAGCTTGTGCTTCAATCAGGAGCTATGGCAAAAAACGGCGAGCTTTTTGTACTGGATATGGGTCAGCCTGTAAAAATATTGGATTTGGCACAAAGTATGATTCGGCTGTCGGGAGTAAACGGAATAGATATAATCGAGACAGGCTTACGTCCCGGCGAAAAGCTTTATGAAGAGCTTCTTGTAAAAAGAGAAGAATGTGATAAAACCGAGAACAGTTTAATATTGATTGAACGGGACACTCCGTGCAGTAAGAATGAAATTGACGAAAAAATCGAACTGCTGCAAGAGGCGTGTTCTACCGAAGACGACGAGAATGTTCGCGCGGCGCTGAAAAAGGTTGTACCGACATACCGCTCTCCCGATGAAGTAAATTCCGCCGCAGAAAATTCGTACGAAATGAAAAACCAACGTGAATTAACTTAGTTATAAACACCGTAAAGGAAGGATACATTATGAAATTTAATGCTTTTGAAAATAAAATTTGGCTTTCCTCGCCGACTATGCACGGTGAAGAAATCAAATATGTTAACGAAGCATATGAAACGAACTGGATGTCAACAGTCGGAGAAAACATCAATGAGGTTGAAAGGCTTGCGGCTGAAAAAACCGGCTGTAAATATGCGGTTGCCCTTTCCTGCGGAACAGGCGCTTTGCATCTTGCAGTTAAGCTTGCAGGTGTAAAAGAGAGCGATCGGGTTTTCTGCACCGATATGACCTTTGCTGCTACGGTTAATCCGATTTTATATGAAAAAGCTGTCCCGATTTTTATTGACACTGAGTACGACACTTGGAATATGGACCCCGCAGCGCTCCGAAAAGCATTTGAAATGTATCCTGACACAAAAGTAATTGTAGTTGCAAATCTTTACGGCACTCCTGCAAAGTTTGACGAGCTTTGCGCCATTGCCGAAGAGCACGGCGCCGTAATTATTGAAGACGCAGCAGAATCTCTCGGCGCCACATATAAAGGCAGGCAAACGGGAACCTTCGGTACATATAACGCAATCTCCTTTAACGGTAACAAAATTATCACGGGTTCGTCGGGAGGTATGCTCCTGACTGATGACAAAGAAGCGGCAAATAAAGCACGCAAATGGTCAACACAGTCCCGTGAAAATGCACCGTGGTATCAGCACGAGGAGGTTGGCTACAACTACCGTATGAGCAATGTTATTGCAGGCGTTGTCCGCGGGCAGTTCCCCCACCTTGAGGAACACATTGCTCAGAAAAAAGCTATTTACGAAAGATACAAAGAGGGCTTTAAAAATTTGCCCGTCAGTATGAATCCTTATCAGGCAGAAATTTCAGAACCGAATTTTTGGCTTTCCTGTATGCTCATTGACGAAAATGCAATGTGTAAGCAAGTCAGAAGTGACAGCGACACCTGCTATATTTCTGAGCACGGTAAATCCTGCCCGTCCGAAATTTTGGAAACCTTAGCAAAATACAACGCAGAGGGCAGACCGATTTGGAAACCTATGCATTTACAGCCAATGTACCGCTCAAATCCTTTTGTGACAAGAGAGGGCAACGGCAGAGGCAGAACGAATGCCTACATTGAGGGCAAAGGCATAGACGTAGGTATGGACATATTCAGCCGAGGTCTTTGTCTCCCAAGCGACAATAAAATGACCGCCGAGGAGCAGAATAAAATTATTGATATCGTTTGTTCTTGCTTTGAATAATTGAGTTTGGGGTAATAATATAATGTACGCAAAATTTTTTAAAAGATTTTTTGATTTTACTCTGTCTCTGCTTGCAATTTTAATACTGCTTCCATTGTTTTCAGTCCTTTGCGTTCTCGGAGCGATTGCTATGCAGGGTAATCCGTTCTTTGTGCAGTTAAGACCCGGCAAAAAAGATACAGACGGCAAGGAAAAAATATTTAAGATAATAAAATTCCGAACTATGGATAACCGTAAGGACGAAAACGGAAATCTTCTGCCGGACGGCTTAAGGCTTAACACATACGGGAAAATACTGAGAAGCACAAGTCTTGACGAGCTGCCTGAGCTGTTTAACATTCTTAAGGGCGATATGAGTATTGTAGGCCCAAGGCCGCAGCTTATACGGGATATGACCTTTATGACTGAAGAACAAAGAAGACGCCACAGCGTGCGCCCCGGTCTTACAGGCTTTGCCCAGGTTAACGGCAGAAACAATATCACATGGGAGCAAAAATTTCAGTACGATTTACAATACATAGACAGTGAAATGACTCTTTTCGGCGATATAAAAATTATTTTGCAAACAGTCGGAAAAGTTCTTAAAAGAAGTGATACTGTCCGTGAGGGCACAACAAGCGATTTAGATTTCGGCGACTGGCTTATGCAAGAGGGCAAATTAACACAGGAAGAATATGACCTTAGGCAGTCAGAAGCAAAAGAGCTTATGAATGTTTAGTTTTAATGGAGATTGTAAATGAGCGAGTTAGTTTCAATTATAATGCCGTCCTATAACACGGCAAAATATATCGGCAAAACAATACAGTCTGTCCTAAATCAAACCTATACGAACTGGGAGCTTATTATTGTTGACGATTGCTCAACGGACAATACCGATGAGATAATTGCAGGTTTCCTGTCTGACAGCCGAATCCGTTATTTAAAAAACGGTGTAAACGGCGGTGCGGCAGTTTCACGTAACTATGCTTTGCGTGAGGCAAAGGGAAAATGGATTGCTTTCCTTGACAGTGACGATTTATGGCTGCCCCAAAAGCTTGAAAAGCAAATTGCATTTATGAAAAAGAACAATTATACGTTCACTTTCACCGATTATATGATTCAGCTTAACGGCAAATGGCTTCCCTTTGTCTATACCGGTCCTGACGTTGTAAACCGCAGAAGAATGTATAACTACTGTTACTTTTCTACGATTACGGTGATGTATGACCGTGAAAAAACAGGCTTAATTCAAATAGAAAATTTACGTAAAAATAACGATTATGCTATGTGGTTCCAAATAATAGAAAAAAGTAACTGCTACCGTTTGCCCGAATGCCTTTCAATTTACGTTAAGCATAACGGTTCGGTGTCAAGCGGCAGTAAGCTGAAGCTTATTAAATGGCTCTACATTTTATACAGAAAAGGCTTACACAAAAGCCGACCTGTTTCTTTTTTAATGACATTAAGAAACTTATTTTTCGGAGTAATCAAAAAGATAAAATACAAAGAAAAAACAGACATCATACCTACTTTGTAGGTTATTATAAATCGGAGGAAAAAATGTCTCTCTACGAAAAAATTGTGAATAAAGAGGAGTCGCTTGCTCTAATCGGTCTCGGTTACGTAGGTATGCCGATTGCTGTTGCATTTGCAAATGAAGGCGTAAATGTAATAGGCTTTGACCTTAACAAAGCGAAAATCGGGCTTTACAAAAACGGCATTGACCCAACGCACGAAGTGGGCGACGATGCAATCAAAAAAACAAGCGTTATTTTTACAGCAGATGAAACAGAGCTTAAAAAAGCGAAGTTTCACATTATAGCCGTTCCCACACCTGTAAATCAGGACCATACACCCGACCTTTCTCCTGTTATAGGAGCGAGTGAAATTGTGGGCAGAAACCTTACAAAAGGGTCAATTGTTGTTTTTGAGTCCACTGTTTACCCCGGCGTAACAGAAAACGTTTGCCTGCCGATTATTGAGCGTGAATCGGGGCTTAAATGCGGTGCTGATTTCAAAATAGGTTATTCGCCTGAAAGAATTAACCCCGGTGATAAGGTTCACAGGCTTGAAAATATAAAGAAAATAGTTTCGGGTTGTGATGAAGAAGCGCTTGCGGAAATTAAGGCAGTCTATGACCTTGTAATCAAGGTTGGAACACACCCTGTTTCAAATATTAAAACCGCTGAGGCTGTTAAGGTTGTCGAAAACAGCCAGCGTGATATAAACATTGCTTTTATGAATGAGCTTGCAATGGTTTTTGACCGTATGGGCATTGACACAAATGAGGTTATTGAGGGAATGAATACCAAGTGGAATGCCTTGGGCTTCCGTCCGGGTCTTGTCGGCGGTCACTGCATCGGTGTTGACCCTTACTACTTTACTTACGAGGCAGAAAAGCTCGGCTACCACAGTCAAATAATTCTTAACGGACGAATGGTAAATGACGGTATGGGCAAATTCATTGCCGAAGCAGCGGTTAAACAAATGATTAAGGTGGGCAAAGCGCCCGCAAAGGCTAAGGTTGTTATTTTCGGACTGACATTTAAGGAAAATTGCCCCGATACAAGAAATTCAAAGGTTGCTGACGTTTATAACAGCCTTTTGGAGTATGAAATACAACCTGTGGTTGTTGACCCTTGGGCAAGCGAGCGTGACGCAAAAAATGAATATAACATAGAACTTCGTCCTGTTGAAGCGGCAAATGATGCGGACTGCATAATTCTTGCGGTCGCCCATAATGAATTTAAAGAATTAGGTTTGCAAAATATCAGCCAAATGTATAAGGACATTCCTCAAAACGAAAAAGTACTTATTGATGTTAAAGGACTTTATTCGGTTGAAGAGCTCCGAAACAGCGGTTTGACATATTGGAGGCTGTAAATTGCAAACGCCTGTTTGAGCGGAAATAACTGATGGATATGGTGGTACATTCGTAGCTATGGGAGTAGGATTTCTAAAAAAGATTTCGGTGAAAATTGAAAAACGGCAGAACAGAATTTTTTCATATCCTGTTGCAGAGCAAAAGAAATATGTTGAAAAGTTTCCTGAGCCTTCAGACAATTTCGAAAGAAGTTATTTTCAGTACTGCTGTCAAATGAAGCTGTACGGAAAGCCGCTTCACTTTTTGCTCAATTGTGCGGCTTTGCCCGTGTCACTGTTTTATCTGTTTAAATTCAAAAAATGCAACACCGAATTTACAGAATCTGCCGACGCAGTTTTCTTTCACGGCGGAAAGCCTGAAAATATTATCCCGATTTCACTGCGTGACAGATTTAAAAATATTGTACCGAGCTCGGCAGACAGGCACAGCCTGACTGAAGACGACATTAAGTTTTTAAAAAAACTCTTTATTCGCTTCCCCCTCTCGTGGTTTTTATGGCTTAAATGTATTATAAAGATTTCACAGTACAGCAGTGCTGTCAGCGAATACGCTCCGAAAGCTATTATTTCCTGCGATGAATTTTCTTTTACATCATCTGTTTTAACAGAATACTGCCACACTAAAAATGTCAGCCTGATAAACATTATGCATGGTGAAAAGCTCTATTTTATGCGTGATTCATTTGTAAATTACGATGAGTTTTTTGTGTGGAGTAAGGCTTATGCAGATTTGTTTATATCTCTCAGAGCCTCTAAGGACCAATTCAAAATTGAAGTTCCTCCCTCTTTACTGATAAAAGAAAACGGCAGTATATGCAAAAAATATGATTTTACATATTATCTTGCCTCCGAAAAAACAGATGAGCTCAGAGAAATAGGCAAAAATCTTTCTATACTTAAAAATCACGGATTGAAAATTGCGGTAAGACCTCATCCGAGATATTCCGATACAGAAGAAATAAAGCAAATTTTTAAGTTTGCGGATATTGAAGATACGGAAAAAATCACAATAGAGGAATCATTGCTTCAAACGGAAAATGCAGTTTCGCTTTATTCAACGGTTTTGAACCAAGCTTATCACGCAGGTATAAATATAGTTATTGACGATATTTCAGGCCCTGAAAAGTATGCAAAGCTTAAAGAGCTGCAATATGCTATGCTATCCGAAAAGCACACGCTGCTGTCGGAAACAGTTAAAAGTTCAATATAAAAATCAATGAAAGGCGCGGTATTCAGAGTATTCACATACCGTTTGACAGTTAAAATAAGACCATTCATAAATAAAATAAAATCAAATAAATACTCTGTCATTGTTGAAGCTATAAAAATTTTTCAGCAGTCGATTATAGAATTTTGGAGGTGAAAAAAGTGATTAGGCAATATACCAGGGTAAAAATAAATATACCGGGAATATTAGCAACTGCATTCTTGCTCGTATTTTTCTTTGCAAAGCTTATTGATATGCCGGCAATAATATCCAACGGTATGATTGCATTTACGGGAATCACTTGTTTTGCGTATTCTTTATTTAAACAAAAGGTATCGCAGCAAACTCTCTTTTGGGGAATTTTGTTATCTGTTATGATGATTTGTTCTACATCATATAACGGCAATTCATCTTATTTTGAAGTTTTATGGCTATGGTGCTTTTGGGGTGTTGCTTGTATTTTTGCATATTTTCCGATTAGCAGTAAAGTGATTACCCGAGTGTTTATTATTGTTTCAATTGTTTTTTCGGTTTTAATTGTACTTAACACGTCTCCGCAAGACGCTCTTGCATCAGCCAGCGGTAATAATATTTCTGTTATAGTTTTATTTTATGTAATGTTAATTTACATAAAGCGATACGAAGAAAAGAAGAATGTTATATATTGGCCTTGTATCGCTGCAGTTGTATTTTCAATTTGGGGCAACGGGCGGGCAGGCATTCTTGCGAGTGCTATTATGTTAATTTTAGTTTTCTTCTACGGAACTTTTTCTGTTAAGAGGAAAAAATTGGGCGCCTTGCTAAGAGTTGGTGTGTTGTTGGTAATAGCTGCATTTTTAATGCAAAGATACTTCGGCAGTTATATTGAAACTCTTACATATAAAATGGACCGCTACGGAAACACGTCAATTCGTACTGAAATATGGAAGGAATACATAACGGCAGCTTTAGGCTCAGTAAAATCATTTTTACTCGGACCTCCAACAGTAACAGGCTCAACGCCGTTGTTGTCAAGCTTTGACGGAAATGCACATAACGCATTTTTGGTTTTGCATTCCAAATACGGCATAATTGGATTTTTGTATGTATTGTTTTCAGTAATATCTTACTCGTTTAGGTTCTTAAACAATAAGCGATATATGTATATAATAATCATCCTTGTTTGGGGATTTCGAAGTATGTTTGACTGGACCGGATTCCCCGGTGTATTTGATGTTATATTCTTTTATTTTGTTATAAAAAATATGGAGTTAAAAAAACGAACTGCAAATTTCAAAAAGGGATGAAGCCGCAAGTTAATAAAAATAACCGTATTGTAGGAAAGAGGTGCTAAAGTGTATGGGCAAAGCGAGATGGTTAGTAAAGCAAGGTATTTTTCTTTCAATTATATCTGCTTTATTATCTTTATTGTCTTTTGCAAAAGAAGCTGTCTTTGCTAATTTTTTCGGCGTGTCAGATGTTGCGGATGCATACACAGTAGCTATCCAAATTCCGGAAATACTGTTTGCCATAGTATGGGAATCTATACACGCAGTAATAATACCACTATACACTGAAAAACTCCGTACAGGCAAAAAAGACGACGGAAAAAAATTTATATCCAATATACTCTTTGTAGTTTGTGCTATTAGTTTGTTTTCTGTTCTTTTGGGAGAAACAGCTTCGAGCGTTATAGTACATCTGTTTTCCCCCGGTCTGTCAGCAGATACGCACACCCTCGCAGTCAGCCTAATGAGATGGATATTTCCAATGCTTTTTTTCGAGGGAATTATTCGTGTTTGTACCGGAATATTGAATGTTCACAACCAATTCCTAATTCCAAAGCTTCTTACAGCCATAAGAAATATCGGTGTAATCGTATTTTTAATTTTGTTCTCCAATAAATTCGGTGTACATGCGGCTGCATTCGGCATACTGTCCGGAATACTTATTGAATGCATACTGATTGTTATTTCTACTTCTAAGCGTGAACGGTTTATGCCGTATCTGAATTTGAAAGATCCGACACTGAAAAAAGCAGGAAAGATGGTTTTACCTCTCATTGTCGGTATCGGAGTTTCTGAAATAAACCAAATAGCAGATAAAATAGTAGCTTCATTTTTAGATTCGGGCAGTATAGCTTCGCTGAATTATGCATCAAAATTGAGTTCTATTATTCAGGTAGTGCTGTTAAGTAATATAATAACCGTTTTATACCCGACCTTTGCTTCTTTGGCATCGGAAAATAAAAAAGAGGAGCTGATAGAAACATATACAGAAGCAATCGACCTATGTATTATAATATGTGCTCCTTTGGTTTTCGGAGGATTCTTTTTAAGGGAAAGCATTGTATCCTTAGCGTTTGCACGAGGTGCTTTTGATAATACTGCCGTAGCTGAAGTTGCTGTTTTATTTTCGTTTTATCTTTTTGCATCTCTTTTTTCAACATTAACAATAATATCAGGTAAGATTTTCACTTCTTTTTACGATACAAAAACAACGGCAATAAATTCGGCTATCGGAGTTGTTATCAATATCATCTTAAATATTACTCTGTCCCGTTTTATGGGTGCTTTGGGACTGGTTGTTGCGACATTAGTTTCTTCGGCTGTAATGTGTATCAGGTTATACATTTTAATCAACAAGAGAATATATCGGTGTCAAACGAAACAGGTTTTGTCTGTTGCCGTAAAATGTTTAGCAGGCAGCTTGCTTATGTATTTAAGCTTGTTTGCAATCAGAGCATTATTTTTAGGACGGTTATTGAACGGTTCTATGCTTAACCAAGCTGTATACTGTGCTGTTTGCGTAACGGTCGGTATAGTTGTTTATCTTTTATGTATAAAATTATTTAAGATTAAAGAAATTGACTTTCTGTTTAATAAATCTGCAAATTAACTAAGTTCAGGCGGTAATTGGGTTAATCGTAAACAAATAAAAAGGTGGCTTTATATGGAAAAAATAATTCTTATCGGTGCAGGCGGTCACTCAAAGTCTGTTGTAGATTCATTAGATAAAGAGCAGTACAAGGTTGTCGGTTTTTTAGATGAAAATAAAACGGGAACACATTTAGGACTGCCGATTATGGGAAAATGTGTATCGGACATTGAAAATTACCTGACATATAAATATTTCGTCGCCATAGGTGATGTCTCCGCAAGAAAAATGTGGTTTGAAAAACTGAAAGAGCTTCAGCTTGATGTTATAAATATTATTGATAAAACAGCTTATGTTTCGCCTACCGCTAAAATGGGCATCGGAAATTTTATAGGGAAATTTGCCGTTATCAATGCAGACTCCGTTATCGGCAACAATAATATTATAAATACAAGAGCATTGATTGAGCACGAATGTACCGTGGGAAGTCACACGCACATTTCCACAAATTCCGTTATTAACGGAAATGTAACCGTAGAGGACGGCGTATTTTTCGGCAGCTGTGCCGTATGCAACGGACAGCTTAAAATCGGTCGAAATGCAGTAATAGGCTCGGGAAGCGTAGTAATAAATGATATTGAGCCTTGTACTGTAAATGTCGGCGTTCCTGCAAGAGTCGTTAAAAGGAGACAGCAATACGATGAAAATTAGAATTGTTGCGGAAATCGGCTGTAATCACAACGGAAATGTAGGCTTAGCAAAAGAAATGCTTCAAAAGGCACAGAGTTGCGGAGCAACCTCTGTAAAATTTCAAATTTTCAATTCAGAAAAGCTTGTCAGCGCAAACGCCAAAAAAGCAGAATATCAAATAAAAAATACTCACTCTGACGAATCTCAAATTGAAATGCTCAAAAAGCTTGAATTAAACCACGAAGAATATATTCAAATCAAAAAGCTTGCGGACAGCCTCGGTATAGAAATATTCGCCACGGCGTTTGACAGCGAGTCAGTCGATTTTTTATTCTCAATCGGGCAAAATATTTGGAAAATTCCTTCAGGCGAAATAACAAATCTTCCGTTACTTGAAAAAATCAGAGATTTAAAATGTAACGGCAAGGAAATAATTTTGTCTACGGGAATGTCAACTGTTGATGAAATAAAGCAAGCGGCTGACTGCCTTGAAAAAAGTGAAAATACAAAGCTTACGCTGCTTCACTGCAATACTGATTACCCGACAGCGGACAGCGATATGAACATTTTGGCTATGACAAGACTTGCAAAGGATTTTCCGAAATGGAATATCGGTCTTTCCGACCACTCCGAAGGAACGGTTGCGGCTGTAGCTGCTGCTGCTTTAGGCGCAACATTTATTGAAAAGCATTTCACTTTAGATAAAACGCTTCCTGGGCCCGATCATATAGCCTCGGTTACACCCGATGAATTAAAACAGCTCTGCGAAGATGTAAAGCGAGCTGAAATAATGCTCGGGAATCCCCAAAAAACGGTTACTGCTACTGAATATAAAAATAAATTTGTCGCAAGAAAATCAATTACAGCAAAAAGATGCATAAAAAAAGGTGAGCATTTTTCGGAAGAAAATCTTACCTGCAAACGACCGGGTGACGGAATAAGTCCGATGAACTGGTACAGTCTTCTCGGCAAAACCGCTGAACGTGATTTTGACCGCGACGAATTGATTACCTGCCAAGACTTTAATTGGGAGAACAGTGATGAATAATTTAGCAATTATTCCTGCAAGAAGCGGATCAAAGGGATTAAAGGACAAAAACATTAAAGTGCTGAACGGCGTTCCCCTGCTGTCTTACAGTGTTAAAGCCGCATTGAGTTCAAAAGAGTTTTCTCATATAATGCTGTCTACCGATTCACAGATATATGCCGAAATAGGCATTGAGTGCGGAGCGGAAGTTCCTTTTTTAAGAAATTCCGACAATTCGTCAGACACTGCATCATCATGGGATGTTGTAAGGGAAGTTCTCGAAAAATATCACAAAATTGGACTTGATTTTGATAATGTAGCATTGCTTCAACCCACATCACCGCTCAGAACGGCAGATGACATACGCAATGCTTTTGAGTTGTACCGTCAAAAAAACGCTACTTCCGTTGTATCGGTTTGTGAAACGGAGCACTCACCCTTATGGAGCAACACTTTGCCCGATAACCGCAGTATGAACGGATTTATAAGCAACGCAAATAACCGTCAAAGGCAAAAGCTCAATACATATTACCGCATAAACGGTGCAATTTACATTGTTAACGTAAATCATTTTCTGTCCGGCGGTAATATTTATGACAGCGGCAGTTATGCCTATATTATGCCGACTGAACGAAGCATTGATATTGACACACAGCTTGATTTTTTAATTGCAGAAACTGTAATGAATAATTTATAAAAGTGTGAGTGATTCATATATGGAAAAAAAATATAAAGTTGCATATGCGACAGGGTCACGGGCAGATTACGGAATTGTCCGAAATTTTTTATTTTACTTAAATAATGACGAAGAAATTGATTTTTCCCTACTTGTAACAGGCACTCACATGGATGAAAAATTCGGTAAAACCGTATCGGTCATAGAAAAAGACGGATTCAAGATTGATTTAGGAGTGGATTTAAAGCTCAACACACAATCTACCGCCGATGTTTTAGAAAGTATGGCTGTTGCTGTCAGGGAATTCGGCAATTACTTTGAAAATAACAAATATGATTTACTTATTGTTTTGGGCGACAGATACGAAATGGTGGCAGTAACACTGGCTGCCGCTATGCAAAAAATTCCCATATTGCACCTGCACGGCGGGGAAGTAACCTACGGCAATTACGATGAATTTATCCGACACTGCATTACCAAAATGAGCAGATTTCACTTTGCAAGCACGGAAGTCTATAAAAACAGAATTATTCAAATGGGTGAAAATCCTGAAAATGTCTTTAATATGGGAGCACTCGGCGCAGAAAATTGCACCCAAATAGATGCCGATGCCGTGTGCGAGCAGGTTAAAAGGCTTCCCGAAAAAAAATATTTCGTCACCGCCTTTCACCCAGAAACACTGACTGATATTGATTTGGTCGAGCAAACTGAAATTGTTATCCGTGCACTTAAAACTGTTTCAAAGCAATATAAAATTGTTTTAATCGGCACAAATGCCGACACTAAATCAAATATAATACGGGATGAATGGATAGAATTTGCAAAATCCGAAAATGTCAGTTACTTTGAAAATTTAAATCCTGACTCCTATCTGTACCTGGTAAAAAATTCAATATGCTTAGTTGGGAACTCTTCATCGGGCATTATTGAGGCTCCGTCGCTCCTTACTTATTCAATAAACATCGGCGACCGACAAAAAGGCCGTGTCCGTGCAAACAGTGTAATTGACACAGTATGTGACGAAGAGAAAATTGCAGATGCGCTTAAATCCGTAATTCAAAAAATCGGGCTTAAAACAGAGTTCGTTAACCCTTATTATCAGGAGAATACTGCGCTTAGGTGTTATTTGAAAACCAAAGAATTGCTGAAAAAAGATATTTCAGCACCGAAAGAATTTTTTGACATTGGCAAATAAAGTAAAAAGGAGCGTGATTGCCGTGAATCAAAATACAATCAATTTATTATTTATTCTGTTACGTTCGGCCGTTTGCGGCACTGAGCTTCAGGAAAGCGAAAAAGCATTATATTCCGACGGGATTTTGCCTCAACTGTTTGCACTTTCAAATAAGCACGATGTGGCACACCTTGTGGGCGCCGCTTTAAATGAGAACGGACTTTTGAAAAAAGGCGAACCCTATTCAGACAGGTTTCTAAAAAAGATTATGACGGCAGTTTATCACTACGAACAGCTTAATTTTGAACTAAAAAGGCTTTGCGATACTTTAGAAGAAGCCAAAATACCGTTTATTCCCCTTAAAGGCTCAGTAATGCGCAAGTATTATAGAGAGCCTTGGATGCGCAACAGCTGTGATATTGATGTTTTAGTACGTCATGAAGATTTAGAAAGAGCAATATCGGCTTTAACCGAAAAACTGCAATATATTGAAAAAGAACGGGCAACATACGATGTTCCGCTGTTCAGCCCCGCAGACGAGCATATCGAATTGCATTTTGATTTAGTGGAAGAAGGCAGAGCAAAATCGGCCAGTGAGGTACTGAGCTCAGTGTGGGATAATGTTTATCTCCATGAAAATTGCAGTTACCGTTATGAAATGACTGATGAGTTTTTCTATTTTTATCACATTGCCCATATGGCAAAGCATTTTGAAACCGGCGGATGCGGAATAAGACCGTTTATTGACCTTTGGATATTGGATAATCTTGAGAATGTAAATGTGCAAAAGCGTCAGGCTCTGCTGAAAAAAGGCGGACTCGAAAAGTTTGCCGAAGCTTCTCAAAACCTTTCAAAGGCTTGGTTTTGCGGTGAAGCGGCTGATGAAGTTATAAATCAGATGCAAAATTTTATTTTGTCAGGCGGTATGTTCGGCTCATCTCAAAACAGAGTCGCTTTACAGCAAACAAAAAAAGGCGGACGGGTAGGATACCTTTTTTCAAGAATTTTTATTCCCTATGACAGACTGCGGCGCTATTATCCAATTTTGGAAAAACACCGATGGCTTATGCCGTTTATGCAAATCAGAAGGTGGTTTTGGCTGCTTTTTCGCTCAGATGTTGCAAGCATTGCCAAAAATGAGCTTAAAGCAAATATGAATATAGAAAAATCCACAGCAAATGAGATGAATGAATTTCTAAATAACGTTGGTTTATAAAAAAACGGCAGGTTTTTCCCTGCCGTTAATTTTTTGTTTTATTATTCTGTTTTCTGTCACATTAAAAGCCATGCTAAATCGGTACTTGTTGAAATATTTTCAGCGCCGAACATAAAGAGTGCTTCCGTGAAATTTTCCTCTTTTGTAAGCTTATTAAGCGATTTTTTGTAATAACGCAAATCAATCATTACTATTTCTTCGTAATTTTCCGCCGCAAATGTGGCAAAGCAATGAGCGTAAGAGTCCTTTATCAAAAGCAATTTTTTACCGTTATGTAAGTTTTCGTTGCGTATTCTGACGAAAGCGTGATTACCGTCGAGAAATACGGGATATTTATCCTTTTCTTCAAAATGAGAATTAAAATAAAGGCTGTCATATTCCTTTATTCCATTGCCGTCGTCAATTGTCACTTTATATTCATTTTTTGAATCGCACCCGTAAATTTCAACAATATCGCTTTTTGTAAGCCAAAATCCGCTTTTTGAATAGGTTGTTCCGTAAAAGCCGTCTGCACTGTTTAATAATGAAAAAGATTGTTTTTTGTTACCCGTTACTTTACAAAATTCATCATAAACGAGCATTGACCCTTTACTTGTTAAATGGTGGTCGGTTTTATAATAAATCTGCATGTCAGTTTTATTTTTTTCAAAAGCATTTCTCACATCAATGAAATTTGCGTTATTAACCATGTCTTTTACACAGTCAAAAATTGCGCCGTCTTTATATTCTTTATGATTTAAAGGCAGTTTATCTGAAAGAGTGTAGCCTGCCTGAGGAATAACAATCACGCTTGACTGAAGATTTGTCCTGTCAATAAATTTTTCGATATAGCCTGCGTTTTTTGCGCACTTGCTTTCATCAAATTTTGACGGTACGGTGATAAGGTAGCCGTCTTTTGCTTTGTAAATTCCGTTTTCGCCTGTCTTGCCGAGAGACAGACCTAAATATGCGTCAATCCCGATAAAAGCGTCCCTAAGCGGAAAACGGTCGGACAGATATTTTTCCAAGCCGTCGGTAAATTTGCCATTCATAACCGATTCGTCAGTTATTTCGGGGAATTTTGCCAAGACCCGCTTTTCTTTCTCAGAAAAATCCTTTTTCGGCATTAACACGAGCGCAATTACAAATGAGAATATGAATAAAAGAAACACGCACGGAAGTATTCTGTTTTTAGTTTTTTCACTCATTCTTCTCACCCCTTAAAATCTGAAATAAAGGAACGGATTGTAGCCTGAGCGCACAAGTGACGCTGTACAAAGCGTTAATACCGCTAAAACGGCAACCGCTTCAATAATCGGGAAAAGCTTTGTTTTGTTTAGTTTGAAATATACTTTTCTTATAACCGGTAGCGATGCAAACACACCTATACACAAAACGGGCAGTGACGAAACAATAAAGCTCATTAAGTCTGCGTTTGTTCCCGTTCCACCGAAGCCCAACATTCCGCCTAAGTATTTTACAATATCCGACACTGATGAAAAGTCAAAAATTACCCAGCCGATAATTACGAAAAACATAGTGTAAATATGTGAAAATACAGACGGCATTTTTTTGAGCAATTTATATGTAAAGAACTTTTCTACAGTCAAAAGCACGCCGAAATATACGCCCCATAAAAGGAAATTCCAAGACGCTCCGTGCCAAAGGCCTGTAAGCGCCCAAACTATGAAAATATTAAGGCACTGCCTGCCCTTTCCCTTGCGATTGCCGCCGAGAGGAATGTAAACATATTCCCGAAACCAAGTGCCGAGAGAAATGTGCCATCTTCTCCAAAATTCCGTTATGCTCTTTGAAATGTACGGATAGTCAAAATTCTTGACGAAGCTGAAGCCAAACATATTGCCGAGCCCCCTCGCCATATCGCTGTATCCGCTGAAATCAAAGTAGATCTGCAATGTAAATGCGATTATTCCGACCCAGTGACCGAGAACGCCTGCGCCGTCCCCTGCAAATTTAAATTCATCCCAAATAATACCCATTTCGTTTGCAATAAGCACCTTTTTGGCAAGACCCAATGCGAAAAGACGTACACCGCCGCTGAATAATTCAGCCGATTCCCGTCTTTTTGTAAGCTGATTTTCAATATCGACATACCTAACGATCGGGCCTGCAATAAGCTGTGGGAAAAGCGCTACGAATGTTCCGAAAGAAATAATATTTTTCTGCGGTTTGCAGTTGCCTTTGTAAACGTCAATGACATAAGACATAGTCTGAAAGGTGTAGAACGAAATGCCTATGGGCAGAGCGATTTGAGGGTCGGGTAAAAATGAAAATACAGGTAAGGCTTTAAGCGTACCCACAATTAAACCTGCATACTTAAAATATCCTAAAAGGGCAATATTTGCGATTACACAAAAAATGAGTACAGTCTTTGAAGCCTTATTTTTGCCCTGAATTTTGCCTAAAGCTAAACCGCACACATAGTTAAAAATAATCGAAAAAAGCATCAGCAAAATAAAAACAGGCTCGCCGTAGCCGTAAAAGAACAAGCTGAATACCAAAAGAACAAAATTTCTGAATTTTTTAGGAACTATGTAATAAATCAGCAAAACCGCCGGAAGAAATCCGAATAAAAAAGGAATACTTGAAAATACCACCCGTTTCACCTCCAAAAGAAAAGCGTGCGCCGAAGGAGCACACGCAAAACTCGCTAAACTGCAAATTTACTGATTAAATGACTCTTCAAAAATCTTTTCCATCTGTGCGTGCTTGGCGGAAATAAAGAGAGCTAAATAGTTACCCTTTTCAATTATTTTACATTCCTGTGCAAGGGCATAATTCTCCGCATCATAATTCTGCGACTGAACCTTAACCTCGTCAAGATGCGAATTTAGTTTTTCGGTAATTCGCAATTTTGCATCTTCATTTACAGCTTTAATAATTATTGCCTCATCGGGAAATGTTCCGTTTAACGTTACAAAACAAACTACCTCGGAAATATCTGCTGCGTCAACAGCATAGCGTTCGCAAAAGTTTTCTTTATCTATTTCAAGAGGTTCTTTAAGCTCTAAATCCTCAATAATAGTGTTTTTTACAGCATTTATATCCATTGTGATTTCAGCCGTTTTTTGTGTGCATGAAGCAAAGGTAAAAATCACAATAAATACAATAATTAAAGACAACGCTTTTTTCATATTTTACTCCTGTTAAAAATGATAATCTAATTAAATATTTTACCTCGCACGTCTTTATTTTGTCAATAGCCAAACGGCATATTATGTCGAAAAAGCAGATAAAAAAACGTGTACCGAAAAGGCACACGCATTTAATTTGTCATAATTTGTAAATATATGTTAATTACGGGGTATGAGTTAAAAGATAGTCAATCCAAACCTTGCAGCCCGAATTTGTGAAATGAAGCCCCATAAACTCAGGGTCACCGCAATAATCATTATTTAAGCAGCCGTCTTTATCAAGCATTGCCTCAGCAACATTTACGAAATACCAGCCTCTTTTTTGAGCAAGAGCCGAAAGCTTGCAATTATATTCGTAAATAGTCTTATTGTTAAGCTTACCCTCCTCAGGGACAGACGACTTACTGCCGTTTATGAGAGGAGTTACTGACTGAACGTAAATTTGAACATTTGGATTTTTTGTCAAAATTCTGTTACAAAACTCTTCAAAATTCTTTATTCCGTTGTTAACTCCTACAGATGTAATATCATTCATACCGAGCATTATATAAACCTTTTTTATATCCGACATCTGCGAAATAGAATCCTCAACCTTTTGCTTTTTGCCGTTGTAGCTCGGATGAACTGAATTATCGCTGACATCCCAAAGTGCGTTAGTGGCACTCAAACTCCCTGCCGTGAGGAACTGCGCCTTGCCGAGCCTGTCAACCGACGCTTCGTACATTGTAAGCTTTACGCTGACGGAATCTCCTACAAAAACTGCATCGTCAAACCAACTTCCCGATACGGCATCCTTTTGAGGAAGCGCACCGTCAATTTTATAAAAAGAATAATACGTAAAATCGGTGCTCGGCTTGTACTGCTCTGTCGGCTTAGGCTTCGCAGTTGTCGGAGCTGAGGTCGCAGACTCAGTTTGCGATTCCGTAACCGCTGCTGATGCTGTGGGTGCTGCTGTTTGGCTTATTTCGCCTGTTGAAGCGGAACTATTCTCCCCTTTTACGGGTGACGCTTTTTTATTTCTTTTTATAACTATTACAGCCGAAACGGTAATGCAAATGCATAAAAACACCGAAACTGCGGCTATGATTATTTTTTTATATTTTTTCATCTTCATTATTGTGCTGTGCTCCAAAAATTTAGGTTCGGATACTAATTATACACTAAAAAACGACATTTTCAATAGCTGTGACGATGAAATACAAGAAAATTTTTTCCTCTGAAAAATAAAAAGATCTGACGGCAAAATCAGCTCTAAAAATACTGTTTAACAAAGTTTATTTTACTGTTACATTTTCGCAGTTTTCAGTTTTTATAAGCTCGGGAGCAAACAGAACCTTATTGTCAAGGAACTGTAAATCCGAAGAAGATTTTGCATAGAAGCACACTTGTTCACATTTCTTAAACGTATTGTTTAAAACCTTAATATTTTTATGAACAGCACCTGCGTGAATCGAGTTTTCGGGTTTAATCATTATTCCGTGCTCGCCGCAATATTCAAAAATATTGTTTTGCACGGTCACATCGGTACACATTCCGCTTTCATACCAGCTTGACGCATCGTCCGACAAAAGAATACCGCTCATAAAATTGCAGTAAAAATGGTTGTCCTCAATCACCGTTTTTCCACGGTTGGTAATTAAAAGCCCTCTTGTTACAATTCGGTGTATTTCATTACGTGCAAATGTAAGACTTGGGCAGGCAGAAACATTTTCTATCATTGTGCCCACTTCGGGCATATCACCCGAAAGCGTCAGCTCAACCGTCGTTTCGTCAATAAGAACGGAAGAAGCTACCTTACTTTCCCCTGTTTGCAACAAAGTCTTTTTGTCAATAAATGCGGCAATATCTCCGCCTCTGAACGGATTGTAGCCGTGAGACTGCGGGTGCATAAATTTAACATACGCTTTATTTCCGTTTACTCTGTCAACTTTAAAATGGAATCCATGACAGTTAAGGCAGTCATCGCCTGCACCGTCAAATTTGCAGTCCGTAATCTTAAATTCACCTCTGCAAAGGCAAGCCTGCACAAAATCGGCAACAGACGTTACAAAATAACCTTTTTTCGGCGTTAAATCAAGCTTTTTAAGATAAATATTTTCAGAGCACTGTGCGACTACTGCCAAAGAATAATTGAAATGCTGAGCAATATTTTCGACAGTAACATTTTTGCTGTTATCAATAAAAATTCCTGCGTACTGACGGCGGTTGTCGAAAAGGTAATACAAATCCCCTGCATTAAAACTGTTAGTTGAAATATAATATGCTCTCAAGGTCTTTTTGTCGGTCATTTTAAGCTTTAAGGCAGTTGCCAACGGGTGCCTCGCACGAACATTTTCTTCTCTGTTTTCACCCGATACTTTATTTACCCACCAGCAGACCTTTGCCTTGGACTTTATATCCGCTTCAAAGCCGTCTCCCTTATAAATAACAGTACCTTTTTTGAATGTAAAATCTTCATTTTCGTCAAGCTCAAAATCTACATAGTGTTTGCCCTTTGCGGCAACCTTAATCTGATGAAAATCAGGCTTGTCTGTATTTAAGGTAAGATTTTTGAGGACTAAATTTTCACAGTTTGATATAACGCAGTTCGTCATTTTTCCGCTGAGTACAAATTCCGCTCCGCCGCCGTCTACCGTTAGGTTTTTTATACCTTCAAAGTAAAAAGCAGCGGGTGCTTCGTGCGGTGTTTCCTTTCGGGAATACTCCCTGTCGCCTGCTGTATTGGTGATGTAAAGCATATGCTTTTTAACGCTGTCCGCTTTTATGTAATAAGTGCCTTTCTCAAAGCGCAGAAGTTTTTCCTCCGAATCACGGGGAATACTTTCTATAAGCTTTTCAAGCTTTTCACCGCATTCTGTTCCCGGTAAAATGCCAAAGTCCCATACGTTAAATTCTTTCATTTTCATTCTCCGTTCATTTCAAGTAAAGTCATTTCTATTCCGTCAGCGATTGACAATGCCAAATCCCCGATTTTTTCATCAAACATTGCGTTGTCGTCTGAACTTGTAACAAATCCTATTTCAGCAAGCACCGAGGGCATTTTTGAGCAACGGTTAACGTAATAATTTTTATTTGCGCCCTCACGGTAGCCCGTGTGAATACCTCTTGACGTGTCCGCACCCATATTTTCAAGGCTTTGCAATATGTTTTCCGCAAGCAATCTGTCATCGGAAGGATTTTTACTGTGAATCCACATTTCGCATCCCCGCCCCGTACCTGAGGACGAATTTCGGTGAATTGAAACAAAAAGAGCCGCTTTTGACTTATTAGCTGTTTTGCACCTGTCTTCAAGTGAAATATCTGTATCCGTTTCCCTTGTCATTACAACGGTGTAGCCTCTGTTTTGCAGCTCATCACGGACAAGCAAGGCAAGGCGCAAATTGTCGTCTTTTTCGAGCCTTTTACCGTTTTCACCAACAGCCCCCGATTCGTTTCCGCCGTGGCCGGGGTCAATGCAGACTGTCTTAGGGTCAGGCGTAAAATTCAGCTGATTAAAATAATATACCGCCTCGTCGCCGCCTACCGACAGTAAAGCTATCACCGCAGAAAGAGCTATAACAAAAATTGATGCCAACGGAATTAAAAAATTGAACTGCTTACGTTTTATCTTCATTTTTAGTGCATCTCCGAATAAAATTCACTAAAATATATGCAAGTCTGCACTCTAAATAATACATAATAATTTTAACATAAAACAATATTAATAGCAAGATATTACAAGTTATTAAAATTTGCAAATAAACATTGTAAACAGAAAAGTTTTTTGCTATAATATATTCTATATAACTATGATTTCAGGCAGGAAACCTTATGAACGGAAAACTTATTGTAATAGAAGGGCTTGACGGAAGCGGAAAATCAACGCAGATTGAGCTGCTTAAGTGCGAGCTTATAAATTCGGGAAAGACAGTTAAGCAGATTAAACTGCCCGACTATGAAAGCCGCTCCAGCGAGCTTGTAAAAATGTATCTCGGAGGTGAATTCGGCAGTAACCCGTCGGATGTAAACACCTTTGCCGCATCGCTTTTTTACACTGTTGACAGATATGCTAATTTTCAGAAGGTTTGGAAGAATGACTATTTAAACGGCACTTTAATTCTTGCTGACCGTTACACAACCTCCAATGCAGTTCACCAAACAGTTAAGCTCCCTAAAGACAGGTGGGACGCTTATCTTGATTGGCTTTTTGAAACTGAATATGAAAAAGTGGGAATACCCAGTCCCGACAAGGTAATTTTTCTTGATATGGACGTTGATATTTCGCAAAAGCTTATGTCAAAGCGTTACTTCGGCGAGGAGTCAAAAAAAGACGTTCACGAAGCAAATGTAGATTATCTTAAAAAATGCCATGCGGCGGCACTTTATACGGCAAATCGTTTCGGCTGGACTGTAATTAAGTGCTATGACGGCGAGAATCCACTGCCTATAGACCAAATCAGCGACGAAATTTTTGAAAAGGTCAAGGAGATGCTTTAATGGATTTTCATTATCCGACGCTGTCGGACAAAGAAACAGTGCAGAAAATATTTGACAGCGAGAGCACTGACTGCTGTGAATACTGCTTCGGAAACGTTTTTATGTGGTCAGATATTTATGAAAATAAAATAAACACCGATAACGGAATATTTATTTCAAAAACCTTTAAGGACTCCTTTTACTGCTATCCGAGAGGTATCGGCGACAAAAAAGCAGTTTTGAAAGAAATAATCGAAAACAACAGGCACGCTCGGTTTTACGGCCTTACGGAAAAAGATAAAGAAGAACTTAACACTCTTTTCCCCGAAAAGTTTGATTTTTTCGAGGACCGTGACGCTTTTGAATATATTTACAGAACCGAGGATTTAGCTTATCTTCGCGGCAAAAAATATCACAGCAAGAAAAATCACGCAAGCTATTTTGAAAAAACCTTCGACTGGCATTATGAAGAAATAACTCCAGAAAACATTGACCGCTGTATTATTATGAATGACCAATGGGAGAGGCTTAACGAGAAAAAAGAGCCGACGGAAATTGAAAATGAGCACGAGGCAATAGGAAAAGCCTTCAATAGCTTTTTTGAATTGGGACTTTACGGCGGAATACTTTTTATTGAACGTGAAGCAGTTGCATTCACATTCGGAGAAAAGCTCAACAGCAACACCTTTTGCACACACGTTGAAAAGGCTTATGCAGATTTCAGAGGTGCATATCAAATAATTAACCGCGAGCTTGCCGCCTCACTTTTGGGAAAATACGAATTTATTAACCGTGAGGACGACACGGGTAGCGAGGGATTGCGAAACGCAAAGCTTTCTTACCACCCGAGCACATTGCTCACAAAGTACACGGCGGTATTTAAAGGATAACTTATGACTTTAAAAAACAAGGAAAATCAGCTTTCTGCTCTTTGGCAGGATATTTTTGACGAGGACAAGGAAGTTACAAATCTGTTTTTTGAAAATGTTTACGGCATTTGCGAAAATCCAATAATAGAAAATAACGGAGATATTTTATCGTCGGCATTTCTTATTCCCTGTGCAATCGGAAAATACAAGGGATTTTATGTTTACTGCGCTTTAACGCACAAAGAGCACAGAAGCAAGGGACTTATGGCAAAGGTTCTCTCTTATGCGGATGAAATAAGACAAAAATCGGGATTTGATTTTCTTTTGCTTGTTCCTGCTGAAAAAAGCTTATTTGACTACTACGGTAAATTCGGCTATGTTCCGTTCGGATATAACTTTCAGGCGCAAAATCCCCAAAATTACGCCGAGGTTCGGGCAAAATATTCATCGGTCAGAAAATTTTCGGAAACTGAAGTAAAATTTCCTGACTGCGTAATTGACTTTTGGGCAGAAGCCACAAAGCATTACGGCGGTGAAATAATTGAAACAAACGGCAACATTTGTCTTTTAGGAGAAAAACTTCTTGACACCAAAAACGGCATAAAAACAAACGGTATTGCAATGATAAAAACCGGTATAAAAGAGCTTGAAAACACGGATTGCTATATCGGAATAACCTTGGAGTGATAATATGTTTTACATTTTTTTAGCAGACGGATTTGAAGAAACGGAAGCGCTAGCACCTTTAGATGTTTTAAGGCGTGCAGGTATAGATGCCAAAACAGTGGGCGTCGGCGGAAAGATAATTACCGGTTCGCACAACATCCCTGTTGTATGCGATATAACCGACAGTGAATTTTCATTGGGCGGAAATCTTGAAGGAATTTTTCTTCCCGGAGGAATGCCGGGCACATTAAACCTTGAAAAAAGCGAAATAGTTAACAAAGCGATTGATTACTGCATTGAAAATGATTTGCTTGTATCGGCTATTTGTGCTGCTCCGTCAATTCTCGGTCACAAGGGACTGCTTAAAAATAAAAATGCAATCTGCTTCCCGGGATTTGAAAGTGAGCTTAAAGGAGCTGTGCTTTCTGACAACTTTGTTTGCGAGGACGGCAACATCTTAACGGCTAAAGGAATGGGCAGCGCCGTTGAATTCGGACTGAGAATTGCCGAATACCTTTTAGGCAGTGAAAAGGCAAATAAAATCCGCTCAACATTGCAAATTTATGATGAATAAACAAGAATTTCGGGAAAAATATCTGTCAATTCGGAACAACATCCCCGATACGAAAAAGAGTGAGTACGACAAAATACTGGCGGAAAAGCTTTTGTCAATGGTCGAATTTAAAAATGCAGACAGTGTTTTGCTGTTTTGGAGCATCGGCAGTGAATTGGACACTGGAGAAATTTTTAAAGAGTCAATAAGACAAGGAAAAAAGGTTTATTTTCCGAAATGTACCGGCGAAGGGCAAATGATCTTTTTTCGTGTGTTTTCCGATAAGGATTTTTCGGTTGGCAAATATAATATTCCAGAGCCGACAACCAATATAAAATATGAGCTTAACGGTAAAAACAGTTTGGCAGTTATCCCTGCACTTTCTGTCGGCAGAGATTTTTCACGGCTCGGCTACGGCAAAGGCTATTATGACAGATTTTTGAATGATTTTAAGGGAATTTCAGTTTGCCCCACGTATCCGCAGTTACTTTGTGACGGCGTTCCGACAGACAAATTTGACATTCCGATGAATATAATTATTACACCTACGGAAAGTTTAAGGCGATGAGAGAGCCTTAAGGAGGTACTTTGTATGGACAAGTTTTCAAATGATTTTTCCAACAAAAGCTATAACGATCTTTTAAATGAATATGCAGGCGAAAGCCTTACAAGCAAAGTGAGCGGCTCACATGAGAACAATACCGAAGCTGTAAAGCACGACGCACCGAAGCCTAATGAATCAAGAGATATTTATACAAAAAGAGTGGATTCGCAAACTCCGAAAAGAGCTGTAATCGAAACACCGAAAAGGACTGCTCCGCAAAATCCCCCTGCTCCTTTGCGAAAGGCCCCTCCGGAAAAGCCCTCCCGCGATGCTTTTTCGGGCAGTCGGCATTCAATTGACCTTAGACAAATAAAAAGCTTTGATGAAGAAATGAATTTAAGCGAAAAAACATCAAAGCCTGCCTCTGCAAATAAAAACGGCGATACGATGGAATTTAATAAGAGAAAAATTGCATCAAAGGCTCCCGTTATTGAAAAAGTTAATTCCAATCAAAACCCGACAGGTACAAAAAGACGGGGAAAAAACAAAACGGCCCATTCAGCAAAAGCGGCAAATAAAAAGGAAGCGATTATTAACGCATTCAAGGTTAATAAATCAATATTTATCGGTCTTGCAGTTTGCCTTGTAATATCAGTTGTCATATCGGTTTTCCTTATCAGCTGCGTAAACGATGTTCTTGCTATCGGCAGAAATAATGAAACTTCAATTGAGGTTGTGCTGCCTAATAATGCAGATACTAAAACAGCTGTTTCCGTATTAAAAGACAAAGGTCTTATCAAAAATAAACTGTTCTGTACGGTTTTCATTAAAGCAATGGGATATAACGACGATAATTACCTCCCCGGCGTCTATTATTTTACTGAAAATATGGGCATTGAAAAAATGATTAAACGCTTTAAAACAAGCAGTACACGAGGTGCAATTATAAGTATTACCATTCCCGAAGGCTATACTATTGACCAAATTTTTGAACGGCTCGAAAAGAATGATGTTTGCACTGCCTCCGCCCTTTACAAAACAATAGATGAGGTTGATTTCAGCAAAGAGTATGACTTTATTCCGGGTGCGGAAGCGGCAGATGACTGCTACCATGTTCTCGAAGGCTTCTTCTTCCCGGCAACATATGAATTTGAACAAGGTGCCGACCCTGCAACAGTTGTCAGAACATTTCTTAACGCATTCAAGCAGCAGTGGACTGAAGAATATGCTAAGAAGGCTGAAGAGCTTGGAATGTCGGTGAGTGACATAATCAGTCTTGCATCTGTAATTGAAAAAGAAGGAGCAAATGCAAAACAATTTACGCAGGTTTCATCAGTTCTTCACAACCGTTTAAATAAATCAGGACTTTATCCTCTTCTTCAGTGCGACTCTACAAGGGATTATGTTACAAACACTATTTCGGCAAGAGTTATGTCAAAATCCGAGCTTAATAAATATATCTGCAATTACAACACCTACGAGTGTGAGGGCTTGCCCGTCGGCGCAATCTGTAACCCGGGTACTGCGGCAATTGAAGCGGCACTGAATCCCGAAATGAATAATTACTATTTCTTTGCACATGACAAGAATCAAGATATTTATTTGGCTGAGACACAGGAACAGCACGATGCAAACCTCAGAAAAATTGCACAGGTTAATGCACAACAGTAAGGAGAATGTATGATTAAACCTGAAATATTAGCGCCTGCGGGCGACAAAGAACGGCTCGACGCCGCCTTAATGTTCGGTGCAGACGCAGTGTACCTCGGCGCAGACGCATTCACAATGCGTGCCGCTCCGCAAAATTTCAGAACAGATGAGCTTTCGCAAACGGTTGAAAAATGCCACGGTAAGAATGTTAAGGTGTACCTTACTGTAAACACTTTACCGAGAAATAACGAAATTTCGCTTTTACCCTCTTACCTTGAACAGTGGGACGAAGCGGGAGTTGACGGATTTATTGTTGCGGACATCGGCGTACTCTCTCTTTGTAAAAAATATGCTCCACGTGTTCCCGTTCACATTTCAACACAGGCGGGCATTGTGAATTACGTTACGGCAAACGAATTTTACAATATGGGCGCGTCAAGAATTGTAACTGCAAGGGAACTGTCACTTAATGAAATAGCAGAAATCCGTGCGAAGATTCCGAAGGAGCTCGAAATTGAGTGTTTCGTTCATGGAGCAATGTGCGTTTCGTTTTCAGGCAGATGCCTTTTGTCAAACTACCTGTTAAACAGGGATGCAAATAGGGGCGAGTGTGCTCAACCCTGCCGTTGGGAATACGCAATTATGGAGAAAAAGCGTGACGGAATGTATTTTCCCATTGACGATACGGAAAACGGCACATACATATTAAATTCAAAGGATATGTGTATGATTGAGCATATTCCCGAGCTTATCTCGGCAGGAATAAACAGCTTTAAAATTGAGGGCAGAGCAAAATCCGCCTACTATGCTGCGGTTATTACCAACGCTTACAAGGCCGCAGTAGACGAATATATGCAAAATCCGTCTCCTGATTTCAAACCCTCTCAGTGGATAACCGACGAGTGCTATAAAGTCAGCTACCGTGACTACTGCACAGGGTTTTATTTTGATGCGCCGAATGTTAATGCACAGGTTTCGTTTGAGGGCGGTTATATTCGCCACTGCGACATTGCGGCGGTCGTTACGAAATGCGAGGACGGCTATATTTTCGCTGAACAGAGAAATAAATTTTACAGAGGCGAAAGGCTTGATGCGTTAGAGCCGCACAAAGCTCCCGTTTTTTTCAAGGCAGAAGAACTTTTTGACCTTGACGGAAATGAGCTTGACTCACTCCCCCACCCGATGATGCAGTTTAAAATTAAAAGCGATTTAAGTTTCCCTGCGGGAACAATGCTGAGAAAAGAAAAATGAATTTATTTTTAGATAATTTAGTAAAAGAAATACAGCTTAATGACAGTGTTTACGCTCTTGCTCTGCCGCACATCAAGTCAGGCAGGGCGAGGATTTTAGCTGATAAAATACTGTCAAAGGGCTGTTATTTTTGTTCTGCGGAATATAATAAATCTCCGAAAGAATATGCTCCTCTGCTTCTCGCCGCTTCGCTGATACTTGCACAGAGAGTTTACGAAAAATACCGTGAAAAAAATATTCCCGACGAAATTTTTTATGACACAATGTCAGATATTACGGTATGGGTAAACACGCTTAAGCGTGAAGAAAATGTGGACGGCTTAAAAAACATCGGCTGGCTTTACAATCACTTTAAATTTGAACTGTTTAAGGTCGGCAGAATGCAGTATCAGTTTTTCAAAACCAATTATTTAGTTTCGGGCGTGCCGTTTTTTAAACTTTCGCAAATGACAGTAAAAAATCACCGCCCTGTTTTGAATATTCACATTCCCGAGGGCGAGCCGCTGGAACTTTACAAATGCAAAGGCAGCATAAATACGGCTAAAGAATTTTTTGGAAAGTATTTTCCCGAATACAAATTTGACGGCTTTGTGTGCGAATCATGGCTCCTTGACCCGAACAATGCTTTATTTATGGATAAAAGCAAGAATATCGTTAAATTTTCAGAGCTGTTTGACACGGTTGTCAGAACAAAACACAACAATTTTGAAATTGTTAAACGCCTTTGGGGAAAAGATATAAAATCCGTAGAGGATATAACGGATTTTCCCGAAACCACTGATTTACAAAGACGTACTAAAGCGTATATTCTCTCAGGAGGTAAAACAGGCATCGGTTACGGAACAATAAGTCTGTTTAAGTAAATTAACCCGTTGCACTTTACAGTAAAATATGATATTATTTTTTCGGTGATTTAAGTGAGATTACGTAAAACAAAAAATCTTGAAAAACGGCGTGAAAACTGCAGCGAGCTTCGCCTACCTTATACACTTCCTACATTTAAGCTTAATGAAATAAAGGACTACCGTAACTATTTCGATTTTGAAGAGATTTTCGGCAACCAAAATCCCCTTGTTCTTGAAATCGGGTGTGGAAAGGGACAGTTTGCCTGCACCTATGCCGAGAAGAATCCTGACAAAAACATAATTGCCGTTGAGTGCGAAGCAGGAGTTCTTGTAAAGGCTTGCGAAAAAGCGCAGAGTATGGAGCTTTCTAATATCCGATTTTTGGAGATGAAAGCAGAATATCTCCCCATATTTATAAAACCTCAAAGCATCAGCGAAATTTACCTTAATTTCAGCACGCCCTTTCCAAAAAAGACTTATGAAAAGCACCGCCTGACACATAAAAACTTCTTGGAAATATATAAAGCTCTTTTACACAATGACGGTTTCATTGCACAAAAAACTGACAATCAAGGCTTATTTGAATTTTCACTTGAAAGCTTTTCGCAAAACGGATTTGCGCTTTATAACATTTCGCTTGATTTGCATAAAAGCGATTTTGATGGAAACATTGTAACCGAATACGAGCAAAAATTTGCGGCACAGGGTATGCCTATTTACAGACTTGAAGCAAGACCGATTTTGTAATATCAAATTAAAATTAACATAAAAAAATCCCACTGAAAATCAGTGGGATTTTTTTGATTATATTTAATCAGGAGAAAAAATTATCGAATTATTCTTCGTCATCCTTCTTAAACTTGTTGACACAAGCTACTGCGCCTGCACCGATTCCGCCGAGAACGGCAATAACAGCGATAGGAGCAATTATTTTGCCTGCGGTTGTATTCGGAATGAAAGGATTATCCGGATTGTTGGGATTATCGGGATCGTCAGTAGGATTGAAGATACCCATAATCAAATCAATAAGTTTCTTAATAAATCCGGCAATACCGCCTTCTTCACCTTCACCGCCGCCGATGTTAACATCCGGAACCTGCGGATTTGCAACATTTACAAGAGCTACAATAACAGAATCTGCCGGCAAATATTTTGCCATTACGTCAATAACAGGTCCAATGATTGTACCGACAGTTTCATTAGCAACATTGATAATTTCCTTTAATGTATCCTTATTTGTCAAAAGAACATCGTCATAAATGAAACGAACTGTTGTAACAAATGTGTCTGCCTTATCTGAAACAATGTTTGGCTTGTAAGCATTGTTTACGCAGATGCTATCAGCCGCAACCATTTCACCGCAGCCTTCAACCTCGTCTAAATATTCAAGGAAATCTTTTTCATTGATTTTAAGAGTTGCAGGTGAACCGTCACTAAGGGTAATTGTTACAGTAAGAATACCGTTGTTTGCCTCAACAGGCTGACCTGCTGAATTAGTGGTTTCTTCATAAGTGATACCCTCAATGCCAAGACCGCCGAGCGTATTGAATATTCCTTCAGCTGTGAAATCAAGAGTCGGAAGAGTTACGCCTGCAATGCCGAGCAAGCCACCGATTCTGTCAATAATTGTGTGAATATTTTCATCAATAATTCCCTCATTGAGCGCATAAGCAACGTTAGGAAGAATCTCTGTAAGAGTAGTAACGGGAGTTTCCGCAAACTGCTCAACAAATGCGAATAAATCAGATACAATGGGTGAAATACGCGCAATCATTCTGTCCGTATCGTTGGTCTGCAAATTAAAGTTTTCTGTATATGTTACAGAATCTCTGCAAGGAATTCCGATAGCTTCAAAAATGTGTACAATGTTTTCATAAGAACCTGTTTCGTATGTAGCGCTTGCAAAATTGTACTTATTTTCAAACTGAAGAGAATTAAAAAGCATTGAACCTACATTTACAATCTTCTTAAGGTTGTAAGCTTCCATAAGGATAACGCCGAAAGCGTCTGCAAAGCCCTGTCTGTCACCGTCTGTGAACCAGTCGCCGTTCTTATAAACAACATCTTCCCAGTTGTCTGTATCGTTTGCAACCTTTTCAAGAGCGACAACAGCGCCGTCCCATTTCGGCGAATAGTTTGAAATCCACTTGCCGTCTCCATTTTTCGTTGCAATATAAGGAAGCAAGCCTGAGGGGTTAACATTACCGTCAATGCCGAGAGTACCGAGCATCGGACCGATTTTCTTTTGAACAGCCGCAATCGCTGCGTTTGTGTAAACACCGTCAGTAATGAGAGTCTTTAAATTTGAACCTGCCAAAGCATTTACAATCTCATTAACCTTTGCGTTCATTTTCGGAAGAGCTTCGAGAGTCTGTTCCTTCGTTATGCCGTCAGGATATGTTATATTTGTCTTTTTATAACCGCTTATGTCGGGTTTTTCCTGAGAAGGATTCTCAGTTAAAGTAATATAGGTAAGCGCGTCAATCTTCTGCTTTGCTTGGTCGGAAAGCTCTGAGCGCAAACTCTTAGGCACTGTCTGATATTTCTCAACTGCCTCTAATGCAACTTTAACTGTGTAAGGCTCTTTAACAGTTGCAATGTACTTTTCAAATTCAGCCACAGTTTCATACTTAGCGATTGTGTCAACCTTTTCAAACAAGTCAGATACATTACAGTAAGTAGCTGAAGTAGATGTTTCGTCCTTGTCTGCAAAAGTAACATAACCTCTTAAAGACAGTTTCTGAACAGCGGTCTGTGTGTCAAGGTCAAAGGTGTTATAATACGCAACCGCTGTCTTTGCTTTGTCAAGCGATTTTGTGGCATAAAAATCATCTAATGCAGCAGTTGCCTTTTCAGCAAAAGTAATTATATCGGCATACTTGGAAATGCCCGTATCGGCTGCAAACTTTTTAACCGATTCTTTTACAAGCTCGATTTCCCAGCTGTAGTTTTTCAGTGTATATTCACGGTAATCCGAAATATATGCCGGGTCTTTAGAGCCGCCGGGATATTTTGTTTTATCAAAAGAAGAGGGTCTTGAGGGACCGCTGTAAGGCTTATCCTTCTTCATCTGTGTGTAAATTCTGTTTACAACATTGTAAAAAGCGTTATTTCCTCTGCCGTCTGAAACAGGATAATAGAACAAGCCGTAGGTTGAATAAGCTGTTCCTGTCATTATTCTTGCCAAATCATTGGGAAGAGCCTTATAAATCTCTACTAACTCGTCAATTTTGTTTCCTGAGGTTTTCATTATACCGTCATCAACAGCCTTTTGCGCTGCATTTAAAGCAGGTGAATCAAGAGTTTCAACTACTTTTTTAGCAGCTGTCTGAGCCTTTACCGACAAGCTCCCTTCAGCCACTGATTTCTCATAAACATACATAAGATGCGTAAGCTTATCAAGTGCCAAAACATCTATGCTGTCTTTTTGTTCACCCGTAAGCTTCTGAAAATCAGCAATCATAGCGTCATAGCCGGCTTTGTTGTCTTCTGCATTGCCTTCAAAATCATTGATTTTTTTCTCAAGCGCAGTAACAACAGCGTCTTTTGTAGCTTTAGCCTCCTGTGCCGCGGCAACAAGTCCTGCTGAAATTACAGACAGCATCATTACCATAGCCAAAAGCACACTTATAAGCTTTCTGTTTTTTTGCATTTTTTTCGTCTCCTTCTTTGTAATTTTTTTATCATAGAAAAACTATGCAAAACTGTTTCAGCGCACCCAAGTGCGAAATGTCATTCCCACTTTTAGCACATTTTTGCAATATAAAATGGGAATTAAGGTAAAAATAAACATAAAACAATAAATAGGTTTATAAAAACATATAATTGTGATAAAAAATTAACAATACATCTTAAAAAATATATGCATGTTAAATCAAAAGCTATTTATATCTC